>CALUMZ010000049.1 GCA_944321865.1 uncultured Muribaculaceae bacterium
CGGCAGCTCCGCAGCCGCAGTTTTTCTTCTTGACGCAGAAGATAGTTGTTGACAATGCAGGCCGAATTCCATACATGTAACGTCTTGTCTCTGATGGTCTTGCGGCAACCATATTTCATATTGATCTGCATTTTGCTCCCAATAAATAATAAATCATTTTCAAATCAAAAAATCAATATCACATCGTATTTATCCTAATTTTAACGCTTTAACAACAATATCTCTATTTTTATCACATCAGTAGTAATGTTAAATATTGGGGTGAGTATTAACGAAAAAAAATGTTGGTTTTAATCGTTATTCGATTGAAAACCAACACTTTCGCTGTTTGTCGGGGTGGCGGGATTCGAACTCGCGACCCCCTGCTCCCAAAGCAGATGCGCTAACCGGGCTGCGCTACACCCCGAAAAACTTATGAGCATGTCGCTCAATTGCGAGTGCAAAATTAGTGTAATAATTTTAATTAACCAAAGATTTATTGCGAAAATATCCCAATTTTTCTCACTGCAATACGCTTTCTATTGGTTATCTTTGCATAACGCTTCTTCGAGAAGCAAACCATTAACCCTTATAAGCGACTTATCAATCACAATATGAACAGAATAGGCAAATTATACTTCAAATATGGCACCATGGGATCGGCCAAAACAGCATTGCTGCTCACCCAAGCCTACAACTTTGAAGAACGCGGCATGGAATACTTGTGCCTGAAACCTATAATAGACAACCGTGAAAACGACAATGTGATACGCTCACGCATAGGCATCGAGCGCAAATGCCTGTGGATATACCCCGACACCGATTTGTATGAATTGGCAAAAGAGCTGTTTGAAGAGGCTCTTGTGGTGAAAGACTGGATTCTCATCGACGAGGCTCAATTCCTCACTGCCGAACAGGTCGACCAACTTGCACGGGTTGTGGACGACTATGGGAGCAACGTGATATGCTACGGATTGCGCACCGACTTCCGCACCCACTTGTTTGAAGGTTCAAGGCGGCTGTTTGAGATTGCCGACAGCATCGACGAGATAAAGAGCACTTGCTCGTGCGGACGCAAGACCATAGTAAATGCCCGCATCGACAAGAATGGGAACATAATCACCGACGGCAACCAAGTGGAAATAGGCGGCAACGACAAGTATGTGGCCCTGTGCCGCAACTGCTGGCGCAACCGACGCATAGAATCGGCCGAACGCAATTCACTGAAATTCAAGCCCGAATGACAAAACGTTTAATAACATATAGTTTATATTGTAAAGGGTGCATCAAAATTATTATTTCAATGTGACAGCAGGGGGGTGCATCAAAATAGCGATTTTATCAAATGTAGAGACGTGGCATGCCGCGTCTCTATCGCAACAAAGGCATATAAAACATTTAATATCAACAGCTTATTCAACCCAGTCGTATAGGGTGTATCAAAATTATCATTCCAATGTGGCAGCAGAGGGTGTATCAAAATTATGAAAGATGCTAAAAAGGGCTGCGGAGCTGCCCAATTATGCTTAACGCCGGGCGAGGCGTAGCCGAACCCGGTGTAAGAATACTTCACCCACACAAAGCGTCCTCGCAGAGGGCGAACATATTTGTGTACAGGCAGTTATTCGCCCACCTACGGGGACGGCATTGTAATGAACTTGTCTACACCGGGTTCGGCTCCCTCTTGGTCGCCTCGCCCGGCGTTAAGCATAATTGGGCAGCTCCGCAGCCCTTCTCTCCATTTTGATACACCCTCTACAACCGAGTTAACAAACTATTTGATATTAAACATCTTATGAATCATTAATATTATCGAGACGCGGCATGCCGCGTCTCTACATTTGATAAAATCGCATTTTGATACACCTCTACAACCGGGTTGAATAAGCTGTTGATATTAAATACTTTATATACCATTACCGCAACAAAAGACAAAGAGACGCGAGTGGTCGCGTCTCTTCGTTTATCAGGCATAGCCCACATTGCGCACAGGGTCAACGGCGCAGGTTGGGATTCTTTTCAGTTTCCTTCGGAGGATAGATTTGGTACATCGACGACTCGCCGCTCCAGCCTACCGTCACGGGCATTTCTTCCTGTAACTTCAGATCTTGGGTCGTAGTATAAGTAAACGGCTTACCGGCATCGTCAACACTGTGGGTAAGCGTCCCGGCCGGAACGAGTATTTCGTCTTGGCTGCCGGCACGGTAGTTATAGGCTTCCTCCAAGCGGTTCATGCGGAACTGGTCGGCACGGCGGGTAACGAGCGCAAACACATAGCCTGCCACTTCATAGCCATGCTCATCGTATGCAGCTTCGGCAAGGGCATCGCCGCTGAGAGCATCAACTTCGTTCACCTTGGCCGGGTCGGAATAAGCACGTTGGCGCACCTGCTTGAGTGCGGCACGGGCTTCGCCCTCATACTTGCCCGAACGTCCTGAGGCCTCGGCAAACCAGCAAAGCACCTCGGAGTAGCGTATAATCTGGTGACGCTTGTTGATGCACATCCCGGTCCAGTGCGGCTTGGTATAGTCATACGGGGCGGCAATCGGTGCGCCGGTATCGTCGGCATTGACAGTGAATGCGACATACATGGGGCGGTATTCGGTCACCACCGCATTTGTACCGTTGTATGGCTGCCCGTCGCGGGTTGCCCACCAGTCAACAAGTTCTCTTTTTTTCGTTTTATCATCCACCACGACTAATAATTGTTTTGCAAACACGGCATCTTTACGCGGCCCGTCAGGATACTTCTTCCAGAAAAGGCGTTCGGGCAAGAAGTCGCCCCAACCACCCTCAAGGCTTGCAAGCTGATGGCACGACGAAAGTTGCGAATCGCCAGTACTCCATCCACCAAGAGTGGCATTATAGTCGATGCCGAGCAGTGTCTCGTTATGGTGGTTCATACCGTAAGAATAAACATTTTCCCAGTCTCGCAGCAACGATTGGTCATACGTGCCGTTGTTAACACCGTCAACCACTTCCTTAGCCTTGTCGGCAGCCATGCCGTAATATTCGGTCTTGTTGAGCGGATAGCCGGCCATGGCCATATACACGGCTGCAAGAGTGGCTTTTACCGTTTGCTGCGACACATACAGGTTTTGACCTTCAATCGAGCGGTAATTACCGGTATATTTTGCCGGGAGATTGCAATTCTCGGCAGCAATAAGGTCTGATACTATTTGGGCATACACATTTTCAACCGAAACAATCTGTACAGCGTTATTGTCGGTGACATTATGCAAATCGACCGGTATAGGGCCAAATATGCGCACAAGGTTGAAATATGAAAATGCACGCCAATAATAAGCCTGCCCCATGGCAATGTCTACCTCTTCCTTCGAGGCATTTGCCCCCGGAGCATTGTCTATAATCATGTTGGAAGTCTTAACAATAGCGTAAAGCCGCATCCAGTTATCGTCAAGTCCCTTGGTGTCCGATGGCACCTCGAATGCATCGGCCGACAAATAAGCCGCTTTGTTGGAACCTGTTGTGGAAGTCACATCATCACCTTGGCACTGCACAATCAGCGGGTTGGAGTTGGCTTGGAATGCCTGCACCAATGAATACAAGGAATACACGCCCAAGTTTAGCTCATCTTGGTTGGAATAGAAATTCTCGGGTACCAATTTCCCTTTAGGGTCTTCGGTAAGGAAGTCGCTACATGAGGCTGCCGGCAGTAATGATGCTGCCACAAGGCAACCCAATAATATTTTGGTTTTCATAATTGTCTTTTCTGTGTATAAAATACTACTTGTTTTTTAGAAATTCATGCGTACTCCGAATGTATAAGTCCTCGGAACAGGGTGAGTACCCGTGTCGATACCTGATGCGCGGTCGCCATAGTCGCTCGAGAACGAGAATCCGGCAGGGTCTATACCTTTATATCCGGTTATCGTAAACAAGTTCTGCACACTGAAGCTGAAGCGGAAATCGGCAATCTTGGCCACACGCTTCGGCAATTCGTAGGCAAGCGTGATGTTTTCGCAACGGAAGTAGTTGGCATCTTCAACCCACTTCGAGGAGTTGCCAAGGTACTGGTTGTCGGTTACATTCGGGTTAGGCATGGTCTTACCTATTTCGGCTATATAACCTGCATCGGTAAACATGCGCGAGTTGCCTATCTTGGAGTTCATCGCAAAGCGCAATGCATTGAGGCGCTGTGCGCCAAACGAAGCATTGAAGAATGCATTGAGAGTCCAGTTCTTGTATCGCACCATGTTGTTCCAACCAAATGTGAAGTCGGGCGAAGCCTTGCCCAGCACCACGCGGTCGTCGGCTGTGGGTTTGCGGGTAACAGAACCGTCGGCTGCACGGTAGGTGTCAAATCCCTCGGCATCAATGCCCACCCATTCATATCCGTAGAATGTACCTATGGGTTCACCTTCCTTGATGATAGTACAGTCGGTTATTACCGATTGGAACGAACCGCCATAGATTACAGGCTGTTGGGCAGTAAGTTTCTTAACTTCATTCTTCAAGTAGCTACCGTTGATCGAGGTTGTCCAAGTCCAGTCCTTGTTGTCGATGATATTTGCCGAGATGGCGATGTCGACACCTTGGTTTGCAACTTCACCGGCGTTGATAAGATAGGATGTACCACCAAGGTAATTGGCAAGCTGCGTATACAGCAACGCATCGGTTGTGCGCTTGTTGAAGTAGTCGATGGTGAGGCCGAGGCGGTTGTCAAGGAATCCGAAGTCAAGGCCTATGTCAAACTGCTTGGTTTTCTCCCACTTGATGTCGGGAGTGGCAATTGTATTTGCCCAATAACCGGTCACACCCGAGCTTGTTCCAAAATATGTGGTGGTTTGTGCCATAAGAGCAAGCGTAGAGTATGGGTCAATATCTTGATTACCGATTATACCGTAGCTCACGCGCAACTTCAAGTTGTTCATCACCCGGCGGGCATTCTCCATGAAACTTTCGTTGGAGATGGTCCATGCGGCAGCTATTGACGGGAAGTAGCCCCACTTGTTGTTGGAAAAACGGCTCGAACCGTCGGCACGGAACGTACCGGTGAGCAAATAGCGGTCGTCGAAGTTATAAATCACACGAGCCACGCCCGAAAGCAATGCCCATTCCGAGTAACTGTTGGATGCATCACGGGCAGAAGCATTCTTCACATCCCAGTAACCAACAGCTTCGGACAACAGTTTTTCACCCGTTATACCCATTGAGCGCGTGGTGCTCTTGGTAGCTTCCCACACACCGGTTGCCGTCAAGTGATGCTTGTCGTTCCATGTGTGAGTATAGGTGATATTGTTGGACGACTGCAACAGCACGCGTTGCATGTTGTCGTTGCTCATGCTGTTCTGTCCTACTCCGTAAACCGTTTGCGGAGAGAAACTATACCATGTGTAATTATAGTAGTCGATACCGTTGCTGGTGGTGAAAGTCAATCCCGGTGCAATATTGAAGCGCAAGTCGATGTGGCCGTTAAGCACATCGCGGCGGCGCTCGTTTTCGCTTGCCGAGATTATACCGTAGGCATTCTTTTCGATGGTGCTATACGGGTCGGTTGCAAAATTACCGTTGGCATCATACATATTCATTGCCGGCGACGAGTTGAATGCAATCCACAATGGGTTGCTTGTACCCATCGTCATTCCGCCAAGCCCCTTGCCTATGCCTCGCGACGCATTGATATCAAGGTTGACATCCAACCAGTCGGTCATCTTGGCACGCAGGTTGGCCTTTGCTGCAAAACGTTCATACTGGCTTTCCTCGATTACGCCTTCATGCTTCATATAGTTTCCGGAAATATACATTTGCATGTCTTCGGTACCTTTCGAGAACACAAGCTTGTAGTTTTGCGTAATTCCTGTACGGAACATTTGGTCAACCCAGTCGATGCCCGGGTTGCTGCCGTTCAAGTAGTCGGCAACCGCCGAACTGCTTATTCCGTTATAATCCACAAGAGCCTGCGCGTATGTTTTCGCATCCATCATCTCCGGCAGGTTGTAGGCTTGCGATATGCCCACTTGTGCGTCAAATGTGATGTTGGTCTGCCCTGCAACGCCCCCCTTGGTGGTGATGATGACAACACCGTTTGCACCGCGCGAACCGTATATGGCCGTCGATGATGCGTCTTTCAAGATTTGCATACTCTGTATATCCTCGGGATTGATGCCTTCGAGACCCGACTCGCGCACCATTCCGTCAACCACATAGAGCGGGTCGTTGCTCTTGTTGATGGAGTTGGTACCACGAATACGGATTTTCACCGACCCACCGGGCAATCCGTCGGTAACCACGTTGACACCGGCCACACGACCTTGCAAAGCGTCGCTCACCTGCGTGATGGGTTGGTCGCGGAATGCCTTGTTGTCGAGCACGGCAACCGAACCGGCAAGGTCGGCCTTACGCACCGAACCGTAACCCACAACCACTACCTCGTCGAGGACTTCGGTGTCCTCGGTCATGGTAATATCAAAATTCGTTTGTCCATTAACGTTAACCTCTTGAGTTTCATAACCGATATAGGAGAACCGCAAAGTCGCCCCCGGTCTTACCTTCAAAGCAAAATATCCGTTAATGTCAGAAACAACGCCGTTGGACGTTCCGTCTTCAACGACGCTCACACCGATTAAAGGTTCTCCGTTTTTCCCTGTAACGGTACCGTTTACATTTACTTTTTCAGTTCTCACTGCTGCAACGTTACTTCCCTGAGTAGTTGCCATAGCATAAAAACACTGCCCCGATGCTATCAAAAACAACGAGGGCAACACCGTCCGTAAGATGGACCTTGACCATGTTTTTCCGTGATTACAATTCCATGGTTTCTGTTTTGGTTTCATGTTTTAGGTGTTTAGAGTTTAATTAAAAATGGTTGATTTTATAAAACGTTGCACAATATAGATAAATATTTTTTCATGTTCACATTACCCCCCCCCATTTTTAATCTTATTTAACGCACAGTATGTCAAAAATGGCATACGGTAGCACATGGAGCGCACATAGTCGCACACTCCCCACGTCGCCATGACGCGGCGTTATGTGGTAAGATGAGGGTGTATCAGAATGCAATTTTACCAAGTCGTAGAGACGTGGCGTGCTGCGTCTCGGCAGCATTAATGGTATATAACACATTCAATGTCAGACAGTTTGCCAACCCGGTTGTAGAGGGTGTATCAAAAAAACAGTGCGGGAAGGTGACAATCACCTTCCCGCACCATGTTATATCTTAAAAACGGTGGACGTTATGCCTTTATTTTGCCGCCGTTGCTTCACCTTCTTTCATCACCCCGGCAAGATCAGGGTCGATGAGTATGCGGCCGCAATATTCACACACGATAACTTTCTTGTGCATCTTTATTTCCATTTGGCGTTGTGGAGGAATGCGGTTGAAGCAACCACCGCAAGCGTCGCGTTGGATATAAACTATGCCAAGCCCGTTGCGTGCATTTTTGCGAATGCGCTTGAAAGCCGTAAGCAACCGTGGCTCTATCTTGCCTTCAAGTTTTTTTGCCTGTTCGCGCAATTTTTCCTCGTCTTGCTTGGTTTCCGATACGATTTCGTTGAGTTCGCCCTTCTTTTCTTCGAGCACATGATTGCGGTCGGCAAGGTTTTCCTCGGCGGTTGTCACGTCGGCATTGCGTTGTTCTATCTGCCTCGTAAACTCATTGATACGCTTCTCGGCCAACTCTATATTGAGATGTTCATATTCTATTTCCTTGGTCAAGAAATCAAATTCGCGGTTATTGCGCACGTTGTTTTGCTGTTCGGTATACTTGTCGATGCGGGCCTTTGCTTCGTCGATGTCACGCTTTTGCTTCATCACATCGTCTTTCAGGCCGTCTATGTCGTTCTTGTAGTTCTGGATACGGGTCTGCAAGCCGGCAACGTCATCTTCAAGATCTTGAACTTCAAGTGGCAACTCGCCACGAATAGTCTTGATTCGGTCAATCTCCGACAAGATGGTCTGTAACTGATACAATGTTTTCAGACGCTCCTCGACGGTCAATTCTTTTTCTTGTTTTGTTTTATCGTTAGCCATACGTTTATAAAAAACTTATCGGATTTTTTTCTTGTTCAGCATAATAGGCTGCAAAGTTAGGGAATTTTTTCCGAATTATTTCATAAAAAATCCCTTTTGTGCATTGTTCACTCTCATAATGTCCTATATTGGCAAGCAATATGCTGTCGCCGTATGTGGTGAAATCGTGATACTTCAAGTCGCCGCACATGTAAACATCGGCTCCGGCGGCTATTGCAGCCGGTATGAATTCGGCACCCGCACCGCCGCACAATGCCACCTTGCGCACCAATCGCGAAGCATCGCCGGCATAAGGCAAAGCACCTATTCCAAGGCTCTGTTTTACCGATTCAAGGTAATCTTTTCCCGGAAGCGGCACTTCGAGCTCGCCTATGACACCAAGTCCGGCATCGACTTTGTTCTCAAGTTTCAAGAGGTCAAAAGCCGGTTCTTCGTAAGGGTGAGCCGCAAGCATGGCACGCACCACGCCGCCACACAAGGCGGCAGGGAACACCACTTCCACCCGTGTTTCAGGCTCGTTGTGGCTGCGCCCGACGGTTCCTATTGCAGGAGAAGCGCCATCGAGCGGACGATAAGTACCGGTTCCGTCGACCATGTAGGCACAGCGGTCATAGTTCCCCATCTGTCCGGCACCGGCCGCCCATAATGCCTCACTCACCTTGTCGCGGTAATCCACGGGGACAAACACTGCCAGTTTCATCAATCCCCCCTCTTGTGGCACAAGCACCCGCATGTTTACAAGCCCGGCCAAGCGGCCGGTTGCCCACGACACTCCCACTCTTGCCGCACTGTCTATATTCGTATGCGCCGAATATATGGTTATGCCGTGTTTTATGGCTTTTATCACAATGCGCTCTGTTGCCGAAGCACAGGTTATGCGTTTGAGCCCCTTGAACAGCAACGGGTGGTGGGAAACAATGAGATTAACCCCGCGCGCTACAGCCTCGTCGACTATCGCCTCGGTGACATCGACGCACAACAATGCCCCCGTGGCCTCGCAGACCGGGTCGCCAACTTGCAAGCCTGCATTGTCCCAGCTCTCCTGCAACCACAACGGGGCTTGTTCCTCTATCGCCGATATTATGTCGCCTATCTTCATTTAGAAACTGTTTTGAATTTTTCCGGAAAAACAGTTTTCACTTCTTGTTTTTCTCGATGCGCTCGGTGTCGACCTTGATATATAATTCGTCGAGCTGCTCTTGGTCGAGTGCGCTCGGGGCATCGTTCATCATGTCGCGACCCGAATTGTTCTTTGGGAACGCTATGGTGTCGCGTATGCTGTCAAGCCCGGCAAGCATCGACACGAAACGGTCGAACCCGAATGCAAGCCCTGCGTGCGGCGGCGCGCCATACTTGAATGCCTCCATCAGGAAGCCGAATTGTGCCTGCGCACGCTCTTCGGTGAACCCGAGCAGGGCAAACATCTTGTCTTGCAACTTGGGGTCGTGTATACGAATGCTGCCACCACCGAGTTCCACGCCGTTGACCACCATGTCGTAGGCATTGGCGCGCACATTGCCGGTGTCGCTGTCGAGCAACGGAATATCTTCGTCCTTGGGCTTGGTGAACGGGTGGTGCATGGCATAATAACGCTGCGTTTCCTCGTCCCACTCAAACATCGGGAAATCGACAACCCACAACGGGGCAAACACATTCTTGTCGCGCAGCCCCAGACGGTTGCCCATTTCAAGGCGCAGCTCGTTGAGGGCCTTGCGAGTGGGCATTGTCTTGCCTGCAAGTATCAACAACAAGTCGCCCGGCCGTGCTTCGCAACGCTCGGCCCATGTTTTCAAGTCTTCATCGCTGTAGAACTTGCCCACGCTGCTCTTTATCGACCCGTCGGCTTCGACTTTCACCCACACAAGGCCTTTGGCACCTATTTGCGGACGTTTCACGAAGTCGGTCAGTTCATCTATTTGCTTGCGGGTATATGCGGCGCAACCCGGGGCACAGATGGCACCCACGTATTCGGCACTGTCAAACACGCCGAAGTTGTGACCCTCGGTCAAGTCCTTCAGCTCCACGAATGTCATGCCGAAGCGGATATCGGGCTTGTCACTGCCGTAATTCTTCATTGCGTCGGCCCACGTCATGCGTGGGAACGGTTCGGTGAAATCTATGTTGCGCACATACTTAAATATATGTTTTACAAGTCCCTCAAACATCTGCAACACATCTTCCTGCTCAACGAACGACATTTCGCAGTCGATTTGCGTAAACTCGGGCTGACGGTCGGCACGCAGGTCTTCGTCGCGGAAGCACTTGGCTATCTGGAAGTAGCGGTCGAAACCGGCCACCATGAGCAGTTGCTTGTAGAGTTGCGGCGACTGCGGGAGGGCATAAAACTGTCCCGGATTCATGCGCGAAGGCACCACGAAGTCGCGGGCACCCTCGGGGGTCGATTTCACCAAGATGGGAGTTTCCACTTCAAGGAAACCGTTGTCGTTGAGATACTTGCGTAGCTCAAAACCCATGCGGTGACGCAATTCGAGATTGCGGCGAACAGCCGTGCGGCGCAAGTCGAGGTAGCGGAACTGCATACGCAAGTCGTCCCCGCCGTCCGAGTTATCCTCGATGGTGAACGGCGGCACCTCGCTGCGGTTGAGTATATTTAATTCTTCGGCTATTATTTCGATGTCGCCGGTAGGTATGTTGCTGTTTTTGCTCTGGCGTTCCGACACACGGCCGCGCACCTGCACCACAAATTCGCGGCCGAGGTGGTTGGCACGGTCGCACAATTCGGCATTTACTTCGTTGTTGAACACTATTTGAGTGATGCCATAACGGTCGCGCAGGTCGACAAATGTCATGCCACCCAGTTTGCGGCTGCGTTGCACCCAGCCGGCCAATGTTACCACTTCGCCCGCGTTGGCAAGTCGAAGTTCTCCACAAGTCTTTGTCCTGTACATAGTTGCTTATATTGTTTCTTTTTATTTTCAGTCCATCGCGGCACACTCCCGCTCGCGGCAGTCCGCACCGCCTCAAATATCCCACAAATTTACAACATATTCGCCACAAGTAGCACCATCACCCACCTAAATTTCAAGATATTTCATGCGCCGATATTCAAAACCAAGTATTTACAAAAAAAATCAAACTCCGTCTGATGCAAATTTATTGCAATTGTTTTGTATTTTTTTAAACAACTTAAATAACACACATTAGTTTATGCAATCATGAAAAAATTGAAGCTAATATTATCCGTCATCGCACTTACATTGATATGTAGCAACTGCACTACAATTTCTACAATTACATTATTGGATGATAACGAATATGAAACAGAATGGAACGATGGCAAACTTTGGGCATACGAAACAGACAAGGATTATATGCTTGGAATAGCCATAAACCCGGCAAAAGACCACCCGGGCGTGTTTCAAATAAACTTGATCGTACAAAACAATACCGACAAAACTCTCACATTCGACCCGGACCGTATTTCCGTGCAGCTTGCACAGGGCGCAAAAAGCAACTCGTTGGCTATTTATGAATACCCACTCACTCCAAATGTAGGAATGGCTGCGTATGATATGGGCGAGAACATATACCAATTATCAAAAATGCCTGACTTAAAACAAATCGGTTACCTGCAGAAGAACACAATATATGCAGGAGAGGGAATAATCGGGTACCTTAATTTCGATTTAAAACGAACCACACCCGGAGAATTGATAATCAACGTTCCTGTTGGCGATAACATGTATGAATTTAGGTGGTATGCCGGTAAGTCGGCACAACTCCCTGTTTATGAATCGACAACCAAGGAAATACCAATTACCAACGAAAGCATAACGACAGAATCGGACGGCAACATATTGTGGAGCTACCAAAACATCGGAGAATACACAATTGGCGCCGCATTATGCTCGTCAAAAGATGACCCCGACAATTATCAATTGAAACTATCCGTGAAGCAGCCCGACGGCACTCCTATTCAAATTAAATGCAAAGACATAACTGCAATGTATGCATACGGAATGAAAACCGGAGAACTGCAAACAGGTAATTTTCGCACTTCCCGGAAACAAGACAAAACAGAATTCACAGGATACATAACCCGATATAAAACCAACTATGGACCTGATCCATTTATCATAGTCGTAAGAATACCAATAGGAAACGAAATTGCCACATTCCAATGGAGCGTAATCAATAATTGACAACCGCCGGAAGGTATATCAAAATTCCCATTTCAATGTGGCAGTAAGGGGTGCAGTAAAATTATCATTTCAATGTGGCAGTAGAGACGCAAAATTTTGCGTCTCTACAATCTGGTTGGATAAACTATTGATATTGAATGTTTTATATGTTGTTGCGAACATCGAGACGCGGCACGCCACGTCTCTACTCATGGCAAAATCGCATTTTGATACACCCCCTACTGCCACATTGAAATAACAATTTTGATACACCCTCTACAATTGAGTTTTACAAACCACTGATATTGAGTCTATTATACCCTACACCATATTGAGACACGGCAACGCCACGTCTCTACGATATCAATGTTGGAATTTTGATACACCCCCTAAGCATCTTGTTAGCTGTATCGTCTGACCGGGGATATAGCTTCCTATAGGGTATATCAAAATAGCAAGTACGGTAAACGCAGCATATGATTTGTAACTGAATTGGGACAGGTTCGTTGCCTCGGAGAGGCAATACTTTGCTTAACACTGCGTGGAGTGAGCAGCAGCGAACGAAACCTGCGGTATTTGTCCCCGCCTGAAATACGGCTTCGGAGATGCCGAACTATTGTGACAGCCTAAGTGTGGCATCTACGAAGCCACTTGGTTTATATATCTATCTTTCCGCAGGTTGCGCTCGCTATCGCTCACTCCACCCGCGGCTAAGCCGAGTGCAGCCTCTCCGAGGCCGGCCTTGTGACACTCAAAAGAAATCACGCTACAATGCCCCCATTTGCCCATTACCTGTCGTTTGCAAATAGTTATATGTGAATGTTAGTGTAACTTATAATCCGTAAATTGTGTTACGGCGTTTGTTAATTTTGACACGCCCTCTGCGACCACGGCACAGCATAAGCCTCTATAAATCAAAATATAATTGTCTTTTTGGCTAAAAAATCTCCGCGACTTCGTGAAAACAGCATCGGCACCCGTGGGGAACACTTTCCCACCGGGTGCCGATACGTATATTATTGATTAATGTCCGAAGTATTACATGTTCATGCCACCGCAGCAGTGAATAACCTGCCCGGTAACATACGACGACAGGTCGCTTGCAAGGAATGTTGCAACGTTGGCCACATCTTCGGGTGTTCCGCCACGGCGCAACGGAATCGATGCAGCCCATTGCTTCTTGGTTTCTTCCGAAAGCACATTTGTCATGTCGGTGATGATGAAGCCCGGGGCAATGCAGTTGGCACGCACGCCGCGCGAACCAAGTTCCTTGGCAATGCTCTTTGCAAGGCCTATCATACCTGCCTTCGATGCCGAGTAGTTGCATTGGCCGGCATTACCCGACACACCCACAACCGACGACATGTTGATGATGCTACCGCCACGTTGACGCATCATGATGGGCGAAACTGCATGAATGAAGTTGAATGCCGACTTCAAGTTAACGTTGATTACGGCATCCCACTGGCCTTCGGTCATGCGCATCATCAAGCCGTCCTTGGTGATACCTGCATTGTTCACAAGAATATCGATATGGCCGAAGTCGGCAAGAATCTGCTCAACCACTTTGTGGGTATCCTCAAAGTTTGCGGCATTTGAAGCATAACCCTTGGCCTCAACGCCGAGAGCCTTGATTTCTTCTTCGGTCTTCTTTCCGTTTTCATCGATTACAAGGTCGGTGAAAGCGATATTGGCACCCTCAGATGCAAATTTCAATGCTATGGCTTTGCCTATGCCGCGTGCGGCACCGGTGATAAGAGCCACTTTTCCTTCAAGTAATTTCATAATTTAATATATTTAAAATTATTGCTGTTATTTTTCCACCATGAACGCTCCACATGAGTATCCGCCGCCAAACACGGTCAAGCCGAAAGTCGTACCCTTGGGAAACTCGGCCACACGCTGTGCAAGCACCAATGCCGCGCTTGCCGACCCTGTGTTGCCCAATTCCTCGATATTGTTCAAGAAACGCTCGTCGGGCAACTCAAGTTGGTGAGCCACGTTGTTGACGATGCGCTTGTTGGCTTGGTGACAAATGATGTAGTCAAGGTCGTTTATCTTCAAGCCTTGCGGCTTCACCACATTGTCGAGAGCCTCAATCATGTATTGGCATGCACGCACAAACACGTCCTTGCCGAAAGGCATGGTGATTCCGTCCTCGTGCGGGCGCAAATGCACCCCTTCGGGACCTTTACCCACATTGCCCAATCCGCAAGTGTAAACGCCACGTATTGTCATGTCGCTGTCGGCCACGCGCTCTTTCGAGATGAAATAAGCCACGGCGGCATCGCCCCACAAGTGTCCGCACTTGGGGTCGCTCTCGTTGCGGTAATAAGTGTTATGTTCCGAACAAATAAGCAATGCTTTCGTAGCCTTGCCCATTGCGAAATAGCCTTCTATGATTTCAAGCCCGTTTACGAAAGAAGAGCAAGCCGATGATACATACACAGCCTTGGCACCGGCAATGTCATACTTTTGCTGTGCCACATGGGCCAGCGTGGCCACAGTATCGTAAGGAGAATAGCAAGCCGACACTATAAAATCGACCTCTTTTATGTCGTAAGGCAACGATTTCAATGCATCTTCTATGGCGGCGAGCCCCATAGAATCAGAACCCTCGCCCTCGCCTGCAATCGAGCGCGTTACAATACCTGTGCGTTGCACAATCCAGTCGTTCGTCAGACCGTTCACATTAAGGAAGTGATCATTGTGAACCCTTCCTGCTGGGACGTAATATCCGGTAGCGTTTATAAACATCAGTCGTGTGTATTATTTCTATTGTTATTGTTATATATTCCGTTTAAGATAAAGTCTTGCAAATATTCCCGCAACTTCAGCCTCTCAATGCCAAGCTCGGCGAAATTGTCTCGTATATAAGGAACATCGAGACCCTGCAACGACAATATCATCACCATGGCAGTCTGCTCCACATGCTTGATTTTAAAGATTCCTTGGCTGACTCCTTCATTAAGTATCTGCTTGAGTATGCCGGCTTCCAAGGCCGTGGTGTTGCGGCGGGCGCGATCTACCTTGCGTATGTCCATGAAGAAACCGGCCCGCAGGGAGCCATTGCGCAACACAGCATCTTTGTACGACTCAAACCGGACAAAAATAAAATCCATCAATTTCTGCTCCACCGGTTCGGGCTTATCGAGTATTTGCGTCAATTTCTCAACGATTTTGTCACTCTCGGTCTTGACAACTGCATTGTAAATATCACGCTTGTTGCGGAAGTAAGTATAAATAGTGCGACGCCCCTTGTCCGACGCTGCGGCAATATCGTTCATCGTGGTGTTTTCTATACCTTTCTTCGCAAACAGCTGCCGTGCGATTTCTATGAGTTTTTCTCTTGTTTTCAAAATCGTTTACGTAGTGTGTTGAGTTGCACAATTTCTTGTTAACCGTGCAAAATTAGATATTTATCCGTAACAATACAAATAATTGCACATAATTCAACCGAACCTGCCGCCATAGAAAACAAAATTGCACGGCGATGTATAGAGGGTGTATCAAAATGCGATTTTTTCAGGTGCAGAGACGTGGCATGCCGCGTCTCGATGTTCGCAACAACATATAAAACATTCAATATCAATAGTTTATCCAACCAGATTGTAGAGACGCAAAATTTTGCGTCTCTACTGCCACATTGAAATGATAATTTTGATACACCCTCTGTACGAACAGGAAAAAGATTATGGCGTCGCCGAACCGGCCGAAAAGACAACCCGGGCGGACAGTGATTGCGCCGCAGCCGCCATAAAAAGCCGCCATAATATGTCGCCTCTACAAGCACACAAACAAAAAAATCGGACAGGAATGCTGTATTGCAATCCTGCCCGACTAATCTTTGTGGCGGGGGCCAGACTCGAACTGACGACCTTTGGGTTATGAGCCCAACGAGCTACCACTGCTCCACCCCGCGG
>CALUMZ010000050.1 GCA_944321865.1 uncultured Muribaculaceae bacterium
AACTACCTTGCTATGTGTGATTTACACTAAAATGTTAATGAATCTTTGGGACAGCAGTGCGGCGCGCCACGTCTCTATAACATCAATGTTGGAATTTTGATACACCCATTACCGCCACACTGCCGTAGAAACAGGGCATTTCGGTACGTTCCGCATTGAGGCTTTGCCACCTATGACAAAAGAATTGCCCCGGAGAGGAATCCCCCCGAGGCAACTCTTGTTACTTTATTATAGCCCGATATTATTCGGCTACTACTTCAAAAGGAATCTCAACCGACACTTCTTTGTGCAGTTTGATGGTTGCAGTGTAATTGCCCACTTCCTTTATCGAATCCTTTACGAATATCAACTTGCGGTCGATATTGTGACCGAGCTTCTCCAAGGCATCGGCAATTTGTATGCTGTTGACCGAACCAAAGATGGTGCCTGTTGCGCTTGTCTTTGCACCGATGGTCAACGACACACCTTCCAATGATGCTGCAAGAGCTTCGGCATCGGCTTTCAACTTGGCAATCTTGTGAGCGCGTTGCTTCAAGTTTTCTGCAAGAACTTTCAGTGCCGACTCCGATGCAATAACGGCTTTCTTTTGCGGAATAAGGTAGTTTCTACCATACCCGTTCTTTACTTCAACTACGTCATCCTTGTATCCAAGGTTGGCGATATCTTCTTTTAATATTACTTTCATAAATCTTGCCTTTCTAAGAATTATTATTTCATCAAGTCGGTTACATAGGGAAGGAGTGCCAAATGGCGGGCGCGCTTAACTGCACGTGCAACCCTTCTCTGGAACTTGAGCGAAGTTCCGGTGATGCGGCGGGGAAGTATTTTACCCTGCTCGTTCAAGAACTTTTTCAAGAATTCGGGATCCTTGTAATCAATATACTTGATACCGCTTCTCTTAAAACGGCAATATTTCTTTTTCTTAACGTCTACCGACAGCGGAGTGAGATATCTGATTTCTGATTGTGTCTGTGCCATGATTAATTCTCCTTTACTTCCTTAGTTTCTTCGTTATTAACGTTAGCTTTTGCGCCTTTCAAGCTCCTTCTCTTGGCTGCATACTCTGCTGCATACTTGTCCAAGTGGAAAATCAAGAACCTAATGACTTTTTCGTCACGACGGAAAGCAATTTCGAGTTTCTTTACGACACTCGGCTCTGCATCAAATTCAATCAGAGTGTAAAACCCGGTCGACTTGTGTTGAATTGGATAAGCGAGTTTACGCAGACCCCAATTCTCCTCATTTACTACAGTAGCATTGTTCTCGGCCAAAACTGCCTTGAATTTCTCTACCGCTTCCTTCATCTGTGCATCAGACAAAACGGGAGTCAAAATGAAAACGGTTTCGTAATGATTCATATAAAAAATACAATTAGTTATTTAATAATACTAAAAAGCGGTGCAAAGTTAGCACTTTTCCTCGACATAAACAATAGCCCGATGATTTTTGCCCCGCCCGGAAAATCCGTAACTGTCCGAGAACCCGGTTGAGAGCAAAAACTGCCGGCAGAAACTAAAAAGCGGTATAAAAAGCACACTCTAAACAATTTTTTTTGCGGGCTAATGACCGTTTGGGAACTAATGACAAAATAACAAGCCCCGCAAGATTTTGCAGGGCTTGGCTTCATGTCTCAGTGTGATCCAGGCGGGATTCGAACCCACGACCCACAGCTTAGAAGGCTGTTGCTCTATCCAGCTGAGCTACTGGACCCGAAACAGATTCTTTTTTGCGAGTGCAAAATTAGTGTTTTTTCTCAATATCGCCAAATTTATTTCACCGGCTTCCGCGGTTTATGGCAGTTTATATGGCAAGACATGCAATTGCCACGAAACAATGTGGGCATCCGATGGCCTTTCCTCTATAAAAACACAACAGCCTTGAAGTAACAAAAAAAGCATAAGAATGATAAAAAAACAAAATTATCGACCTCTTGAGTGAACAAACGCCCATGCATAATTGTTATAAGTACAAAAAATAGCAGAATTTCGTACTTTTCTCAATAGCAACGCGTGAGCGTTAATTTGACACTTTTAATTAAGCATAATGTGATAAAACGATAAGAGGACTGCGCGAGCAGTCCTCTTATCTCTTGTATTTCCTGATTTCGATTTATCGATTAGCATACATGTTACCGGCGGCAATCTGTTGGTATGCATATACGCCGGCAGCAGAAAGTTCTACCTTTTCGAAGCTGCCATCGGGTGTTATCATTTCCACATTGTTATCATCGATATACTTCATGAACTTGTATTCTTCGCCATTGGCTTCTACCGACCAAGAATTATCCACTTCGTCAAAGTTGAACTTGATTTCGGTGTTATCATCCATGTTCTTTACTATGTAACCTTCGGGATTTGAAATAATTTCATAACGTGCATCTTCCCCGTCCACAACTTTATTGCATGCAACAGGGTTGTTTCCCGACCAGAACTCTATGGAATTGACAACGAGAATATCGGCCAACGCTGAAAGTTCATACACGGGCAGAATCCAAAATGCAATAAACACTACTTCATTCACAAATTTGTTCCCTAATTGGCCGTTCCAGTCAAGGACCTTGTTAGTCAACCCGAAGCTGCCAATGCAAGACGACAATGTTAACGAGCAGGCAATCATCAAAGCCACCGCTGCTGAGAAAAATTTTCTTTTCATAATATTACACTTTTAAAATTTATAAATTATAACATAGTAATTAATACTATATAGACCTTATCACCTTTCCCGAATTCGTTTCCTTGAATTTACCAATCGCGGCATACCGCCTTGGCACGGCATACGCAGGCAATATTTTTTTCATCCTTTCTACAAAGTCGGGCTTTATTTCGCCTTCTTTTATTTCCCCGGCCGGCAATGCCGGATATTCCAATGCCAACACAATCTCCTCACCCCATTTGTCTGACTGGCGCGAGGTTATAAAAAAACGAGTATGTGGTATTATAGTTGCTAACTTCGCCTCGATTTCTTCGGGAAAAACCTTTATACCGCCGGTGTTAATCACATTGTCAATCCTTCCGAGCCAATAAAATCTTCCCGGGTCAACAAGTTTCACAATGTCATTGGTGACATATCTTTTTGTTGAGAATTGCGGAGCATTTATAACCAAGCAACCGCGCTCGTCACACTCAAATGTAGTTTCTCCCAAGGCTTCAAATGGCAAGCATTCCGTAGCCGACACTTTCGACAGGGCAACATGGCTGCATGTCTCGGTCATGCCATACGTCTTGTATGCATTCACCCCCCTGTCGGCAAGCCAATGCTCCACACGTACCGGCAATTGGCCGCCACCAATTATCATCGACTTGACTTTTTCGAGCAATCCGGGAGAATTTATCAAGAAACCCAATTGCGACGGCACCACGGCCATCAAATCAATATCCGGCCCGTTATAATCCGACAGCGGCTCATTGCTCGGAGCCTCTTCATATATGGTCGCACCGGCTTCAATGGCACGTACTATCATCATTTTACCTGCAATGTAAGTTGGCGACAATGGCAGATACAACACCGAACCATTATTTATGCCGAAAAACTCATTGGTAAGGCGCGCCGATGCCTTCATGTCCGACTTTTTCAACCCAACCTCCTTGGGCGTGCCGGTAGACCCCGAAGTATGTGCAATGACATAATCACCGTCGCCGACATATTCCTCGACAAAGCGGGCAAACGCTTCAGAAGCATTTTCCCTAACATCGTTTATGTCGTGGCACATAACACCGTTTACGTTAATCATCATAAATGCGCGTTTTAGCTATGGTTCAATCCATTCAAATTGAGGTATAATCCACCCTTTGCTTGGATTATACACTACCGAATCGCCCACCTGTTCAAGAGGGCTCGTTACGTTATTGCTGAACAACTTGCCCGTACCCAGTCCTTGCGGAATTTTGGGTTGCAACGTCGATACCCATTGCGCTATGGCATTCAAGCCTATATTTGACTCAAGTGCCGACGTCACCCATGCGCCAATATTAAATTGCGCGGCCATCTTCAACCATTCGGTTGCGCCACTAAAGCCACCTGCGAGCGACGGTTTCAGCACAAGGTAGTGCGGCTTTATGGTACGCAGCAATTCCATCATATACATCGGATTTGATATTCCTATCAATTCTTCATCGAGAGCTACTGCAATGGGACTATTGCGGCACACGTTTGCCATTTCTTCCCACTGCCCCTGCCTTATGGGCTGTTCTATCGAATGAATGTCATATCGTGCCAACGCATCAAGGTGGCTCATTACATTTTGCGGGGTAAAGGCCCCATTAGCGTCCACACGTATTTCCACGTCTGTGGTTGAATATCGGGAACGGATACTCTTTATCAATTCAAGCTCCGAAGCAAAGTCTATTGCTCCGATTTTTATTTTAATCGTCTTAAATCCTGCCGACAGTTTTTCTTCAAGCCTCGATTGCATCTCTTCCTTAGTCCCCATCCACACCAGTCCGTTAATTGGAATCTTGGCGTTTCCTTCCACAAATGAGGATGGGAATATAATGCGCCGGCATGCATTTGAAAAATCGAGTATGGCAGTCTCAAAACCAAATGTGATGGAAGAATAACCGGTGAGGTCGGTGCCTTGGTCCGATGAAATATTACGGCACAATTCCTGCAACTTGCCTTCGTAGGTGTCGTCGTCCTCGGCCGAAAGTCCTTTGAACAATGCGCACTCCCCTATCCCGAATTGTTCGGGACATACCTCATCCCATATTTTCAGGAAATATGTGTCCTTATGCGTCAACACACCTCGCGAAGTACCTCCGGGGGTGATGAAATCAAGCCTATATTTTGAATATGCTGCTTTCATCTTTGCTCAACCGGGGAATTTCGGGAATTGCTCAAAATCGGGATCACGCTTCTCAAGAAATGCATTTTTGCCTTCTTGGGCTTCGTCCATTAAATAATACATCAATGTGGCGTCGCCTGCGAGTTCCATCAATCCGCGTTCACCATCCAATTCGGCATTCAGGCAGCGCTTTATCATTCTTATTGCCATCGGACTGCGTTTAAGGATAGTTTCGCACCACTCCACAGTCTCGTCTTCAAGCCTGTCGAGAGGCACCACCTTGTTCACAAGCCCCATTTCTTCGGCTTCCTTGGCCGTATACTGGCGGCACAAGTACCATATTTCACGAGCTTTCTTTTGCCCAACGCACCGGGCAAGATAGGACGAGCCGAAACCGCCGTCAAAACTGCCAACCTTGGGGCCAGTTTGCCCAAACCGGGCATTCTCGGAAGCAATCGACAAGTCACACACCACGTTCAACACATTTCCTCCACCTATTGCATACCCATTAACCATCGCTATCACAGGCTTCGGGATAGATCGTATGGCTTTGTGCAAATCAAGCACGTTCAACCGTGGCACACCGCAATCGTCGTTATATCCTCCCCGAGTCTTGTAGTTCTGGTCTCCTCCCGAGCAGAAAGCCTTGTCACCTGCCCCCGTGAGTATAACCACACCTATATCTTGACGTTCGCGGCATATCGTCATGGCATCAAGCATTTCACTGTTTGTCAGGGGACGAAAGGCATTATAAACCCGTGGCCGGTTTATTGTGATTTTTGCAATACCCTTATATTGTTGAAATAAAATATCGGTATATTCTTTTATTGTAACCCATTCACGTTGTGCCATATTTATATTTTTTATCTGTTTTGTCTTTTTCTTTGATAAGCTGTTTTCCGGTTTCGCCCGGGTGCCCGGAGCAAACCAAGAACACTACTTACACACTGATAATGCAAACCGAGCATAGACTACGGCTAATACAAAGATAATGCAAGTTAAGTGCAGAGCAAAACAATTTAACCCAAAAATGACATTATATTTAAAACCCAAAACAGTCATTAGAGTGTGTATCAAAATTAATAAATGAGTCAACTCTACTTACGAAGTATAAGTAACACTATCATCCCCCATATATTATTGGCAGATTTGCAAACAATGTGCGCTATGTCAAGGTTCGCGCCTTGAAAAGATGCCGACAGAAACTAAAAAGCAGCATAATAAGCATCTTCAAAACTAATATTTGCGACCTAACGACCGTTCTTAGACTAATTTCAAACTACTCATAATTTACACCCGCACCTGTCAAAAAAAATAAGAGATTAGTCAAGTCGCCACAATGAGCCAATCTTGCCTAACCTCTTATTTCACTTTATTTCTATTTTCCCGACCGGGGGAAAGTTACTTTGCCATATCCTCTATTATGCCTTTGATGTCATTACCGAGTTTTTCGGCTTTTTCCATTGTTCCGGCTTCTGAATATATACGTATAATCGGCTCGGTATTGCTTTTGCGCAAATGTACCCAACTGTCGTCAAAGTCAATCTTGACACCGTCGATGTCAGTGACTTTCTCATGGGCATACTTTTCTTTCATCGCTTCAAGTATTGCGTCAACGTCGATACTTGGAGTAAGTTCAATCTTGTTCTTTGCTATGCTATATTGAGGGTAAGTTTTTTTCAATTCGCTCACTTTCTTACCCGATTTTGCAAGCAAAGTCAAGAACAATGCAACACCCACAAGTGCATCTCGCCCATAATGGATTTCAGGATAAATGACACCACCGTTACCTTCGCCACCTATTACAGCCCCGGTGCGTTTCATCTCCGTGACTACATTGACCTCGCCTACTGCGGCGGCAGTATACTTGCAGCCATGGGCCTCTGTCACATCTTTCAATGCACGCGACGACGACAAATTCGACACGGTTGCTCCCGGAGTATGCGATAAGACATAATCGGCTATCGACACCAAGGTGTATTCCTCTACAAAGAATTCCCCATTTTCCATTATTATCGCAAGCCTGTCCACATCGGGGTCAACCACAAATCCCACATCGGCCTTGCCCTGTTTCATCACATTGGCTATATCCGTCAGATTTTGCGGTATCGGTTCGGGAGTGTGTCCGAAATTACCCGTCGGGTCGCAATACAACTTGATTATGTTCTTTACACCAAGACGTTCAAGCAATTCCGGTATTATTATGCCACCTACGGAATTTACCGCATCCACGGCTACCGTGAAATTGGCACGTCGTATTGCATCGGCGTCTACAAGATTAAGAGCCAACACTTTGTCGATGTGCCGACGCATGTAAGTTTCGTTTTTCAGTTCCCTGCCCAAATCATCAACTTCGGCATAAGTAAAATCTTCAGTCTCGGCAATCTTCAATACCTCCTTGCCTTGTGCGTCGTTTAAAAATTCGCCGTCTTCATTAAGCAGCTTCAATGCATTCCATTGTTTGGGATTATGAGAAGCCGTGATGATTATACCGCCACATGCGTTTTCTTCAACAACGGCAATTTCGGTCGTGGGCGTTGTTGCCAACCCTAAGTTAACAACGTCAAATCCCATTCCGGTAAGGGTGCTGACAACAATATCATTCACCATTTTACCCGAAAGTCGGGCATCCCTTCCAACCACAATCGTGTTGCTCGCTTTTGTTGTAGTTCGTCTTATAAACGTAGCATAAGCCGATGTGAATTTAACAATGTCAAGAGGAGTAAGCGCATCTCCCACAGAACCGCCTATCGTTCCCCTGATACCTGAAATAGATTTTATTAACGACATTTTATATATACTATTTTTTATTTCGATGACAAATTCCCGTACTTATATCTTTGGAATAATTTCCAATTCTTTATAGCGCACTTTTTATATATCTGATATTCCACCTGTAAGGAGTCACATCCGACATTTCTTCGTCAGGGCCGTATTGAGACTTTATTACCAGATTCACTTCGCTGTTTATTCCCAAGTAGCTCAATGGCAGTTGTATGCCTATGCCACATGTGGCACTTGCCGTCTTGGTAAAGTCGTTATAATAGAAATGGACTGCCGCATATTCCATATCGACAGAATTACTTTCTTCATAGACCACCCCTCCTTCCTCATACCATGTAGATATGTTAAAACGCGAATACCTGAAGTATATTTTATCACCTGTGCGCGCGATGGAATCTCTGTCGCCGGCTCTCACCACTTGCATATACACATTGCCTTCGGGCTCTATGCGGTAATATGGGGCATATTCCTCGCCCACTTCCTCCACTGTTATAAAATCAAGGTCGGCAGGAATCTCGTTGCTCACGCTATACCCTGACAAATAAGCATTCACTGCTTTACGCTCTTTTTCAAGCCTCTCGGCATAACTTTCGTTATCATCGCATGATGTTCCCACCGTCAGGAAACATATAGCCGACAACATTAATATGAAGATTTTGCTCTTTCCCATATCTCAATCCTGTTTTTTTGGTTTGTTCTTTTTTCTTGCCACATCAGGCATTTGCCTGTTTCGACTTCACCTCGTCCATGACTTTTTCAAATTCGGCTCTCGCCTCCTCCACAGTTCCGTAGAATTCGCCACCGGCTGCATTCTTATGCCCCCCGCCATTGAAATGGTCTTCGCAAATAGTGTTGACGACAAACTCGCCTTTCGAGCGTATGGATATTTTCACATATTCATCATCCTCGCGCATGAATACCGACCAGTACACCTCAGGCACCTGTAACGGCATGTTTACAAGGCTTTCGGTGTCGCCTTTCTTATAATTATAATTCGCCAACTCCTCTTTCGTAAGAATTATCAAGGCTGCACCGCAATCTTCAAATATTTCCATCTTTTGGGATAATGAATAACCAATGAGCCTCAACCTGTCGGCCGAACTTGTATTAATTGCAAGCGTGTATATTCTATCCTTATTTATCCCTTTCTTCAGCAATAACGCTATTATGTTGTATATGTCGGGATCATTGGAGTTGTATGTAAAATTGCCGGTGTCGGTCATCATGCCTGCATACAAGCATTCGGCGCATTTGCGATTCACCAGTTGGAACATGTTCATGCCCAAGATTGCACGGCACACAAGCTCGCATGTCGAGGACATTTTATCATACGAGATAGTCAAATCACAAAACTTTTCATCTCCTATATGATGGTCTATCAGTATTTTCTTGGCCTTCGACTCTGTTATCAATGGAGCAAGGTTGTCAAGACGTTTAGGCGTGTTAAAGTCAAGACATATTATTAATTGTGAATTACTTACAAGCCTGTTGGCAAGTTCGGCATATTTTGAATATGCAACAATATCCTTTGCCCCGGGCAAGAAAAGCAGCGACCGCGGCACCATATCTGGGGTAATGACATGAACGGTCTTGTCCATCGCTTCAAGCAAATGCTTCATTCCGAGCGTTGCCCCCACTGCATCGCCGTCGGGCGACAAATGGCATGTCAATACAATATTGTTATAACGTTCCAAGTTATATTTCAGTTGTATCAACTCCTCGTCCGAAAGTATTCTATCTATCATCTTTTTTCATTTATTCTTGGCAAAATTACAACAAAAAGTGTAATTGCAAAAGACAAGAGACGCATCTTGCCTTAATATTAATCTCCGGTCGATAATTCTTCAAAGCATTTTCTACGGATTATACAAATCTGTATTATAAAAGTCCATTATCTCCTTTATCTGAGCCAATGCCGCTGCTGCCGGACTGTCGGGATTAAGCTCTATGGCTGCATTGTAATTATATGTTGCACGCCTCCAGTCTCCCATCTTCGCATAAGCCTTGCCCAACATAAAATAGGTTTCATCGCATGTGTCCCCGCGTCCCACCATAGCCTCAAGCTGCAAAATGGCTTCGCGCACGCGGCCTTCGAGTATGTACCGGTTTATAATTTCAAGTTCTTTTGTCATTATGTAATCTTGATTTATGAAAAATTCGTCTACACATAATTGGCGGCGGCTCGGCTATCACAAATTCATGCAAGCATGATTTGCTATTGCGCTCGCCTTGCACTATCTTTCCATAAGACAGGCGGCGGCTCGGCTATCACAAATTCATGCAAGCATGATTTGCTATTGCGCTCGCCTTGCACTATCTTTCCATAAGACAGGCGGCGGCTCGGCTATCGCAAATTCATGCGAGCATGATTTGCTATTGCGCTCGCCTTGCACTATCTTTGCCTGACGACAATAAAATAACGAACATGCGCAAATTAATATTATTTTTGGCTGCAACTTTTCAATTATGCGTCTCTCTACAAGCATTTGCAGCGACTATATATGAGGGTAGTCACCGGCCTTATCCGGTTCCAAGCAGCATCACAGAATACCCCGACTCCTTGCAACCTTTCTATATAAGCCATGTGGGACGGCATGGGTCGCGGTTCCCCTCCTCGGCATCAAATGCCAAATATATAAATTTCTACCTTGACTATGCCGACACGACAAATACTATTACTCGCGCAGGCCGGCAGATGATGGAAATTGCCGACAACATAATTCGGCTCGGAGCGGGCAAATGGGGCGACCTTGATTCCATCGGCATCGAAGAACAGAGGGGCATAGCCGAAAGGATGTATGCCAAGTATCCTGCATTGTTTGAAAACACAACGATAGAAGCAATATCCACATACTCCCCTCGTGCCATTATGAGCATGTATTCGTTCACGCATCGGCTGGCACAATTGTCGGGCAACGTAGAGATTGCAACTTCGGCCGGAGACAGGCACTCGGCAGTTCTGCGGCCATTCGACAATAACGAAAAATACATGGCATTCCGCAACGACACGACATGGAAAAACATTTACGACCAATACTATAAAACCGAATGCCCCGTGTCTGTCGCCCGGCGGCTCGTCAATGAAGATTTCGATGTTTCAGAAGATGCCTTGCGCGAACTGTCCACATGTGTATATTCATTGATTGCAGGCATGTCTTCCATGGGTATTGATTTTGATTACACACCGTTCATGTCCGATGAAGAGTATGAAAATTTATGGTCTATCGACAATCTGCATCATTATTTGCTATACAGCGCTTCTACTGTTTCTACCATACCGGCCGAGTTGGCAATACCATTAATAGAACAGATAGTGGAAGATGCCGACCGCGTAATCGACGGCAAGAAGCCTGTCGCTGCAAATCTGCGTTTTGCCCATGCCGAGACATTAATGCCGCTACTGTCACTCTTGCAAATCGAAAATTGCTATTACATCACACATTACTTCGACCAAGTAAAACTTAATTGGCAGGACTATAATATCGTGCCGATGGCTGCCAATCTGCAATTTGTCTTTTTCAAAACCGACAAAGGCAACATATATGTCCGAACCGACCTAAACGAAACTCCGGTACATCTTATTCCCGGTAACGACAATCTTTATCTGCCTTGGCACACTGTTCGCGACTACTTGCTTAATTTCATACTTGTCATTGATTAAAAAAACAGACACACCGTCTCTCCCGACAAACACCACATACTCAACACATTCACAATCACACGCACAAAATATTTTTCTACGTCACAAAAAATAATCAAAAAAAGTTGCCGCAAAATTTGGACAATTCAAAAATAGCTCCTACCTTTGCATCGCAATTCAGAAATAAGGGCGTTTAGCTCAGCTGGTTCAGAGCATCTGCCTTACAAGCAGAGGGTCGGCGGTTCGAATCCGTCAACGCCCACACAAAAGAGAAATCCGCAAAACTGCAGGTTTCTCTTTTTTCTTTCTCCGATTTTACCACAGTGCTATAGCAATTGTGGTCGATTAGAGCAATTTATCTAATTTGTATAATTTGTCAAATTGAAGGCAACGCCCGAAAAGTCGGTTACCACAAGATATTCTGAAGCACACCCATCACTTCTGTGAGGTTGATTGCACTTCTCCTGTGGTCGATTCTATGAAATATCTTGGGCGATGCTTTACTTCGAGATATATTTTCCCAACGTATTCCCCTATTATTCCGAGTGCCACCAGCACAAGCGACCCGAGGAACCACAACGATAACATAAGCGAAGCCCACCCGGGATAAGAGCGACCCATCAATATCGCCACTATAACATATATCCCAATTGAAACAGTTAAGAACAACGAAACCATACCAATTAAGAAAATAGAACGTATGGGGCGTATGGAGAACGATGTTATGCCTTCCACCGCAAAATTGAACATTCGCGACAACGGATATTTTGATTTCCCATACTTTCGAGGCTCTCTGTCGTAATATACAACTGCCGTCTTAAACCCCATCGAGGGTATTATTCCACGCAAAAACACATTACGCTCGCCATATTGCAACAAGCTGTCAATCACGCGACGGCTCATTAACCTGTATTCGGCATGATTGGGTACTACCGGCGTATGTGAATTCTTCATCAACCCATAGAACATACGTGCCGTATAACGCTTGACAAACGAATCGGCCTTGCGGCTGCGCCGCACGCCGAGCACTATCTCATTCCCTTCGCGGTACTTGTCGACCATCTGTTTTATTGCCCGCACGTCGTCTTGCAAATCGGCATCCATCGTCACCACGGCATCACAATCCGCACCCACATGCTCCAATCCGGCAAGAATGGCATTCTGATGCCCGACGTTACGCGACAATTTTATTCCCGACAAATGCAATTCGGCTCTTTGCCCCGACAAGCGACATATTTCCGGCCATGTGTCATCGGTACTGCCGTCGTCGACACAGATTATGTTATAGCTAATCCCTTCTATTCCATCAAGCACACCTCGCAATATTGCCAATGAATATTCAAGTGTGGCACTTTCGTTAAAACAAGGCAACACAATCGACAACCGCAGCGTAGATTTCATAACCTTTTTTTATTCGGCGGCACGCATTATATCAAACAATACACGGCGGTCGTTGACCATTATCTCCGACAACGTGTAATCTATCACGCCTGCATCTTTCAACTTGTCCATCGCATTTATGAACGACGAACGTTGTATGCCCAACAGCGAGCACATGTCCTTCTGCTTATACAATATCTTTATATCCTTTGCATTATGCTGCGTCAACGAAACCACAATGTACGCAAATCGTTCCGACACCGAACCCGCACTCAACGACAATAGTTCCTCGGCATTCTTTTGAGAATTACGTGAAAGGATATTCAACATATTGAATAAAAATATATTATCGCTGTGCAATATATTTATGAAATCTGATTTTGCTATCTGCAATATGCCACACTCGCCACGGCTGTATATATTATACGGGTACTCGGTTTTGCGTCCGAATAAATATTCAGGACCCAGCACATTGGGACTCGACAATGTTTCCCTGATTTTGATTCTTAAATTTCGGCATGGTATTTCAACCATCACCTCGCCCGAAATGAGGAATTTTATGTGGGTACATGCGCTTCCTGCCGACACCACTTCTTCGCCATCGGCATATTTCAAAAAATGGAACGGCGTCTTCTCTATCAATTCCGACAGTTTATCGCGACTCACGCCCTGAAACATAGGCAGTTCCATCAATATTTCATACATGCTGTTCATAATTCAAGAACATATTTTTATACTTTCACTACAAAAAGCTCAATACATGAAAGCAAAAGCACCAAAAAAGACGGGGAAGGGGACATTGCACCTCCCCTGACACATTTACTTTCATGCAAAAATACAGAAAATGCCCCAATATATCCAAAAATGTTATTAGTTTTACAACGCCGCACGAAGGTGTATCAAAATGCAATTTTATCCCCCTTAGAAACTCGATTAATCGCGTCTTCACAATACACATTATGTAAATTATTGAATATCAACACCAATCATATCAAAAATCCGGTTGTGGAGACGCAAAATTTTGCGTCTCCACTGCCGCAATGCCGTAAAAAGGGATTTTGATACACCCTCATTGCCCCGCAAAAACTACCACATTTTACAATCTTTATTGGGTGCTTTTTAGTAATTTTGCAACATGGAAACGCTAAAACACGAATGCGGCGTGGCGATGATAAGGTTACGCAAGCCGCTTGAATACTACAAAGAGAAATATGGTTCATACCTGTATGGTTTGAACAAGCTATACCTCCTGATGGAGAAACAGCACAATCGCGGCCAAGAAGGTGCCGGGCTGGGTTGCATAAAACTAAGTTCTACTCCCGGCAATGAATATATATTCAGGGAAAGAGCTCTCGGGGCTTCGGCAATACAAGAAATATTCGACAACGTAAAAAGCTCCATAAAAAATGCCAAAGACGCTTCGTGCATCGAGAAAGAAATGCCTTTCATCGGCGAAGTATACATGGGGCATCTGCGTTACAGCACCACGGGCAAGTCGGGAATTTCTTACGTTCATCCATTCCTGCGCCGCAACAACTGGCGCGCCCGCAACTTGATGCTTTGCGGCAACTTCAACATGACTAACGTCGATGAAATATTCAACTCGATTGTCAGCGAAGGCCAGCACCCCAAAATATATGCCGATACCGTCTTGATACTCGAGCAGCTTGGCAGCCGCCTCGACGACGAGCATCAACGCCTGTACCGCGAATTGCGCGAACAGGGACACGAAGGCATCGAACTCACCCGGCTCATCGAAGACAACATTTCCATTCCACACATTATCACCGATCCGGCCCGGCTGTGGGACGGCGGATTCGTGATTTGCGGCGCAATCGGCAGCGGCGACATGTTTGCCCTGCGCGACCCGCACGGCATCAGGCCGGCTTTCTACTACTACGATGATGAAATAGTGGTCATCGCCTCCGAACGCCCGGTGATACAGACCACCATGCACTTAGACATAGAGCAAGTAAAAGAATTGACTCCCGGCTCGGCAATCATTGTAAACAAGAAAGGCGACATCACCATAACCGACATTCTGGGAGAGCAGAAAAACGAACGTTGCTCGTTTGAACGCATATATTTCTCTCGCGGAAGCGATGCCGACATTTACAACGAGCGCAAGGCTCTGGGGCATGAAATTGCCCCGGCGATATTGAAAGCAGTCGATAACGACCTCGACAACACCGTCTTGTCGTTCATTCCCAACACTGCCGAAGTGGCTTACATCGGCCTGATGGAGGGCATGGAACACTTCTTGAAAGCACAAGTTGCCGAAAAGATTCTAAACCTCGACCACTCAGCTCCCGACTACAAAGAGCAATTAATCCGGCTGCTCGACACCAAGCACCTGCGCTGCGAGAAGATTGCAATAAAGGATATAAAACTGCGCACGTTCATCACCGAGGGCGAGTCGCGCGACGACCTTGCCGCACACGTCTATGACGTTACCTACGGACAGGTGAACCGCAATGTCGACAACCTCGTGGTAATTGACGACAGCATCGTGCGCGGCACCACGCTCAAGCAGTCAATCATAGGCATTCTCGACCGCCTGCACCCGCGCCGCATCATCATCGTTTCGTCGTCACCGCAAGTGCGTTACCCCGACTACTACGGCATCGACATGTCGCGCATGAGCGAGTTTGCCGCATTCCGTGCCGCTATCAGGCTGCTGCAAAAGCGGGGCATGCAAAGCGTCATCGACGGCGTGTATGCCAAGTGCAAAGCGCAGCAAGACTTGCCAAAGGAACAAGTGGTTAACTACGTGAATGAAATATATGCACCGTTCACCGACGAAGAAATATCCGACGAGATAGCCGAAATGCTGACACCTGCCGGAACCCGGGCCGAGGTGAAAATCATTTACCAGACGCTCGACGGCCTGCACAAGTCAATCCCCGGTCACCCGGGCGACTGGTACTTCTCGGGACACTACCCCACCCCCGGCGGCAACCGCATGGTGAACCTTGCTTTCATCAACTATTACGAAGGCAATCCCGACCGTCGCAACTGACCCCCGCGTCGTCGCAAAATATAATTCCACCGGTTGTAGAGGGTGTATCAAAATTGATAAATGAAGCAAACATTGCTTATGATTTATAACTGAGTTGGGGTAGGTTAGTTGCCTCGGAGAGGCAATACTTTGCTTAACACTGCGTGGAGTGAGCGTAGCGAACGTAACCTGCGGTACCCGGTTCACCCTTGAAATACGGCTTCGGAGATGCCGAAC
>CALUMZ010000051.1 GCA_944321865.1 uncultured Muribaculaceae bacterium
ATAGAAGACGGCAAAATAGACCATATTCGTCATGTTTGTCCCTGAAAAACTGTACAACTGTGTTTTCGGACTGACCCGCAAGACGCGGCACGCCACGTCTCTACTGCCACATTGAAATAATAATTTTGATGCACCCGCATTCTACGTCCTTAAGGAGATTATGACAAGTGCGGAACCGGGGCAATCTCGTTGCACCCGGCTCCGCACCGCTTTAATTAAGTTGCAAAAAAATATGTTGCGTCAGTTAATTTCCTTCACAGTCTCCACGCTGCCGTCGGTATAGGTGATGCGCTTAATCACCACGCCCTTCACATCGGCAGCCGCAGGCAACTTGCGTCCATACAGGTCGTAATATTCCACCGTTGCAACCTCCTTTACGGCATCGGAGGCCATTGCATCGCCCACCGAAGCGGCGACATCGACGGGAGTATACTTCAATTCAAGCGATTCCACTATTTCATACACCGGAGAATTGTCGCTGATATCGAAATAATAGGAACCGGTGGCATCGTCCACTGCCACTGCCACGGCATATATCGCCGACGGTGAGAACGACACCGACTTCATGCCGGTTGCGGCATCTTCTACTATTTCGCCGCTTATCTCCTTTGTCGGCGTCAGCCAAGGCCTCTTTGTGTCGGGGTCGATATTCACCCCGGCAAGCACCTTGTAGCTATACGTTGCATCGGTTAACGCGGCTATCGGGGCTGCCGGCAATATGAAGCTGTTCCCCTTTATGCTGAAGTTCATCAGCGGCCCGGTGTGATACTGGTCGGTGTAAAGCAAGTTGAGTATCTCACCCGTTTTTTCGTCCACATAACATGCGCGCGATTCCTCGCCATACTGCGTGATTGTTCCGTCCGACTCCACGCGGTAGTTGCTGTTGGTCACCATGCCGTTTGCAGGAACGAAAGTCACGTTATACAGGTATTCCATTATCCCCTCCGTCTGCTCGCCGGTAGTTTCATCGTTCACCAAAGTGGTTATTGCTATATAGCCGCGGTTGGTGTAGCGGCCGGTCGACTGGTCGTAGCTGAAAATGATGGGGCGCGACGACACCTGCCATCCGGTGTCGTCACTGCTTTCCATGGCGTATGCTTTCACCGGCACAGAGGCTATGAGTTCGCCCTCATTGTCATACCGGTTGTCTTTCCATATCACAGTACCGGCAGGCATGCTGATTGCGCCGTTGAAGTCGTCAAAGTCGGCAGTGAGCGTATAACGGTCGCCGCGCAAGCCGCGCCAAAAGCCCGAAACGGTCACCTTGTCGTCGGCACCCTCCACCTTGGCCACAGTCAAGTCGGTGCACTTGTTAAATTGCGAATACACCTCGCCCGAGGTTTCGTCTTGCTGCAAAAGCGAGTCGCACTGCACATAGTTGCCCACGATGTCGTCGACCGACGGAACGGCAGCGTGAGCCTGCAATGCCGCCATCGCCGCAAGCATTGCAACAGAGATTGTAGATAAATGTTGTTTCATCAAAAACACTATATTTATAATATTGGTTAATCCTGACTCGTGAAATTCACGCATCACGCGCGCTGCCGGCCACTTGCCCTGCACCGAGTTCTCGCAACCGTTGCCTGAAAGTTTGTAGATTAACTACAAAACATTGCAAAGGCAGGGATTATGAAAACCGCACCTTCCGCACATGGCGGCAAACGGGCGCATACGACGGCGGTGACCGACACGTTTAGCGTAAATACAGCGCAAAAGTAATAATTTTACTAACAATAACAGAATTTATTTCGCAAAAATCCAAGAAAATACAATTTTGCGAAGAAATTTTAATATCTTTGTGCCGTAAAGAAATTTTATATTGAACAGTACATCTGATGACATAACCATAGTGCACGGAGTTGAATCGAGGCTGCGACATGCCTTGCCAACGCCCGGGTGCATAGCCAACTTATGTGTGACGGTGCGGCAACGCCGTTGTTAATCCATATACTTGACAATTTATTTTAATTATTCTTCAAAATAAAGGATTTATGAAAAAAAAGTTTTACTCTTTGCTATTCACAGCGGCAATGACCGTCGCGGCAGCCTACGCCGCCGAGCCGGTGCCGTATGAATACACATTCTCCGGCGGGTCGCTTGGAGAATGGACGCAAGTGGACAATACCGGTGCATACCCATATTGGGGCGGCCACAAAAACGGTGCGGCCATATCCATCGAAATGGGGATAAGCAACGACGACTACCTCGTCTCGCCCGAAATTGCCCTGCAAGCCGGCAAAACCTACCAAGTGGCAGTGGCAATCCACGAAAAGGCTTACACGATGGATGCCGCCACACTGAATGTGGCTTACGGCACGGGCAGCGACATCGCCTCATTTGCCGATGCCGGCGAAGTGACGCTTACGGCAGGCTCTACCCCTTCCGTGTTACTCACTGTGCCCAGTGACGGGAATTACAAAATAGCCCTGCATTGCACCTCCACGGGTGTCTACGACTTCGGCTCAGGGCAGATTTTCGTCAGCTCGGTTTCAGTAACCGATGCCGAAGAAGGTGGCAGTGGCGATGAGCCGCAAAGTGTGGCTGTGCCGTATGAATACACTTTCTCGTCGGCGACATTCGACGACGGTTGGTCAAAGTACAATGCAAATAGCGACAGCTATGAATGGTCGGCTACTTCAAACTATGTCTATAGCTACCTCGGATACTACGGCTATGGGACTGAAAGCAGCGATGACTACCTGTTCTCGCCGCTTTTCTCTCTTGAAGCCGGAACCAACTACGTGATAACCGTAAACATGCCCGACAACAACCCTTACATGAACGAACAAACCAACGTAGACGTAATGTTCGGGACAAGCAACGATGGGTCGGGTTACACTTCTATCGGTAAACTCGAAATCAACCCCGGCGGTTCGTCCAGCATTTCATTCTCTGTACCTCAGTCGGGCGATTATAAAATCGCATTCCACGATACAAGCGCACCGGAAATGTACGGCACGACAGGCATATACCTCACCTCATTCTCCATCGCCCCGGGTGAAGAAGGTGGCGACACTCCGCAAGGCGTGGCAGTGCCTTACGACTACACCTTCTCATCAACGACATTCGACGAAGGTTGGTCGAAGTACAATGCAAATGGCGACAGCTATGAATGGTCGGCTACTTCAAACTATGTCTACAGCTACCTCGGATACTACGGCTATGGGACTGAAAGCAGCGATGACTACCTGTTCTCGCCGCTTTTCTCTCTTGAAGCCGGAACCAACTACGTGATAACCGTAAACATGCCCGACAACAACCCTTACATGAACGAACAAACCAACGTAGACGTAATGTTCGGGACAAGCAACGATGGATCGGGCTACACTTCTATCGGTAAACTCGAAATCAACCCCGGCGGTTCGTCAAGCATTTCATTCTCTGTACCTCAGTCGGGCGATTACAAAATAGCATTCCACGATATCAGCACGCCTGAACAGTACGACATGTCGGGCATCTACCTCACCTCGTTCTCCATCGCTCTCGATGAAGGTGGCGGCGACACTCCGGCCGAGGTTGCCGAAATGCCTTATAGCATCGATTTTTCTACTACAGACTGGACCGGCAAATGGAATGCATCTGACCTCGACGGAGACGACCGCACTTGGGGTTACAATTCCGACTACGCCTCCGATGGCTATGCACAAACACGGTGCAATAGCAAAGGCACAAACGACTGGCTCGTGTCGCCATCATTCCATTTCGAGGAAGGTAACGAATATGAAATCACCATTTTCGTCCGTCAAAATGCCAATAATATGGCTGCAATGTACACCAATCTTGCTTTCAAGGTTATGTTCGGCGACCAAAATTATTCTCTTGCCAAAGAAATAGGAACTGTTAACCCGATGGATATTGTATTGGGAAATTCCAACACGTTCAAATTCATAGCCGATGTCACAGGCGACTTCCCGGTATCGATAGTTAACGCCACCAAGGGCGAAACAATCTCTCTCAATGTTGCCAACTTCTCCATCGTTTGCACTTCGGGGCAAGGTGGCGGCGACACTCCTGCCGAAATCACCCTGCCTTACACCCAAGAGTTTTTGCAAGACCTTGGCGACTGGACCACCGAAGATGGTAATAGCGATTTTACCACTTGGATGACAATGGGCGCCGGTGCATTCGTTTTCGGCATGGGACAATCAAACAATGACGACTGGCTCATTTCGCCCGAATTCAAGTTCAATGCCGGCAACTACTCGATTACCATTTCCAAAGAAATGCAAAACGCTGTAGATGGCGATGCAATATCGATATACGTGGGTACCGGTGAAGACCTTTCCACTTACACCGAGGTCGGAAAACTTGACATGACCGCCACCGGTGAAAGTGAAGATTTCATCACATTCCCGCTCGAAGCCGGAAACTACAAGGTGGCCATTCGCAACACTTGCCCACCCATGTCGTCATGGTATATTAAATCGATTACCATCGACAACTATACCGCTCCTGTGGGTGGCGAACTTGTCGACAAGGACTTCACCGCCGATCAAGACATTGATGGGTGGACCATCATCGACGGTAACACCGACAAAAACCAGTGGCAATTTGTCGACGGGCTCAGCGGCATTTCGTTGACCTCAGTGCGCGGTGCCCAAGGCAACCACAACGACTGGCTCATATCGCCCGAAATGGCATTTGAGGCAGGAAAAAGCTATGTGGTGACCTACACTGCCTCAACCTCGGGCAATCCGACTCCCGCCACGCTCACTGTGGCATACGGCTCTGCCCCCGATGCAGCTTCAATGACCAACACAATAGCCACTCGCACCATCAACGAAACCGACATGGCCTATTTCCGCATCACACCCGAAACAGCCGGTAATTATTATCTTGGATTCCTTGTCAACTCTTCGGCCAACAACGGTACGGTTTCAGTGCTGACGGTAAAAGTTGCCGAGAGCGCAGGCATCACTCCGCTTGCGCCCACCGACCTTGTGGCCGAACCCGACATTCAAGCAGGACAAGTTAAATTAAGCTGGACCAATCCCGACACGGACACTGAAAACATAGCCCTTGACGGAAACATCACTTTGCGCATTTCCCGCAACGGCGAAACCGTTGAAGACATCACAGGGCAACCCGGTGAATCCATGTCATACATCGACCGCCCGACCCCGTTTGAGGGTGAAGCCAAGTACCAAGTTGCGGCCTTCGTCACCGAAGACAAGCTAAGTGAGGCAGCCGAAACCGTGGCCAACCTTAACGATTTCCAAGGCGAGCGCAACGAGCTATACAGCTGGGGCGGAACCTATGGAAGCGGATTTGATAAGTGGACTGTAATCAATAAAAACGGAGGCAACACTTGGACGCATCCTGTTACGTATTTTGATGATTATTGGGAAATCAACTACGGCAAACCGAGCGACGACTGGCTCATCTCACCCGAAGTTGCCCTCACCACCGGACGCCGCTACGTAATAGAAGTTCAAGTAAAATCGGGCACCAACCAACCTGCCGAACTCAAATTTTACACAGGCCAAGGCACTTCGGATAGCGATATGAACAACTTAGTGTTCAGCATCACAGCCGAGGGCAACGGTCTTCTGACGTATACCTCAGAGCAATTCACCGTCGATGCCGATGGAGATTATAACTTGGGCGTTAGGGCTGTGAGCATTTCCACACACACTACGCTGAACCGGTACACCATCTATTATTACGAAAACCGCGACACCGACCCCGAAGAAGTGCCTTACACCGAAGACTTTGCCGACTCCGACTTCGCCGGCTGGAGCTTGGCCGACGGCTCTACGTTTGCCATCGCCGACGGTGCTCTTGCCTCGACGCAAAACGGCAGTCCGCGCAGCGAGATAGTTTACTCGCCGCTCATCAACTTGAAAGGCGGCTACACCTATGAGGTGACATTCGACTACGAATTCGACGGTGCCGACGACGGCAGCACGTTCACATTCTACATGGCCGACGGGCAGAGCGAAACCGAGCTGATTGCCGACAGCCGCCTTGCACTTGACGGTACTGCCGACGGACGCTGCCTGTTCACTCCTGACGAAGACGGCTCTTACTGCCTTGCATGGCAGATAATAGCCGGAGCCGACGATGACGTGAAAGCCACCATCGACAACCTTGCCGTGGGCGTTAACATCTACTCGGCTCTTCCTTACAGCGAAGACTTCGAGGGCTTTGCAATCAACGAGATCCCCGTCGGGTATAAGGGCATTACCACCGTTTCGGACGCCGACGGAAACATCGCCGCCGAAGTTGCCAACGCAGGCGGCTCTACGCTGTGGTTCAACTATGAAGAATTGCGCGAGACCTACAGCCTCACGCTCAAGTACAAGAAGAGCGACTTCAGCGGTTGGAAAATCAACGCAGTGACTGCCGAGGGAGAAAAGCAGCTTGTGGGCAGTATCGAAGGCGATGCCAACTCCGACTGGAAAGAGGCGACATTCTCCATTCCTAAGTTCGACAGCGAGGAACCCTACGGATTCTACATCCTTTTTGAGACACCCGGCAAAACCCCGCTCCTCATCGACGACTTACAGATAACCCAGAATGTCCGCGCAATTGCACCGGCAGCTCCCTACAATTTCAGGGTATACTCCAACGGTACGGCCGCATGGAACTATCCCAAGACCGAAGCCGACGGTTATGACCTCGAAAGCGCCACCAATGTAACCGTCACCATATACGACGGCGACAAGGAAGTGTCCTCGTCGACCGGAACACCGGGCAGCAACGGAATTATCGAAAATCTCGACTTCGACGATGAATGGGAAAACGACGTCAAGCTGATACGTGCCACTGCCTCCGTCGAAGGCGAGCTGGGACAATCGGCAACATGGATTATCAGGAAAAACGATAACAGCAGCTGGGAATACAACGGCAACATACTTGGCATAGCCGAATTTGACATCGATGACAAGTGGCAGAACAACGGTTGGACCATAGCCGACGGCAAGGCCACCATCACGGAAGGCGAAGGCAGCATAGTATCTCCCGAGTTTGAACTCAAGGAAGGACAAATCTACTTAGTGCGCTACTACATCGACACTGACGCCGATGCCGCCGCCGACTTCTCGGTTAAAGTAGGCGATGCCTCACAGACGTTCACCGGTGCCCGCATTGGCCGCAACACATACGACTGGGGCGGCGCACTGCCCGATGCCGTGGGACAATACCAGTATATCGACTTCGTGCTGCCGCGCATCGAATCTACCGACGACTATAACGTGACCATCTCAGCCGGCAACATCGGCAAATCGGTTTCGGTCGACCTTGTTGAAATCTATGAAGTGCGCGAGTACCCGTCAACGTGCGAAGTGCCATACGAAAACGACTTCGAGGACCTTGCTGTTGAATTGGGAGGGCTGGACCCCAACTGGCGCCGTCCGTACAACACCAACTACTGGCGAATCGACGACATGAGCAATTATGGCACAACCGCCGCTTCGGGCAACCGCGCCCTCGTGGCTCCGGCTACCACCGATCTCGACGTGACAGGTCGTCCGGAGGACTTCGTCTATACTCCGTATTTTGTCATTGAAGCAGGAAAAACTTATTCGATTGAATTCGATTACTACATGCCATCGGCACAAACCGGACTTGCATTCATATATGCATATACCCCGACATATACCGAAGGCGAATATAAAATAATCGAAGAAATGGGACAAGCCACAGAATGGAAACACTATTCTAAGACCTTCTCCGTCGAAGGTGCTGACGGGACTTTTATATTCGGCTTCGTTTCATACGCAGCCGAGGTGCGCGACCAAGCTATGGCCATCGACAACTTCAAGATATTTGAAAAACAAAGTGGCTCGGTAAGCGAAATCGCAGCCGGTGCGGCAGTGACATACCATGACGGTATGCTCAACGTTCCCGCCGACATCGAGAGCGTGGCCGTATACGACATGCAGGGCCGCATGGTCATCTCCACTACCGAGACCGGCACCATCAGTCTCGAAGGCCTCAGCGACGGCGTTTACGTGGTCAAGGCTGTTGGCACGGAGGGTGGTGCAGTGCAGACACTCAAAATTGTCAAGTAACACTACGCTAATGTAATATTGCACCACATCATGGTTGTCTCACACGTGCCATGATGTGGTGTTTTTCCGAAAAAAACAGTAATAACAGCATTTTTAGATTTAGATGAAGAAATTTTTATTATCCGCAGCAATTTCGGCGGTTGCCGCAATGCCGGCCGTCTCAGTTGCTCAGACGATGCCCAAGTTGTCGGAAGACGGTGTTGACCTCTACGTGGGAATGCAATACTGCACGCGTTGGGACAACAGCGACGTGTTCCCCGGCGACTCGGCCGGCATATACCGGATACCGACCGGCGACAGCGAGCTGCGCTGCGTCAAAGCCCCGATAGCCGTGAACGGAGGCATAGCCTACCACGACGGCAAGGTCTACATGAACGTGTTTGACGACGAAAACACCAGTGCCGACCAGATTACCCCCGTGTGGCAGGTAATAGACCTCGCCACGGGCAATGTGGAGAAATCAATTACCGGCGAGACGGGAAGCGGAATCACCACAACCATCACCTACGATCCCACCGAGGACGTGATTTACGGGGTGGTGAGCGCAAACGACAGCCGCCGCTTCTACCTTGCCAAAATCGACCCCGAAACCGGCGAGAAAATCAACGTGGGCTGGCTCACCGAGAAAGGTACAGGCTCGCACCTGAGCAAATGCCCGGCATTGGCATGCGACAAATATGGCACGCTGTATGCCATATACACCCGTTACCCCGAATCTGAAGAAGTGATGAGATTCGGACAAATACAAAAAGACGGCACAGTGGTGCAAAAAGGCGAAGGCAACGGGATAAGCTGCAGCGGAATGCTCGATGGCGACTATCTGTCGATATACCGTCCTCTAAGGCAAGCCCTGTTCTACAACACCAAAAGCGACAAGCTATATTGGATACATTGCGGCGTGAGCGCATACATGGATGCATACTACACGCCTATATTCGAGATGAATTATGATTCGGGCGTGGCCACAATGGTGGGTCACCTCACGGAAGGTTACCACGTGACGGGAGCATTCTTCAACGAGCCTGAACTAACGTCGCCCGACGGAGTGGAAGATTTTGAATATGTCTACTCGGCAAGCTCTGCCGACCGCACCACCGGGTGGCTGTCGATGAAAGCCCCGGCTACCACCTACGAGGGCAAGGCCATCACCGGCACGCTCACCATCGTGGTCAACGAGGGTGAAACCGTGGTTGCGCGCTTGACCGACGTGACCCCGGGTGAAACGGTAACGACAGCAGAGGCCTCGTTTGCTTACGGCGAGCATACCTACACCGTCAAAGCTGTCATGGACGACGGAACCGAGGGTGTGAGCCGCAACTTCGGCACATTTGTGGGCTACGACATCCCATCCAACCCCACCGACGTGACGCTGACCGAGACCGACAAGGTGCTTACCCTCACATGGACGCCGCCCACTACCGGCACTCACGGGCTTGAAATCGACCCCGATGGCATCACCTATCGCATTCGCCGATACTCCGACTGGACAATCATCAAGGAGGGCATTACCGGCACTTCGTGCGACGTGGAAACGGCCGGCAGCGAACTGGCTCGCTACCAGTATGTAGTCACTTCTACTTACAATGGCGTGGCCGGAATGGGCTTTACTTCCAACGCCGTCATAGCCGGCGATCCGCTCAACACCCCCTACGCAATCGACTTCGTTAAGCCCGAGGCAGCAGAGGAGATGTGGAACAGCTTCAAGATTATAGATGCCAACGGCGACGGCCACTCGTGGATGTACTACGGCGGCATGGCAATGTATGTTTACAGCGATGTCAACGATGCCGACGATTGGATGTTCACTCCGCCGGTCAACTACATAGCCGGACACCACTACCGCCTGTTATTTGGCGCACAGTCGAGCCTTGACGGCTATTTCGAACGCATGGAGGTGACATTCGGCAACGACGACGAAGTGGCGGCACAAAAAGTGCTCGAAAACGGACAGCTTGAAATCCCTGCCGAAGTAACCGAATACAACTTTACGGTTACACCTGCCGAGTCGGGCGTGCACTTCTTCGGCTTGCACGCAGTGTCTCCGGCCCACTATGAATACCTTGGCATCACTTACTTGGAAATCATCGACCTTGATGCAACCGGAGGTGTAGGCAATATCGAGTCGGCAAACGAAAGTTTGGCTGTTACCACCGGCAACGGCTCGGTATCGGTAACCAACCCGACCGGCAACACCACGACCATTTATGCCATAAACGGCACTGCGGTTTATAGTTCCGATGCGGTGGCATTCACGGCACAATTGCCTGCCGGCATCTACATAGTGAAGTGTGGTGCCGAAGTGCGTAAAGTAATGGTGAAATAACCACCCACCTCATAAACCACCATGCGAGGGTGCGCCGCTGCAAGCAGGCGCACCCTCGCTGCTTTATAATCGATTGCAGAGAGTGCATCAAAATGCTACTTTGTCCTCGTAGAGATGCGGCGCACCGAGCCTTGATATTGATAATACGTAAAGTGTTTAGTATCAAATAGTTTGTCAACCCGGTTGTGGAGAGTGTATCGAAATTATCATTCCAATGTGGGAGTAGAGGGTGTATCAAAATTTCAACATTGATATTGTAGAGACGTGGCGTTGCCGCGTCTCGATATGGTATAAGGTATAATAGGTTTAATATCAGTGGTTTGTAAAACTCAATTGTAGATGGTGTATCAAAATTGTTATTTCAATGTGGCAGTAGAGGGTGTATCAAAATTATCATTTCAATGTGGCAGTAGAGACGCAAAATTTTGCGTCTCTACAGTCTGATTGGATAAATCATTGATATTGAATGTTTTATACGTTGTTGCGGACATCGAGACGCGGCACGCCACGTCTCTACTCATGGCAAAATCGCATTTTGATGCACCCTCTACTGCCACATTGGAATGATAATCTTGAAACACCCTCATTTTGATGTCCAAAACTAATATTTGCAGTCTAATGACCGTTTTGGGTTTAACTACTTTTTTAGGTTAGGAATATTTTCGCTAAATTTGTCGAAAATTTTAGAGTGAGATTATGGGCATATTCAGCTTTTTCTCGAAAGAAAAGAAAGAGACTCTCGACAAAGGTTTGGAAAAGACCAAACAGGGCGTGTTCTCGAAGTTGGCGAGAGCTATTGCGGGTAAATCTAAAATCGACGATGACGTGCTTGACAACCTTGAGGAGGTGTTTGTGACTTCCGACGTGGGTGTCGATACCACACTCAAGATTCTTGACCGCATACAGAAGCGGGTGGCACGCGACAAGTATGTCGGGGCCGGAGAGCTTAACGACCTGTTGTGCGAGGAGATAACCGATATGCTTGCCGAGAACGACACCGACACCGTGGGGAGCGATTTTGCCGTTCCCGCCGGGAAACGTCCATACGTTATAATGGTGGTGGGCGTGAACGGAGTGGGCAAGACCACTACCATAGGCAAACTTGCCTACCAGTTCAAGAAGGCCGGAAACAGCGTAGTGCTTGGTGCAGCCGACACGTTCCGTGCCGCCGCGGTGGAGCAACTCGACATCTGGGGCGAGCGTGTGGGTGTGCCTGTGGTGAAGCAGAAGATGGGTGCCGACCCGGCTTCGGTGGCATTTGACACCCTTACGTCGGCCAAGGCCCACGGAGCCGATGTGGTGATTATAGACACCGCCGGCCGCCTGCATAACAAAAAAGGGCTGATGGACGAGCTCACCAAAATAAAAAACGTGATGAAGCGCGTGGTACCCGATGCGCCGCATGAGATATTGCTTGTGCTTGACGGCTCGACCGGGCAGAATGCTTTCGAGCAGGCCCGCCAGTTTGTGGCGGCTACCGAGGTGAACGAGTTGGCAATAACCAAACTCGACGGTACTGCCAAGGGTGGCGTTGTGATAGGCATAAGCGACCAGTTTAAAATACCGGTTAAATACATCGGGCTGGGTGAAGGGATGGAAGACCTGCAAATCTTCCGCAAAGAAGAGTTTGTGAAGTCTCTCTTTGGCAAGTAACTACCTTATGTGCAAGATGAATTGCTCAAGTTGCTTGAATGCAGGCAAACATGCAATTTTGGCGTATGTGTTTCGGCATTTGCAGGAGCATGTACGAGAATGTACCCGTGTATATGTACGGAGGTGAGTGTGAATCGTTAATGGGAAAATGAAAAGGAAACGAATAGATATCATCACATTAGGGTGTTCGAAGAATTTGGTCGATACCGAGCGTCTGTCTTACCGGCTTGCCGCTGCGGGCTATGATGTGGTGAACGACAGCGACGATGTGCATGGTGACATTGCCATAGTCAACACCTGCGGTTTCATAGGCGATGCCAAGCAGGAATCGATAGATACCATACTTGAGTTGGCCGAAGCCAAGAAGCAGGGGCGCATAAAGCAAATCTTCGTAATGGGCTGCTTGTCGCAACGATATTTCGAGGACTTGAAAGGCGAATTGCCCGAAGTGGACCGGTTTTACGGAAAATTTGACTGGGACGGAATCATAAACGACCTCGGAGCCAAGGTGCCGGAGTCGGTGGAGCCATATCACAGGCGGATAACCACCCCCCGGCATTATACATACCTGAAAATATCGGAAGGGTGCAACCGCTTCTGCGCCTTTTGTGCCATTCCGCTCATCACCGGCCGCCACAAGTCGGTGCCTATCGAGGTGCTTGAAAATGAGGTGCGTTCGCTCACGGCTCAAGGTGTGAAGGAGTTTAATGTCATAGCGCAGGATTTGTCGTCGTATGGAACCGACATATATGGCGAGCCGCGCCTTGCCGAACTCGTCGACCGCCTTGCCGGCGTGGAAGGCGTGGAATGGCTGCGGTTGCATTATGCCTATCCGGCGCAATTCCCGTGGGACGTGCTGCCGGTGATGGCACGCCACGACAATGTGTGCCGATACTTGGACATAGCTTTGCAGCACATCAGCGACAACGTGCTGGCCAACATGCGCCGCCACATCACCAAGGCCGAGACCATGGAACTGATTGAACGCATAAGGCGCGAAGTGCCGGGCATACACCTGCGCACCACGCTGATGGTGGGATTCCCGGGCGAGGGCGAGGCCGAATTTGAAGAGTTGAAGGAGTTTGTGGAATGGGCCCGTTTCGACCGCATGGGTGCATTTGCATACAGCGAGGAAGACGGGACGTATGCCGCCGCACACTATGCCGACTCGGTGCCACAGGAAGTCAAGGAATCGCGCCTTGCGGCCATCATGGAATTGCAGGAAAGCATAGCACTTGAACTCAACGAGCAGAAGGTGGGGAAGACAATGAAGGTCTTGATTGACCGCGAGGAACCCGATTATTACGTTGGGCGAACCGAATTTGATTCACCCGAAGTTGACCCCGAAGTACTCGTAGCCAAGAAGGAAGGCATCACCATAGGGGAGTTTGCCGACGTAACCATAACCGAGGCATTGCCATTTGAATTAATAGGAGAAATAAATAAATGAGTAAAATGGATAACACCATTATCATTGAAGCTATCGACAAGGCCATCAGGCACAAGGCGCGTTTTTATGCCTACCGGTTGCCGGGAGAGGAGCAGTTGCACTTCGGTGCACAAATCATCGACCAACGGACTCCCATAGGGTTCATGATTGCGCCCTTTGTCGAGAAGCCCGATTGCATGCCATACTTTATATCGGCACAATTCGATGCCGAAAAATATATGAAATTGCCGGTATCGTCGTTGCCGGTAACATCGTTGCACAAGGTGACCGTGGAATCGACCACCAAGGACGATTACATGCAGGCTGCCGAACGTTGCATCGAAGCCATGCGTGGCGGAGAGTTGCAAAAGGTGGTGCTGTCGCGTGTGATTGTAGATGAGTTTAACCGGTCGCTCACGTGGACCGAGGTTTTCAAGAGGTTGCTCGACCGGTGCCCCGACTCGTTCGTTTTCGTGTTTAACAGCGAAGCCACCGGAGCATGGATGGGAGCGTCGCCCGAGAGGTATCTTAGCTATGACGGCAGCCGGCTGAGGACGATGGCCCTTGCCGGGACACGCCTTGCCGGAGCGACAGGCGACTGGGGAGCCAAGGAAATTACCGAACAGGCAATAGTGGCCGATTATATAGCCGGTAAATTTACCGACATGAAGATGGAATATGAGCGGTCTCCGCTCGGTGTGCGGCAGGCCGTCAACGTGGAGCACCTGTGTACCGAATTTACAGGTACCGTTTCGCGCCCGTCGCAAGTCGATGGTATGCGCAACACCCTTCACCCGACGCCGGCGCTTGGCGGAATGCCGGTGAAAGCTGCCGTGAAATTCATAGGAGAGGTTGAGGGGCACAGCCGCCGTTATTATGGCGGATATATAGGCCCGGTGGATTCGCAAGGCCATTTTGAGTTGTTCGTCAATGTACGGTCGTTGGAATTTGACGGCGAGCGGTATTGCATATATGTCGGTGGCGGTCTGACTGCCGATTCGGTTCCCGGGCAGGAATGGGACGAGACGTGCGACAAAGCGGCGTTGCTGCTGGGTGCGCTCAATGCGTGAGTGGGAATTTTTTTGTCAAGAGAGTATAATTTCGTGCCTGTAAAAGCATGAAATAATGTAATATATTTGTAAATTTGCAAAAAGGCAACAAGTCAAGCCGGGTAGAATAGCACTGATAATCAAGCCACAAAAACGATAAATCTTTTCAATGGTATTCAATATAGCCACACCGCAATTCAGCACTACCGACGTTGCCGGCAATGCCGGGGCGGGAGGTGACTATGTGTATCCGTCGCCATCGGCAGTCGGCAGTGGCGACCGCATGTTTATGGTGTGTGACGTGAAGGGAAACCTTGAAATCGACGAAGTGGCAAGGCGTGCCGTTTATCATGCCGTGTGCGACACGGTGAGAGCCGGTTATGACGCAACCAAGCCATTTGCCGAGGCTGTGTTCGACGAAGCGATGCACTCGGCAAGCGACGTGCTCGACTCGGTGGACGGCGTGGATGGTGGCAGTGTGCGAAAGGGCGATGTGTCGCTTGCTTTTGTTTTGCTGCATCGCGGCGGTTGTTTTCTTGCCGCCACAGGCGGCGCGCAAGTGATGCTCGTGCGGCCTGACAGTGGTGTAATATACCGTTCGCGCAACGTCGACGAGCATGTGGCGCTTGACGGAAGCGATGCCCATGAATTGGGCGCAACAATGAAAAATATCACCGACTTGCAGCCGGGTGATTACATATACCTGAGCAATGGAAAGGCCGGTATAATGCCCGATGAGGAAATTACGGCTGTGCTTGCCGATGAATCGGCAGCCGACGATGAGAAATTGCGCCGATTGTCGCTCGCCACGGTTGCCGGTGATGTGCGCCGCGAGTACCTTGTGCGCATTGCCGATGTGCATGCCGATGCGCCTGCCGTTGAAGCAACGTCGTCGGAAACCGATGCCAAGCGGCCAAACGTGGTTCGCCGCAGCTCGTTGACGGTGGCTGTGGTGACGGTGCTCATGATATTGTGGTTTGCAATAGTTTTTGTAATCTCGTCATACCTTATCGACCGTTTCAACTTGTAACGGCGCGAATACACGCTCCTGCAAAAATCGCATAACATGCTGAATACCTATGTGCGTTTGTGCTTTACATGGGTGAAATATTGGCGAGGGTACGGTACTCCCAAAATACCGGGTGAGTAGGAGGGTGTATCAAAATTAGTAGAGGACTTTTCCGGTTTTATAGGACCAATCTGAAAACACAGTTGTACAGTTTTTCAGGAACAAACATGACGAATATGGTCTATTTTGTCGTCTTCTATCATTCGCGTT
>CALUMZ010000052.1 GCA_944321865.1 uncultured Muribaculaceae bacterium
ATGGAATCATTAGGAAGTATAATTGCGTATTTCATAATTGCAATTGCAATTATCGTGTTCTCGGTACTGGCAGTGACCTCGGGCAAGATTTTGCGTGCGGCAACTTACTTGTTGTTCGTGCTGTTTGCAACGGCCGGCATTTATTTCCAGCTGGGCTATGAGTTCTTGGGAGCGGTGCAAATAGCAGTGTATGCCGGAGGCATAATGGTGCTGTTCGTATTCTCTATCTTGTTGACACACAAGCCGGGTGCCAATTCTCCCCGCATCACCAACCATAAACGGTGGTTGGGATTGAGTGCGGCATTGCTTGGCGCAGGCGTGTGCCTGTATTCATTGCTCAGCTATGGCTCGTTCTTGATGCAGAAGATGCCCGACAATTTCAACATTGACATTCATGGCATAGGGCAGGCATTGCTAAGCACCGACAAATTTGGTTACTTGTTGCCATTCGAGGCAATCAGTATCTTGTTGTTGGCATGTATAATAGGTGGAGTGGTAATTGCTCGCAAACGTTAATACACAGGAGGCGAATAATATGGAATTGACAATGTTAATGTATATAATTCCCAGCATGATAATGTTTGGCTGTGGAATTTACGGGTTTATCACTCGTAAGAATATGATAGCAATATTGATTTCACTGGAGTTGATGCTCAATGCCGTAGACATCAATTTTGCAGTGTTTAACCGCTTCCTGTTCCCCGGACAGATGGAAGGCATGTTCTTTTCGCTGTTTGCCATAGGTTTGGCCGCAGCCGAGACCGCACTTGCCATTGCCATCGTCATCAATGTGTACCGTGCTGCAAGGAACGTGGATATTCGACAACTTACTAAAATGAAATTTTAAGTTCTATGGAATTATCATATACAGTAGCAGTTTTGATAATCCCCGTGTTCATGTTCCTCTTTTTGGGGATTGTCGGGGTTAAGTTAAGTAAAAAGACCGCCGGAATATTAGGCACGTTGGCAATGGGTGTGACAACAGTCATAGCTTATGCCGCGGCTTTCACATATTTCTTCGGTACCGAGCAAGGACAGGTAATCGACGGCGTTCGCCAACAATTGACTGTGCTTGACTTGACGTGGCTTGAGTTTACCAAGAACTTGGTAATCAAGATAGGCGTGTTGCTCGATCCGATTTCGGCAATGATGTTGATAGTGATTTCCACGGTGTCGTTCATGGTGCACATATACAGCCTTGGCTACATGGATGGTGAGCGCGGCTTCCAACGTTACTATGCGTTCTTGTCGTTGTTCACATTCTCGATGCTCGGCTTGGTGCTTGCCACCAACATTTTCCAGATGTATATCTTCTGGGAGCTTGTGGGTGTGTCGTCGTACCTGCTTATCGGCTTTTATTACACGTTGCCCGCAGCAGTTTCGGCATCGAAGAAAGCATTTATCGTCACCCGTTTTGCCGACTTGGGCTTCTTGGTGGGTATCTTGATTTTGTCGTTCTATACCGACACATTCGACTTCATTTCGCTCACGAGCGACCCGCAAGCCGCCATTTCGACTGCCGGAGGCGCAACATTCCTTGGCTGTTCGGTAATGACATGGGCGTTGACACTTATTTTCATGGGTGGTGCAGGTAAGTCGGCAATGTTCCCGTTGCATATATGGCTTCCCGATGCCATGGAGGGCCCGACACCGGTGTCGGCACTTATCCATGCCGCTACGATGGTTGTGGCAGGTGTGTACCTTGTGGCACGCTTGTTCCCGATCTATGCCGTCGATGTAACGGCTCTTGAAATAATCACTGTCGTGGGCGCGTTCACTGCACTTTATGCCGCAGCCGTGGCTTGTGTGCAAAGCGACATAAAGCGCGTGCTTGCGTTCTCTACCATTTCGCAGATAGCGTTTATGATTACGTCGCTCGGTGTGGCAAGTCCCGAGTTGCATCATGGTGTAGGTTACATGGCATCCATGTTCCACTTGTTCACTCACGCCATGTTCAAGGCATTGCTCTTCTTGTGTGCCGGTGCCATTATCCATGCCGTTCACAGCAACGAAATGTCGGCAATGGGTGGCTTGCGCAAGTATATGCCTATTTGTCACATTGCATTCTTGATAGGGTGCTTGGCGATAGCCGGTATACCGCCGTTTGCGGGATTCTTCAGTAAAGACGAAATTCTTGTGGCAGCATACGCCAAGAGTCCGATATGGGGCGTGTGGTTGTCGGTTGTAGCCGGTATGACTGCATTTTATATGTTCCGTCTGTATTACAAGATATTCTGGTGGAATAATCCCGACTACGGGCATCACACTCCGCACGAAGCTCCGATGACGATGACTTTCCCGTTGATATTCCTCGGGTTGGTATCGATAGTTGCCGGTTTCATTCCGTTTGGCGAGTTTGTTACCTCGAATCGCGAAGTATATGAAATCCACCTCGACTGGACTGTTGCCGGGACGAGCATTGCGATAGCCGTTGTCGGCATAGCGCTTGCGACGGTAATGTATCGCAAGGAAAACAATCTGCCCGAGCAACTTGCCAATCGTTTCCGCGGGTTGTGGACTGCCGCTTACCATCGCTTCTATATGGACGAGCTTTACCAGTTCATTACACACAAGATAATCTTCGCCCGCATTAGCAAGCCTATCGCATGGTTTGACCGCCGCATCATCGACGGAACCATGGACCTGCTTGCCAATGTCACCAATTCGGCATCGTTTGCCGTGCGCCGTATGCAAAGTGGCAGCGTGCAAACCTACGTTTGGTTCTACCTTGTGGGTGCAGTGGCTGTGGCCGTGATAACAATTATATGTCTAATCTAATCGTGCAACGGTTTCAATATACTTGATAAGAGATTATGATTTGGTCTAATATATTAATCTATTTCGTTATAATCCCGCTCTTGATGTTGGGTGGGTTGGCTTTGTGCAAGAACATAAAGCAAGTGAGAGCCGTTGCAACGGTTGGAGCAACAGCATTGATGGTACTTGCCATCTATCTCGTAGTGGCATTCCTCGGCCTTCGCGCCGAAGGAAACACCGCCGAGATGCTTTTCACTGAAGGGTCGATGATGTGGTTTGAACCGCTTAACATACACTTGGCCCTTGGTGTCGATGGTATTTCGGTGGTTATGATTGTGCTGTCGGCATTCATTGTGTTTGCCGGCGTGTTTGCGTCGTGGAAGATGGATCCGCTGCCCAAAGAATTCTTCATGTGGTTCTGCCTGTTGTCGACAGGTGTGTTCGGATTCTTCATTTCCATCGACATGTTCACCATGTTCATGTTCTATGAAGTTGCGCTCATCCCCATGTACCTGCTGATTGGCGTGTGGGGCAGTGGCAACAAGATGTATTCGGCAATGAAACTGACGCTGATGCTCATGGGTGGTTCGGCATTCTTGATGCTGGGCATACTTGGTATCTATTATCACTCGGCACCCGAAGGCGGCCAGCTGACGATGAACATACTTGAAATAGCACAGAATGATGCCATACCGCATTCATGGCAATATTTCTTGTTCCCGATGACATTTGTGGGATTTGGCGTGCTTGGTGCCATGTTCCCGTTCCACACATGGTCGCCCGACGGTCACGCATCGGCGCCTACGGCGGTTTCGATGTTGCATGCCGGTGTGCTCATGAAGCTCGGTGGTTACGGCTGCTTCCGCATAGCTATCTTCTTGATGCCGTATGCAGCCAATGAGCTTGCTTGGATATTCCTTACATTGACGGGTATCAGTGTCGTATATGGCGCATTTAGTGCTTGCGTACAGACCGACTTGAAATACATCAATGCCTATTCATCGGTAAGCCACTGTGGCATGGTGCTCTTTGCAATATTGATGCTTAACACCACAGCAATGACAGGTGCCGTGCTCCAGATGCTTTCTCACGGATTGATGACGGCCTTGTTCTTTGCCCTTATCGGTATGATATATGGCCGTACCCACACCCGCGATATTCGCAAGATGGGTGGATTGATGCGCATAATGCCATTCCTCGGAGTGGGATATGTCATTGCGGGTCTTGCATCACTCGGTTTGCCGGGCTTGAGTGGTTTCGTGGCCGAAATGACGATTTTCGTCGGTTCGTTCCAACATGCCGACATGTTCCACCGTGTGTTCACCATCGTGGCTTGCTGCTCTATTGTGATAACCGCGGTTTACATCTTGCGTGTAGTGGGTAAGCTGCTCTTTGGCGCAGTGCAAGATGAGCACCACAAGACGCTCACCGATGCCGAGTGGCACGAACGCCTCTCGACGGTTACGCTCATACTTGCCGTTGCCGCCATCGGTTGCTTCCCGAATTTCTTCAGCTCGATAATCAACGAGGCTGCCGAACCTATAATGAGACTGTTTGCATAACCCCATACAAGTGTTGAATCTTTTGATAAATAGAAATTAGAAACAATGGATTATTCACAATTTTTATATATGCCGCAAGAATTAGGATTGTTGGTCGTATTCTTGCTTGTGTTTTTGTTCGACACTTTTGCGCCTAAGCGAAGCCAGTCGGCACTTCCGGTACTGACTGCCGTGCTGTTTGGCATATTCACGGTGTGCAACTATTTCATGCTGATGCGTGGCACTGCTTTCGAGGGAATGTTTGAAAACACCGCCGCCACTTTTGTCATGAAGTCGATACTAAATGTCGGTGTGTTGATTGTCATCATTCAATCGATAAAGTGGAGCAACAGCGAAGCGATGGCCATACGCCGTGGCGAATTTTACGAATTGCTCTTGTTGACGGTGTTTGGCATGTACCTCATGATTTCGGCACGCCACTTCCTGCTCTTCGTGATAGGTCTTGAAACGGCATCGTTGCCGCTTGCCGCACTTGTGGCTTTCCACAAGAAGCGTTACGAGTCGCACGAGGCAGCAGCCAAGTATATGTTCACGGCAGTGTTCTCGTCGGCAGTGTTCCTGATGGGCTTGTCGTTTGTGTATGGGCTGTTTGGTTCGCTCTATTTCAGTGATATTGCTTATCAAGTAATGAACAATACTTCGGCCATGCTTGTAGTGGCACTGGCATTTGTGATTGCCGGCATCGGCTTCAAGTTGTCGCTCGTGCCTTTCCACTTGTGGACTGCCGACGTTTACCAAGGTGCACCCACGCCGGTCACTTCTTACTTGTCGGTAATTTCCAAAGGTGCAGCCGCATTTGCGTTCATGGTAGTGATGGTGCAGGTGTTTGGCGCCGCATATTCCAAGGTGTGGGAATGGATGCTTTATGCAATCATTATTCTCACCATTACGCTTGGTAACCTGTTTGCAATACGTCAACGCAACATCAAGCGTTTCCTTGCCTTCTCGTCTATTTCCCAAGCCGGTTACATCATGCTTGGTGTGATAGGAGGCAATGAGCTTGGCCTTGCATCGCTCATGTTCTATGTGCTTGTCTACATCTTCTCTAACCTTGCAGCTTTCGGTGTGGCGTTTGCCATCGAGCAACAGAGCGGCAAGGTGTCGATCGACGATTACAATGGGCTGTACAAGACTAATCCGTGGCTGTCGTTCACGATGATGCTTGCAATGTTCTCGCTTGCCGGTATTCCGCCGTTTGCGGGTTTCTTCAGCAAGTTCTTTATCTTCACAAGTGCGCTTGAATGTGGCGAAATGTCGAATTACATACTTGTGTTGATAGCGTTGATTAACACTATTATTTCGCTCTACTACTACTTGCTCGTTGTCAAGGCAATGTTTATCAGCCCCGACGACTGCTCGATAGCACGTTTCCGCTCAAGCTGCGGCGAGCGTGTGGCAATGATAGTGTGCGTGTTTGGTATAATCCTTACCGGTATCGTGAGCTGCATTTACACCTTCCTTGTCGAGGCTGCGCAAGACGGCACGACAATGTTTGGCTTGCTCAACTGAATGCGGTAACAACTACATATTGACGCATAAAAGCGGGTATCCCCTTGCAAGGAGGCGGATTCCCGCTTTTTTCGTGTAGTCTCGGGAGATGGGTGGAACGGCATTGTGGCGGTGGAAGGTGTATCAAAATGCGATTTTATCAAGGTAGAGACGTGGTGTGCCGCGTCTTGTTGACAGTGTGATTATATAAAACGTTGTAAAACAAATTGTTGCTTGTATTGAGACGCGGCGCGCCACGTCTCTACAACATCAATGGTGGAATTTTGATACACTCTCTACGACAGGGTTGATTGGGTATGAGTAATCGGTTGCCGGTATTGAGATGAAATTATGGCTTTGCAGGCGGCGGTGTGCAGACTTCTTTTTGGTGGCATTGAGGGGGTTCGAGCGGGTGTAATTTTGCAGTGTGTGAAATTATATACAGTAAATGCCATGAATAACAACTTGATGCTGAAACTTACCGAGAATGAGATGCTTGAATTGTGGAAAACGCGGATGCAGCTGCTGCCGGCGCGTCGGGATTGTGTTATAGAGCGTGAAGATGGCATCGACATCGATGCCGTATTGCTGCTCGACATTCGTGAATGGTATGCGGGTTTGCTGACTACCGGGCGAGTGGATTGGCTACCTGTAGATGATTTTAGGAGTGAGGTGCGGTGCGAGGTGGACGATGAAGGGGTGGTGACGGCTGCATTACCCACGGCGTGCGTTCGACCCGTGGAATGGCGATTGTCGGGGTGGGAGCGCAGCGTGACGCGCTTTTACCGGCCTGATTCATACGAGGCGCTGTGCCAGCGTAACATCTACATGCGTGGCGATGTCGTGATGCCTGTGGCGGTGTTGCATGACGACCGCTTGGTGCTTTATTCGCTCGACCCCGGAACGGCGTCGGCCGAGGTGTCGCAGGCTCGCTGCGTAGCACTTGGGGAAGACGGGACTTACCGCTTCAGCGAGGCTGCGTTGCCGACTATCGAGGATTTCATTGCGCGCAGGCTGTGATTTGCAAGCAAGGGTTCGTAAAAAAAGCACGCGTAGAGGGTGTATCAAAATGTGTGATAAGGGCGGCGGAGCCGTCCAATGTGCATAACCGGCGGTGGAGCGACTGGCAGGGAGCGCAACCGTCGGGAAGATGAAGTAATACACAAACCGGCCTCGTGAGAGGTCGAATAATTGCCTGTTTATCATTCTATTCGACCTCTCACGAGGCTGCTGGCTATATCATGCACCGTCCGCAGGTTCGGCTGTGCCTCACGCAGCGGTTATGCATAGTTGGACGGCTCTGCCGCCCCAGCGCCCCCTATTTTACCACACCACCTACAGTGGGGTTGGTGAAATAATAGCACACAACAGTAGAGGGTGTATCTGAATTTTGATACACCCTCTACGCGTGTGTATGACAGGCTTTATGTATAGTGCCGCGTGGGTTACTTGTCGATTGATGCGCTTGAACCCATCTTCTGGTAGACTGCTGCATCCATCACGGCAACGGTGGTGAGGTTGACTATGTCGCGCACTGAAGCATCGATGGTGGTCATGTGTACCGGCTTGTTAAGACCGATTTGAATCGGGCCGATGATTTCGGCCGAACCCATTTCGAGCAAAGTGCGATAGGCAGTGTTTGCCGAGCTGAGGTTGGGGAACACGAGCGTGTTGACATCTTTGCCTTTCAATCGGTTGAACGGGAAATTCTTGTCACGCAACTTCTTGTTGAGGGCGAAGTGTACTTGCATTTCCCCGTCGATAAGCAACTCGGGATAACGTTCTTGCATGATTTCGACTGCTTCGTGCACCATGCGCGGGCTCTTAAGATCCATGTTGGAGCCGAAGTTGCTGTAAGAAAGCATGGCAATCACCGGCTCTTGCGCGAAGTATTCGACGGCGGTACGAGCCAGTCGTGCTATGTCGACGAGCGTGTCGGTGTCGTTCTCGGCGTTAATCGAAGTGTCGGCAAGGAAGTAAGTGCCGCGCCGGGTGTTCATGATGTGCATCGATGCAAAGTGGTTGTAGCTCGGACGGATGCCGATAACCTTCTTTGCGATGTCGGCCACTTGTCGCCGGTTGCTCGGATAAGAACCGGTAATCATGGCATCGGCTTCGCCGGTTTCTACCATCATCATTCCGAAGTAGTTGCGGTCAAACATGTTTTCGCGAGCTTCGGGCAGTGTCACGCCGCTGCGCTGGCGTTTCTCAGTGAGAATGTGGGCGTAGCGTTCGCGTCGGTCGGCTTCGCGGTCGTGGCGAAGGTTCACTATTTCTATTCCGGTTATGTCGAGTCCCAACTTGTCGGCACGCTTTGCTATCATTTCTTCGTTGCCGAGCAGGATAGGAATGCAGATGCCCTCGTTGCGGGCAAGGACGGCAGCTTGCAGCATGTTGTTGGTGTTGGCCTCGGCAAATACCACACGTTGCGGATTCTTTTTGGCTTCCTCGGTGAGACGGCGCATGAGCTTGTTGTCGAATCCCATTATCGAGCGCAGGCGGCTGCGGTAAGCGTCCCAGTCGTCGATGGGGCGAGTGGCTACACCCGATTCCATGGCGGCGCGCGCCACGGCGGGCGATACGGTGGTTATAAGCCTCGGGTCGAGGGCCTTGGGCAAGATGTAGTCTTTGCCGAATTTAAGCCCTTCCATCTCGTAGGCTGCGTTGACAACCGAGGGCACCGACTTCTTGGCAAGTTCGGCGATGGCCTTCACTGCGGCGTGCTTCATCTCTTCGTTGATGGCCGTTGCACCGCAGTCGAGCGCACCACGGAATATGTAGGGGAAGCCTAGCACGTTGTTGATTTGGTTGGGATAGTCTGAACGTCCCGTGGCCATGATGATGTCGTCGCGCGTCTGGACGGCAATGTTGTAATCAATTTCAGGGTCGGGATTGGCAAGGGCGAACACGATGGGTTTCGGTGCCATCGATTTGAGCATTTCGGGAGTAACCACATCCTTTACCGACAGGCCGAGGAACACGTCGGCATCCACCATGGCCTCGGCGAGCGTGTCGATGTCGCGGTCGGTTACAAATTCTTGCTTTTGCGGGTTCAGGCCTGTGCGCTTGCGGTTGAGTACACCCTTGCTGTCGCACATCACCACATTCTCTTTCTTTATGCCGAGGGCGATGTATAATCTTGTACATGACACGGCCGCAGCTCCGGCTCCGTTTACGACAAGTTTAACTTCGTCGATTTTCTTGCCTTGCAATTCGAGGGCGTTCAGCAGTCCGGCAGCCGAAATGATGGCAGTGCCATGCTGGTCGTCGTGCATTACGGGTATGTTGCATTCTTCTTTCAGGCGCCGCTCGATTTCAAAGCATTGCGGGGCTTTGATGTCTTCAAGGTTTATGCCGCCGAATGTCGGGGCGATGGCTTTCACAACCTCGATGAATTTTTCGGGGTCTTTCTCGTCGACTTCGATGTCGAAGCAGTCGAGTCCCGAGAATATCTTGAACAGCAGTGCCTTGCCTTCCATTACCGGCTTGCCTGCAAGTGCGCCTATGTCGCCAAGGCCGAGCACGGCCGTGCCGTTTGAGATGACGGCTACGAGGTTGCCCTTGTTGGTGTATTCGTAGGCATCATGCGGATTTTCCTCTATTTCGGTGCAAGGGTAAGCCACACCGGGCGAATAAGCGAGCGAAAGGTCGGATTGTGATGAATATGGGACTGTAGGTTCGATTTCGATTTTGCCCGGCCGCCCATTGTTTTTATGATAGGCCAAGGCCATTTCTTTTGTAACTTTTGTTGACATATATGTTATGAAAAATATTGATTGTTTAAAATTAAGACAACTTTACTTTAAAACCCTATTCAAATCTATGCTTTTTGATTCTTCATTTTCATTTGCAAATGTAGTTATTTTATTGCGATAACGAGGTGAAGTTATGTTTAAAACTATGAAATAATATTCAGTGCCGGAGTTGTGTCGCCCGGCTTCGGAGGAGCCCTTTTCAAGGCGTGCCTGTTTGCATCGTGAGGCAATTTTGTAAACTTAGTCGGCAGGCGTGCCAAAGCTATGCGGGTGTTGTGTGAAAATGTTCTAAATAAGTTGATTAAATTTAATTCGGGGGGGGTAATTTTTTTCTATCAGTTAAAATTTGTATATTTGTGGCGTTGAATGGAAAAGTGGAGTGCTTATTGCATTGTAGCTATGGTGTGAGTGCATTTAAAGTTTTAATCGCATCAGAATCAGCCTTAGGAAAGAGATAGTATGAATTTATTCTACCCCCCCCCAATCGGTCATTAGACCGCAAAATGAAAAAATTAGCATTGTGTGGGCAATATGCCAAAAGTCGAATGACCGATTTGGGTTAAAGGTGCGTGAACGGGCGTGTAGATGAGATATGTTGCACCTCGGCAAAAAAGCAAATTAGAGCGGGCTCTATTTGTTTTTGCTCTCGGTTTGCATTATCTTTGCCTACATAAACACAGGAGAATATTGCCGATGGCAAGCAAACAAACTTTGTCGCAAGAACAGAAGTTGACGCAGCGGTTGTCGCCGTTGCAGTTGCAACTTGTGCCATTGCTCCAGATGAACCGTGGAGAAATAGAAGAAGAGGTGCGACGTGAAATGGACGACAACCCCGCCCTTGAAGTGTCGGAAGACCCGCAGGTGGAACAGCTCGACAAGGACGAGGATGGCGAGGTGTTTGACGAAACTCCCGAACAGATGCAGGCTGCCGACTATAAGGACGAGGACGATATACCATATTACCGCACAAATGTATCGAACCGCAGTGCCGACGACGAGACTCCCAATGCCGTGATAGTGTCGGAGGGGTCGCTTGTGGATTACCTGATGGGGCAGATGGGTGAGCGCGAACTTACCGACAAGCAACGCTTGATTGCCGAGTATATAATAGGGAATATCGATGATAACGGTTACTTGCAACGGAAAGTGAGCGCGATAACCGACGACATAGTGTTCCAAACGGGGAACGATGTTGACGAGAGTGAAGTGGAAGAGGTGTTGCAGATTGTCAGGGACCTTGACCCGGCGGGGGTGGGTGCCACCGACTTGCGCGATTGCTTGCTGCTTCAACTTGAACGTGAAAAGGGTGATGAGACGCACCTGCTTGCCTACAAGGTGATCGACCGGTATTTCGAGCCGTTTATAAAGAAGCATTACGAACGTATAATAGGGTCGCTCGGCATCGACAGTGACACGATGAAGAGGGTGGTGGACGTGATTCGCACGCTCAACCCGAAGCCGGGCAACACCATCACGGGCATTGCCGACGAAAGCCACAGCCAACAGATAATACCCGACTTCAATGTGGATGTGGAAGGCGACACCATCAACCTGACGCTGCTCAACAATATTCCCGACTTGCAGGTGTCGGAGAGTTATTCGCTGCTTTACAGCAAGTATAGCGGGAAGAAGCCGGCAAGCCGCAGGGAAGAGGAAGCGGCGGCCGACATAAAGAACAAGTATGAGAAAGCCTCGAATTTCATAAAGGTGCTGCGGCAACGGCAGGAAACCCTGTTCAAGACAATGCGCGCCATAACATTGCGGCAGCGTGATTTTTTCCTGACGGGCGACGAAATGCAGCTGAAACCGATGATATTGAAAGATATTGCCGATGACACGGGATATGACGTGTCGGTGATTTCGCGTGTGACCATGAACAAGTATGTGACTACGCAATGGGGGGTATTCCCGCTGAAGTTTTTCTTTACCGAGGGATTGCAACACGAGTCGGGCGAGGAGGTGTCGTCGCGCGAGATACAGTCGATTATAAAGACGGTGGTTGAAGCCGAAGATAAGCGCAAGCCGTTGTCTGACTTAAAGCTGTGCGAAATTCTCAAGGAGAAAGGATATGAAATAGCCCGCCGCACGGTGGCAAAATACCGCGAACGCCTGTCGATACCCGTTGCCCGGCTTCGCAAGGAAATATGATGTTTTATAAAAAAAACGGACGATGAAGAAGATTAATGGGGATTCGATAGTATATGTGTTTGCCCGCATATTTTCAACGGTGCTGAGCCCGTTGCTCATGCCCACGATGGGAATATTCATAGCACTGTGGGCAACCGTATTGTGTTACATACCTGCCGGCACGCGGCTCGTGGTCATGCTTGTGGTGTTCGGCATAACGTGCATCATGCCCATGGTGGCCATCGCAGTGCTTCACAATCTGAAAATAATAGAGGACAAGCGGCTTGTGAAGCGTGAAGAGCGTTGGTTGCCCTATATTGCGACGGTGTTGTGCTATATATGTTCGGCTATTTACTTGCACCACATTCACACCCCCCAGTGGGTGGTGATGTTCATGGTGGGCGGCGCAGTGGCATGCATCATATCCACCGTGGTGACGCTGTGGTGGAAGATAAGCGCCCACATGGCCGGAATAGGCGGCTTGCTGGCTCTTGTCGTGCATATACACATTGACGGGTATAATGTCGTGGACATGAAGCCGTTGATTGCGCTCGTCGTGTTGCTTGCCGGCTGCCTCGGGTCGTCGCGCATTTTCATGGGCAGGCACACTTTGTGGCAGGTGCTTATGGGGTTTGCCAATGGCTTTTTGATGGTATACCTCACTTGCACATTGTTTTCGTGAATTCAAATTCCAAATAAAGTTAAAATATATAGATGAAACCTTTAGTAAGTATAATAATGGGAAGCACGTCGGACCTGCCGGTAATGGAGAAGGCTGCCCGGCTGCTCGATGAGATGGAAATACCCTTTGAAATGAATGCGTTGTCGGCCCACCGCACTCCCGCCGAAGTGGCACGTTTTGCCACCGAAGCCGAGGGACGCGGAATAAAGGTTATCATAGCCGCAGCCGGCATGGCTGCACACTTGCCCGGTGTGATAGCTGCAATGACTGCCGTGCCGGTGATTGGCGTGCCCATTAACTCATCGCTCGACGGAATGGATGCCTTGTTGGCGATTGTGCAAATGCCTCCGGGCATACCTGTTGCCACGGTGGGAATCAACGGTGCGTTGAATGCCGCCATTCTGGCCATTCAGATGCTTGCACTGGGCGATGAAACCCTGTCGGCCAAGTTCCATGCCTACAAGAAAGGCCTTGCCGGCAAGATTGTGGCTGCCAACGAGGAATTGCGCAAGGTGCAATTCAAGTATAAAACCAATTAAAAGAAATTTGCAGGAATGCTATTGCAGGCAGGGGGGACCGAGGCGCAGGCCGACGTTTCCCCGCAAATAGCAACATAATATGCCTCTGTTCACTTAAAAACATTACCATGCTTATGAATTATTCACGTCGAAAGACTTCACGGGTCGATATCGGAGAAACTCCGCTCGGGTCGGAATTTCCCATAAGGGTACAGTCGATGACTTCCACGTCCACCATGGACACGTCGGGCAGTGTGGCTCAGTGCCGCCGCATCTGCGACGCAGGTGCCGACTACGTAAGGCTCACGGCACAAGGGGTGCGCGAAGCCAACAACATAGGTGAAATACGCAAGGTGCTGCGTGGCGAGGGGTACTCGGTGCCGTTGATTGCCGATATACATTTCAATCCGTCGGCTGCATACGCTGCTGCCAAGGTTGTCGACAAGGTGCGTATAAACCCGGGAAACTTTGTCGATGCGGCTCGCACGTTCAAGACGTTGACCTATACCGACGAGGAGTATGCCTGCGAGTTGCGCCGCATACACGATGCGCTGAAGCCTTTTATCGACTTGTGCCGCGAGCATCACACGGCAGTCAGGCTCGGAGTGAACCATGGCTCGCTGAGCGACCGCATCATGAGCCGATATGGTGACACGCCCGAAGGGATGGTGGAGAGTGTGATGGAATTCCTCAGGGTTTTCGAGTCCGAGAATTTTCATGACGTGGTGATTTCGATGAAAGCGTCCAATACGGTGCTGATGGTGGAGGCCGTGAGGTTGATGGTCGAAGCCATGGATCGCGAGGGGATGCACTACCCGTTGCACCTTGGCGTGACCGAAGCGGGCGACGGCGAAGACGGCCGCATAAAGTCGGCAGTGGGTATCGGGGCTTTGCTTGCCGAGGGCATCGGCGACACGGTGCGTGTGTCGCTGAGCGAAGATCCCGAGCTCGAAGTTCCGGTGGCAAAGAAGCTGGTGCGATATGTGACCATGCGGCAAGGGCATAAGCCCATAAGCGGAGGCGAGAGCCGCGGTTACGACCACATAAGACCCCAACGCAGGCGCACGCAGGCGGTGGGCGGCATTGTGGGCGGCAACAAGGTGCCGGTGACGATAGTTTCATGCCTTCCCGGCAATGTGTATGGCAAGCCGAGGCCCGATTTTTATTATATAGCCGATGGCAAGGTCCCAACGGCCCAAGGCCGTTACATCGTGCCGCTGGCGAAATATAAAGGAGGTGGTGCCAATGTGTCGCCGCTTGCTTCGCTTGACGATGTTGACAGATTGCTGCAATGCGACAGCAGCATAAAGTGGCTGAAGGTGCCTGCCGATACCGACGTCAGGGGCGGTGCGCTCGACATGTTGCGCGGGCGCGACGATGTTGTGCTCATTGTCGTGCCGACATCGGTGAATGTCACCGGTTGCCAGCAAGCATTCATGCACGCTCTTATAGATTGCGGCATCGATGCTCCCGCCATTCCGCTGAACCGCTATCCCGACAGCGACAACGAATGGTTGCAAGTGAAAGCGGGTGTGGACTTTGGGACGCTGTTGCTTAACGGATTCCGCGACGGGGTGTGGATGGAAACACCCAACTATAAAAACTACAGCGACATAGCTCGCTATGAATTTGCCATATTGCAGGCTGCGCGCCTGCGGATTAGCAAGACCGAGTTTATTTCGTGCCCGGGTTGCGGACGCACGATGTATGACTTGCAGACGACCGTGCACAAGGTAAAAGAGGCTACTTCACACTTGTCTCACTTGAAGATAGGCATAATGGGGTGCATTGTGAACGGCCCCGGAGAAATGGCCGATGCCGACTATGGATACGTGGGTGCCGGAGTTGGTCGCATAAGCCTGTATAAGGGCAGGGAGTGTGTCGAGAAAAATATACCCGAGGAGGAAGCCATTCCGCACTTGTTGGCTTTGATAAAAGCCAACGGCGACTGGGTGGATCCTGCCTGACGGGGCAAAATCGCATTTTTATACACCCTCTAATAAACAGGTTTCTATGGCTTCATTGCATATTAAAAATTTCGGTCCAATATCCGATTCAACGAAAATAGAACTAACTCCTCTGATGGTACTAATAGGCCGTCAAAGTTCGGGTAAGAGTACTTTTATGAAAGTCTTATGCTTCTGCCGTTGGATTGAAAAGAAGATTATGGTCTCGACCGATGACATAGTGAACCAATACACTCATTATAATCGTTTCATAAAAGACCTAAAGCTATTCCATCGGCTGAACGACGAATACTTTAAGGTTGATACAGAACTTAGGTATGACGGAGATGCCATTAGCATTGAATACACCGGCATAAACGGTAATGCAAAGATTGGGGTCAATCCGAAAATACGTTTGCGAACAAATATAGTGGTGGCTGCGGAGCTGCCATACTCGGCTTAACACTAAGTTTGCAGAGTGATTCCGGCGGA
>CALUMZ010000053.1 GCA_944321865.1 uncultured Muribaculaceae bacterium
GGATGGAAACGTACACATACGCATCATCAGAGCGATAACATTCAACTCCTTTCCCTCCCATTGATTTTATCTCGGCTTCGAGCATACGCGCCATCTCCTGCTGCCCTTCAGTCATGGTAAACTCACCAAGGTTGCCCGCCTGCGACTGGCTATTAACTTTCACGTACTTCAAGAAACGGGCAAGCATCTCATCTTCGCTCGTCACCGCATCTTTTGCCCCGCTTTGAAACGGCAAAAGCATCAACAGTGTAATAACAATCGTAATCGTCTTTTTCATAATATCATAATTTTTAGTTGCACTTACTCACAAAAATACGGAAAGTTAAGCACAATACAAAAAAAACGATAGCACAGCATTTTACAGCGTCCACAACTTGACAGCAATTCCCACTTGGAAATCCCAGTCATATTCAGGCTCCTTGGCTTTGAAGTTTCCCAATGAAAATCCCAAGCCGCCAAACACTCCAAAGCGTTGGGCGTTGCCAAAGAAATGCTCGTAGGTCAATTCTACCAGCAAAGCCTTGTTTATCACCAACGGCGTCTCGCCAATGGCCATATCTATTTTCACGGCTTGCGTACTGCAATCCCAGTCGCCCCAAGAAAAATAAGCACCCATGCCCACGTGCCATGCCAGTTTCTCCTTGTTCGGGCTGTCTTTGAGTTTCGAGAATTCTTCCGCGTTAATAAATCAATATACAGCGACATGCAGCGCATCTGGGACATGCACTGTTCAAAGGCTCGCATTAACCTGATTGTTTGCGGCTCAATCTATTCCATGATGACAAAAATATTCAAGGACAAGAAAGAACCGCTATATAACAGGCAGACCCGTTTTATGACTGTGCGCCCGTTTGCCCCCACAGTGCTGAAAGAAATCCTCTCGGAATATCACCCGGCTACACGGCAGAAGATCTACTTGCCCTTTACTCCTTCACGGGAGGCGTGGCCAAGTATGTACAGCTGCTTGTGGATTCTGAGGCTACAACCAAAGAGAAGATGCTAAACCAAATCGTAAAGGCCGACTCCATTTTCTTGGGGGAAGGGAAGGCTATCCTCATTGAGGAGTTCGGAAAGGACTATGGTGTCTACTTCTCGATACTGTCGGCCATAGCAAGGGGGAAAACCTCTCGTTCAGAAATTGAGAACGCGGTAGGCTGGGAAATTGGCGGATACCTTACCAAATTAGAAAACGAGTACGAAATCATATCCAAGAAACAGCCCCTGTTTGAAAAGAGTTCCACTAAAAATGTCCGCTACACGATAGAAGACAATTTCTTCACTTTTTGGTTCCGATTTATATATAAATATAGCTACATGCTTGAAATCGAAAACTACGAGAGCGTGAAATCAATTATCAACCGGGACTACAATTGCGTCCTGTTGACCGATTTGGGGACATAATAAACCGATATTGCATGAGCATGATGTGCATGACAACGTTATTTGCTCGTGTCTCAGTGCCGTATCGATTCACTCATGTTTCCTATCCGGTAGCCTGTTTCTTCTTTTATTTTATGCAGCCAATATCCGTCTACACCTGCCTGATGCGCATAATCTTCATAACGGGAGACAACAGCGACAGCTTTTTCTATTAGGGCATCGGCCCCCTTGATATTGTAGCGTTTGGCCAATTCAAGCAGGTCGCTGCGCCCGATGTCGCAGTTTTTGTTGCATACGGTCATGCTGTGCCGGTTTACATATCCCGGAGCGGACGGATCGACGGAAAATGTGTAATCGTATGCCGGGGCAACATGCCACACGCCGTCGGTATTCATCAGGAAACTGAAGTTCTTGTTATGGTCGTCCACATTTCCTCCCAATACGTTCATGACCGTCAGGAGAAACAGCTGCTTGAGTTCGGCCGGCAGAATGTCAATCCGACACGCCGTATCAAACAGACTTTCGTAACTGCTCGCGGCAGGGTTCATAGCGGCCAGTGTCTGCACATGCACCTTTTTCCATCCCCTGCGGTCGAACCGCTCTGTCAGGAAATGAGCAGCCGCTCCTCCTTCTACGAGGCGCGACGGCATCATGTTCAGCCCAACATCTTTCGCCATGAGGTAGTAGCTATACTCGATGCGTGTAGTAGGAATATCCGAATGTTCGTCAAACTTAATAATCATAGGGACATATCCGGGTGCGGGCGCGGCGACCTGACCGGAATAACATTCGCCCGTCTCCGGGTTAAGGTTGATGATGGCCTTGGGTCTACGCCCTCCGGCAGATGTACCTACTTTAAACAGGCTCTCTATCAGGAAGTCGGGCTGCATCTCGGTCTTGAAGTTCATGGCCTCTTTCAATGCGGACTGTGCCAGCCTGTATAGTTCGGCTATCTCCACTTTGAAAGGCTCTTCCATATCCTCGGCTGCCGGAGGCAGGAACTCCAGTGCTCCCATGCCTCTTCTCCCGATGTATGCCAGACGGTCGAGGGCGGACAGTTCCCTTGTGTTGATACGGTGGATTTTCGCCCATTCGTTGAACACCTTGTTGCCCCAGTGATCAGGCAACGAGTCCGCGATGAAGGAGGGCAGCCCGCCGAAGAGTTTTTCGCTTTCACCATAGACAGGCAACCCGTTTCTGACGGAAACGCTATGGATGGAGGCTCGCAAAGGAGCGATGTCGTATCCGCTTCCGAGAAAGTCTCGGTCGAAATAGAAGCATATCTTTTCCGTGTATCTTTCCTTGTAGGCGACCAACGAACCGACTTTCCGGTTCCACAGGAAAACATCAAGATTCCTTATCATTGTTGTTCCTCCTTACTCGTTTGGGTATGTACTTGTTCATCTGTTTCAATGCCATCGGAGGTACGGGCAATTCGGGCAGCAGATCGAACAAACGCTGCTCCATGCCTAACACACGCAGAAGCGAAATGAAATTGTTGAGCGTGATGTTCCGGTTCATCCCCTGTTCAAGATGGCTTATGGTGGTAAGGCTCACCCCGGACTTCTCCGCCATTTCCTTCTGACTTATACGGGCGGCAAGACGGTACTCTTTCAGACGTTGGCAAAGAAGGTCGATGAAATCCCGGTTGGTGGTATATGAAAGGTCATCCATATAGTCATATATTGCTATTTATTCGCAAATATATAAATAAATAGCAGTATAACACAACTATATTCAAGTTTTTTTACTCCACAGCCTCTATTACGCCTTCAAGCGGGTACCATATACGTCCCATCACCCGGGGGAGGCCGGCGGCGGCAACGAGTTCCATGTAATGCTTGACTTGCTTTTTATAATGCGGTTCGTGTTTTTCTCCGAATTTAAAATCTATGACAATGGTTTCGCCTTCGGGTGTTACGACCACACGGTCGGGACGGTAATTCTTGCCGTCGGCCGATATTGTCCGCTCCTTGTACACTCTGTTTCCTCGGGCAAACCATCGCTTCACTTCATCGTTTTGCACAAGCATGCTGCGTATAAGGTTGCACACCTCCTCATACTGCCCGGGCAAAACCACGCAGCGCACCTTGCAATACTTCAGGCAACGTTCCACTTCACCGTCGTTATGTATCATGCCCAGTATTCTGTGCAACAAGATTCCGCGCTCCTGCCGGGCCGTATAAAACACTTCGGGCAAGTCAAAGCGGGCAAGGTTGTGGCGGTTAACCACAAAATAAGGCAACATTGCAGTAATCGGCTCCCCCCCGGCAGGTTCACGGTCATTACCGGCAACACTTCCGGTTTCATATCCGGTGGAAGTTTTGGTTATAGATACCGCCACGTCGGTACCATTTTCATGGTTCAGGCGTTCGGCAATTTCCGGCAAAGAAGCATCGTTGCCATATTCCCATAAATAATCGGCAAGTGTCATTGTCTCTACGCCGGGAACCGACTTTTCGGGCATCTCGGCAAATATGTGCAACTCGTCGATGGCACGCGTAAATGCCACATAAGTCTTGTTTAACGAATCTATCAGGCTCTCCTTGACCCTTGTCATGTAAGCGTCACCCAACCTCGACGAAGCGATATGGCCATATCGCTTCACAGGCACAAGCGGCGGTACGGCATTGCTATCGGCTGTATCAAACAACCCTGTCTGCAACACCTCGTCGCGAGTAAACCACACAGTGTCTTCCACCCGGCACATTTCCCAATTGGCAAACGGAATTACAACACATGGGTACTCCAAACCTTTAGACTTGTGTATCGTCATTACGTTAATTGCGTCCACACCGGCAGGAGAGGTTATCGACAATTTATCGCAATTGCGGTCCCACCAATCGACAAACGAGCGTATGCTTGGCAACAGACGGGAACTAAACTCTATCACATAGTCTTGCAATGCCGAAATAAACGGATTTTCGCGTTCCCGGGCTTCGGGCGAAACCGCCTTTTCGATAATGCGCTCCACCACCGACACCAAATTATGGCACTGGCAGTCGCGGGGAATAAATTCATCAATCTCGCCAAGCATGTCTTCCTTGCTCACAGGCGATGTCATGGCTTTTTCCATTGCAACTTCGGGTGTGCAACCCGCATTCAGGTGGTTTTCATACAATCGCAACAGCCTGTGTATTTTTTCTTCAAGTTCGCGGCGGTCGGTCTTTTGCCCGTCACGTAGTTCCACAGCCACCCCCAAATATCTCAAATGGCTAATAATCAACCTCACCGTAGGGCTGTTCTTCAGCAACAATGAATCGCTCGATATAACCTTAAAATTATGCATCGCCCCGGCTTCAAGATTATATTCAAGCAAACGTTTTATCACCATTGCCCCCTCGGTATTGGTGTTGACTAATATGGCAATGTCGCTTTGCTTGTATCCACGGGCAAGCATGGCCGACAACTCGCTTGGTAACCGTTCGAGCACTTTTTCGGTAAACTTTATTTCAACCGGTTCCCCATCGTCACTAACGGCATCGGAACAATCCACAAGCTCTACCCTCACATACCCACTTACGTTGCGCGGCTTTACATTGGGCTTCTGCACAACGTTGGCATACACATCTTCAACCCCGAGCCGCTTTGCGGCCATGGTGAAAAACATATTATTAAACATCACCACTTGGGGCGTGCTTCGCCAATTAGTGCTTTTGTCTCCGCTTACTTTTAGATTCTTGTCCCTAAATTGCTCAATCACTTTATATTGCAGCAGCGATGGGTCGCTATTGCGGAAACGGTATATACACTGCTTTTCGTCACCTATTATCAAGTTATCGTTGTCGTATGCAAGGCTGTTGCTCAACAACGGTTTGAAATTCTGCCACTGCAATGCCGATGTGTCTTGAAACTCATCGACAAGGAAATTATTTATCCACACCCCGATACGCTCGTAAATAAACGGCGTGTCATCTTCGCTGATAATATCATTTAGCAATTCATTGGTATCGGAAAGCAAAATCAGATTGTTGTCCTTCCTGTACTGGCCCACGCTGCCGCTTATGCCGCCAAGCAAGCCGAGCATGTATATGTGGCGGTTGATGTGCATGAGTAACAAGTGGTCGGCATACGATTGGTTCATGGCATCGAGCAACGGAGATATTTCACGTATAACCTCCTCACGCAAAGCCGGATTTTTCTTAACCGTCTTAATTACTTTTTCGGGTTGCGACAGATATAAAAAAGTTTTTTCTCGGTCGGGACTGTCCTTGTCGGCTATATCGCCCGAAGCAAACCTTGCCAACATGGCTGCCGTGCCACGTGCAGCCAGATATTCTCCAAGCCCCCTGTCATGCACTATGCGTAGCGCACCTTTTGCCTTGTCGATAATATCCTCCTTAACCCCCGCAGCAAGACGATTGACGGCAATCTGCAATTTACCCACATTCCCGCCATTGCCTTCATTGAAATAATTGCTCATCGCCATGCTTGCCTTGCGGTATTGCTCAGTATTTATCACCGACGCAAAATTAAACAAGTCGCCGCTACCGGTCGAGCCGACACCCTGCCGTGAAGAAATCGACGAAAATATGTTCCAGCTGCTGCCGTCGTTCACTTTCTCTCCGACATACTTTTCAAGCCAACCGACCACCGCGTTACCGGCAATGGCACCGTTGCGCCTCAAACGCGACAAAAAATCACGTATGCCCACTTGCATGGCATACTTTTCGTTTAATTCTATGTTATAATCGTATGGTACATCTATTTCACCGGCAAACGTGCGCAAGATTATCTGAAAAAACGAATCGATTGTACTGACGTTGAAATTGGTGAAGTCAAACAGCAATTCACCCAACGCGCGGTCGGCAGCACGGCGTACCCTGTTTTCATCGTCCACGCCAAAGCGTTGGCACAATGTTGCAAGATATTGGCTCTTACCGTCACCCCACCGACCGGCAAGCACGGCCAGTTCCTTGATGATGCGCTCTTTCATCTCTTCGGTAGCCTTGTTGGTAAACGTAACGGCAAGTATGTGGCGGTGATATTCCCTGGAATCATCTTCGGCAAGGCGGTAATTGCCATTGCCATCTTTCACTCCCAACAACAATGTTATATACTCAAGAGCAAGAGTATATGTCTTTCCCGACCCCGCCGATGCTTTTATTATCTGCAACATCTCCTCGACTACGTCTTTTTATCCCACACTATATCATTCTCACCTTGTAGCCTCGCTCGCGCAACAAGTCACACACCCGCTGCCGCATGTCACCCTGTATAAGGATTTCACCCCCACGGGCCGACCCGCCCACGCCACACTGTAACTTCAGTTCCTTCGCAAGAGCTTTGACAGCCTCGTCACTGCCGTCAAATCCCACTATCAGAGTGACCTTTTTTCCGTTACGGTTGCGCTTGTCAAGCATCACGTCAAGCCTTCCGGTGGCTGCGCGCTCCTCAACGGCCTCCGATTCAACTTCATGTTCATCACCGGCCACCGCATCAGGGTCTATTCCAAAAGCAGCTCCAAGCTTGTCTTTCCAATCCAAATCCATAAATCACGAATAATTGCATTATATCAGGCACGAAATTAACAATTTTATCAATATCACCATTAAAACTAAACGAAAAAGCTACCTTGCTTTTTAATGCCGGCAATGCAATATTGAAGCGGCTGTTACGTTCTTTGTAATGATGAAAGGTATGTTTTTGCGAAATATTATCGTGTTGGTGGCTGTGGCAATGGCAGGCACAGCACAAGGATTGGCGGCAGGCGGCAACAACCAAGACCTGCTTAACCGTCCATATGCCGACCTCAAGCGTTTGCACTTCGGCTTCTCGGTCGGACTGCATTTCCAAGACCTGATGCTTGCCAACAACGGCTTCGTCACTGCCGATGGCGAATCGTGGTATGCCGAAGTGCCGGGACACTCGCCCGGCTTCTGCGTAAACGTCCTTGCCGACCTGCGACTATCAAAATATTTCAACTTGCGCCTCTCTCCGGGAATGTATTTCGGGAACAAGCGTGTAACATACTTGGAGGCAAACGGCGGGTTGCAAGAGACACAAAACATCCGCAGCAACTACGTGGTTGTGCCACTCGACTTGAAATACTCGGCATTGAGATACAAGAACTTGCGCCCCTACATAGTGGGTGGCGTAATGGGCGTATTCGACGTGGCTAAGAAACGAAGCGAGCAAATCAGGCTCACCACTACCGACTTGATGCTCACCATCGGATTCGGGTGCGACTTTTATCTGCCGTTCTTCAAGCTATGCCCCGAAGTAAAATTCTGTTTCGGGCTGCGCGACCTGCTCGACCACGTGCGCGACGACTTGTCGGACGACCCGGCCATGATGAAATACACCCAATCGCTCGACCGCGCCCGGTCGAGAATGGTGGTAGTGACATTCTATTTTGAATAAGTCTCACCGGAAATGAATCGCTACATCAAAATAACCGCAATCTTCGTCACGGCACTGTCGGCAATGCTGTTACCTTCACATGCCATGGCGCAAAGCGACGCATTGTTTTCACAATATTGGGCACTGCCTTCTTATTACAATCCGGCTGCCGCAGGCAACAGCGATTCCATAAAAATCACAGCCGGGGCAAAAATGCAATGGGTGGGCATACCCAACGCCCCTGTCACATTCACCGGACTTGCCGACAGCCCGTTCAAGTTGTTCGGCAAACGCTTTGGCGCAGGCATAATGTTCTCGCAAGAAAGCATAGGCTTGTTCAGCACCATAAACGTGGGCGCACAGCTTGCCTACAAACTGAAACTCTTGGGCGGAACATTGAGCATAGGCTTGCAACTGGGGCTTACCAACCAGTCATTCAAGGGAACCGAAGTGTTTATTCCCGAAGGGGACGACTACCACAGCAGCGACGACGAGGCCATCCCAACAACCGACATAGCGGGAATGGCATTCGACATGGGCGTGGGCGTATTCTACACCCACCGTTGGTTTTGGGCGGCACTTTCTTCCACACACGTGCTGCAACCAACCATCACCCTAAGTGCCGAAGGGCAGCAAACCGAGGGCGGAGAATACCAATTCCAGATGGGACGCGGCCTATATTTCATGGCAGGCAGCAATATTCCCATAAAAAATACGTTATTTGAAATACAACCGTCGATGATGCTGCGTACCGACTTGTCGACATTTACCGGCGATATTACCGCAAGAGTGCGCTTCAAGAAATTCCTTTCGGGAGGCATAGGCTATCGTTGGAAAGACGCCGTGTCGATCATGGTGGGAGGAGAATATAAAAATTTCTTTTTGGGATATTGTTATGATTATCCCACATCGGCCATCTCAAAGGCAAGCAGCGGCAGCCACGAGGTGTTCCTGCAATATAACGTGAAATTGAACTTACAAGACAAAAATAAAAACAAACATAAAAGTATTCGGATAATGTAGAATATGAAAAAAGGACTGATTTACATAGCTTCAGCACTCGGCCTGCTTGCCACTTCGTGCATGTCGTCGCGCAGCATTGGTGCCGGCGGGGAAGTCACCGGCATCGGAGGCACGGCATTTACCGAACCCGCCCCCTATGGCATGGTACTGATTGAGCGCGGCTCGATGCGCGTAGGCCCTGCCGAAAACGACTCGGCATGGGGTATACGCAAGGACGACAGAGGCATATCGGTTGACGCTTTCTGGATGGACGAAACAGAAATAACCAACTCGAAATACAAGCAATTCTTGCTGTGGGTACGAGACTCCATCATTAGAGAACGCCTTGCCGACCCGGCTTACGGCGGCAACGAGGAATACCGCATCGAAGAAGATGACGAGGGCAACCCCATCACGCCGCACCTCAACTGGAACAAGGCAATACCTTGGCGGAATCCCGACGAGGACGAGCAACGCGCCATTGAAAGCGTGTACCGCACAAACCCGATAACCGGAGCACGCGAGCTTGACCCCGAGCAAATGAATTACCGGTATGAAATTTTCAACCTCACGGAGGCTGCCAAGCGCAAGTACCGCCGCGACCCGGCACGCCGTGACCTTAACACCGACCATCCGGTATCGGAAGAAGTGCCGATGATATCGAAAGACACAGCTTTCATGTCGGACGACGGACGCATCATCAGGCAAACCATCTCTCGCCCACTGTCAAGCGACTATGATTTCCTCAACACCTACATAGTAAACATATACCCCGACACAACGTGTTGGATTAACGACTTCGACAACTCCTACAACGAGCAATACGTGCGCATGTACTTCTCACATGCCGGATATAACGATTTCCCCGTCGTGGGAGTCAGCTGGGAGCAGGCCAATGCCTTCTGTGCATGGCGCACCTCCTACCTCAAACGCGCACTTGGTGCACAAGGCGTGTATGTGGAACCCTACAGGCTTCCCACCGAGGCCGAATGGGAATATGCCGCACGCGCAGGCATCGACAAAAATAAGTTTCCTTGGGAAGGAGACATGCCAATCGACGAGAACGAAGGATGCTTCTATGCCAACTTCAAGCCGCAAGAAGGCAACTATGTGCGCGACGGCAATATCATAACCTCCCAAGCCGGTACTTACGATGCCAATGAATTCGGACTGTTTGACATGGCCGGCAACGTGAGCGAATGGACCTCGACGGCATATACCGAAAGTATGAGCGAACGCACCTCGGACCTCAATCCCGAATACCGTTACAATGCTGCCATCGAAGACCCTTACCGCATGAAACGCAAGGTTGTGCGCGGCGGCTCATGGAAAGATGTCGCCCACAACGTTCGCAGCGACTTGCGAATGTGGGAATACCAAAACGAGCAACGCTCATACATCGGCTTCAGATGTGTACGCTCGGCAATAGGTTACCAAAAGAGCAAACGCAAATAACAGTCATGCACACACATTCACACAGATATTATTCCTACAGATATGGGCAAATATAAAAAATACAAAAACAGCATAGAGCGATTCCTGTCGGGCGAAAAAGGACAACGATTCTTTAATTTCGCTTATAGTATCGGCGCTGCCGTCGTTATATGGGGTGCCTTGTTCAAGATTCTGCACCTGCCGGGCGGCAACACACTATTATGCATCGGCATGGGCACCGAGGTACTGATGTTCATTCTCACGGCATTCGACCGTCCTGAACAAGCATACAAGTGGGAAGAAGTATTCCCTGTGCTACGCTCCAATAACCCCGAAGACCGTCCCGACTTTTCAAGCGGCAAGGGAATAGTAATTAACGGAGGTGTGGCAACAGGCTCCGCCGCAATCGATGTCTCTGGCGTACAAGCGTCTGCCGGCATTCCACAGGGGATAAATGTGTCGGAAGAAGACACCCGTTCGCTGAGCGAAAGCATTGCCAAGATGGCGGCGGCAAGCGACCAACTTTCAAAAATGGCTGAACTCACCGATGCCACACAGCAATATTTGTCACAATTGTCGGCCATTTCATCTCAAATGGAACAACTTCGCACCACCACCGAATCACTCAACCAAGTGTCGGCAGTGTTGCTGCAATCCTACCGCGCCATCACCGACAACAGCGAAAACATCACACGCAGTTCGCAAGGATATGTGGGACAAATGGAAAACTTAAACCGCAACATCAGTGGGCTAAACACCATTTACGAAATACAACTCAAGAGTATCTCAACACAGCTCGACAGCATCGACCGCGTAAACCGCGGGCTCAAAGATATCCGCGACATGTATGAAAAATCGGCAGCCGAGAGTGCAAGCTATTGCGACGAAGCCGAGAAAATGTCACGATACATGAAACAGCTCAACAGCGTGTATGAAAAAATGGTGAAAGCCATGACCGTAAACATGTACCGCCCGATAGTTCCGGGAATGGACGTAAACAATGACGATAAAGCTTAACAAGAATGGCTAACGCACACAATCAGACGGTAGGGCGAATGTCGCCAAGGCAAAAGATGATAAACTTGATGTATATCGTCTTGACCGCCATGTTGGCCCTAAATGTGTCGAGCGACGTGCTTAACGGCTTCACGCAAGTGGAAGACGGATTGACGCGCTCTAACCGCACTGTCGCCGACCGAAACCGTGCCATCTATGACCAACTTAAGGCATTTAACGAACAAAATCCCGAAAAGGGAGGAATGTGGTATGCCCGTGCTTCGGAAGTAAGACAGCGAACAAGCGAACTATACAACTATATCGATTCGCTCAAAACTGCCATTGTAAAGACCTCGGACGGTGAAGATGGCGACGTGAGAAACATACGCAACCAAGACGACACCGAAACGCCATCGGTGATTATGCTCGCCCCGCGCAATGGCAAAGGCCGCGAATTGCGTTCGCGCATCGACGATTACCGCGATTTCGCTTCGCAGATGCTCAACGACACGGTGAAACGCCGCAACATAGAAAACGCTCTGTCAACTGCTCCGCGCGAAATGCGGGCCGTGGGCAGGAACAAATCTTGGGAAGAACAAATGTTTGAGAACATGCCGGTAGTGGCATCGGTAACACTCCTATCGAAGATTCAGAACGACTTGCTATATGCCGAAGGCGAGGTGCTCGGCACATTGCTCAACAACATCGATGCAAGCGACTTGCGTGTAAACCAAGTCGATGCATTCGTCATACCCGAGTCCCGGATTGTAATGCGAGGCAGCAGCTACTCAGCCAACATAGTATTGGCCGCAGTCGACACCACTCAACGCCCTGCGGTGTTCGTTGGTGGTACACGCCTCGGCAACGACCGTGGATTATATGAAGTGACAACCTCGCGTTCCGGCAATTTCGACTATTCGGGATATATAGAAGTTGCTCATGGCGATGGCACCACCTCAAAGCATAACTTCACATCGTCTTACACCGTCATCGACCCCACGGCCACAATATCGGCTACTATGATGAACGTCCTTTATGCAGGTATCGACAACCCTCTGTCGATTGCCGTCCCGGGCATTCCGAGTAATGCCATTTCGGCAACGATGACCAATGGCACACTTTCGCGCAACGGCGACGAATGGCTCGCTCACCCCGACAAAGTGGGTACTGAAGCCGTGGTAACTGTAACTGCAACTATCGACGGCCGTCGACAGACGGTAGCCACGACAAACTTCCGCGTCCGCAAGTTGCCCGACCCGATGCCATACATCGCATACACCGACAGCAAGGGCAATCCCGAGCGCTACCGTGGCGGTAAACCTTTTGCCAAGTCTTTGCTGTTGCAAACCGACGGCATTGCTGCCGCCATCGATGACGACATGCTTAATGTAGCATACCGTGTGCTCAGTTTCGAGACTGTATTCTTCGACTCTATGGGCAACGCCATTCCCGAAGTGTCGGACGGCGCAAATTTCTCAAGCAGGCAAAAGAGCAGTTTCCGACGCCTCACTCGCGGCAAACGGTTCTACATATCGCGTGTCAGGGCAATAGGTCCCGATGGACTCGAACGCACACTCGCCCCAATGGAAGTAATCGTCAACTGATAACACAATCATATATCGCCAATAAACATGAATATGAAGACCTTAAAATATATCGTTACAAGCTTGCTGCTTGTGTCTGCGGCAATATTGCCGTTAATGGCTCAAGACAATGGCGGCGTGGTGCGCCGTCGCACTCCGGGCGGACGAGATGCCGACAAGGACGCAACCGGCATGACACAGCGCATGAAGTCGTTTTATGAAGAAGACGAACCGTCGGATGCCAATATAGAATGGATGCGTGTCATATACCGTTCCATTGACCTCACCGACGTGACAAACATGGCTTTGTATTACCCGGAACTACCTAACGAGGATGGGCAAAACCTGTTCTTCATAATAATGCGCCTGCTTGCCGACGGAAAGATTCCGGCATACGAATACCTTGACGGACGGGAACTTTTCACCGACCAATATCGCATTAAAGTGAGCGACATGCTCGACCGCTTTCATGTTCTTTATACCGAAGCCAAGGGCAGCACCGAGCGTAACCCACGCTACACAATCGAAGAGAGCGACATACCGTCAAATGAAGTGCTCAGTTACTACATTATCGAGAAAATGGAATTTGACCGTCTCGAAGGGAAAATGAAGAAGAATGTCTTAGCTATATGCCCCGTATTGCACCGCACCGACGAATTTGGCGGTGATGCCATTCGATACCCAATGTTCTGGGTGAAGATGAGCGACATAAGGCCGTATATTGCCCAACAATACGTATTCACCGACAACGACAACAACCTTGCCCGGTACAATCTTGAAGACTTCTTCATCATGGGAATGTACAAAGGTAGCATCTACAAAACCAAGAATCTGCGCAACCTGTCGATGGTGCAAATGTTTCCCGATCCCGAAGACCTGAAACATGCACAAGACAGCATTGAAAATCGTCTTGAATCTTTCGATCGCAACTTGTGGATACCTTCACGCGAAGAATTGCAAGCTCGCGCCGAAGCCCGTGAAGCCGCGGCCGACAGCATTGCAGCCGCCGAGGCAGGCAATGACGAAGAAATCGTCATACGCGACCGCGATGAAGATAAGGAAAAAGAGAAAAAAGAAGCCAAGAACAAGCGTTCGAGCCGCAACAAGCCGAAAAAATCAAATGTAAAACAAGCTAAAATATCCAATAGCGGTTCGGCCGTGCGCTCGGTACGCCGCCGCAAATAATTTTACCGGCCACACGGCACAAAAACAATGGCACCACTCGGTTTCGCCCAAGTGATGCCATTGTTTTTTTGTGAAAATAATAGGACAAAACGCAGAATAAAGCGAATTTGAGCATTCTCACTGACGGTCAGAGAGTTTGGCTTCGGGTGGCACAGAATGGCGCAAGGGCGTAAAACGGATTTAGGCGAATTGCAGCAACAGATGCACTTCCAAACCATTACCCGACACCGAATGCACATTTAACACTAATGGTCTCTATTTCTGCGTTCTGCGTAGGTTTACATTCTGCCTTTACAACTCCCGTAAACTAATTTTGCACCAAACAAAAAAGTAGGATTATGAGGAGTACTTTCAAGACCATCTTCTATGTAAACGGAAGCAAGGAAAAGAACGGAATTGTCCCCATCATGGGACGGGTTACAATCAACGGGACTATCGCACAGTTCAGTTGCAAACAGCGCATCTCCAAGGATTTGTGGGATGCCAAAGGCAACAGGGCGAAAGGCAAGAGCCGCGAGGCGGTGGCGGTGAACTATGCGCTGGACAACATCAAGGCGCAAATAACGAAGCACTATCAGCGGCTTTCCGACCGCGAGGCGTTTGTTACGGCGGAAATGGTGCGCAACGCCTATCAGGGCATCGGAACGGAGTATGAAACTCTATTGAGAGCCTTTGACAAGGAGAACGAGGTATTTGCCAAACGGGTGGGCAAAGACCGCTCCAAGCGCAC
>CALUMZ010000054.1 GCA_944321865.1 uncultured Muribaculaceae bacterium
ACAGATATGTACACTAAGCGGCTTCGGAGATGCCGAACTTAAACTGTTGCATTAGTTCGGCATCTCCGAAGCCGTGTTTCAAGGGTGAACCGGGTACCGCAGGTTACGTTCGCTACGCTCACTCCACGCTGCGGTTCGCTACGCTCACTCCACGCTGCGGTTAAGCAAAGTATTGCCTCTCCGAGGCAACTAACCACGTATATTCAGTTATAAATTGTAAGCAAGATTTGCCGCACTTGTTATTTTGATACACCCTTATTTTTTTATTTTATTATGGCCGGGATATATATTCACATACCGTTTTGCAAAAAGAAGTGCATATATTGCGATTTCTATTCCATTGCGGCAAAGGCAGACGTAGTTGACAATTACATAGATGCCTTGTGCAAGGAAATAGCCATGCGCAAGGCCGAGCTGTGTGGTGAAACCGTTAAGACCGTGTACGTGGGCGGAGGAACACCGTCGCTGCTCGGGCATGGCAGGTTGTTGAGAATCGCAGACGCGTTGCATCGCGAATTTGACATGTGTGGTGTCGAGGAGTTTACCATTGAAGTGAACCCCGACGACGTGTCGGACGAGGAGGTGGCTGCATTCAGGTCGATGGGCATCAACCGCGTGAGCATGGGTGTGCAAAGTTTTATTGATGAAGAATTGAAGTTCTTGAACCGGCGGCACACGGCCGACGGAGCAATTGAGGCATATAATACCATATTGAGGAACGGGATAGACAACGTAAGCATCGATTTGATATACGGCATACCGGGACAGACGTTGCAATCGTGGCGACAGTCGGTTGATACGGCCATGCAATTGCGTCCGCGCCACATATCGTGTTACAACCTCAGCTATGAAGATGGGACGAGGTTGAGCCGAATGCTCGAAAATGGCAGCATAGCCGTGATTGACGATGATGTGTGCGTGAAGATGTATGAAATTGTGTCAGACAGGTTGGCAGATTGCGGGTATGAGCATTATGAAATATCCAATTATGCGTTGCCGGGATTCCGCTCGCGCCACAATTCAAACTATTGGAACAAGACACCGTACATAGGTTTCGGAGCTTCGGCTCACAGTTACTTGTCGGGGAGAAGAAGTTATAACCCCGGCAACATAAAATTATATGTCGCAGCGATAAACGATGGAGTGACGGTGTCGGAAATCGAGGAGGAAAGCATCGCTGAGCAGTATGACGAGGAGGTGATGCTGCGCTTGCGCACAAAGGATGGGATAGATGCCGGAAGGTTGCGCTCCACATACGGCGAGGAGTATTATGCCTACTTCTTGAATGCCGTGCGAGGGTTTGTCGATTCGGGGCTTGTGGAGAGGCATGGAGATGTGTACCGCCTCAGCCGGAAAGGTGTGATGCTTTCTGACATGGTGATACGTGAGTTGATGTATGACTACGAATGATACGCCACCCGGCGCGGTGTGCGGCACGCATTATTCGTGGTGGTAAGGCTCGTTGTTGATTATGGTCATGGCTCGGTATATTTGTTCGATGAAGAACAGCCGCACCATTTCGTGAGAAAAGGTCATTTTCGACAATGACAATTTTTCATTTGCCCGGGCGTAGACTTCGGGAGAAAATCCGTAGGGACCGCCTATTATGAATACCAATTGCTTGGGAACGACTTGCATTTTGCGCTCCATGTAAGCGGCAAATTCCACCGACGTAAATTCGCGCCCGTGCTCATCGAGCAGCACCACATAGTCTTGGGCGGCGAGTGAGGCGAGTATCATTTGCCCCTCTTTCTGCTTCTGCTGCGATTCGTTGAGGTTGCGGGTGTTTTTGGCGTCGTTGAGGCACTTTATTTCAAATGGTATGTATCGCGACAGCCTTTTGCAATATTCCGCAATGCCGTCGGCCACGAATCGTGTGGAGGTTTTGCCTATTGCAAGGAGAAGAACTTTCATGCCTTGATTGAATTTTTATAGGAATGCCAAGCAAAGGCGAGTACGACCAAGAACCCGGCCAATGGCACAATAAATGCCGCGGTGATGGAGAAATTGTCGCCAACCCATCCCATTGCGACCGGCCCTATCGCACCGCCCACGACGCTCATCATCAATATTGATGAGGCCCGTTCGGTGAGGTTGCCGAGCCTTGCTATCGACAATGCGAAAATGGTGGGGAACATGATGCTTTCAAAAACGTAGCACACTATCACGGCACATTTCGAGGCTATGCCGAGCGGGGCTATTGTGATTGCCATCATCGATACTGTCCCGATTGCGCAAATCAGCAATATTTTTTCGGAGCGAATGTGGCTCATTAGTGCGCTGCCTGCAAATCGCCCGACCATGAACAGTCCCAATCCGCCTATGGACAGTAGCAGAGATGCCGTGTTAGGCGTCAGGAATCCATCATCGGTCATATAATTGATGAAAAACGTGTTGATTGAAATCTCGGCTATTTCATAGCATATCAATGTTGCAAGGCCAAAGAAGAAATAACCGCCCAATCGGGTTTCCCGGGGAGTGGGGTGTGCTTTGTCGTTTTCGGCAGTGACAAGTTCGGGCAGTTTAATTCGTGTGAAGCAGAAAGCGACAATCAACACAATAATGCCTATTACAGAATATGGTATGGCAATGTCGGCAACTTCTCCACCTCGTTCGGCAAAAAAGAATTGCCCGCCAAGCAGTACCCCGAAGATGCTGCCAAGCCCGTTGAACGATTGCGCCAGATTCAGCCTGCCGGCGGCGGTTTGCGGCTCGCCAAGCAGTGTAACGTATGGATTGGCGGCAGTTTCGAGAATTACAAGGCCGCAACCTATTATGAACAGAGGCAGCAAGACATATTCAAATACCACATCGTTGCTTATGGGCAGGAACAGCAGAGACCCGCCACCAAAGAGCAACAGCCCGATTACAACACCGACGCGTGTGCCAAGGCGGCGTATCATTATGCCGGCGGGCAGAGCCATCAAGAAATAAGCTCCGTATACGACTGCTTGCATGAGTGCCGAATGGGTTTTTGAAACGTCCATGGTCAGTTGGAAATGCTTGTTGAGCACGTCCATTACCGCCCTTGCTCCTCCCCACAGGAAGAAGAGCATTGTGATGAGTATGAAAGGGAATAAATATTGCCGGGCTACCAAGCCTGCTTTTGATGAACGGTTTGCCTCCTCTTGTTGCATGGGTAAAGTTAAATTAATAATGATGCAAAATTACTGAAATCTGTGGAAACCGACACCAAAAAGTGCGTATTAGTGCCGTAATGGCACAAGATTGATGCATAATGTTGTGCGTATTGAGCGAATAAATCCACAAGAAAAGCTGCAAGTGATAAATTTATCATCCATATTTGCAATACAAGAACGACAATGCCATGCCTACAATATTTATCCTCTTTGGGTTTCCCTTCATGTTTTGCGCCAATGACCATGAACCGATACACGTCCACGTGGTAAAAGGCAGAATAAAAGCAAAATTCACACTGTCGCCGGTAAAGACTGTATACAACAAAAAGGTTGTCGGCGTCGGAGTTAAAAATGGCTGAAGCCGTGATTGAAGAAAACAAAGAGATAATAATGGAACATTGGAACAAATTCTTTAACAAAATCAAATAAACGAGCGCGCTATGGATGAGATGAAGGTTGAAAAAATTTGGCTGACGGACACCGCAGTATGGATTCGCACAGCAGATGGCAGGGAGGTCCACGAGAATTTTGCCGACTATGCACGTCTCAAGTGGGCTACCCCGGAGCAACGGGCAGACTACGTTGCCGACGAATATGGCATACACTGGAACGAGATAGACGAAGACTTGTGCTTTGAAGGATTCTTCAAGGAGAAACGGCACAATCCACTCTATGACCTGTTTGTCGCGCATCCCGAGCTTAACGCCTCGGCAGTGGCACGGCGCATGGGAATAGCGCAAAGTCTGTTTGCCGAATATATCAGCGGAAGCAAACGCCCATCGGCCGAACGGTTACAGGCTATACTTTCGACCATTGCTGCGATAGGCAACGAAATTGCTGCTGACTGCGGTAAAGTATCGGCTTGACATAACAGTAACTCGCTCGGCAGGACTGCAACTGCATAGGGAGACCTGCTCTGTGTATGTGCGAATCATAGTTGAGTGAAAGTAGCTCGGTAGGCCTTTTTGCCGGGATTCTGTTGGCGTTTAAGCGTAGCATTTGCCGGCAGGCATCGCTTTGCGGGAAAAATTATGTAATTTTGTGGTTGGTTATATTAAACATCAAAGTGGACGAAGAGGAAATAATGTTGCAAATACAAAATACTGTTGTCAGCCTTGACATAGCAGAGAAATTTTTTTTGTGCGATCTTGATGCCTGCCTTGGCGAATGTTGTATCGAGGGCGATGCCGGTGCCCCCATAACACAAGAAGAGTATGATAAAATTAAAGAAGTATTGCCACAAGTGTGGAATGACTTGCTGCCTCGTGCTCAGGAAGAAATAGAAGCCAACGGAGTGGGGTATATCGATGAAGAAGGGGATTTGGTCACGCAGATTGTGGATGGCAAGAATTGTGTTTTTTCCTGTTATGGGAATAATGGCATGTGCCTGTGTGCGTTGGAGAAAGCATATAAGGAGGGCCGGATAGATTTTTACAAGCCCATCTCTTGCCACCTGTATCCGTTGCGGCTGAAGGAGTATGCCGGTTTTACGGCTGTTTCATATCACCGATGGAAAATATGTAAAGCTGCCGAAGTGCTTGGACGGGCAAAAGGGGTACGGCTGTATCAATTCTTGCGTGAGCCGCTCGTGAGGCGTTTCGGCGAAGCATGGTATGAGGAGTTGAAGACAGCTTGTGAACTTTACTTGCAAGAATATGGTGAATAAACCCAAAACACCCGCAGGTCGACAAGAAAATTTAAACAACTTATGCAATTAGTTAATTGAATATACATTAACTTTGTGGTTGAGAAATAACAAATAAAATAAGTATATATTATGGCAAAAAAAGCATTGTTGATGATTTTGGATGGTTGGGGAATAGGCAACCACACTAAATCGGACGTAATTTATTGTACTCCAACTCCGTATTGGGACAGCTTGTTGGCTCGGTATCCGCATTCGCAACTTCAGGCAAGCGGCGAAAACGTGGGTTTGCCCGACGGACAAATGGGCAACTCGGAAGTGGGCCACTTGAATATAGGAGCAGGCCGGGTGTTGTATCAAGACTTGGTGAAAATCAATAAAGCCATAAAAGACGGGTCGATACTCGACAACCCCGAAATAAAATCGGCATTCTCGTATGCTCAGAAGACGGGTAAGGGGATGCACTTCATGGGGCTTACTTCGACCGGCGGTGTGCACAGCTCGTTTGAACATATACTGGCATTGTGCGACATCGCCAAGAAATATGAATTGAAAGATGTGTACTTGCACTGTTTCATGGATGGTCGCGATACCGACCCGCACAGCGGCAAGGGATTCATCCATGACTTGCAGGAGCATTGCAAGCAAAGTGCAGGTGTGGTGGCATCAATCATTGGCCGCTACTACGCAATGGACCGTGACAAACGTTGGGATCGCGTGAAAATCGCATACGACCAACTTGTGAACGGAATAGGCGAGAAGGCAACCGACATGGAAGCCGCCATGCAGGAGTCGTATGACAACGATGTGACCGATGAGTTTATCAAGCCCATCGTAAACGCAAATGTAGACGGGCGCATCAAGGAAGGTGATGTGGTGATTTTCTTCAACTATCGCAATGACCGGGCAAAGGAAATAACCACAGTACTTACCCAGCAAGATATGCCCGAACAGGGAATGAACACCATCAAAGACTTGCAATATTATTGCATGACTCCGTATGATGCATCGTTCAAGGGTGTGCATATACTGTTTGACAAGGAAAATGTGAAAAATACGCTTGGCGAATACCTTTCGTCGCTTGGCAAGAAGCAGCTGCATATAGCCGAAACCGAAAAGTATGCCCATGTGACATTCTTCTTCAATGGTGGCCGTGAAGCTCCGTTTGATGGTGAGGATCGCATACTTGTTCCGTCGCCCAAGGTGGCCACTTACGACCTGAAGCCCGAGATGAGCGCATTCGAGGTGAAAGACAAGTTGGTCGAGGCCATCGACACAGAAAAGTATGACTTCATTGTTGTCAACTATGCCAACGGTGACATGGTGGGGCATACCGGCGTGTATGAAGCAATCGAAAAGGCTGTGAAAGCCATCGATGCCTGTGTGGAAGGCACTGTCGAAGCTGCCAAGAAGCACGGATATGAAGTTATAATCATTGCCGACCACGGTAATGCCGACCATGCATTGAATGACGATGGTACGCCCAATACGGCACACTCGCTTAATCCCGTGCCATGTGTGTATGTAACCGAAAATAAAAATGCCAAGATTAAGAATGGCATACTTGCCGATGTTGCTCCCACATTGTTGCACATAATGGGATTGCCGCAACCGGCTGAAATGACAGGCAAACAGCTGATTGAGGACTGATAATTCATCACAAATTATCTGCATAAAGCGCGGGCAGGCTTGATACCGATTCAAGCCTGCCCGTGTCATTTTATTATATTGGGTTAAGCTATGCGACCAATTGCAGAACGGGCGAATAGACGAGAAGCAAAATCCACAGAATGGCAAGTATCATGAAAGTGACTGAAAAGATGTAGAGTTGTCGGCGGTTTATGGGATTCACCTTTCGGGAGAATTGTGCAAATGTGAAACAGAATGCAGCCATAAAGACTAAGAAGTCATCGACAAATCCTATAATCGACCCGTCAAAGTCAATGGGCATAATGAGGTAAGCCAGAGCCAAGAGCATGAAAAATGCCGACAGCCATTTCATCGTTGCCGAGCTGCTTTTGTGACTACTGTTTGATTGCTGATGTTGTTTCATTGTGGTGCGATTATTCGTTTATTTCTTTCCAACCTTTTTGAAAATATTCTTTTTCAAAGTCGACCGGCCTTACAACCTCGTCGTTCCATATTATTATGTCCAAATCCATAGGGATGTTTCCCGTTAGCTTGCTTGCCGGAGTTCGACCACAGACGTTTTCATATTCTTTTACTTTCTTCATCACTGTGTCGAAATCATGCTTGCAATTGCCTTTCATGACGGCGTTGAGATAATCGGGGTCGCGCCCGTTGTCGGCTTCTGAATTGTAAATAGACGACACGTGAGTGTTGGCAAGGTGCTTGTTAAGCCATTCTATGGCGTGTTCTACCTGCCATTGACGGTCACGGCTGTTGCTGCCGATGCTTATGACAATAGAGTTCATGGTCATATATTTTTCATTGTTAGAGATATTCTGTGCCGGGACATGTCGACATCTATTACTTTTACAGTAACGTGGTCATTGATGCCGACAATCTGAGAAGGGTTGGCCACGTACCGGTCGCTCAGTTCCGATATGTGTATTAACCCGTTGGTGTGTACACCAATATCGACAAATACTCCAAATTGTGTAATGTTGGTTACAATACCGTTCAGTGTCATACCAATCTTAACATCTTCGATGGATTGTACATTTTCGTCAAAATCGGCATTTGAAAAATCGGCACGGGGATCCCGTCCCGGTTTTTCAAGTTCTGAAAGGATGTCGGCGAGCGTGGGAATACCCACATCATCGGTCACATACTTGTCGATATTTATTTTATTGCGTATGTCGCTGTCGTTAATTAATTGAGCTACTGTGCAATTGCAGTCGGCCGCCATTCTGTTGACTAATTCATACCTTTCGGGGTGTACGGCTGAATTGTCAAGAGGATTGTCGCTCGACGGGATGCGTAAAAAGCCGGCCGATAACTTGAACGCTTTTGGTCCCATGCGTGGCACATTCATCAATTCGTTGCGAGACTTGAAGTCTCCATGTTCCATGCGGTAATTTATTATATTTTGAGCAAGGACCGGACCGAGTCCCGAAACATGTGACAGTAATTGAACTGAGGCTGTATTGACATTTACACCCACACTGTTCACACAACTTTCAACGACAAAGGTTAGTGCGTTTTTCAGCTTGTTTTGGTCAACATCGTGTTGGTATTGCCCTACGCCAATCGACTTAGGGTCTATTTTTACCAGCTCGGCAAGCGGGTCAAGGAGTCGGCGACCAATAGATACAGCACCGCGTACTGTTACATCCTTGTCGGGGAATTCCTCGCGTGCGACTTGTGATGCAGAGTATATCGATGCTCCGCTTTCGTTGACTATATATATGTTGACACTGCGGCTAAAGCGGATAGATTTTAAAAAAGATTCGGTTTCGCGGCTTGCAGTCCCATTCCCAAGCGAGATTGCATCGATGGCAAAACGGTCAACCAGATTTTGAAGGGTTCGGGTCGCATTCTCCACATCGTTCTTTGGGGGAGTGGGGTATATGACGCAATCGTGAAGCAGGGTTCCTTGTTGGTCAAGGCATACTACTTTGCATCCGGTTCTATATCCCGGATCGATTGCAAGTACCCGTTTTTCCCCTAACGGGGGGGCAAAAAGCAGTTGCCTCACATTCTGGGAGAATTGGGCCACAGCTTCATTGTCGGCAGTCTCTTTAATGGTTGACAGAAACTCGGTTTCGATGGAAGGGCGTATGAGACGTTTATAGCTATCTTCGACTGCCCGGGCCACCAATGCCGATGCCTCGGTTGAATTCCCCTTCCCCCTTACGAACATGCGCTTGATGTTGCCCAAGGCTCTGTCGTCATCATTTGTCGTTGATAACTTCAAGTATCCTTCTTTTTGCCCGCGAAGCATAGCAAGGAATCTGTGAGAAGATATGCGTGGCAGAAAGTCGGAACTGTCGAAATAATTTTTATATTTCTCGCCTTCGGTTTCTTTTCCTTTTATTATTTGTGACGATATTCGTGCCGATGCTTTGAATGAATTCCTGACGCAATTGCGGGCACGCTTGTCTTCGGCTATCCATTCGGCAATTATGTCGCACGCTCCTTTAATAGCCGAGTCGGCATCGGTTACGTCTTTCCCCGTGAATTTTTTTGCACGAGTTTTAATGTCGTCGGAGTGCTGCGACATGATGATTTTGGCAAGCGGTTCGAGCCCCAACGCTCGTGCGGCTTCGGCGCGTGTGCGCCTTTTGGGTTTGAATGGTAAATATATATCTTCAATTTCGTTGGCGTCCCAACAATTGTCGATTCGGGTTGCAAGTTCTTCGGGCAGTCCGGCAATTTCGGATATGGCTTTTTTTATGAATTCTTTGCGTTTTGCAAGCTCGGTGAAGATATTGTTTTTTTCGGCGATTGACTGTATTTGTACTTCATCAAGTCCGCCTGTAGCCTCTTTCCTGTATCGGCTGATGAATGGTATGGTTGCTCCGTCGTCAATTAGGGCAATGGTGTTTATGACAGCCTTTATGGGGATGCCTGTTGTAGATGCAATGACATTGGCGATATTGTTATTTCCCTGTTCCGGCATTTTTTAGAGTGATTACAGTTATTTCGGGAGTTGCACCTATGCGCATGGGCATTGCCACTTCGCCGATACCGATGTTTACATATAAAACCTGTTTGCCTTCTTTGTATACACCTCCCCATTCGGGGTATATCCATGCGGCAGGCGATAATCGCAAGCCGAACAAGTCGATTTCGATTTGCATGGCATGAGTGTGGCCCGACAGCATCAGGTCTATGTTGGAGCGTGTTAAGACTTCTCCGCGCCAATGTCGTGGATTGTGTGATAGCAGTATTTTAAACTTGTCGTCATTGAGCCCTTGGTGAGCCAATGACAGCTTGCCATATTGAGAGAAGGGAGGTTCTCCCCAGTTTTCCACACCTATAACAGTGATGGAGTCATTGCCACGTGTTATGACGGTGTCGCAGTTGTTCATCAGGTTCCAGCCCATTTCATCTTGTATTCGGGCCATGTAACGATTGTTTTCGGCTTTGGCTTCTGCCGATTCCCATTCTTTGTAATCTCCATAATCATGGTTGCCAAGTATTGAGAATACGCCATCATGGGCATGCAGCCGCCTCAATACGGGAACAAATGGCTCGGCCTCGTCGGTTTGTCTGTTTACAATGTCTCCTGTGAAAAAAATAATGTCGGAATGCAAGCCGTTGATGGCATCGACGAGCCGCGAAACGTAGGTTGTGTCTTCGTCATAGCTGCCAAGGTGCAAGTCGGAGAATTGAACGATTCTGTATCCGTTGAAACTCGCCGGGAGATTGTCGAATTCAAGAGTGACTTCTTTGATTTCGTAGTCGTATCGGGTTACGAGCAAGCCCCACCACATGGAAACAAATGTGAAAATTCCGGCAACGGTGGCAATGGCGGCAGGAATCTTGGATTTATGTTTTTTTACCAACAGTGGGATGCGGCATATCCAGTATGTAATAATGGCTATATACTTAGGCACATAAAAAGTGAAATAACTACACAGCATCCACATTATTGTCACTAATCCGGAATTGTCGATTGTGCGGCGCGGCAATGCTACGGCGATGATTATATACAATAGCAACAATGCCGACAGAATGCAGTGCGTTAATTTAATCCATCGAGGCTTGAATGCCTTGGCCAGTCGAATGTAAATATAATAGTCGGCGGCCAAGTTTATAATTAGCGCTATGATAAGCGGTATCCATTGCATTCTCATAAGCGCATCTACTTTTCTTGTTCAAGGCCTTTGGCAATCAATTGATTTGTCAATGGGTTGGCATACATTACCAGCATCATGTGTCTTAAGTATTCAGCCTCGTTGTCATTGACGGGTATGTCTATTTTGCTTATTTGCGAATTGAGGTATTCGCAGAAGTCATTTTTTTCATCGGCTGAATATTCGTCATTGAACCGTGACGAATTGTTTAATATGTCATAGGCTATATAATTGTTATGATAAATATAATAGTTTGAGTGGATAGCCTTGTCGATGATATTGCATATCAAGTGTGCAGTTTCGTTTTTATCGCAGTTGCATGGCAAGTTGTCCAATTGGTCGTTAATGCACCGGCTGAAGTGGAAATGTGCATGTCCCTTGTTTTGCAGCAACCCGGTCTCCATGCTCAGCAGGTCGTCGTGTTGTGATTTCTTGAAGTCGGGGTCTTTTTTCCTTAACAGGAATTCTTTAGCTTTCAAATAATCGTTGGGGTCATATTCGTAGCTAATCGACACCGGCATGAGATTGAGTTGCTTGATTCCATTTGCAATGTCGGTGTTCCCGGCAAGTGCGAGCATTTTTACGAGACTTTCCTGCGTGCGGTCGTCACTATCTTTTGCCCTGCCTTGACGTTGTGCAATCCACACTGACTGGTGTTTTTGCTTGATGGCAAAGTGTATATAAGCCGACAGGTGTTGTGCGGCTTCCAATGCGTGGCGCTTGCTTGTGTCTCGTTTTACGATGAAACTTTTGTTGAGCCTGACGAGCATGTCTATCCATGGATAAATGAGCAGGTTGTTGCCGATTGCGATTTCAGTCGTGGGCTTCCCGTTTAGAGTCAGGCATAAATTTAAGAACGAAGCGTCGAGTACAATGTCACGATGATTTGATAAAAACACATTGGGCATATTGTCGGCTATGTTTTCCATGCCGCTTGCCGTGACTCCTTTAGTGGTGCTTTTTTCGAGCTTGCGTAAGAACGGCAGCATTATTTGCATTTGAAAATCATGCTTGTTCTTGATTTGTAATAATTGACTGCTGAATTCGGCATAATTCACGTCGGGTATTACATATTTAACGGCATTTTCAAACCCTTCTTCGTTTACGAGGCGAGCTATTTCTTTTGGGAAATCTTCATCGTTGTACGGGCTTATATCTGAAAATTCTTCCGGGACTTTAATCTCTTCGCAATCCATAGAATCAATCGTTATTGTCAATTGTTTTTATGTTTATATATTTTCCCAAAGTTAACAATAAATGTTTAAATATTAAAATGCAGCCCGGAGAATTATCGGCCTTTCACTTATGTTAAGAAAAACGGGATTGGCATTCTTTGACGAATGTCAATCCCGTTTGTTGATTAGGCATGATATTGCTTGCGCTGTGTATTTGCTTGTCACACAATTTCTTTCCCTTCGACGATGGCTTCGGTGTCGCGAGCTATCATGTATTCTTCGTCGGTAGGGATTACCACCACTTTTACTCTTGATTCGGGAGTTGAGATTACGGCTTCGCGGCCACGTACTTCGGCATTCACAGCTGCTTCAATTTCTACACCCATAAATCCGAGGGTCGCACATACGTTGTAGCGTGTGGCCTGTTGGTTTTCGCCTACACCTCCGGTAAATACGATTATGTCCACTCCTCCCATTTCGGCGGCGTATGCACCGATGTATTTCGTTATGCGGTGCTCATACATTTTAAGGGCGAGTTTAGCTCGTTCGTTGCCTTGGGCTATCGCTTCGTCGATTTCGCGCATGTCTGACGATATTTCGGAGAAACCGGCGACACCGCTTTTCTTGTTGATGATGTTTTGCATGTCGGCTGCCGACAAGTGGTGCTTTTCCATGAGGAATGTTAATGCTCCGGGATCGACATCGCCGCAGCGTGTGCCCATCATTAGACCCTCGACAGGGGTAAGACCCATTGATGTGTCAATGCTTTTGCCATTCATGACGGCAGTAATGCTGCCTCCATTCCCGATGTGGCAAGTTATGATTTTTTGTGTCGAGTAGTCAACGCCGAGGAAGTCGCAAACCCGACGGGAAACGTAGCGGTGGCTGGTTCCGTGGAATCCATACCGGCGCACGCCGTCGTTTTTGTAGTATTCGTATGGCAGCGCATACATGTAAGACTCGGGCGGCATGGTTTGGTGGAAAGCCGTGTCAAACACCGCCACTTGCGGTACGTCGGGTAGTATCTCGGTTATTGCGTCGATGCCGGCCATGTTTACGGGGTTGTGCAGCGGGGCAATGGAGTAGCATTGCTTGATTTTCTCGATTACTTCGTTGTCAATCAGCACGCTCTTGTTGAATTTCTCGCCCCCGTGCACGACGCGGTGCCCCACGGCATCAATCTCGTTGAATGAGCTGATGCAGCCGTAGTCGGCACTTGTGAGGAGGTCGAGAATGGCTTTTATTGCGCCATTGTGGTCGGATATGTTCAGGCTGATGCTTTTCTTTGAGCCGTCGGCGACCTTGAATTTTATGAAAGCGTCATGAAGCCCTATTTTTTCAACTCCGCCTTCGGCCAGCACCTTGTTGGCTTTTATTTCAATCAATTTGTACTTAACGGAACTGCTTCCGCAATTAAGCACCAATATGTTCATTGCTTTAAGATAATTTTTGAGGTTTGGTGTTCGGTTAGTTTCAATGTTGCTTCATTCCTATTGCCTGATTGCAGGTAATGATGATGGTCTTGTATATGTCTTCGGCACTGCACCCTCTCGACAGGTCGTTGACAGGGCGGGCGAGACCTTGCAGAATCGGGCCGACGGCTTGCGCGTTGCCTATGCGCTGAACCAACTTGTATGCGATGTTGCCCACATCGAGCGACGGGAACACAAGCACGTTGGCGTGTCCGGCAATGCTGCTGCCCGGAGCCTTGCTAAGGCCGACCGAAGGCACGAGAGCCGCGTCGGCTTGCAATTCGCCGTCGATGGCGAGGTTGGGGTCGATTTCTTTTGCCAACTTTGTGGCTTCGACCACCTTGTCGACATTTTCGTGCGATGCGCTGCCTTTGGTTGAGAAGCTCAGCATGGCCACGCGAGGCTCTATGCCGGCTATGTCACGAGCTGTCTTTGCCGTGGCAATGGCAATTTGTGCCAATTCGGGAGCTGTGGGTGCGGGAACTACTGCGCAATCGGCAAATACGAGCATACCGTCGGTGCCGTAGGGGGAGCCTGCCGGCAGCAGCATCAAGAATGCGCCCGATACCACGCTTATGCCCGGTTGGGTCTTGATGACTTGGAATGCGGCGCGCAGCACGTTGCCGGTAGTGTTCTTGGCACCTGCAACCTGTCCGTCGGCTTCACCCGCCTTGATGATAAGGCAGCCAAGGTAAAGCGGATCTTTGGCTTTCTTTCTTGCGTCTTCTATTGTTATGCCTTTTGATTTGCGCAGTTCATAGAACAACTGTGCGTATTTTTCAGTTTTTTGGTCGTCGTTGGGGTCGATTATTGATGCTTCGCTGATGTGTGTCAGCCCCAAATCGTTTGCAGCCTCAGTGATTTTGCCGGGGTCGCCTATCAAGGTAATGTCAGCGATGCCATCGGCAATAATCTGATTGGCAGCCTGTAATGTGCGAGGCTCAGTGCCTTCGGGCAATATGATGCGTTGCCTGTTGGCTATGGCCTTGTCTTTTAGAGTATTAAACAGTCCCATGTTAGTAAATTATTAAGTTTTTACAAAATTATAATTAAATCTGAAAAGTGGGGGATAAAAAGAGTGAAAAAGTGGTCGGGGCGATTAAAATTTCCGATATTTTAACCCAAGAATCTCATTGGAGCATAGGCCGTTTGTGGAGTGTTGCAGGGTAGCAAGAGAATGTTTTAACCCAAAACGGTCATTAGACCGCAAATAATAGTTTTTCCTGAAAATAATAGGATAAAACGCAGAATAAAGCGAATTTGAGCATTCTCACTGACGGTCAGAGGGTTTGGCTTCGG
>CALUMZ010000055.1 GCA_944321865.1 uncultured Muribaculaceae bacterium
GTCATTACCTCACTCTTTGAGAAAAGCTTATAAATAGCTTGTTTCTAACAGATTCCTATTTGTGTATCGAATTTTTCATGAAAATCGGCATAAATCTAATGATCGGTTTGGGTTTAATCATTCATGTGTGAGTTTTTTTGCTGTTTTAGTGTGTATACATATTGCCAGTTTCATATTATTGTATTTATTTAGCGCACTGAAATCAACGAGAGAGAAAAGCACGATATGGAAAAAGTTAAGTTCAACATGGAGTTTTCAATGAAAAGTGTTCCAATTGCATTGTTGTGGACTTACCTGTCGACACCAAACGGACTCGAATACTGGTTTTGCGATACAGTGAAGCAGGATGGGAAGCATTTTACGTTTGGCTGGAGCGGAAGTGAACAAGAAGCGACTCTTGTTGCAATGCGCAGTTATAATTATGTGCGTTTCCATTGGACCGATGAGAAAGATAAAAGTTATTTTGAACTCAAGATAGATGTTTCGGAATTGACCGACAACATTAATTTAGTGATTACAGATTTCTCCGATCCCGACGAACTTGAAGAATCGAAGGATGTGTGGGTTAATCAGGTGGAAACTTTGCAGCGGCAATTGGGGTGCGTTGCCGACTGAAAATTTGCGGCAGATGGAATAAATAGCTAATTTTGCAGTGGATATAAAGCATTAACACCCGATGTTCAAGATAAAAAGACTATATTTATTTGTATTACAGACATTCTTGCCATTATTCATAATGACATTCTTTATATGTCTTTTTATCGTATTGATGCAATTCTTGTGGCGTTATATCGACGAACTCGTTGGGAAAGGCCTTGATGTGGCTGTTATAGGCGAGTTGTTTTTTTATGCCGCTTTGACGATGGTTCCACTGGCTTTGCCGCTTGCAATATTGCTTGCCTCGCTGATGGCATTCGGGAATCTCGGAGAGCACCTTGAATTGACGGCGATGAAGTCGGCCGGGGTTTCATTGATAAAAGTGATGAGCCCGTTGATAATTTTCCTGTCGTTCGTGTCGATAGGTGCATTTTTTTTCCAGAATGATGTTTTGCCCAAGGCACAAGTGAAGATGTGGAGCTTGCTGTTTTCCATGCGGCAGAAATCTCCGGAACTCGATATTCCCGAGGGTGCTTTCTACGACCAAATCGAGGGCTATAATTTATATGTAAAGCAAAAGGACCGGGAAACGGGAATGCTGTATGGCATGATGATATATGACGTGTCAAGTGGGAACGGGTCGGCCAATATCATAGTTTCTGATTCGGGAAAGTTGAGCATGACGACCGACCGTAAGCATCTGGTGCTGCAATTGTTCAGTGGTGAATCGTTCGAGGATTTGAAGGATAACAGAAGTTCGGTTTCGCGCAGGAATGCAGGTATGTTATATCGGCGAGAATCGTTCAAGACTAAGGAGATACTTATACCATTCGATGCGACATTTAATCGAATGGGTGATGAGTCGATGAGCAACCAATACATAGGTAAAAATTTCACTGAATTAAACCATGCCATAGACTCGCTTACTACTCGTGCCGACTCGATAGGTGACGGACTTGCCAATAGATTGCTCGAGGAGCCATTGTGCGGAGTGGCACAACGCAAAATATCGTATAAAAACGAGAAACGTGTGTCCGAGCCTATTCCTCCCGTCGTCGTGGCTAAAGCCATAGATGTGGATTCGATGATTAATTCCATGTCGGTCAACGACAAGCGCAATGTTGTAGAACTGGCCCGGAACAAGGCGGAAAGACTTAAACAGGACATGCAGTTTAAGGGGTATGCACTCGAAGATAATTTGGCAATAATGCGCCGCCATGAAATTGAATTGCAGAAGAAGTTCACACTGTCGTTTGCGTGCCTGATATTCTTCTTTATAGGAGCTCCGCTGGGGGCAATCATACGTAAAGGTGGATTGGGTGTGCCCATAGTCATATCGGTGTTCTTGTTTATCGTGTATTATATTATTGACAATACCGGATATAAACTTGCACGTGACGGCCATTGGGCTGTGTGGGAAGGTATATGGTTGAGCAGTGAAGTGTTGTTGCCATTGGGCATCTTCCTTACATACAAGGCTGTTAATGATTCGGCCGTATTCAATCCCGACGCTTACATAAACTTCTTCAAGCGTATAACCGGGCAGCAACAGGTGCGACATATACAATTGAAGGATATTGTGATGGACGATGTGGTGCCCGAAGTGGCTGTTGCCAAATTGCAGCAATTGAAAGCCGATTGTGAGCAATTCCTCACCACGTATCGCAAGCCGCAAAGCTACATGGCATACTGGACGCGCGGGTTTGACCGTGATGAGACAAAACGCTTGTCGGCCGAGGTTGAAAAGACCGTGACGTATCTTGAAAATTCGACTCAGGTGCTTGTGGTGAATAAATTGATGGATATGCCTATTCTCAGGCAGTTATTTACATATTGTCCGTCGAGGGGGAACAAAAAGATAGGGATAGCGGCGATTTGCCTGTTCCCGATAGGCTTGGCCGGTTATTTTATAGGGTCGATGCATCAGAAGCATTTTAAGCGTGATATAAAGTTGGTAATCAAGGTGAGTGATGAATTGACAGCCTTGGTTAAAGACAGTAAAGATGCAATTGAGGATAAATCGAAAGATTAAGCAAAAAATATATATGGAAGAGGAAATGAAATTAAATAGCATCGACGAAGCCGTGGCTCAGATAAAAGCAGGCGGTTTTATAATTGTAGTCGATGATGAAGATAGGGAAAATGAAGGTGACTTTATAATAGCTGCCGAGAAAATTACCGAGGAGAAAGTCAACTTCATGCTCAGGGAAGGGCGCGGCGTGCTATGTGCCCCGATAACCGCCCAACGTTGCCACGAGCTTGATTTGAACATGCAAGTGGAGGAGAATACATCGATGCTTGGCACTCCATTCACGGTAACTGTCGACTTGCTTGAGGGTTGCACCACCGGCGTGTCGATGCACGACCGTGCCGAGACCATCAAGGCTCTTGCCAATCCGGCGTTGAAGCCGAGTGACCTTGGCCGTCCGGGTCACGTAAATCCGTTGCGGGCGCAAGACCGGGGAGTGTTGGTGCGTGCAGGGCATACCGAGGCCGCAATCGACATAACCAAGCTTGCCGGGCTGTATCCTGCGGCCGCTCTTATAGAGATAATCAATCCCGACGGAACCATGGCTCGGTTGCCGCAGCTGATGCAGGTTTCCAAGAAATTCAATATCCCAATTGTTTCCATTAAGGACCTTATCGCATATCGCCTGCGCACCGAGACTGTGGTGGAAGTGGGCGAGGAGGTCGATATGCCTACCGAATACGGACATTTCCGCCTGATACCGTTCCGCCAGTTGTCAAACGGCTTGGAGCATATTGCACTTATCAAAGGCTCATGGGAACCCGACGAGCCTATATTGGTGCGTGTGCACTCGTCATGTATAACAGGCGACATATTCGGCTCGTTGCGCTGCGAGTGTGGTGAGCAGTTGCACTTGGCAATGAAGGAAATCGAGGCGGCCGGAAAGGGCGTTGTGGTTTACATGAACCAAGAGGGGCGCGGCATTGGCCTGATGAATAAAATTAGAGCTTATAAGTTGCAAGAGAATGGCTATGACACTGTTGATGCCAACATACACCTCGGTTTCAAGCCCGACGAGCGCGATTATGGAGTGGGCGCAAACATACTTCGCTTGCTTGGTGTAAGGAAAATGCGCCTGCTCACCAACAACCCGGTGAAGCGCGTGGGGCTTGAAAGCTACGGACTTGAAGTGGTGGAAAACGTGCCGATAGAGATACAACCCAACAAGTACAACCGCTTTTACATGCACACCAAGAAAGCCCGCATGGGCCACGACCTGCACAACGTGGATTAACTTGATGCGAGAATAAGACAAACGGCCGGAACGCAATTTTCTTGCTATGCCTCCCGGCCGTTTTTTTATTTGCTATTGGTCAGTGGATTTTACAGCATCAATATCTCACCGGGATTGAGTGCTATTATTTTCTTTTTGTAGAGGTAGCCGATGGCTTTCTTGAAGTCCTTTTTGCTGCACTCAAATGCCGACTTGATGGCCTCGGGAGATGACTTGTCGGTGAGTGTCATGCGACGGCCGTGGCTCATGAGGTACATGAGTATTTTGTCGGCCAGCTCGGGGGTGCGGCGGTCGGCGCGGTCGGCAAGTGTCACGTCGATTTTCCCGTCTTCGCGAATGGTTTTGATAAATGCCTCAAGCCGGTCGCCGATGTTTACTGCACGGAATATTTCGTTGTGGTATATGATACCTGAAAAGAGATTGTCGATAATGACTTTATACCCGATGTCGGTGCGCTGGGCAATCATTATGTCGACGGGGTCGCCTTGGTGGTATTTTACAGGGCAATTGTCGAGAAACTTGTTGATTTTGGCCGATGCCACAATGCGGTCGGAATTGTAGTCGACATACACGTATACTATGTAAGAGCGGCCGACTACCATATCTGTCTTTTGTTCCCTGAAAGGGACGAGCAGGTCTTTGGGAAGTCCCCAGTCGAGGAATGCCCCGGCACTGTTTGTCGCCACCACTTTCAGCAGTGCGAACTCGCCCACTTGGGCTTTAGGCGTTTCGGTGGTGGCCACGATGCGGTCTTCCGAGTCTTTGTATACGAAAACATCAATGTCGTCGCCCGTGTGCATGTCGGCGGTGACATACCTGTTGGGCAGCAATATTTCGTTGCCGTCATCGTCGGCCAAGTACAGCCCGAAGTCGGTTTTGCGCCTGATGCGCAGTGTATTTGTTTTACCTAATTGTGCCATAGTTCTTTAATTGGTCTGCGAATTTCGGAAAAATATTTTATCCGACGAAATTTTAGCGTTTGATAATTTTGTATTACTTTTATATTTCCAAAAATTGTTTAGCACGTGAATATGAACAAATATTCCTGTATAGTGATTGCTGCGACCGTGATGCTGATGTTCTTTTCGGCATGCGGAGTGAATGTAGGCGGCGTGTCGGACGAATCAGAAACAGCGCATACGTCAGTGGTCGATTCAATGACATTCGACCACGGGCATGGAAGTGTGTGCCATGTGCGTGCATGTGTTGATGCCGAATATCCGTCGCATTATAAAAACGACTCGCTGACGCGGCGCATACAAACCTTGTATGTAAGAGAGGTGCTTAACCTGCCCGGCGACAGCATGAGTGTGGATAGTGCATTGGCGGTGACGGTCAGGGCGATGCTGGCGCAGTTTGGCGACGCTGAAGATGAAATAGAGTATGGCATATCGGCAACCGGCAGGGTGCAGAGCTTCTCGGCTGGAAAGAACATCACAATTAGCCGTGACGGTGCCATCGAGGGCATTATGACATTTTGTTGCCACGACACGGTTAACAAGGGAGATGTGGCGGCGATGGATTCTCACCGGTATGTGAATGTCGACCTGAACTCGATGACGGTGATGGACGTTTACGACCTGTTTGACGAAGCCGCAGTGCCGGAAGTGGCAGAGCTGTTGAAAGCCGCATTGCTTGAACAGACAAATGCAAAAAGTGAAGACGACTTGATAGGCATGGGATATTTCAACCTTGACAACATAACCGCCAATGGCAATTTCTATTTTGGTGAGAACGGGGTGACATGGAATTATGTTCCATACGAAATAGCATGTTTCAGCGTTGGCGAGACGCAAATTACACTCGACTACAATGCGCTTGCACCATATATATCAAGCCGGTCGGTTTTGTATAATTATGTAAAAAACTATAATAGCAGATGATAGAAGTCATTACAAAATATTTCAAGCATCTGTCGGATGTACAGAAAGAGCAATATACAGCATTGGGCAGGTTGTATCCGGAGTGGAACGAGAAAATCAATGTCATTTCAAGGAAGGACATCGGCAACCTGTATGTAAACCACATATTACACTCATTGGCGATTGCATATTTCATAGATTTCAAAAGTGGGACTTCGATAATGGACCTCGGTACCGGCGGAGGCTTTCCGGGCATACCGTTGGCCATATTGTATCCGGAGGTCAGGTTTCACTTGGTCGACAGGATTGGGAAAAAGATAAAAGTTGCCGAAGATATTTCCCGGCAGATAGGGTTGACAAACGTAACATTCCAACATGGTGATGTGAAGGAGGTCAAGGGCAAGTTTGATTTCGTCGTCAGCCGTGCCGTGATGGACTTGAATGAAATGGTGCCATTGGTGAAACGCCTTATTTCCCGGGAAAACATTAATTCGTTGCCCAACGGATTGATATGTCTGAAAGGGGGTGACGTGAGCGGAGAGATAAGCAAGTTTAAGAAAAGTTCATTGGTAAATGACATAAAGGATTATTTCGAGGAGGAATATTTCTCGACCAAAAAGATTGTGTACGTGCAGATATGAAAGTGTCGAAATTTATAGTGAACCCTATTGGGGAGAACACATATATATTGTGGAATGGAGAGGCGTCGGAGGCGGCAATTGTCGATCCGGGAATGATGAACAGTGAGGAGCGCGATGCGGTTGACGGATTTGTGAAGAAAAACCGGTTGTCGGTAAAGATGGTGCTGATGACGCATTTGCACTTCGACCATGCCGCGTCGGCACGATATGTCGCCGACAAGTATGGCGTGAAGGTGTATGCGGCTGCCGGCGACGAGTTCTTGGGTAGCGCATTGCCGGAGCAGACCAAAATGTTCAACATAAAAGTAATGATAGATCCGTTGATGCCAGATGTGTGCGTGAACGACGGTGACGAATTGATGCTTAATGATGAAAAAATAGTCGTACTCGGGACTCCGGGACATACTCCGGGCGGACTCGCTTTTTATTTGCCGGAAAGTGGTGTTGTCTTCGTGGGCGATACATTGTTCCAAATGAGCATTGGTCGCACCGACCTGCCGGGAGGCGATTACGGCCGAATAATCGACAGCATAAAGAATAAATTATATTCATTGCCCGATGAAACAGTTGTGTTGCCGGGGCATGGCGACAGCACTACGGTTGGCGATGAAAAGTGTTATAATCCGTTTACCCGATGACATTATGATAGAATACTTGGCAAATATCGACCAGCAATGGTTCCTGACATTGAATGGAATCAACAGTGCATTCTTCGACGAGCTGTTTTGGCTCATAACGGGGAAGTTTGCATGGATTCCCATGATATGCGTATTGCTGTATTGCTCGTTCCGCCACAATTGGAAAGTTGGTGTGTCGATGATTGTTGCCGTGGCGTTGGTTATAACCTTGTGCGACCAAATATCGTCAGGGATAATCAAAGATGCCGTGTGTCGTTTGCGTCCCACGCATAATCCCGACATTGGAGGGCTTGTGCATGTTGTTAATGATTATCGTGGCGGTCAATACGGCTTTGTAAGCAGCCATGCGGCAAATTCCTTTGGCGTGGCAGTGTTCCTCGCAATGGTGTTCAGACGCAGGTTGTTTACGTGGGTAATCTTGGCATGGGCATTAATCCTCTCTTACAGCCGCATATACCTCGGGGTGCATTATCCCGGCGATATTGTTTGTGGCGGCTTGCTTGGGGCGGCATTGGGCGCATTGGTATACTGCATGTATAAAAAAGTGATTAAGTCAAAGTCGGTTACAAATGGCAAGCCCGTTTTTACGGCAAAGGGAGATGCCGAATTGCTGTCATATACGACGATTGGCAACTTATTGTTGATAATTCTAATCGCGATTATAATTTTTATGATGAAATGAAAAAAAATAATATTTTATTTGGTAGTTATAAATAATAAGCCTAAATTTATACCAAATTAAAAATATTAGTAATTGTATTAACAACTAAAATAGTAGGTATCATGACAAAAACAATCTCTTTCAACGAACTTCGTCGAATCAAAGACAGTTTGCCCGATGGCTCGATGCGTGAAATAGCCGACAAGTTGAACGTGACAGTTCAAACAGTGAGAAACTATTTCGGCGGTTCGAACTATGAATATGGCAAGAATTGCGGTGTACACATTGAGCCGGGTCCCGACGGAGGTATAGTAATTCTTGACGACACGCAAATTTATGATATGGCTATAGAAATTCTCGAAAAGCACCATAAGGAGTCATAAGTATTGCGTGTTATTATTTTGATAAAACGGTGCAAGACGGGATTTTTATATATTTTCCCGTCTTGTACTGTTTCTTTGGAAAGCGCAAATAGGGGATAAGGTATTACACATCGACATATAATCATGGACAAGCAGGGTAAATTAATCACGATAGCCATTCACACGTATGAGAAGGCTGTGATATTGAAAACTTTATTGGAGAAGGAAGGGATTGAGACCGTTCTGCATAACGTGAATCTCATTCAACCCGTAATTTCGTCGGGCGTGAGGGTGAGAATACATGAAGAAGACCTCCCGTTGGCATTGAAAATAATAGAGTCGTCATCGATTTTGAAAAATTATGGCGGCGACGAGGAGGCCGCTAATAGCGTTGTGCTCGTTCCGGTGGATTTTTCGGAATATTCAATGAAGGCCTGCATGATAGGTTTTGATTTTGCGGCACGGACCGGCAGCGATGTAATACTGCTACATACGTTTATTGACCACCGGTATGCCGGATTGTATCCGCTCGACAGCGATGAATATGAAACCGATTCCACGGAAGTGAAAAGCCGTGCCGAGGTGGAATTGCTTGCCAATGAGAAAATGAATGCTTTCAAAGCAAGAATTGAAGATAAAATTTCGGCCGGAGAAATGCCGCAGGTGGATTTTTCGGGTATTGTTACCGAGGGTGTACCCGAAAGCGAAATAGTGGATTATTCAAAAGAAATAAAGCCGTCGATGATAGTCATGGGCACCCGTGGGAAAAGTAAGAAAGAGGCCGATTTGATAGGGAGTGTGACTGCCGAAGTGCTTGATGCCGGCAAATACCCGGTGTTTACCGTACCTGAAAATATGTTGGTGTCACATATCGATGAAATAAGGAATGTGGTTTTCTTCAGCAACCTGAGCCGGCAAGATTTGATGTCGTTTGACATTTTTGCCAAAATGTTTAATCGCAATGACTTGAAGGTGACAATAATTCCAATTGTCGAGAAAAAAGAAATGAAAGTTGCCGAAGGCACCGAACTCCTTCTGCAATATTGCCGCAGGCATTATTCGTTATACGATTTTAAGACGAAGATTATAGATGATGCCGACTTCTTGGATGAGTTCGACAAATTTGTCAAAAATGAAGGGGTTGACTTGATAGTGGTGCCAAATAAGAAGAAGAATATATTTTCACGTCTTTTCCGCCCGAGCATGGCGCATAAAATGCTGTTCCATTCCGACACGGCAATGCTCGTTGTTCCGGTATAGAATTTTCAAAGAACTATGTATAACAATATAACCAACAGTCAGATTAAATATGTGATTTCCTTGTCGCGCAAGAAAGTGCGCGAGGAGGAGGGCTGCTTTGTGGCCGAGGGTACGAAATGCGTGCGCGACACGTGGGATTATTTCAACTGCCGCATGATAATCGCTACGCGGGCATGGTATGACGAAAACGGGCACAGCGGCCATCTTGACAAAATAGTGTTTGCCAACAGTCAACAGATGCAGCGCATGTCGCAAATGACCACGGCTCCCGATGTCATAGCCGTATATGACATTCCGCAACGTGAGATAACCGACGAAAGCATAAGGGGTGGCTTGAACGTGGTGCTTGAGAATATCCAAGACCCGGGCAACTTGGGGACAATAATAAGACTGTGCGACTGGTTTGGTGTTAAGAATGTATTTTGCAGCCCCAACACGGTGGACGTGTTCAACCATAAGGTGGTGCAAGCCACAATGGGGGCAATATCGAGGGTGAGGGTGAAATACTGCAAACTCGACGTGCTGCTGCGGCAGTATGCCGACATGCCCATATACGGTACTACTCTCAATGGGAAGAATCTGTATAAGGCCGATTTGTCGGAAACGGGGTTTGTCATATTCGGCAATGAAGGAAAGGGAATGTCGCAGACTCTTGCCGATATGACTAACGTCAACCTGCGCATTCCGCCATTCCCGGTCGATGCCCGCACGTCCGAGTCGTTGAACGTCGGCATTGCGGCTGCAATAACGATAGGGGAGTTCCGCCGCAGAATCGTTGCCGGGAAATAAGTGAAACAAGCTATGGCAACAAAGACGAAAACAATGTATGTGTGCAGCAATTGCGGGGCCGATTCGCCCAAGTGGCTCGGTCGCTGCCCCAATTGCGGCGAGTGGAATACATACGTAGAGGAGAAAGTGGCGGCCAAGCCTTCAAAGGCGACAGTCAACATCGGGACGGAGCGGAAGATGCCGCCGGTGAAGATTTCAGAGATAAAGTCGGAGGAGGAAGTGCGCATTACGTTGCCGAGCGGCGAACTCAATCGCGTGCTTGGCGGCGGACTTGTGCCGGGGTCGATAATCCTTGTCGGTGGAGAGCCGGGCATAGGCAAGTCGACACTTGTGTTGCAAAACGTGTTGCGCATTCGCAGCCGCCGTGTGCTGTATGTGTCGGGCGAGGAGAGTGTGCAGCAATTGAAGATGCGTGCCGACCGCATCGGCGGATATGGCGAGGGGTGCGAATGCTACATAGTGTGTGAAACTTCACTCGGAGCCATCTTTGAAAGCATCGAGGCATGCAATCCCGGCCTTGTCATAATAGATTCCATACAGACCATTGCCAGCGACGAGCTCGACTCGGCGGCAGGCAGTGTGGCGCAGGTGCGCGAGTGTGCCGCCGCGCTGCTCAAATATGCCAAAACGTCGGGTGTACCGGTCATTCTCATCGGGCATATCAACAAGGAGGGGAGCATTGCCGGGCCCAAGGTGCTTGAGCATATAGTGGATGCAGTGTTGCAATTTGAGGGCGACCGCCACTATCTTTACCGCATATTGCGCTCGATAAAAAACCGCTTTGGCAGCACGTCGGAGATTGGCATATATGAAATGAAGCAGAACGGGCTGCGGGAAGTAAAAAATCCGTCGGAGATGCTGTTGTCGCAGAGTCTTGAAAATTATACCGGCGTGTGCATCGGCGTGACGCTTGAGGGTGCGCGTCCGTTCCTGATAGAAGTACAGGCATTGGTGAGCACGGCGGCCTACGGCACGGCACAACGGTCGGTAACGGGATTTGATTACAAGCGTATGAACATGCTGCTTGCCGTGCTTGAAAAGAAAGTTGGGTTCAAGCTTGCTCAGAAAGATGTGTTCCTGAATATTGCCGGCGGACTGAAGGTGAACGACCCGGCGATGGACCTTGCGGTGATATGCTCCATACTGTCGTCGAATGTGGATATTGCCATTCCGCGCGAGACGTGTGTGTCGGGCGAAGTGGGGCTGTCGGGCGAAATCAGGCAGATTACCCGCATCGAGCAGCGCATAAGCGAGGCCGAAAAGCTCGGGTTCAAGAATATAGTCATACCCAAAAATAATGACAAAGGGCTTGACCTAAGTCGGTACAGTATTAATATCGTGCAAGTTGGCGGAGTGGAGGAAGCATTCAGGTTCTTGTTTGGATAACATTTTGATGTTAATAAAAATAAAAAACACGCCGGGCAGTTAAACCATCGGGCATGTTTGCAGTCAAAAGAGTAAACAAGACCAATAAAGCTTCAAACGAAACTAACTTTTTCAATAGTTTATACCTGTATCTACGTTTCACACTGTGAAGTATCAAGACGTATATAAGAATTTTGATTTGTAAAGTTATTCATAAAAAGGTCCTGCCGCAAAGCGTTGCCGCAGGACCTTTTTTGTGCTTGTTTGCTCCCGGTTTTACAAGTGATGGGGAGAGCAGGGTCATGACGCCGCTGCGCCTATGGCTCCCAAGGCACCTAAGAGGCTTAGCCCTGCGCCAAAGACCAAGAGCAATAGAATTAAATCGATAAACGAAATGACAGTGCCTGCAATGGCAAAGCCCCGAGGTTCTTTAAACAAGCCTACTATGCTGAATATGGCACCCAAAAGCCATATAATCCAACCAAGTATAGGCACGAATCCTATGAATAAACCAATTAGGGCAAGAACAAATCCTGCGATTCCCATTCCGTTGCTATTATTGTTGCCGGCATAGTCGGGTATATTTACGTAAATAGTTTGTTTGGGGTCGTTCTGTTGTTGGGGTGCTTCTACAGCCTCTAATGGTGCTTGGCACCCCGGACATGTGGTGAACGTGTCAGACACAAGCCTTCCACAGTTGGGACAATTAGTTAATGCCATAATGAAAAATGTATTTAAATGTTGAAACGTATGGACATGACTGAAAAGAGTTTTAAGATGATTAATATGGCATGTACAGCTTGCCGTCGATGAAAATTAATTGGTCGGGAATTTTTAAGGCAACGTTTATGGGTATGCCGCTCATGCTGCTAAGCATTTGTAACGACGTTAAGGCTTTTGCCAGTTCAGACATTTCTGAAGAAACATCTTCGCCTTGCGTTTTTGCATATTCGTTGGCCTCTATGATTATGGATTGGAGTGCGGCATCGGAATATTCATATTTTTCTATGGTTTTGCCATCTTGAATATCAATGTCGCTGACTGCGTATGGGAAAACACCCCGGCAACACATTATTACCATTTCCTTGGTCATGCCCGATATGTAGCGTCGGTCATAAATGGCAGAGCCGTATTTTTCGCCATAAACTTTTATGCAATCTTCTTTTTTCCCGGCAAAGTTTATTTTTTCTAATTTTTCAAGTATGACGGGAAATGATAAATCTTGTGCCGAAGCAGTGGTTAACGGAATTATTGCCGATGCGAGTGCGGCGATGGCAATGATGATGTGACGCAGTTTCATGATTGTTTCCTCCATTGATGGTTTTGTGAGATTTTGTTTTTGATGTTGCGGCTTTCCACGAGGGTGTCGCTTGTGGAGATGTGCAGGGCTTGGCTGTTTTGTGCAAGGAACCGGGCAATTTCGGAGTTTACGCCCATGAAGATGCCGGTGTCGGTGCGTTGGGCGAGATGCTCGGACAACCATTCCACATAGTCGCGTTCGTAACGGTTAAGATACTCGAAAATGAAATCGTGGGAATCGAATGTTTCGGGGAGCAAATCGATGATTTGCCGTGCTCGGTTTAAGTCAAGGTACGTCATGGCTGTGTACTGTGTTTTTATGGGTCAGTCTGAAAATCCGGTTGTATTCAGTCTGCCCGTTTCCCGCATTATGCGCACAGTTTGGATAGTCTGAACA
>CALUMZ010000056.1 GCA_944321865.1 uncultured Muribaculaceae bacterium
AATCACCAAGTCAGTATCAACACTCGATGACATCTTTATCGTCCCTTGTTTTGAAACTTCGTCGAACCACGACACTGTGCTTTTCTTCAGTTCTGCCTTGATAGTATCAATGTCGTCTTGTATGCTCTCAAGCTCAATGTTTGGTTCCCCGCCGGTTTCTCCGGTAGGAGACCATTCGCCATGCCATGCACGGTATACTGCGGCAGGTAATGTGTCACCCACCAATGCCCACCACCCATTACGTGGGTGAGGATAGGCTTCGGCAAGCGTCTCTGCTGATGCAAAAAGTCCCATGCACGGCTGCTTTATATTGGGTGCGTCGAGCCAACCGTCCACTTTCAGGCTTCCTTTGACATGTTCTTTGCCCTGTATGGTCATGTTGCCCCCGATTGCCACATTGCGGCCAATCGCCAAGTCGCCATCTATCTGTGTTGTTTTTATCGCGCTCATATAAATGCTGTTTTCGCAAGCTCCGACAAGGTATTGCCTTTGTCTGTGTCGCCGTAGGTGAATAATACTAATGATGCCACAGTGTATACCACAGCCTTATAACAACGCTGGCATATACTGATGCCGCCATACGGGTCTATGACCGGGTAAGGCATGTACACCGCTTCGTTCACTTTTGCTATTTCAATGCGGCATGAATAGAACTCCAGTGCCCTCCCTTCGGGTCGCACCACAATGGCGCATACCGGTTTTTGCGGTGTGCCACGCAACCCCTTGAAACGGCAGCTTTGCAATTCATACTCCTCGTCGTCCTCGCTTATGGCATGGTACACGCCGCGTTCCCAGTCGCTCATCTTGAACACCACAAGGCGCATGAAATCTTCCGGCAACAACACCCAACCGCTTCCGTCGCCATTCCAATATACCGAGTCTCCGAAGTTGTTGCCGCCGTCAAGCAGGTACGACGGTGCCTCGCTGTGAACTCGTGCCACTCCTTCTGTCACCTTCGAGACGATTATCTCGTCAAGTGTCAAGGTGTCAACGTCGCCTGTCTCGGCAAGTGACGCACTTGCCATGTTTTGGTCGAGGACAATGCGCACGTCGCGAGCAATCCTTTCAAGCCGGTATACTTTCATCGTCGATTATCAATCGTCAATTGCCAATTTAATCCCATGCGCCTTGGCCGCCTCCATTATGGCTTTTTCGGTGCGTAGCACCGTGCGGCTAACGCCAAACTCCTCGGCAAGGAAATCCTTGGCCGACGGCAAGTCGCTAACTTTTACCTCACGCAGCTCTGTTCCCGCGCCCACTTCCACGGCCTCTGCGTCGCCCTCCTGCTTGCATTTTTCCATTGCGGCACTTCCGGTTGCGACAAGTTTGAAAAGCCTGCCAAACCGTCTGTGCCGTTCAAGGGCTTGCTGCTCATCTTCGTTTCCGGTCTCATAGATGCTGCTGCCGTCTGATTGCGGCATGAATGCTATGTGCTTGCTCTTGCAGCTCGGCAGCACAACGTTTATGCCAATGCAGCTGCTTGCTTTGTACTTCTTTATCATCTTCCGTGTGGTTCTTATAAAGAAACGAGGGTGCACCCGTGCAAGGGCTCGCACCCATCGTTATGGTTTATGCTCCTGCATCTTCGTCATTTTCCTGTCCGCCGCTTGCCACAGGAGCTTGTGCAAGCCTCATGCGGGCGTGTGCCTTGGCATAACGCAGGTACAGACACGCCACTTCTTGTATCACCACTGCGTCGGTGCGGCGTATTCCGGCTTTCTTCAAGTCAAGCACGTTGCGCGCCCAGCTCACATGGGTTTTCTTCGACAGGTACTCGGGGTCCATTGCAAAACCGCAATCGCTCATGCCGTTCACGTCAAACAGCTCATGGTGTATCGTCAACACTTCGCCAAAGTCGGTGTCCCATGACTTGAACTTCAGGTTCCACACTTCTACCGTGTCTTTCAGACGGAATTTCTCGCTCTTGATTTTTGAGAATGCCGAGAGCATCTCCGACCCGCAAAACAATATTTTGCGCTTGTTGCCAATACCCGTCCCCACAAACAAGTCCTTGGTGATGTCTACAAGGTTTTCGTCGCTTATTACCGCGCGCTGTTCTTCCTCATTCCATTCACCCACTTCGATGTCCTTGCCTGCCATCCACCAGATGCCACCGGTGAACCATGTGTTCATGCCGTCTTTTGATACATGCTTGATTACATTCTTCACGCCAAACAGGTAAGAGTTTTCCATCGCGAGGCGCATATCATAGATGCCATCCTCCTCGATGTCGGAGAAACCCCAGTTTACTTCTTTTTTCGCAATCTTGTCGAACGTTGATTGTTCCACTTGTATCATGAAGTTCTGGCAATACTGTGTCTCGGGCATCGGTATGTTGTTGAATCGTCCGGTCTGCACGTCAAGTTCCCCGCAAGCCTTACCCATGCGCACTAATGTAGTGCCGCTCGGTATTTCGGGTACAAGTATGGGTTGCTTGCTTGAAGTGTCCATTTTGCCGTTTACGGCATACACTGTGGGAAGGTTGGTGGATGCGTCCTTGCCGCACACGCATAACACGAGGTCTGGCACGTTGTCGTCATCTTCTTCATATTCTACGCCTTTGTTGTTTGTAACTGCCTTCACGCCAAGCACGCGGATAGTGTCGTCGAGCGTGAACATGTTGGTGTCGCTCACCGGCAACGAGGTGCTTGCGCCGCTGCTCATCGCTTCTACCTTTTGGGTGGTAGTGCATTTTATTTCTCTCGTACCTACGCTGTAATACTTTACCTCGAAACTGTCGCAACTGCTCGATTTGGCATAACGGCTTATTTGGTCAATGGGTGTTGCCATGGGGCGTATTTTTATGATGCGCTTGTCAACGTCGGCCATGTAAAAGTCGGAGTCGCCATCGGCGCGTCCTTGTGTCTCGGTAGCTATACCGTCGGTTCCACCGGTTCCATCGGCTCCGGCATTGGTCTTTCCTGCATCGGGCAGGTTGGTGGCTTCAGCCATCATCACTCCACTCGATGCCCCGGTCACAAATGCCAACATCGCCAGCATCATGCGCCATAGGAATTTCATTGTCTTTGTCATTGCTTTTTAGTTTTAGTGATTGGTGTTTAATTTTTGTTGATCGTATTCTTTGCTATTTTACGGGACGACGACGTTCTCCGCCTCGTTCCCAAATGTTCATCCCTCCGTCGTAGCGTTCAAGCGCTCCCAAATCGGGCATCTCCCTTGTTGTCGTCTTGCCGCCGTTTTTACCACTTAGGTTGGCCGTCCCGTCCCTGCGCCCGCTGCGGCGTATTTGCTCCTCTATCCTTGTATTGCGCCCTCGCACTTCGCCCTCCCTGTCGGCTTGCGTCACATCGTCGTCATGGTGCAGTGCCTTGACTGCCATGCGTATGCTCTCGGCCGAGAATTTCCCCAATATGCCATCTTTCATTATCCCTATCAGGAATGTCATCGCCGCGTCTATGTCATCGTCGGTCAGACCGTCCTCCTGTTGAACTTGCTCGATGGTCGCATATGTCGCGTCCATATTCTGCCGGTACTGTGTTTCATACTCTCGTTCCTTGGTCACTCGCTCGGCATACTCCTTTTGTGCCGCGGCAAGTGCTTCCACCTTCTCGGGATCTTCAAGTGCAGCCTTGAAATCGTCGCCAAACTTGCGGACCAACCCCACAATCGGATCTTCGCCGTTTCGCCAGTCTATGAGGAATGCCGCACTGCGGGGATTGCTCGCAAACAGGTCGCTCAGAGCTTTCTCTCGTTCCTTGTAACCCGACAATTCTTTGTCGTAACCGTCGTAATCTTCATTGATTTGACCAAACAATGCCTCGTCATCGGCATATTCCTTGTCGGGATGACGTTCTTTCAACCGTGCAATGTATCGGTTGCGATTGCTTGTAACTTGCTTACCATCAGCCATATTTTATCTTTTGCGATTTTTGATTTGCTTGATATGGCAAATATAATGTGGCACCGGCGTTGTTCACGTTTATCTTTTTACGCTCATATAGGTAACTTTGGAATATATAGAAATGGCTGCCGTGAAACACAAGGGCTCAAATATGGAATACTACGAGGAACGGGCTGCCGACCTCATGAGGGCATACGATGAATACATCGCTTCGTGTGAATATATCCGTATGCCCGACGTATACCGCAATATTGTCGATATGCCTTCTCGCCGATTTTGGGTCAGCGACATTAGGGCCGCTCTCGTGGTGTCCGCTATTATGCGCGGAGAAGCTCGCCTCGACGCAATGTGGCCATTAAAAAGGGAAATGTATTTGGAGATACACCGCCGTGTGGTGGAATTGGGTAAGGATAAGCCGGGATTGCCCCTGTCTGAACTGTGCGCAATCGTGGTGGCTTCCCCCGCTCCCAAGTTCTACCTCACTCCGGGAAGTGCAAAGATGATGGTGTGCAAAGCAAGGAAAAAATGGATAAAAGAAAAAAGGAAAAGATTGCGGCTCTTGTGATAGCTGCGGCGGTTATATGTCTGTCGTTGTCCGGAATAAAGGATTGGCAGACTGTGGGCATATATGCCGGTTGCGGTTGGCGGGGACGGTTGCTTTATTCGTTTTTCCATGCGAATCTTCTCCATGCCGCACTTAACGCATGGTGTCTTGTCTCAATAGTGTTCATATATGACATAAGGATGTGGCGGCTGTTGCTTTCCTTTGTCATATCCATTACTGTGCCTGTCGGGGTAATTTGTCGTGTTGTAGGGGGATTTACAGTTCCGACAGTAGGACTGTCCGGTGTTGTATTCGTGTTGTTCGGAACCCTTTCTTTTGAGGTGCTGCGGAAGTGGTATTATCAGATGTGGATGCTGATTTATCTTGCCGCCGGTTTTCTTTTCCCTAACATAAACGCATGGCTGCACCTGTACTGTTATCTTGTCGGATTGACGATAGCTTTGCTGAACAAACCCGTTAAAATTAACGGCAATGGAAAACAGTAGTGTCATAAGGGAAATATTAAGGGAGAACGGACGGCGCAATAACGAGGTTTATGCGCCGTTCAATCCCATTACGGGCAAAGGCTCTGTGGGAGAACGGACGGAAGTCGTCATTGACGGATTCCCTCTCCATGCACAGTATTTGCCTGTGGAGATGCAGGCCATTCCCCTTGTCAAGCGGCTCATAAAATACGGCTCACTTGATGCGTTTCTGCAAGCGATGGGTTCAAAAGAGGAGGATTACGAGTTCGACAGGCAGAAAGCCATTCAGCAATTCGTCCGCTTGCGCATCCGTTATGACTTCCCTTTTTGGGCGGCGATGTTCGTCTATATCAAGAACAAGGGTGGGGGAGAGGATGTGCTGTTCCGCCTGACACGTCCGCAACGCAGATTTGTGGAAAGGTTGGAACGGTTGCGCAAGGCAGAAAAACCAATCCGCATCGTGTTGCTTAAGGCAAGGCAGTGGGGCGGCTCGACAACTTCGCAGATATATATGGCGTGGTTGCAGTTGGTTCATAAAGTCGGTCTTAACTCACTTATCATTGCACACCAAGGCGCAGGCTCTGATGAAATCAAGGATATGTTCGACAGAATGATTAACAGTTATCCTGTCGAGATGCTGCACAAAATCAACGAGAACTACAGCGAGAATGAGCCTAAATTGGTGGGAGTAGGTAAGTCGGGCAGCATTCACCGTGTTCCGCAGCGAAACTGCAAGATAAAGATTGGCACGGCGGAGCGTCCGGACAGTTGTCGTGGCGGTGACTACAACCTTGTACATCTGTCCGAGGTCGGACTGTGGAAAGTGACCGAAGGCAAGAAGCCTGAGGACATTGTGCGCTCCGCTTGCTCCGGTGTGTTGTATCGCCCTTATACGATGATCGTGTACGAGAGTACTGCAAACGGAACAGGCAATTTCTTCCAGAAAGAATACGATGATGCGAAGAAAGGCGTATCGCAGTTCGAGGCAATGTTTGTCTCTTGGTTTGACATCGAGCAGTATTCAATTCCCGTTTCAAACCCGGAGGAGTTTGCCGCATGGCTTTACAAAAACAAGGATAACGGGAATGTGTCATCATCAAGGGAGGAATCGGGTAGATACTTGTGGTGGCTGTGGGAGAAAGGGGCGACACTTGAGGCAATCAATTGGTATATCCAAGAACGGGCCAAATATACAGAACATGGAATGATGGCTTCGGAATATCCGTCAGACGATATAGAGGCTTTCGTGCATTCCGGGGCTCGTGTGTTTGACCGCTACAAGGTTGAGAAACTGCGCCCGTCTTGTCGTATGCCGAGATATGTCGGGGAGGTGTATGCCGATGCTGACGATGGCAGGAACGCACTGAAGAACCTCCGGTTCAGGGTGGACAATCAAGGACTTCTGCATGTATGGGAACTGCCGGAGATTGACGAAAAGGAAGCCGTGACTGACCGTTATCTTACGGTGGTTGATATTGGCGGACGCTCCAACAAGGCGGATTTCTCGGTTATTCTGGTGCTTGACCGTCTGTTTCAAGCTGACGGCGGAAAGCCGGTTGTCGTGGCACAATGGTATGGACACATTGATATCGACCTGCTTGCATGGAAAGCGGCGCAGATTGCTGCGTTCTACGATAATTCCATGCTCGTCATAGAGAGCAACACCCTTGAAACACATGACAAGGAAAGGCAGGTTGATGGCGATCAGTCGCAGTTTATCCTCAACCAGATTAAGGATGTCTATCCGAATCTATATGCCCGTAAACAGTCCGAGGAGGATATTCGGGAGGGATTGCCTAAGAAATATGGTTTCCATACCAATGTGGCAACAAAGCCGATGATTATATCTACCCTTATAAAGGTTGTCCGGGAAGGTCTCTATACAGAGCGTGACGGTCGTTGTCTGGATGAATACTTGTGCTATGAGAAGAAGCCAAACGGGGCTTTCGGGGCGATTGTAGGGAAACATGATGACTTGCTTATGACAAGGGCGATAGGACTTCATATCTGTTTCTTTGAAATGGATGTGCCGAAGTTTGTGTCTCGGATAACGAGCTATAAGCCAAAGAGAAAAAGAGCTGTCTCGGCAGCGACAATATAAGTTTAACTATTTAATAATAAAGAGTATGAACATTTTTAGAAAATTCAGAGCCTCACTCCGTCTAACGGAGGCTGTACGGCAGGCGGACAAGGCGCACGAGGAAACGGGAGAACGGTATTATGTAATGCCCACAACCGGCACAAGTGGGCAGCTTGTCATTATGGACAGAAGCAATTTCCGTAAATTGAAACAGAAAGGCTACATCACACATGAAGCCACGGTTGCCAATCTCGAAATGGAATGTTTCTACTGTACTCCGTACCGTAACGGAATGGGAGTATTGCCGGGAGAGATTGTCAGCATGAAGCGGAAACAGTATTTCAAATGGCTTAATTCAATGAGAAAGAGACATGGGGAAATACGGAAACATTGACGGCATAGCCACATTAACCAATGACACTATAGCCATAGAAAACATTCGGCGATTAAAAGCTATGGCTATTAAGGAAATGGAAAGAGTTACAGCAGTCCCCAAACAGAGGGTAACTCCAGATTTGTCCACATCCGGACAGGCGGTTCAAATATTGTTCGGGACGAAATAAAGAATGAGGGTGCATCGGAATTTTGATACACCCTCATCTTTTTAATTACATTACACACTCGGATTTTATTCTCCTTTCGCACCCCCGCTCCCAAATGCTGTTTCCCGTGTCATTGAAAGCCGCCAACTGTTCAATCTCCTTTTTCTGCTGTTCCTGCCAAGGCTCAAAATCAAGAATATCTCTGATGAGCCATGAATCCCAACGACCTCTGAAACAAATGCCCCTGTCATCAAGATAGACATCGGCCATGATTTTACCGCTTGTGCCTTCCGGCTGTCCCGGATTTTCATTGATGTAGTCATAGGCGATATTGTGTTCTTTCAGCCACTTTTCAAGTTCATCAGTCTTTTTCCTTGTTGTGAAGATGATTACCGTCCATCCTTTCTGCTTCAAGACGGATGTGCCTGTGTCGGCATTCGGAATCATCTGCCCGAATACATCTTCACCCTGCCATCCACCGCTGTAGTCGTGAATGACACCGTCAAAGTCAATACAAATAGTCTTTTTCTCCATGATGTTTATTTTATTTCGTTATGCTGCTCTCAACGCATTGTGGAGTTGATTAACCGCCTGCATGTTTGCTCCTTGCTGAACTTGCTGCGCAAGCTGCGGCGAAAGTCCGTCCGGCACATTGCCCTGTGCCAACTGTTCTTTCTGCGACTTGATGCTTTGAAGCAATTCATCGGCAAACGGGAAATCTCCATGCTCCAACAACTGTTCGACAGATATGGCATTGGCTTGCCACAACTGCATGAGCATGTCATTCGCCAACTGACGGTATGCAGGAGTTGTCGTGCTTTCTGTAATTGACAGGTCAAACTCAACATCCCGGATTTTTTTAGGGTCGTACTCAATCTGCGCACCGCTTTTCCCTGCAATGTTGAACACCCGCTTCGAGTCGTAGAATTGCTGCATGTTCTTCACGTCCTTGTACGCCCCGTCGATGACAAAATAGCTGAAGCATTCAAGCATGTCAAGCAGCGACATGGTGGAGTTCTGCACCTGCTGGTTGTACATCGACGCACTCTGCCCCGAGAATCCGGGCTTTCCCTGCAAAGCACCGTTCACACCGCTGATGTCCTCGAAGAACTTCAATTGAAGGTTCAGCAGCTCGGTGATGCCTATGTTGGTTGAATTGTTCGCCACTTGCTGCGGCAATGCGCCAGTCCTTGACGGCTTGAACACAATCACCCCGTTGAATTCCGTCCAACTCTCGGCTATATCCTCGATGCTCACGCCGTCGGGCAGGCAGTCCTCGGGCATGAGCAGCACGCCCTTTGCAGAAGCTCGCATAATCCAATCGTAAAGTGTAATCAGACGGTTGGTGTATCTTTGTTGATCTATCACATCGGCTACGAAAGAGTGTATTTCGCCGTCAATAAACGGATATGCCTTGAACACATAAGGGTGGCTCTTATGTTCGTATGGCGTTTCTCCCTCTCTCAGAATGTCTCCGAACGGTGTCAGATAATAGAAATACCAATAGTCATCGACAAACCATGTAGCTGTAATCAGAGGGACTTCATCCTCCGGCATTCCGGCTTCCTTGCCCATTCTCAAGCGTTCTTTATTTTCGGCTTCCACCACAGTTGCATAATCTTCTATGTCTATTTTGAAAACATCCCCGTTTTGGTAATCATGGCAGCGGTATCTCGGTTTTTGCTCCTTGCGCCACACTTCTATCACCCTGCACCGTCCCGGCTCGTTGGTGAGCAGGAAGTCGTAGTTTTCCAATTTGCTGTAGCCAAATTTCTCCGCATAGTTGGCGATGAAGTCCTTACGCGACGCCCACTTGTATATCTCCCGCAGCTGTTGGTATTCGGCAGGGGAGGAGGCAAACTGCTCGCATAGCTGCCCGAAGGAAATATCATGCACCTCGCCCAAGACCGAAACGTCCCAACCCCGGAAGTCTCGCATATTGTTGTCAATAAAGAAATTGTTCGGCTGAACATAATCCGTCCAACAATCTTCCTTGCCGTTGCGCCAACCGAAACTTTTTCTATGGACAATGAATCCGCTGATTAGAAATTCCTCCATTGTCCGGGCATTGACCTCATTCATGCGGTTGAGCTGCATGTTGCATTGGAGTATCGTACTCATCGTTTCTCCGAATTTCTGCTCGTCCCTGTCTCGTGCCGTGCAGGTAGGTTCTTTGCTCTGGCTGCGGTACACGCCAAGGACATTGCGCACAAGACGGCGGATGAGGTTGTTTTTCAAAGGCACGCTTCCCTGCATTTTAATATATTCCTCCTCCGTCATGGCTTTCCCGTCCACGCATATCATGTCGTCCCATTGGTAGCCGTAGGTGTAACGCTTGTTGCGTTCTCTGTCCTTACGGAACTGATCCATTTGATTCCAATAATACTGAGCCTCCATGAGTATGTCGAAAGCACGGCGACTGCCATATTGCTTTGCGGCAACAACGGAGTCTATCTCAACCTCTTCCTTTTTAGGAGCGATGCGGCTCATCGGCAACAATTTTCCTTTTACTGTCATATCTCGTAGTTTTTTGTTTTGGGGGATATGACGCAAAAATATCCACTAAAGCCATCTTATTAGGTTTAACTATTTACGCTCTTGCATATATGCTTTGCTTTGTAGTATAAGGCAGATGTTTTTTTATATTATTTTTCTAATCTGCTCAATCAATACTCTGAGATATTTGCTTAACTTTGCAAATATGAACAGCATTGTTAAAATACCCAATGTGGATAGAGATGTAAGAATTGGAAGTGCGTTCAACCACCTTTTCCGAATAATTTTCCAAACAGAAAACATTCAAGAAGATTATTTGGAATGGGACTTGAGCCGTGCCTCGTTTTTCCATCCTTTTTTTCTTGCACCGTTAGTAATCTATAAACAAAGTTGTGGAAAGAACATTTTATGCAAGGGTATGCCGAACCGCATCTTATCCTATCTAGATTTAGTGTGTTTCTACAAAGCAATGTTGATCGATGAAAACATGAAATTAGAATTAGTGCTAGATAAATATATTTCAAAAAGTTATTTGCCAATATGCCAATTTGAATTGTGTAAAAGTAACATCGACGGTTTACAAAGTGTTTTACAACGCGTTATCAGGCAACAAAGCAATGCCGATTTTCGTATCACAACCCCTCTGTCATACATGATTGGTGAAATTGTCGATAATATTAACGAACACTCATGCGCCCGGTTTGGATATATTTTTTCCCAATACTTGAAGAAAGAAAGATGTATCGACCTTGTTATTGCAGATGACGGTATTACCGTATATGGCAGCTATGCCAAATTCGGACTTTACCAAAATGAAATTAATGGAGACGAGGCTATGGCTCTGAAATTGGCGAATGAAGGAAAATCAACAAAAAATCTACCTGATGCCGAAAACCGTGGCTATGGGATATCATCTTCCAAAGATATGCTTGTAAACGGGTTAAACGGGTCTTTCTTCATGCTCTCTGGAGGCGCTTTCCACAGATACGACACACAAGGCAGTTCTTTTGTCAGATTGCCGAAAGGTGTGAGTTGGAATGGTACAATTATTCTAATGAGAATACCTGTTGCTGTTCCCGAGAATTTCAATTACGAAAAATATATTTTTTAATATAATTCGTCATGGATAAAGTATTTAAAATTGCGACACTATTAAGCACAGACATCCGCTCAAGGGCAAACGCAAATATAATACGTTCGGCCATTGACGGTATTGACGGTGACATTGTGCTCGACTTCTCCGACGTGATATTCGCTTCACGTTCATTCGTTGACGAGCTTTATAATGTCATGGACGAGCACGGCAACATACGCATCGAAAACGCTTCTGACTTAATCAAGTCAATGTTACAAGCTGTTTCTGTCGGACGTAAACACAAAAGGCTTTCTCTCATCGACAACCCTGAAATCAAAGAATTTGACGACATGGAGAGTTTGTCGGCCTTTTTATTACATTCTAATTTTTAAGTTTAAACTATTTACTTACACAAAACAACAGGAAGGATCTGTTATCAATAGATAATCATCCCTCCTGTTTTAGCATAAAACGCTCCACCAAATTTAATTATTTACGCCCGTATGTAGGTCGCATTGCTTCTATCATCTCCTTCTTTACCTCGTTAAGCTCAGTTTCTATCTCTTTATGTTCCTGCTCGTCAACGGTCTCCTTCAGTTCATCATAAAGAGCGTCGATGTCGGGGCGGTAGGTCTCGAATACTTCCCAACGCCGGTATTCGGGTGAATTGTAGAGAAAGTCTATCTTCTCGGCATAATCAAAAACTCCGTTATCAGTGTCGTTTTCGTAATGCCTCAACCTTGTACCTATGCGGTCGTGTTCCTCTTTCAGACGGAAATACTCGTTGTTCACGGCTCGGTACTCCGTCCTTTCGTCCCCGGCTTTGACAAGGCGATTTACCAGAAGAATGCTACGGGGGTCATATTCCCTTTCGCCTGCAATCGTCTCGGCTGTCTTTGTCATTTTGTCGATGGTTGAGGCTACACCGCCGAAATACCCTTCAAGAAGATGTTCTATTACTGCCGGATTGATGTCAATGGCACCTTTGGTATATGCATCACCTCCGCTGATTTCATTCAACACCGCAGCAAGGTTTACCAATTCCCGGTTTGCGCTCTTGTATGCTTTTGTCCATTCCGGCATGTCTTTGTTGAAATCATTGTCTTTATATATTGGCAGCCCAGTCCAACTTTTGTTAGAGAGAACCTCAGCAAATGGTTTTACTGCACTTGGAGAGGCTGATACAAGTAAGTTGGAAACCCGTTCTTTTGTTGTCTTTCCATCTGCAGTTAATGCTCCACCTTCCAAAAGATCAAGAGGCAGAATTTGGCTCATTTGAGCTGCAATCTGCTCGGCCAACTCTCCTTCGGTGAAATGTTCCTTGCCGTTAAGTGTGGAGGTCATCAGCTCTCCCATGCCGTACAATGCCCGGTATTCGACAGGCAGAGGAATTGAAATCCAACTGTCGCCGATGCGGAACAGGATATTGCTGCGCCGCACATATTCCGGCAGATTGTAGTAGGCATTCTTGTCGTCGTCATCATCTCCACCCAGATATGCTATGATTGCTCCGAGCAGGAACATTACAGCTGCGCCGGTAAAGGCTTTTGCAGGATGTCTCTTGACCTGTCTGCCGAAATTGGCAGTACCTTGTATGGCTGCGTTCCAGAATACATAACCGCTGCGGCCAAGTCCGGATACGAAAGCTGCCGTATTGCCGGATTTGGTTTGTCCTGCCGTATCGTAGAATTTTGCACCGCTGCCTTTCTTGTTGAAGTTCACGCTTATTTCCTTGGCATCAT
>CALUMZ010000057.1 GCA_944321865.1 uncultured Muribaculaceae bacterium
ATCGATATGACCGCGATGAGTGACGTTACTGTACTTTTGCTTACTTTCTTCATGTTGACATCTACATTCTTGCAAAAGGAGCCAATCACGGTGATTACGCCTTCGTCGGTTTCGGAAATCAAAGTACCCACAGCCAACTTGGTTACGGTGCTTGTCTCCCCGAAAGGCAACGTGTTCATCTCATTGGCCGGCGACAAGGACTCGACTTATTCGAGTGAGAACATGCGCGCCGAACTTATCAAGAGTGTAGCCGCAGAATATAACAGGGTGTATGGTAAACAAATCAGCCTGACCAATGACGAGGTTATGACTTTTGCCAAAACAAACATGTTTGGCATCAGCCTCGCCGAATTGAAAGGCTGGCTTGACCTTTCGCAAGAGAAAAGGGACGAATACATCGATCCGACAAAGAATCCAAAGGCCGGTATTCCTATCGATATGAACCAAGACTTGTCGAAGCCTAACGAATTCCAAATCTGGATGAGGGCTATCTACAACTCTTCAAACCCCAATATCGAAGGCGCAATCAAGCGTGGTGAAGGTATTGCAATCAAAGCCGATAAGAATACCACTTACGACAAGATTCAAGTCGTGATGGATAATCTGCAGACAATGAAGATGAATAAGTTTAGTTTAATGACTGCTTTAAAAAGTGAGGACGAATAACATATGGCACAAATAGATACAGGTGGTGACAGCGGAAAAGGCAAGTCACACCAAAAGAAAATGTCAATCCACGTCGATTTTACCCCGATGGTGGACATGAACATGCTTTTGATTACCTTCTTCATGCTTTGTACCACTATGATTAAGTCCCAAACACTGCAAATCAGCCTGCCTACCAATGAAAAGGTGGAAAAGGAACAGCAGAACAAGGTAAAGCAATCAGAAGCTATTACAGTGATTCTTGACAGCGACGTTAACGACGAGGGCGTTCCCACCAAGAACTACCTTTACTACTACGAAGGTATGCCCCCCGTTACCGAGGAAGGCAAGATCGACATCGCCTTGAACCCGATGAAGACCGAAGAATTCCTTCCCAACAATGCCAACGGTGCTGCTCAAGGTATGCGCAAGATTTTCCAAGACCGCAATAAGGAAGTTGTTACGCGTATCAACGAACTTAAGGCAAAATGGAAAAACAAGGAACTGGCATCGACCGAGGCCGCCAATGACAGTGTTTACCAAGCTCGTGCAAAGGAGATTCGTAACGACTCTACCTTGAAACGTCCGGTAGTCATCATCAAGGCGACTCCCAATGCATCATACGAAAGTTTAGTTACGGCTCTTGACGAGATGCAGATTAACAGCATCAGCCGTTACCAGATCGACCGAATCAGCCACAACGACTCGGTGATGATGATGGCAGTCAAGGGTATACCTTACGGACTTGAAGAAACGCAAGAATGATGATGACAGATTTATTAACTAACGCTTAAAAAATCAAGAATTATGGCAAAAGACGTAGATCTCTCATCGCAAGAATGGCGTGACCTCATATTCGACCATCGTAACAAAGACTTCGGTGCTTACACGCTTCGCAAGACTTCGATAGCCCGTCACAACAAGGCTATGATTGTGGTTATCCTTTTCATTATCCTCGTAGTGGTTTTGGCCTACGTTGTTAAGGGTATCCAACAAGCTATCGAAGAATCTCGCCCGAAGGACGAAATCGAGCAAGTGATGGTTAACATCGCTACCGAAGAAGTAGAAGAGGAAGAGGAAGAAGAAGTTCAGGAACGTTATGAAGAACCCGAACCCGAAGCCCTTCCCGAGGAAATCTTGAACACCGTTAAGGTTACCGAAATCCTTATCGCCGAAGATGAGGACGTAAAGGCTGAAGATGAAATCAAGAGTGCCGACGAGTTGCAACAAACTGAAACGGCATTCGGCCAGACCAACTTCGACCAAGGTACCGACGACCGTAACGTGGTTCGTGAACACAAAGACGAAGTTATCGTAGAAGAAAAGACTCCGGAACCCGAGAAAGTATTTACCGCCGTTGAGCAGATGCCTGCATTCCCCGGTGGTGATGCCGAACTCATGAAGTATCTTTCTTCTCACATCAACTATCCGCCGATGGCTATGGAAAACAACATCCAAGGACGTGTAATCGTTCAATTCGTTGTTACCAAGACCGGTAAGGTGGGTGAAGTAAGGGTTGTACGTGGTGTTGACCGCGACCTCGACAACGAAGCCGTGCGCGTGGTTAAGTCGCTGCCCGACTTTATCCCCGGCAAGATGAACGGACAGGCTGTGAACGTATGGTACACGCTGCCTGTAACATTCAAGCTCCAAGGTGTGAATTGATAAACCTCAAGTGTTTACAATACATCAAAAAATTGCCTTGCACACAACGGTGCAGGGCAATTTTTTTTCGTACCCCACAGGCAGTATAGCAAGGGAACAGCCGATAACCAAGTGTAGAGACGTGACGTGCCGAGTCTCGATAGAATTAATGATTCATAAGATGTTTAATATCAAATAGTTTGTCAATCCGGTTGTAGAGGGTGTATCAAAATTCCGACATTGATGTTGTAGAGACGCGGCGCGCCACGTCTCTACGAGAGTGACAACATATAAAACATTAAATATCAATGACTTGTCAAACACAGTTGTAGAGGGTGCATCAAAATTCCGGCATTGATGCCGTAGAGACGTGGCGCGCTGCGTCTCTATGTCCATAGCAGTGTATAAGATATTAAATATCAACAATTTATCTAATCAGGTTGTAGAGACGCAAAATTTTGCGTCTCTACTGCCACATTGAAATAATAATTTTGATACACCTTCTACTGCCACATTGAAATAACAATTTTGATACACCCTCTACTGCCACATTGGAATGATATTTTTGATACTCCTCTACTGCCACATTGTAATGGTAATTTTGATACACCCTCTACTGCCACACGGAATGATAATTTTTCCACCTCGCTACTGCATCACTGTGTATAGAATATTGTAAATCAGGTATGCAGTCACTGAGGCGCGGCACCTTCTACGGGGGAAAACATCGCATTTTGATGCGACTCCGGCTCTGCGGGGGGGGTGCGTGGCGTTCCTCTAAGGGATGATTTTTATCTAAATTTGTTATATCGCTGTGCCGTATGGTTAAGAATTTCTAATATGCGGACGGTAAAGGTTAAACCAAAACTTTTTTTATGTAACTTTACGCTGCAAGAGTGTAACGGCTATGAAGCATGGTGTCGTAACCAAGTGTCGTGACTGTGTTGCCCTCGAGCGTGCATTAAACTTTAAAATATGATCGAAGCTGAAAAAAACGAACCCACTAAAGAACCTTTGTCATCGCGAGTGGCCGGTGGAACCGGAACGGCATCGGGTGCACCAAAAGGAATGAAATACATATTTGGTATCTTTATGATAATCATATATCTGGGAATGGGCTACTTGATGTTTGTCAACTTCTTTGATTGGACCGAAGACTTCGCATGGGCTCGTTACAGCCTTGGAACGTTATTTATCCTATATGGTTTCTGGCGCGGGTATCGCCAATTTAAAGGGATGTATTGATAAGCCAACCATTCACAAAAAGCAGAACTATGAAAAAGTATAGTATAATCGTTGCTATTTCGGTGATTTCGGCCATCTTGGCCGTGTCGTGCCGGCAACCCACCGATTCAAGCACATCGGGGCTTGTTACCCTCATGTGCGACCAGACGTTTGAAAATATCATACAGCAGGAGATTGACGTGTTTGAATACACCTATCCCAATGCAAGCATCATACCGTATTATTTGGATGCGCATTCGGCAATCGACTCAATGCTCGACGGCAATACTTCTCTCATAGTCACAGCCCAAGAGCTTACGCAGGAGCAAAAGGATTATTTGCAGAGCAAGAACCGCTTTCCTGCACGCACACAGCGAATTGCCGTTGATGCTATTGCCGTGATTGTGAATAAGGATAACGATATAGACGAATTGTCGATTTCGGAATTGCGTGATATATTGACAGGTGCTACACCACGCTGGCGCGATGTGTTCCCGTCGAAGCTCGATTCGATACAGGTTATTTTCGACCATCCGGGGTCGAGCATAGTGAAGTACATTAACGATTCTATCATGAAAGGCGCCAAGTTTGGCAAGGTGTACACGGTAGACAGCTTGAAGCAGGTGTTTACCGAGGTGGAGCGGCGCCGCAATGCAATAGGTTTCATCGGCGTGAGTTGGATTACGGCCGACCTCGAAACCCCGACCACAAGCATGGAGCAACGCATGGCCGACCTCGACAAGAACGATACTGCCGCCATTGATTTTACAAATAAAATCAAGGTGATGCAGATACGCCGCGACGATGAAATATCGGGCTGCAAGCCTTATCAGGCCTATATATACGATGGCAGCTATCCACTCTTCCGCAGTGTATATGTCACCACCACCGAGCCTAACGGGTCGCTCTCGCACGGCTTCTATTCGTTCCTGACCGGTTTCATAGGGCAGAAAATAATACTCAACACCGGCGTGATGCCTGCATACGTGCAGCCGCGGGTGGTGTCGCTTAACTGAAGAAACTAATTAACTTGTAAACAAAACATAAAACAAACATGAAGTTCAAATTATTCCTATCATTAATCCTCTGTGCATCGCTCACTTGCATGGCGCAGGGATACAAAGACGGTATTGAATACTACAAAGTAGGACAGTATGACAATGCCAAGGAACTGTTATTGCGTAATATCGATGATCCTTCGACCAACAAGGCTGAGGCTTATTTCTACCTTGGCTGCATCGGGCTTTACACCGATAACTATGAAGAAGCCGAGAAGAACTTTGACGCAGGTATAGCTGCCGATCCGGAATATGGCTACAACTATGTGGGTATGGGCGAACTCGAATTGCGCCGCGGCAAGTTGTCGACCGACAAGGACGCTGCCAAGAATGCCGAAAAAGCTGCAAAGAAACTCTTCGACGAAGGCAAGGACCTGTGCGGCAAGAAGGACGACGCCGTGATGGTAGCCATCGCACGTGCATACTACAACGTTGACCCCGTGAAGTATGCCGATGAAATCGAAGACGCAAAGAAGGATGCCAAGAAGCGCGACAAGCAAAGTGCCGACCTGTATGTGTTTGAGGGCGACATCCTTGCCGACAAGCAGCAGTGGGGTTCGGCTGCAAGCTGGTATGAAATGGTGATGCGTTCGGGCAAGGACAACATCGAAGCATACGTGAAATATGCCAACACATATTTCTACGTAAATCCTGCCGTTGCAATCCAGACGCTTGAAGACCTCGTTGCATCGAAACCCAACTCGGCTCTTGCACAACGTGAACTCGCTGAAAAATACTATAAGGACGACCAATGGACAAAGGCTGCCGAAAAGTATGGTATTTACATGCAAAATCCCAACCACTTCAAGCAAGACGAAAGCCGCTATGCCGGTCTGTTGTTCTATGGCAAGCGTTACCAAGAATCTTACGACCTCGCTGCAAAAATCATCAGCGAACATGCAGCAGGCGACATCGAAACGTTCTATATGAAGCGTCTCCAACTCTACAACTTGGTTTCTATGGCTCAAGAGGCTGAAAACGACTCTACCGCAGCTGCACAATTGTGGAGCCGCGCCGACGTGCTTGCAAAGGAATTCCTTTCGATGAACGTTCCTGCCGGTGCAAAATATGAACCGAAGGATTACAGCGACTATGCAGTAGTTCTTGCCGCACTTGGTGACATTCCCGGCAGCGTGGAAATGTACAAGAAGGCATACGATGCCAATCCCGAAAAGGTTGACTTGCTCAAGAATGCCAGCGACGCTTGTACCGATGCCAAGGATTATGAAAACGCAGCCAAGTTCTACCAAATGTATGTCGACAAGGCCGACTACAAGACCAACGACCTCTTTGTTCTCGCCGGTCGTTACCTCAACTGGGGTGTAACTACTCCCGACACTACTGCTACCGACTCTATCAAGCGCGACGAAGCATTCAAGAAGGCTCTCGAATATGCCGAAAAGGTTGACTCGATTGTTCCCAACGACCTCCGTATCTTGTCGCGTATCGCAAATATTCACGTAGGTCACGAAAGTGGTTTCTCGGGTCGCGATTATGCTCGTTATGGCGAGGCTATGCCTACCTACGATGCAATACTTGCAATCCTTGACGCCGATCCCAAGTACAAGGATCCCAACAACGCCGACAACGAAATTGCAATGTATATCGAAATATTCCGTTACAAGGCTGTTCACTACTACTTGAACAAGGACCAAGAGAATATGAAACTTTACTATCAGAAGTGGCTCGAAGTTGATCCGACCAACGATGCTCTTCGTCAATACATTGAAACGCTGAAGTAAAAAAGAAATATTCTTATTGCAAAAGCTACCACGGGAGCGGCACCTGCCACAGTGCAGGTGCCGCTCTCGCTGCGTTTTCATGTGTCGGAGTGTGTATCAAAATTATCATTTCAAAGTGGCAGTAGAGGGTGTATCAAAATAGCAAGTGAGACAAACGTTGCTTATGGTTTATAACTGAGTTGAGTTAGGTCTGTTGCCTCGGAGAGGCAAAACTATGCTTAACCTCGGCGTGGAGCGACCGGCAGGGAGCGCAACCCGAGGGCTGCGGCTACCCTCGCAGCACACGGCTTCGGAGATGCCGAACTACTGCAACACAGTTTAAGTTTGGCATTTCCGAAGCCGCTTAGTATATATGCCTGTTTTCCCCCGCAGGGCACGTTCGCTATCGCTCACTCCACCCACGGCTATTTGTGGCATGATTGCAAATGTGGCCGGAGAATGCGGAAGATTGTGTAACTTTGCATGGCAAATTGCAAAAGAGGACGCAATGAATAAGGTATTGGAGAAAATTAAGGGGCATCCGCATGTGGGGCAGGGCACTGCTTACGCGATATTGTTTACCATGGGCACGTGCCACTTGCTGAACGATATGATACAGTCGGTCATACCGGCCATATATCCACTGTTGAAAGACCGTTACGATTTCACATTTGCGCAGATAGGAGTGATAACGCTGGTGTTCCAGTTGACATCGTCGGTGTTGCAACCGTTTGTAGGCCGTTATGCCGACCGCCGTCCCCGTCCCTACTCCCTGTCGGCCGGCATGTGTTTCACACTTGTCGGTTTGTTGGCATTGGCGGTGGCGTCTGATTTTCTTTTGATATTGCTGTCTGTGGCACTGATAGGTTGCGGTTCGTCGATATTCCACCCCGAGGCATCGCGCGTGGCACAGATGGCATCGGGAGGCCGCAAGAGCCTTGCGCAATCTATTTTTCAAGTGGGCGGCAACGGCGGCAGCGCATTTGGCCCGTTGCTTGCTGCATTGATTGTGATTCCCTACGGGCAACATGCCGTGGGGTGGTTTGCCATTGCCGCTTTGCTCGCTTCGACGTTGTTGTTCAGGGTGGGCGGTTGGTACAGCCTTGTGCTTGCCGGGCAGCGAGCCGGGAGCCGCGTCAGGCAAGCTGTCGCTTCGGCAATGTTGCCGGCTAAGACCGTCAGGACGGCCATGTGGATATTGGTGTTGATGATATTCTCGAAATATTTCTTCAATGCCTGCATGACGAGCTATTTCACCTTTTACCTGATGGAGAAGTTCGGCCTGACGGTGCAGCAGTCGCAATACTGCCTGTTTGCCTATCTTGCAGCCTTTGCCGCCGGGACGCTTCTTGGCGGCTTCCTCGGCGACCGCTATGGCAGGAAGTATGTCATAATCTTCTCTATCCTCGGGGCGGCACCATTCACACTTGCCATGCCTTACCTCGACCTGTCGTGGACAATTGTCATGGCAGTGATTTCGGGCCTGATAATAGCATCGGCATTCTCGGCGATAGTGGTGTATGCAACCGACCTGAAGCCCGACAAGGTGGGAATGATAGCCGGCATATTTTTCGGATTGATGTTTGGGCTTGGAGGCATAGGGTCGGCATTCTTTGGCTGGCTTGCCGACTTGACGAGCATTGAGTTCATATTTGAAATAAGCACTTGGCTTCCGCTGTTGGGTGTCATAGCTTTATTCCTGCCCGATGTGCGACCGATTAAAACAGATAGATAATGAAACAAGCGAATGTCATATACACGCAGTGCTACCATTCTCCGTGCGGCGACTTGCTGTTAGGCTCGTTGGGCGACCGTTTGTGCCTTTGTAATTGGATGGTGGAAAAACATCCCGGCAGGGTCGACAGGAGGTTGCAATCGATGCTCGATGCCCGATATGAGAAAGGTGGCTCGGAAGTCTTGTCGGAGGCAGCAAGGCAATTGGACGAATATTTCGGCGGCGGGCGCAGGCAGTTTGACGTGCCGCTGTTGTTTGCAGGGACGCAGTTCCAGCGCAAGGTGTGGCATGCGTTGCTTGAGATTCCATACGGAGAGACTATCTCTTATGGAGAAATGGCATGCCGCCTTGGTGTGCCGCAATCGGTGAGGGCAGTGGCCAATGCCAATGGTGCCAATGCCATATCGATATTTGCACCATGTCATCGTGTGATAGGAAGCAAGGGAATGCTTACCGGCTATGGCGGGGGGCTTGATGCCAAGCGATATTTGCTTGACTTGGAGAAGCAATTGACCCAATTAGACTAATTAGACCAATTGGACCAATTAGTCTAATTGGATAGTAACTGACTTTATGTATCTTTGTAGACAAAAAAAACAAATGACAGATTCCAAAAAGTTATATATAGAGACATACGGCTGCCAAATGAATGTCGCCGATAGTGAAGTTGTGGCCTCGGTGATGGAGATGGCGGGATATGAGACGGTGGCAGAGCAGGACGATTGCGATGCCGTGTTCCTTAACACTTGCTCGATTCGCGACAATGCCGAACAGAAAATATTTTCACGCCTTGTGCAGCTCGATGCCCTCAGGCGCAAGCGCGGTCGGCGGTTCATAATAGGTGTGCTCGGTTGCATGGCCGAGCGTGTGAAAGACAACCTGATAAATAACTATGGCGTTGACATCGTGGCGGGGCCGGATGCCTATCTCAGTTTGCCCGAACTTGTGGCTGCGGCAGAGAGTGGGGAGAAAGCCATCAATGTAGAACTGTCGACGGTGGAAACATATCGTGATATAATACCCAAGCGCATAGGCAACAGCCGCATAAGCGGATTCATAAGCATAATGCGTGGGTGCAATAATTTTTGCTCTTACTGCATAGTCCCTTACACTCGCGGCAGGGAACGCAGCCGTGAGCCGCAAAGCATATTGAACGAATTGGCCGACTTGCGCAACCGCGGCTTTAAAGAGGTGACATTGCTCGGGCAAAATGTAAATTCTTATAATTACGTCGACGAGGTTACGGGAGAAAAGACCGGTTTTGACCGATTGCTTGCAATGGTGGCCGATGCAGCCCCCGAAATGAGGGTGCGTTTTACCACTTCCCACCCTAAGGACATGAGCAATGAAATAATAGCTACAATTGCGAGCCGCAAGAACATTTGCAACCATGTTCATCTGCCGGTGCAGTCGGGCAGCAACAGTGTGTTGAAGGCTATGAACCGCAAATATACCCGCGAGTGGTACCTCGACCGCATCAAGGCTATCAGGGACATGATACCTGATTGTGGTATTTCGACCGACATGTTTACCGGCTTCCACGGCGAAACGGAGGAGGATTTTGAACAAACGCTCAGCCTGATGCGCGAAGTGGGATTTGACTCGGCTTTCATGTTCAAGTATTCGGAACGCCCCGGCACGTATGCGTCGAAATACCTGCCCGACAATGTTCCCGAAGATGTGAAAATTGAACGACTCAATCGCATGATAGCCCTTGAAAACGAGTTGTCGCTGGCAAGCAACCGCCGCGACGTGGGCCGCCGGTTTGAAGTACTGGTGGAGGGATATTCCAAGCGTTCGCGCGACGATATGTTCGGACGCACGCAGCAGAACAAGGTGGTAGTGTTCCCCGTCGCACCGGGTGTGCACGTGGGCGATACCGTCACTGTGGAGATTGAAAGTTGCTCATCGGCCACATTGATTGGTCGGAAACTTGACTAACAATATCGACATCTCATGGAAACGGTAAAAGAGCGCTTGTGGAACAGGAATTTCGTGAAGGTGTGTTTTGGCAACTTCATGCTGTATTTCTCGTTCTATCTGATAATGCCGTTGCTGCCTTTGTACCTGCACGACACATTCAATGCCAGCGAGCAGATGATAGGCATCGTGCTGGCAGGGTACACGGTCACGGCCTTGATAATACGCCCCTTTGGCGGATATATGGTCGACAGTTTCCCTCGGAAAACGGTGCTGATGATTTGCTATTTTGCCTTCTTTGCCTTTTTTGCCGGTTATTTCCTTGCATGGACGGTGCTGTTGTTTGCCATAATCCGCACCCTGCACGGTTTTGCATTCGGCTCCACCACGGTGGCCATAAGCACGATGGCCATCGATGTGCTTTACCCGAGCCGCCGTGCCGAGGGGATAGGTTATTACGGGCTTAGCAACAACCTTGCCATGGCCGTTGGGCCGACGATTGCCATTTACATGTATGGCGTGGTGCCCGATTTCCATTATATGTTTGCCATGTCGCTAATCACATCGGGAATTGGCCTGTTTGCTCTTTCCAGCGTGGTGGCGCGTCCCCGCGAAACAGTCAAGGAAAAGCCGCCAATGTCGCTCGACCGCTTCTTCCTCGTCAAGGGGTGGCGTGAAGGTGCCACTACGGCATGTTTCTCGTTCAGCTACGGTGTCTTGTCGACCTATCTTGCCATCTATGGGGAAAAGCAGCTTGGCATAACCAGTGGCACTGGGACGTTTTTCATGCTCATGGCCGTGGGGCTTATAGCGTCGCGCATACTTGGCGGCCGCTCGTTGCGCAAGGGCAAGATTACGCAGAATGCCGGGGCGGGCATGGTTTTGTCGCTTGTGGGGTACACACTGTTTGCATTGGTGGAAATGCCGTGGGCATATTATTCGGCAGCGTTGATTATAGGCCTTGGCAATGGTCACCTGTGCCCGGCCTATCAGACCATGTTCATCAATCTTGCACCCAATTCGCAGCGCGGCACGGCCAACAGCACCTACCTAACGTCGTGGGACGCCGGGGTGGGGCTCGGAGTGCTTGTGGGCGGTTGGGCTGCCGAGCACATCGGTTATCATGGAGCATTTGAGATTGCAGCCGCCGTCAATGCCGCGGGTGTGGCATGCTTCTTCTGGTTTGTCCGCCGCAGTTACCTTGCCAACCGGCTGCGATAGTGCGTTTTTGAATGTATAATTGTCAGAAACAGTAAAAAAGAGGCCAATTTTTATAATATATTATTGTCGGTGTCATGCTATTTTTGTTGCAGTTAATTATACACCATAACTTTCTAATAACATTTGCATGACGATGAAGACACGACGAGCGATTATTTGGGCATTGGCTTGTGCGTTGGCCATACCGGTGAGCCTTGATGCCAAGAAAAAGAGTGACGCCTCGCAACACGAGCGGGGAGGATTTGACTATTTCGTGGGGCTTGTGGGAAATCCGGCAGTTACCGAAGATATATGTTGGGGCGATGAGCAACTTGAGGCCTTGAAGGGCTTGGGGTGCAATATGTTGCAGCTGAGCCTTGCGTGGGGAGGAAAGCCGGCCGATGAAGTGATAAACCTTGAAGACCTTGAAGACCCCGTGCAGGTCGAGAAGTGGAAATATCGCATATCGCAATGCGAGAAGCATGGATTCAAGACGCTTGCACACTTTGGCATTCCGCGAGTGCTTAACGCCGACCCGGTGAAGCCGGCGTGCATAATGGACCCGCAGGTGCAACAGAAGTATGCCGACCTGATGCGGAAGTTCATGAACACATTCCCCGAGGTGAACGATGTGCTTGTATACACGTTTGACCAACAGGCGTGGTTGTGCAGCGAGTTCGGCCCGTGTCCGCGCTGCACGGGAATACCGTTGAGCGAACGCTTGCCGCAATTTATCGACATGCTCAAGGATGCAATGCGTGAATGTCGTCCCGGCGAGGAAATACGGCTATGGTGGAAGCCGTGGGAATTGTCGAAGGGGCAGACGATAGACATAATAAAAAATATCGACCCCGAAGGTTTCGGGCTTGTGCTCAATTCGTCGACGAGCAACGAGGTGTACCCGTTTAACGACGGTTCGCTGAAGTCAGACTTGGGCGTGAAGCGTTACATCCGGTATGCCTACGAACGTGGCATTCCGGTAATAGGGGAGATCGACCACACGCTTTATAAGGGACTGTATAGAATGGACGATTATTTTCCACGCTTGATTTTCGAGCAAATGAATGGATGGAAGGAGCTGAAAGGAGTGGTAGGTGTGAAAGAATATTACGGCTTCGCTCCATCTACATATTCAGCTAATTATGCCATGCTTGAGGCTTGGATGAAGAATCCCGATGCTACATTGGATGAATTGTTGAACGAGATTGCCGAGCCGTATGGAAAGAAGACTGCGCCCTACTTGATTAACGCGTGGGAATATGTGGCACAATGCGTCGAGGCATTTCCATGGGACGTGTCTTACCTGATTGGTCCGCTCGGACTTGACAAAAGCGAAACAGGCGAGCACAGTTGGGAGTATGTGAGAATCGTGAACGGTACATGGGACACCCCGATATGGGAATCGGCACGGCGGGCAAATTTCGGGTCAGTCCGAAAACCCGGTTGCGGTTCATGCTCGTATCTTGTAAAAGACGTATCTTTGTGGCATGAAACAATGG
>CALUMZ010000058.1 GCA_944321865.1 uncultured Muribaculaceae bacterium
GTTCGGCTCCCTTGAGGTCGCCTCGCCCGGCGTTAAGCATAATTGGGCAGCTCCGCAGCCCCTTTTCCCATTTTGATGTGCCCTCTACTTGCAGGTTTTTTAATTGCTTTGTAAATCAAGCAATTAAATTGCAAATTTGGTTATTTGGACCGATTTTGTTTGGTTATTTGGCGCATTTTTGTTTGGTCATTTGGCTGCGCAATGGTTAATCTTTGAGGCAGCCAATCGGAACTACATAAATGCCGTCTTTGCGTTGATAGGCATATTTCCCGACACCGGTCAGCACCATTTTAAAAGCCGGGGATTTCATTTTTGTAATATCTATTTTGTCATTCAATGTCAACAGGTTGCTTGCTCCCTCCTCAATTAATTTGTCGCCACCGAGCTTTACTTCAATTAATCCGTATGAGCCGTTGCGCAAGTGTATCACTGCATCGCATTCCAGTCCGGTTTTGTCTCTGTAATGGTACACTTTTCCCCCGAGTGCGTCGGCATATACACGTAAATCTCTAACGCACAGGGTCTCAAAAAACAGCCCGAATGTGTTCAAGTCATTAACAAGGTCTTCGGGACCAAGCCCTAATGCGGCACAAGCAATCGAAGGGTCGGTAAAATAGCGCGTGTCGGCAGTGCGTATGGCTGTCTTGCTGCGAATATTTGGATTCCATGCCGGCATGTCTTCTATTACAAATATTTTTCGTAAGGCATTCAAGTAGGAATTGACAGTTTCGTCGCTTACGTCGCCGGTTTCGTTGGCGGCTATGTCGGCAAGGATTGTCGGTATGCTCGCCTGTGAGCCTTGGTGACGGGAATATGAGCGCAACAGCCGTTTGGCGCGTTCTTCGTTGCGTTGCACGTCATCGACGCGTGATATGTCGGTTCGCACAATTGCTTCATAATATTCCACTGCTTGCATCAGTGCCGCTTTTGCCGTCTTTTTTGCAGTCGACCTTGGCCAACCGCCACGGCACACAAGGAATGCCAATTGTTCAATGTCGATGCTGTTTGTGCCGGCCACCTCTCCGGTGTGTTTGAATAAATCGTTTAAACTCACACTGCCGTTTGATTCTCCCGACTCCCACAGGCTCATTGTTCTCATGGTTAGCCACCCATAGCGCCCGGTGCCTGTGTGGTTTATTTTTCTTGCATCCGGTGGCACGGCCGAACCGGTAAGAATGAATTGCCTGTCTTTGTTGCGGTGGTCTACTTCAAATCGTATGGCATCCCACAACTGCGGGGCAATTTGCCACTCGTCGATCAACCGCGGTGTTTCGCCTCGCAATAGAATGCTTATGTTGGTTTGTGCCATTTGCCGGTATTGGGCTGAATTGTCAGGGTCGTCCATGTATAATACGCTTCCGGCCTGCTGTTCGGCCGTTGTGGTTTTCCCGCATCCTTTTGGCCCTTCTATGAGTACCGCCCCAATTGCATCGAGTTTGTCTGCCAATATTTGGTCGGCTATTCTACGTTTATATCCGTCCATATCTTTGCTCTTTTTTTGACGTATACAAAGATATGTAAATAATATTTGTAAATCAAATGATTAAATTGCGAATTTGGTTATTTGGACCGATTTTGTTTGGTTGTTTGGCGCATTTTTGTTTGGTCATTTGGCTGCGAGATGTCAGAAGACGTAGGTAAGCATAAGGCGGACGTCGGCTTGGTGGCTCCCAATAATCGGATTGCTTGTTTCCCAATTATCTTCATTGAAATACGTGTAACGTTCATAGGTGGATTTGCGGTAATACCAATTAAGCCCGGCGGTAGCATAAAGCCTTTTCCACAGCCGGTAGCCTATCCGTAATTCGGTGTTGCTGAACCATGCGTTCGAGGCATCGCCCTGCACATTGGTGGGGTGCCCTTCGGGCGTGAGCGACCAGTCGGCCGTGTAGTCATACCCACGCCATGTGTACAGGCGGTAGAGCCTGTTTGACAGGTTTATTGCAATGCGGTTGCCGAAGTTGCAATTTATCCCGCATTTAATCGAGAACCCCGAGGCCCAATTGTAGTTGCGGTGGTATTGGCGGTAGTAGTCGCTCAATATGCCACCGAGGATTACGGCGTTTATGTGCCCGTATGCGTCGAGTGACCACCGTGGAGTGGCAGCATAACGAAACATGAAACCGCAACCCACCGAGGCAGGCGTGCCCAACTTGTAGGGTACGACACATGGCTTCAGCACCCCTTCGAGCGGCGTGTCGCTGATGGTGTCGGAGTCGAAAAAGTCGAAGTGCTGGTACATTCCCACCGACAGTCCGCAGGTGCGAGTGTCGACCAGTGTGCGCGACAGCAGCCGCCCGATGATTTCCACACGGCTCAGCAGCGGCTGGGTCTTGATGGCGTTAAGTTCCATGACGAAGCTGAAGTAGTCGTATGGAGCCTTGGTGCTTGGTGCGAAACGGTCGCCATACTCGATGCCGACGCGCAAGGCTCCGCCTGCTTTTGCCAATTTCTCGTCGTCTTGGAACACCAACATGCGCGAACCTACCGACATGGCCACGTTTATTGGCGGAAGACCGAATCGCCGCCCCGTCGTTGCCCGCCGCTCCCATGCCCGTCCGGTGACAATGCGTGTGAAGCCGCGCATGGGGGATATGACAAATGCCGCCAGTTCGCGGCCGAAGCGTTCGCCCCCGGTCGAGCGGTCGTCGAGCACGAGGTCGGAGGTGCGGTAAAGCACTTCCCCTATTGCCGCGCCACCCACGGGAGTGGCTATGATGTCGTTGGTCGACGGGTATTCACATTCCATAAACATTTCCCACATTGCACTGCCGCCGATGGCAAACAGTTCGGATTGCCAGAAGTTGAAGCCGTTGGAGCGTCCGGCATTGTAAAACAGCGACCCGTTGTAAGGGTGCGCAAACATGTTGGTGCCGAGGTGGTCGTCGTCCCACTCAAACCCATGCTTGAAGTTCTCCTTTATGGTGTTGAATGATATGCGGGCATAGTGTCCGTTCTGCACATACCGGTCAAAAGCCCACAACCCTATGTTAAAACCGACTGTCTCGGCCGTCGCGCGCCAGAATGCTTTCTTTTCTAATCGTGCCGAGTCGCAACTGTCGGGCGCAACCGGCGCACTGACAAGGTGACGCAAGTACAAGTGCGGCACAACTGTGGCAGTGTCGGCGCGATTTTGTGCCGCTGCCGTCAACGACAGTGCCACAGTCAGCAGGAATGTGAAGCGAAGTTTTGCCATAATTGGCGCAAAAATACAGAAATTGAAGCAAGATTTCGGCATTTGCGGGGTTTATGGGGAAAAAAAGTTGCGTAATTATGAAAAATGTCATTATATGCCTTGTGTTGCTTTTGTCGTTGGCTTTGGGGGTGATGCCGTTAACCGACCAATCGTTGCAACGGTGGAATGTGACTTTCAGTGATTGCCTGTCGGCGATTGCCGGGAGCGGTGGTGAGGCAGCGACAGTCGGTGGCGATGCCGTGCGCGACGGCAGCATTGGGGCTGTTGCCGTCGGTGTGCGAGAGGATTCGTCGGTGGTGGTGAAAGGTAAGCCGGTTACGGTTGCGCGGCGAGCTGCTCGATGACGGCAGGCAGTGCCTCGTACTCGAGCCGGTGCACTCGGGTAGCGAGCGACTCGGGCGTGTCGCCGGGCAGCACCGGGCAGCGGCGTTGGCATATTATTGTGCCGCCGTCGACCACTTCGGTCACATAATGAATGGTTATGCCGCTCTCCTTGTCGCCGGCTTCGAGCACGGCACGGTGCACGTTCATCCCCCACATTCCCTTGCCACCGTGGCGCGGCAGCAGTGATGGGTGAATGTTGATGATGTTGCCCCCGACGGCATCGATGATAGGCTTTCCCACCATGCTTAGGAATCCGGCAAGCACTATGAGGTGCGTATCGAGCCGTCTGAGCTCGTCGATTATCTCTGTGGGGTTATTCCATTGCTCGCGGGAGAAGAAGTAGCACGGCACGCCGTAGGGCGCCATACGTTCGATTGCCCCTGCCCGCCGGTTGCTTGTAAACAGTGCGGCGACTTTCACCGTGTCGCTGCCGGCAAAGTGGCGTGCTATGTTTTCTGCATTGGTTCCGGTGCCGGAGGCAAAAATTACGATATTTTTCATGGGCCGGTTATTTTAGAATTTTTGCATGTCTACGAGTTTCTTGTATTGCCCGTCGAGTGCGATGAGCTCTTCGTGCGTGCCGCGTTCCACGATGTGCCCTTCATACATCACGCATATCTGGTCGGCATTGCGAATGGTCGACAGGCGGTGGGCAATGACGAGTGTCGTGCGGTTCTTCATGAGCCTGTCAAGAGCTTCCTGTACCGAGCGTTCGCTCTCGGTGTCAAGGGCCGATGTGGCTTCGTCGAGAATCAACACAGGCGGGTTCTTCAGTATGGCGCGGGCAATGCTTATGCGTTGGCGTTGTCCGCCCGACAAGCGGCAACCGCGGTCGCCGATGTTGGTGTCAAACCCGTTTTCGGTCTCCATGATGAAGTCGTAGGCATTGGCAATGCGGGCGGCTTCTTCCACCTGTTCCCATGTGGCATTTTGCACGCCGAATGTTATGTTGTTGTAGAACGAGTCGTTAAACAGGATTGCGTCTTGGTTCACGTTGCCCATCAGCGAGCGCAGGTCATGCACGCTGAATTGGCGGATGTCGATGCCGTTGATAGTGATGGAGCCTTCGTTAACGTCGTAGAATCGTGGCAGCAGGTCGGCAAGAGTGGACTTGCCCGATCCCGACTGTCCCACAAGAGCCACAGTGTGCCCAAATGGAATGTCGAGAGTGACGTTGCGGGCAACCCATTGCTGGGTATACTTGAAACTGACGTTGTTGTAGCGGATCGATGGTTTGTCGGCGGGTATCGGCTTTGGATTTTCGGGGTCTTTTATGGGGTTTTCGGCGTTGAGAATCTTGTCGACGCGTTCCATCGACGCCATGCCGCGCTGTATCGAGTACATGGCTCTCGACAGGTCTTTGGCGGGGTTGATGATGGAATAGAAAATCACCATGTAGTATATGAACTCCGATGCATTGATTGCGCTGCTGTCGTTGAGAATCAGTGTCCCGCCGAACCACAGCACGATGGCTATCGTCAGCGTGCCAAGCAATTCGCTCATGGGGTGGGCGAGTTCGTAGCGGCGGTTGACGCGGTTGGAAATTGATACGAATTTGTCGTTCTCCCTGTCAAAGCGGTTTATGACTTTCTTTTCGGCATTGAATGCCTTTATTATACGCAATCCGCCCAGAGTCTCCTCGATGTTCGACAGCAGTATGCCCCACTGGGTCTGCCCTTCGAGTGAAGCCTTTTTCAGGTTTTTCCCCACTTTGCCCATTATGAACCCGGCTATGGGCAGCAATATTAGCACGAACACGGTCAATTGCCAACTCACCACAATCATCATCACGAGGCACACGATTATGATGATGGGGTTCTTGAACACCATGTTGATCGACGATGTGATGGAGTTTTCAATTTCGGCCACGTCGCCGCTCATGCGTGCCATCACGTCGCCTTTGCGCTCGGATGTGAAGAATCCGATGGGCAGCGACAGTATTTTCCCGTATATAAGGTTGCGGATGTCGCGCACTATACCTGTGCGCATGGGTATGCTGAAGTAGGCACTGATGTATGCCGTGCCGGTCTTGAGCAGTGTCATGAACACGAGCACCCCGGCCAGTGCTGCCAGTGCTGCCGACTGCCCGTGGTTATCGATGATTTCTTGCGTATAAAAGTAGAAATTGTTTATCACCACATCTTTGAAATCGCCCGTTCCCCATGCCATGAATTCATAGCGGCTCGTATCGATTTTGAACAGCATGTCGAGGATTGGTATGATGATGGCAAACGAGAACAGGGTGAGGAACGCCGACAGCAGGTTGAACACGATGTTCAGTATGAGATAATGCTTGTAGGGCGTTATAAACCGTTTGGCTAATAAGAAGAATTCTTTCATTGCTGTAAATAGAGTGGTAATGATTGTGCAAAGATAGTGCAAACCGAGAGCAGAACAATCAAGCTCGCTTGAATTTGTTGTGCCGAGGTGCAGCCTATCTTATGCAAAGATAGTGCAAACCGAGAGCAGAACAATCAAGCTCGCTTGAATTTGTTGTGCAAAGGTAGTGCAATATGGGCTTAATCGCAAATAGTGCAAGCCGTTTTGCCCGCATGTTTTCAATGGGCAATGGAATTTTTATTGTAGTTATGGTCGGAAAATAATATATTTGCAATATTTTTTAACCTAAATCTAATGATTAGGTGCGTTTGTGATAAGGGTAATTTTTTGTGGAAACTAAAAACATTTTTTAATTGCATATATGACAAAGTTTAATTTATTTTTTGCAATTGTCATGGTTTCAATGGCAGTGCAATTTGCGAACGCAAAACAAATAAGTCGTGAGCAAGCTATTGAAATGGCTCGGCAATTTTCGAGTACTAATGCGGGTATGCGCAGTGTGCATTCTGCAGAGTTTAACCAAATGACAATAGCATATTCGGTGGCAGATGACAGCCGTGACTTGCTGTATGTGGTAAATCGCGGCGATGGTGCCGGTTATGTGGTCGTGGCCGGTGACGATGTGGTAAGTAACCCGGTGTTGGGATATGCCGCCGGCAAATCTTTTGATTATGCTTCGGCTCCCGAAAATCTGCGTTGGTGGCTCAGTGAGTATGCCCGTCTTATAGGGCATGCAGTGGAAAACGGCTGTACCGTTACATCAGCAAAGGCTTTAGACCGCGACATAGAACCGCTTGTAAAGACCAATTGGAATCAAGACTATCCATTTAACAGCAAATGCCCGACCATAGACGGGCAACCGACTTACACGGGGTGCGTGGCGACGGCCGTGGCGCAACTCATGTATTATTATCGTTATCCCGAGCGCGGCATCGGCACCAAAACATACACCGACATCAAAGGTTGCGGGCAGACGCTGAGTGCCGACTTTGGCTCTACTACCTACCGTTGGGACGACATGGACTTGTTTTACGACGGTACCAACAACGACGAGGCCAATGATGCCGTGGCCACGCTCTTGTATCATTGCGGTGTGGCCGCCGGGATGAAGTATGGAACCGACGGCAGCGGTGTGGCGAGTGCCGATGCCTTGATGGGTCTTATAGACTACTTCGGATATTCCAAGGGCACAATGTACACTAACCGCGACTATCATCAGTTTGACGATTGGATTGAAATGCTTTACGGAGAGCTTGAAGACGGTCGCCCGGTCTATTACGAGGGTGTAACTGAGAGTGGTGGCGCGCACGCATTTATCCTCGATGGTTGCCGCTCCGATGGTTATTTCCATGTCAACTGGGGTTGGGGCGGATATTTGGACGAATATTATTCTATTCTCACTCTCAATCCCGGAGAAGAACAGGGCGCAGGCGGTTCGGATGGCGGATATGCTTACAGCCAAGGGGCTTTTATCGGATTGCGTCCTTCCGACGGTGAAAGCGAGTATGCTCTGCAGATATATTGCGACGGATTCTCGATGCTTGATGCCAATGACAATGAAATAACCGAGGACACTGCCACGCAAGGCGATGCGGCGTACTTCAGGATTTACAATGTGGCAAATATGTGCCTTGTCCCATTTGAAGGTTATTTTGGCATCACAATGGAGGATGTCTCCACCGGCAATGAGGTATATACCGATTATTTATACATCAAATTTGGCGGCGACGATTACGGGCATAGGTATTATTATCCTGAAATTGATGTTACATTTGCATTGCCGATTAAGCTTGACGATGGTGTATACCGCATGTACCCAATTTTTACACCCGACTATGAAACTGTGGAACCGACACCGATGAATGTGCTCGCTTCGGAACCGCAATATGTGTATGTTACCGTGAAGGGCAATAAAATTACTATGGGTGAAGATGTGCCTGCCGGGGTGGAAAATGTCCCATTCTCTGCCGAAACGATAGTTTACCCGAATCCGGTTGGCCAAACACTCACTGTGAATGTCGATTCTGGCATTGAACGTTTGGAAGTGTTCAGCCTTGCCGGGTTGCAAGTACTATATATCAACTGTGACGGGGAAAGTGTTGCACAACTTGACATGTCGGTATTGCCGGCGGGAACTTATTTTGTGCGTATTGTAAATGATGCCGGAGAAGTGGCTGTGAAAAAGGTGATAAAACTGTAGTCAGCCGTCAGTGGGTAGGCAAATTGCACGATATGGACAAGCGGGGTGGGGCAGCCGGTAATAGCATTTCCCCTACCCCGTCTTATTTTTTGATAAGGATTTTTTTTCATGCTGTTTTAACTTTTTTAAAGTCGCGGCATCTAAAAGTATAAGTTGCGCCGATGCGAATTGGCCGGGTGCAACCGAAGTCACACAATGTATTTGAAATTAATGTCAATATGAAACGCTTTTGGGCAGTAGCCGCTTTTTTGTCAATCGTGTTAAGTTTCACAGCTTCGGCTGCCATCGTTAAAGGGTCGCTTGTGTCGGGTACCGACGGGTCGCCGCTTTCGGGTGCATCGGTGAGGCTGATGCGCAACAATGCCGACAGCACGTTTGTTTCTGCGGTTACGGCCGGCAATAACGGGTCGTTCAGGCTTGGCAATGTGGCACGTGGAAAGTATATAGTGAGCTTTTCGTTCCTTGGCTATGAAACGGTGGCACGCAACATCGATGTTGATGGGAAGTCTGCCGAAGTCGATATGGGGCGCGTGTCAATGAGCGAAAGCAGCATATTGTTGCAAGAAACTACCGTGGTGGGAGTAAAGACCGAAATCGTTGTGAAAGAAGATACCATAGAATATAATGCCGATTCTTACCGCACCCAGCCCAATGCCGTTGTGGAAGACTTGTTGAAACGGTTGCCCGGAGTGGAAGTCGACAGTGAAGGGAAAATCACTGCCAATGGGAAAGAGATAACGAAGATTCTCGTCGATGGCGAGGAGTTCTTCTCCGACGACCCCAAGGTTGCCACCAAGAACCTGCCTGTGAACATGGTCGACAAGTTGCAGGTGATAGACCGCAAGAGCGACCTTGCACGGCTCACCGGGGTGGACGACGGCGAAGATGAAACGGTGATAAACCTGACGGTGAAAAAGGGGATGAAAAACGGGTGGTTTGGTAATTTCACCGGTGGTTACGGTACCGACAACCGATATACCGGCAATTTCATGGTGAATTATTTCAGGGATAAGAACCAGTTTTCCATACTTGGCAATGCCAACAATACCAATGAAATGGGATTTACCGACCGCGGTGCTTCGCGCTTCACACGCTTCGGTGGAAATAATGGTATAAGCACCACGCAGTCGATAGGTGTCAATTTTGCCGTCGGACAGCCCGAATTGCGCTTTGGCGGCGACGTGTTCTATTCCCACAACGACCGCGACAGCCGCAACAGCAGCAACCGTCAGTATCTGTTTGCCGATTCCACCTCTTATTACGACGAGGCGGGTATGTCGCGCGACAAGGGGCATAACATCTCGGCAAACTTCCGTATGGAGTGGGAAATAGACTCGTTTACCACGCTCGACTTCCGTCCGCGTTTCTCGGTGAGCTTTAGTGACTCGGAGAGTGCCGACAGCTCGCTCACCCGTGCAGGCGATGCCGCGCGGTCGCTCGTAAATCGCAGCTTCAGCAGCCGCTATAACGACGGTACGAGCTATGAATTTAGCGGCCGGCTCATATTCAACCATAAGTTCCGCAGCCACCCGGGGCGCAGTTACAGTGCCAGCCTTAACTACCAGTTCAGCAATACCAAGGAGAATGGCAGCACCAACACAGACAACACCTATTACCTTGTGTCGGGCGAAGACGAATATATCGACCAGATATACGACAACCACCAGTGGAGCAACAGCGTGCAAGGCCGGTTGACGTGGACCGAGCCGCTTGGCGACATAAAGAATGCCCGGTTCCTCACGTTCTCTTACAACGGGCAATACCGCTTCAACAATGCCGACAAGTATGTGTATGACCTCGTTTCGCAAGCCGCGGCGACCACTGGTGTCACATCGGCCCTGATGTCGATGGTTGGCGACCCGGCGTTCAAGCGCTACGTGGTGGAGCAATATGGCAGTTTGGCTTGGACCAATCCCACCATGCTCCGCCAGATAGTGGAAGATGAGTTGCAACCCGAGCTCAATGCCGACCAAAGCAACCGTTTCCGCAACGACTATTTCAACCAGTCGGTGCAAGTGGGCTTCAAGCAGGTGCGCGACAACTACAACCTCGACGTGGGGGCGATGGTGAACGGCTCGATGTCGAGCAGCGAAGACTTGATTAACCCCGACCGCAACATCGCCACGCGGTGGGTGTGGAACGTGGCCCCGTATGCCCGCATTCGTTTCAAGATGGACAAGATGCGTTCGCTTTCGCTTGATTACCGTGCCCGGTCGTCGCAACCGTCGTTGACGCAGTTGCAACCCGTGGCCGATGTCTCCAATCCGCTGCGCATCGTCAGAGGTAACCCCGATTTGGCTCCCACGTTCACCCAACGTGTGAACTTGCGGTATAGTGACTTCAACCAAGACAAGCAGCGCAGCATAATGGCAATGCTTAATTTCCAGTTTGCGACCAACAGCATAATTTCCACCACCGACTATGACTCGCAGACTGGCGGGCAGGTGACCACCTACGAGAATGTGAACGGGGTGTGGAACGGTAACCTGATGGGCATGGCGAGCTTCCCGCTGCGCAACAAGAGTTGGTATTTCTCGTCGATGGCGGCATTGCGCTATTCCAATACAGTGGGTTACAACAACGGGCTGTATAACCGCAGCGGCTCTTTCTCGGTGAACCTGTCACCGGGCATACGCTTTAACACCGATGCCGTGCAGCTTGAGTTACGTCCCAATTACAACGTGCAAGTGACGCACAACACCGTGCAATCGCAAAACGACCGCACCATACACAGTTATGGGGCTATGTTCAACGGGGCTTACTACACTCCGTTCGGACTGGTGTTCAATACCGACTTGTCGTTTACCGGCACGCAAGGGTACAGCGAGGGTTACGATTCCGACCAGTGGCTGTGGAATGCTTCGGTTTCATACCAGTTCTTGAAAGACAAGGCTGCCACTGTCACCGCCAAGGTTTACGACCTGTTGCACCAACGCCAGAACATAAGCCGCACCATCAATGCCAGCTATATCGAGGATAGCGAGTACAATTCCATTACCCGGTACGTGATGTTCACGTTCACTTATCGCTTCTCCACATTTGGCAAGGGAACTACGCCCAATGATGCTCCGGCAATCAATTACGATGGGCGCGGCCCGGGTGGCCGCCGCCATGGAGGTCCCATGGGAATGCGTCCCGGCCGTATGCGCTGATTCCGCCCCGCGGCAGCGGCGTTGCATAGAGGATTGAATGCGGGTGTTTGGGGATAGAAATATTGTTTCATGTGTATAGACACCGCATTGTCGCATCTTGATGTCGGCAATAATTGATTTACAATGGTTTATGCAGCCCGGCTGTCAATGAGGCGCGGCACGCCACGTCTCTACGGGTTTTATACACCTTCTCCTGTCACATAGTCATAAATAAGGCTCTTGATATTATATGCTTATCTTGACCGAGACCGCAATGGCTGTTTTTGTCGGAATAATTGATGAGCACAAAAATAATGTTTCTACTCCATATTTTCAAGCAATTTGGGTAGGAAATGTGCGGTGCGGATATTTCTTTTGTCGCAATTTTAATCAATAATTAAAATTATTGGCATAAAATTTTGTTGTTTTAAAACATTGTGATAGTTTTGTGGTGAAATTGCTTGCAAAAAGTATTTAGTATATAATAAAAGCAAAAATGGGAAAGGTTAAAAGAAGATGGCTGATACTGTTTTGTGTTGTTTTATGTATCAGTGTTTTAGGTTTGTTTTTTTCGGGTTCTCCCTCCGATTTCAATTTGCCCGGGCTTACGGCACAGCAATATGCCAACATTGCGTGGATGATTACGGCCACGATATTCGTGCTGATGATGACCCCCGGGCTTGCATTCTTTTATGGCGGCATGGTGCGCGCCAAGAATGTGATTAGCACCATGTTGCAAAGTTTCATTGTGATGGGTGTGGTGAGTGTTATTTGGGTGGTTGTGGGTTTCAGCCTTTCGTTTGGCAACGACATAGGCGGCCTCATAGGTAATCCGGCCGACTTCTTCATGATGAAAGGTGTCGGTGTCGAGAATTTGATGCCGTCGGGCAGCGTTGCCGGTCTCACGCAGCAAGACATGGCCGTGACTACCATACCACTGGCTCTGTTT
>CALUMZ010000059.1 GCA_944321865.1 uncultured Muribaculaceae bacterium
GCCCGGCGTTAAGCATAATTGGGCAGCTACGCAGCCCTTTTCCGGCATCTTTCACAATTTTGATACACCCTCTACAATTTGGTTGGGTAAGTTATTGGTATTGAATGTCTTATGTGTTGTTGCGTGCTTTTAGACGCGGCACGCCGCGTCTCTACATTTGATAAAACTGCATTCTGATACACCGTTTATGGGAACGTGGTATTTGCTGTTTTGTGTGATTCGGGTGGGTGGCGATGGTCAGTAGTAGGTGATGGAGCGTTCCACTATGCCGTAGGGCGCGCCGTTGCAGCGTATCACGGCCTTTGTCCAGTTGCCGTGGGTGTCGATGTTGGTATAGTCGTAGGTGTAGAGATATTCTCCCTCGCAATTGATGCTGATGCGCCAACCGCGGTCGTTGTAGGTGTATTCAATGACGCTGCTGTAATCGTCCATTTCGCTGTATGACGATTCCTTTATCACATTCCCCCGTGAGTCGGTGATGGTGTAGTCGTTTGGCGTTTCTCCAAATTCAATGCGGTTGCCGTCTTTGTAACGCACTTTCGACAGGTCGATGGGGTATTCGTTTATGGTTTTGCTGCCGCCGATGTAGAGCTCTTCTATGGTGTTTACGCGCACATCGCGGTTGTATATGTATCGGCGGTCGTAGAATAGTTCTCCATTCTGGTAATAACGTTCATCGCTCAGTTTCTTGCCGTCATATCCGTACACGTATTTATAATGAATACCATCGGCAGTGCCACGCACATTGTCGATGCGTCCCGAGGTGTCGTATATGCATGTGTCTTCGTTGGGAAACGCACTGAATTCGCGGTCAAAACTGGGTTTCCCGTCTTTTATGATAGTGTCGCCATCTTGCCGTGCGGCATATACTTGTGTCACCACTTCATATATGGTGTCGCTTGTGCCATTGTGAATTAAGTGTGCGAGCGGGTCTTTTCCCTGTTCGGCACTGTCGGCGACAGCAATGTTGCTGTCTTGGCTGCCGTTGTTATTGCTTTTACCGCTGCCGTTGCAGGATAAGAGCATGAGCATTAAGCCTGATATAATACAAAAAATGCGTGCGTTGTGGTGCATATATAACAGCCTTGTTGACTATTGACATAATTGTGGCTTCAAAAATAATAACAAATTTTAAGTTTTGCAAATTTACCCCAAATCTAATGACCGTTTTGGGTTCAATCATACGTTGCTTTAGGGGGGAGTAATGTCTTATTTTGCGCCCTGTGAAAAAGCAAGCGATGCGCAACCGCCGGGGCTGCGCATCGCTTGGGATTTTATGACAAAAGTGATTTATTTCTTTGTCGTGGCCACTGCTGCTTCTTTCTTGCTTTTCTTGTTGCTGATTACAAATGCAAGCGGGGCAGCAATGAACAGTGATGCAAATGTACCGATGACGATACCGATAACCATTGCAAATGTGAAGCTGCGGATGGTTTCACCGCCAAGGATGAAGATGACGATGAGCACGAGCAACGAACTCAAACCTGTTACCAATGTACGCGACAGGGTACTGTTGAGCGAATTGTTGAACAGTGTGAACGAGTCTTGCTTGGGATATAGGGCTCGGTATTCACGCACACGGTCGAATACAACCACGGTGTCGTTTACTTGGTAACCAATAACCGTCAAGATGGCGGCGATGAAGTTTTGGTCGATTTCCATTTCAAACGGGAACAAGCCGTAGAGTGTGTATATTCCCACTACCGAGTAGGCGGTGAATGCAACTGCTGCCAATGCGCCAAGCGAGAATGCGATGTTGCGGAATCGCAGCAAGATGTACAGTGCCATTGCAATGAGCGAGAAGAATACTGCCCAAGATGCGTCGCGAGTCATGTCGGCAGCGATGGCGGGACCTACTTTCTCGGTCGAAACCACGCCGATGGTTTCGTTTGAAACGCTGAAGTCCTCGTATGTCATGTCGCCGATTTGCGGCTTGAGACCTTTGTAGAGGATTTCCATTATCTCGTTGTCTACAGTCTCATTGTCGTCATCAATCTTGTAGTTGGTGGAGATGCGCACCTTGGTGTTGTTGTCAATGGTTATGACACTTACCGAAGCATCGGGGAAGAGCGGTTCGAGTTCTTCCTGAATGTCGGCTGTGCTCACTTCCTTGTCAAATTGTACCACATAGTTGCGACCGCCTGAGAAATCGATACCCGGGCTGAGTTGGCGAATGCCGAGCAAGATGGCAAATGCCACGATGATTACACCGAAGATGATGAAACCCTTGTTGCGGTTGCCCATAAAGTCGATTTTGGTATTGATGAGAGCCTTGAGGCTGAGAGCCGTGGTGTAGGTTACATTCTTGAAACCGCCACGCTTGATGATTGCTTCCAATATCACGCGGGTTACGTAAACGGCGGTGAAGAATGAGCATACAAGACCGATGATGAGCGTGGTGGCAAAGCCCTTGATAGGACCTGTACCATTCACGAGCAATATGATACCGGTGATGATTGATGTCAGGTTGGAGTCGAAGATGGCCGAGAATGCGTTGCTGTAACCGTCGGCGATGGCCGATTTCAGGTTTTTGCCGTTACGCAACTCTTCCTTGGTGCGCTCGTAGATGAGCACGTTGGCATCGACAGCCATTGCCAACGACAACACGATACCGGCGATACCCGGCAATGTGAGCACGGCATGGAACGATGCAAGGATACCCATTGTGAAGAACAGGTTGAGCAGGATGCCGATGTTGGCAATCATACCGGGGCCGAAACCATACATGGCAATCATGAACACCATGAGGATAATCAAGGCCACGATGAACGAAATCATACCTGCTTCGATGGCTTCTTGTCCGAGCGACGGGCCGATTACGCTCTCGCTCACGATGTTTACCTTGGCAACCATCTTACCGCTCTTCAACACGTTGGCAAGGTCGGCAGCTTCTTCAACCGAGAAATTACCGGTGATTTGCGAGCGTCCGCCTTCGATTACGCTGTTGACGTTGGGGTAAGAATATACTTGGTCATCGAGAACGATGGCTACCGACTTGTTGAGGTTTTGCTGTGTGATGCGGGCCCATTTGCGCGAACCTTCATCGTTCATTGTCATTGAAACGACGTTACCTTGCAGATTGTCGAAGTCGCTCGATGCGTCGGTAATGACGTTACCGTCGAGAACCGGCTTGCCTTGCACGGTTTTCAATGCAATGAGGTTGTAATACATGCCGCGGTCGTCAACCGGCTTCACGGTCCAGCACACCTTCAGGTTGGTGGGCAGGAACTTGCTTGCTGTTACCGAGTGGAAAGCCTTGTTTACTGCTGCGGTGTCGAGTACACTAACCAAGCCCACGATGGGACCGCCCACCATGCCGGTATTCCACCCGAGTTGCTCGGCCAGCGGCTTAGAAGTCTTGGTAGTGTCGGCTGCGTTGTGAGCGTCGATTTCTTGTGCAAATTGCGACAGCGACTGTTGCAGGTCTTGCAGTGTGTAGGTTTCGTAGAATTCAAGGTTGGCCGTACCTTGCAGCAACTTGCGCATACGCTCGGGTTCTTTCACACCCGGCATTTCGAGTTGTATGCGGCCGGTGCTTTCCAATTCTTGAATATTTGGAGAAACCACGCCGAAACGGTCGATACGGGTGGCGAGCACGTTGCGAGAATTGCGCACCATGGCTTTCACCTCGTTTTGCAGTATGGCTTCAACTTGTTCGTTTGAGTCGCCCGCTTTTACGCTTTCCACGTTGCGGAATATTTGTGCAAGGCTACCTTCAGGGGCAATGCGGCTATATTCGTTGCAGAATGCGGCCACATAATCCTTGTCGTTGCGGTGCAGCGAGTCGGTAAGCGCTATTGCACGGTTGAATTTCGGGTCGGGATTTTCGTTTGATAAAGCTCTCAGAATGTCGGGAACCGATATTTGCAGAGTCACGTTCATACCCCCCTTAAGGTCAAGGCCGAGGCCGACCTCCATTTCACGAGCTTGTTGGAAAGTGTAATATCCGAGATATACCTTTTCCTTTTCGATTGAGTCAAGGTATGCGTTATAGTATGTTTTGTATGTGTCGTTTGCCACGTCGGTTGTCTTAGCCATGGCTGCTGCATACTCGGCAGCTTTGCCTTCGTGATGGCGGGTGACAAATGTAAATGACAGGTAGAACGCACATACAAGTAACAGACCAATGGTCAATACCTTAATAAAACCTTTACTTTGCATGTGTTGTTGTTAGTTAATTGTTATTTTTGTTAAAATATATTCCGCACATTTTCAGCTTGCAAATATACAACAAAACATCAAAGTTTGAAATTTTTGCGATGTCTTTTAAAAGTTATCAATTGCAAAAAGCCTTAAATGGAATCGGCAAGGACTGATGTATCGGCAAATTTTACTACCTTTATGCCGTTTTTCCGTGTATGTGTCGAATTGTCCACGGAAACCGGGAAATAATAATTATCGTGAAATTGTGAAAATAGAGAAGACTGCATATATAGTGGCAGCCGGTGTGGCAGCCTGTTTGCTTTATTCGTGTGCCACGATAGGTTCACCGAGTGGTGGCGCAATCGATAAGGATCCGCCGATTTTCGTCGGCAGTAATCCTGCACCGAACACTCTTAATTTCAAGGGAAACAAGGTGGAACTTAATTTTGATGAGGTGGTGACACTTGTCGACCAAAGCGAAAAGGTGATGTATTCGCCGGTACCGCGGGAGACGCCGAGGCTCACGGTGCTCGGCCGCAAGGTGCTTGTGGAATTTCGTGATACAATGAAGCCGGGAACGACTTATTCGATAGACTTTGCCAATTGCATACAGGACAATAACGAAAATAACCCGATAGAGAATTTTGCTTTTGCATTTTCGACCGGTGACACAATCGACACGTTGCAGGTGTCGGGAATGGTGTTGCGGGCCCGAGACCTCGAACCGATGCAGCAGGTGTTGGTAGGTATTCACAGCAACCTTGAAGATTCGGCGTTTACCAAGTTGCAATTTGACCGTGTGGCACGGACTAACGACAGAGGACAGTTTACCATACGCAACTTGAAGCCGGGACGTTACCGCATATATGCCTTGGACGATGTCGACAGGGATTATAAATTTGTAAGAACCGAAGACATGGCGTTCCTGCTCGATACCATAATTCCCGGTGCTTATAGCGAAGCCACCATGGATACCGTTTTCACCAAGAGCCTTGTGGTCGATACCGTCGTAGAGGGGGTGCACACGGTTTTTACCCCTAATGACATATTGCTGAGCATGTCGAACGAAGGGTATGTTTCGCAATATTTGCACACATACGAACGTCCTGACTACAACCGTATATATATAAAATTCAGTGCGCACAGCGACACGTTGCCCGGGATAAGTATCATAGAACCTGTCGTCAGGACCGATAATGACTGGTATGTATTGCAAAAGTCGGAATATAACGATTCGTTGTTTTACTGGATTACCGACACGGCATTGGCGCATTGCGACTCGATAAGAATTTCATTGAATTACTTGCGTACCGACACCACCGAACAACTTAGTTATACAACCGACTCGTTGTACGTGAATGTGAAGAATGCTTATAAGCGACAGCTTGAAAAGTCGCGTAAGGACGAGGCTAAGCGCCTTGAGGCATTGACTAAAGAGTATGACAACAAGATGGAAAGGCTGCGAAAGCGTGCCGAAGAACGCAAAGACGAGCGCGACACGGTGAAGGCCGAGATGGATGCCCGCGCCGACAGCCTTGAATATGCCAACATTCGTCGGACTTGGGTCAAGGACTCGTTGGCAAGGATACCTTATTATGATTTTAAACTGGTGTCGGGAGGAACTGTCGAGGTGGATGCCGCGCTTGAATTTGAAGTCAATGAGCCGGTAGACTCGATTGTAATGGCCGGATTCCACTTGTGGAAGCAATATGAAGACACATTGTGGGAAGAGGTGGTTGTTCCCGACTTGGTGCTCAAGGAGCCATTTGAAATAATGAAGTGGTCGATGCCCGTGAAATGGGAACCGGGCGCAACATATAAGGTGCGGGTTGACTCGATGTCGGTATATGGCATTTACGGACTGCCCAACAAGACGATAGAACAGGAGTTCAGAGTCAAGGGACTTGAAGAGTATGCCAATTTGTACTTGAACGTGTCGCCCGTGTCGGGACCGGCGTTTGTGGAACTGCTTAACACGGGCGATGCGGTGCAACGCACTGCAACAGTAGAGTCGGACGGGTATGCCGTGTTCAACAATGTGCTGCCGGGCGAGTATTATGCCCGGATAGTCCTCGACAGCAACGGCAACGGGGAGTGGGACACCGGCAACTTTGCCGAGCATCGCCAGCCCGAGGAGGTGTATTATTATCCCAAGAAGATAAGCCTGAAGGAGAATTGGGATATAGAACAGTCGTGGAACATATATGAAGTCCCCGTCGACATGCAAAAACCGGAGGCTATAAAGAAAAACAAGCCGGAAAAGAAGAAGTGGGAGGAAAATCCCAACTATGGCATGCCTTCGGACGAGGAAGATGACATATATGACGAAGGACCGGCTATTTACACCGGCAACAAGTACACCGACTATCAGCAATTAAATCGTTGATGAGTGTGTCGATAAGGTGGCATGATAATTGCAATTAAACCATTATAAATAAAAAATCGGAAAATTATGGATATAATCAGTACAGGCAAATACTTGGAGCTTGCATATAAAATATATTCGCTCGACAGTGAAGGAAACAAGACGCTCGAATATGAGTTTACCGAGCAAGGTCCCGACCATTTCGTATATGGTGCCGAACCCGGGTTGCTTGAAGATTTTTCACGTAAGTTGCAGGGGCTTGCCAAGGGTGATACATTTAATTTCACGTTGACGCCCGAACAGGCATTCGGAGAGCGGCAAGAAAACCTTGTGATGAAACTGGCACGCAACTTTTTCAATGACGCTGATGGCAACTTCATGAGCGACATGGTGCAAGTGGGTAAAGTGTTGACAATGATGACTTCTACGGGGCAGCCGGCACAGGGAATTGTGTTGCATATCGACGACAATGCCGTGACTATGGACTTTAACCACCGCCTTGCAGGAAAAAGTGTGGAATATGAAGGCAAAGTAATGCTCGTGCGTGATGCTACTGCCGATGATATTCCACAGCACAGCTGTGGTGGCGGTTGCAGCTGCGACAGTTGCGGAGGCGGTTGTGGCGGACACGACCATCACGATGGTGGCTGCGGAGGTTGCTGCCACTAAGCACTCATCGGCCATTGGATTTTATGTCGAAGTGGGATAAAAAGTTGGGCGGACAGATGTCGGTATGCCATCTATCCGCCCAACTTTTCTTTTTTCAACCCAAAACGGTCATATTTGCGGTCTAATGACCGTTTTGAGTTCAATATCCTGCAAATAAGAGGGGAGAGGTGCGGTTATGCTTCGAGTTCGGCAAGGATTTTTTTCAGCTCCTCGTCGGTTGTCAACAACTTTGATTTGCAGAATTTCAGCAATTTCAGAGAGCGGGTGGTTAGTGCCGACAAGTTGTCGATGCTGCATGAGTCGCTTTGCATTTCGCGAACGATTTTTTCGAGTTCACTTATTGCAGCGGAGTAGGTCAGTTTTTCGTCGTTATTTTCCATTATGTCGTTTCTGTTTTGATTTCTGAGACTTTTGATTCAACCGAGCCGTTGGCAAGCCTTGTGAGTAGCTTGTCGCCGGGCTTTAGCGAAGCGGTGTCGCTCACGGCATGTCCGTTGACGGTGGTTATCGAGTATCCGCGCTTCAACGTGTTTTGTGGCGACAGAATCTCTATTTTATCATGCAATGCCTTAAGTTTCAATTTCTCACGTAGTATTGCTTGCATTTGAGCCTGCCTGATTGCTGCCGAGAGTGCATGCAACCGTTCGGTGGCAGTGGAAATGCGTCCTCCGGTGGCGGCCGGAATCATTTGAACCAAGTGCGACAAGCGCATGCGATTGCTTTCCAGCCGGCCGGTAACTATAATCGGGATATTGCCGGAGTAGAATGCGAGTTGCTGCTCGGCGGCATTGAGGTATTGCCGCGTGGTATCGGCAATGCAGGCGGTGATGCGGTCGATGTAGTCGAGGGCTTCGGTGCCGCGGTTTATCAGCCATTCGGCTGCTGCAGTGGGTGTCTTGACCCTTATGGCGGCAACATAGTCGAGCACGGTGACATCGCGTTCGTGTCCGATGCCGACAATCACCGGCAGCGGGAACTGGGCTACATTGGCGGCGAGGTTGTAGTCGTCAAACGAGTTAAGGTCGCTCGTGGAACCGCCGCCGCGTATTATCACAACGCAATCAAACAGGTGCGCATGGTCGGCAACACGTTCGAGTGCAGCAATTATGCTTGGCGAAGTGCTCGCTCCTTGCATTGTAGCAGGGAAAAGGCATGTGTAGAATTGCAGCCCGCGGGTGTTGTTGTGCAGTTGGTTGATGAAGTCGCCGTAACCTGCCGCTCCGGCGGCCGATATTACGGCAATCCGTTGCACGACGTGAGGCAGCGGCAACTGGCGGTTCATGTCGATTACCCCCTCGGCCTTCAACCGGGCAAGTATTTCGCGCCGCAGCCGTTCCATGTCGCCGATGGTGTATGACGGGTCAATGTCGGAGATGATTACCGACAGCCCGTATTGTTCGTGGTAGTTCACGCTTGCTTCGACCATCACCTTTAGCCCGCTTTTAAGGTCTTGCCCGGTGACGGCGAGGAACTTGCTGCGCACGTATTGCACACGTCCGGCCCAGATAATGCCTCTTACTTTGGCAACGGTGGCTCCGGCTGCATTCTTTTCCACCAACTCAAGGTAACAATGCCCGCCACGTATGGCAACGTCGCTAAGGTCGGCCACAATCCAGCAATTTTGCACCGAACGGTCGTTCAACAGCCGTTTTATGCGGTTGTTGAATTCATGCAGGGAAATCCCTTTTGTCCCTCCTGATATATTATCTGATGGTGCCATGATGCCGTTTAACGATGGGGACGATGATCAGGCCCCGGTCGATTGTCGTGCGGTGGAGCAGGTTTGTTAGGCTTCGGTTTGGGTTTCGGCTTATTGTGTGCCGGTGGCGGCGGTGCTCCATGTCGCGGTGGCGGTGGCGGCGGAGTGCGGCGTGCATCGTCCATCAACAGGCAAGAGTTGCATGCGGCAAGCATTAATGCTGCGCAGAGCAATATTGAAGTCAAACGTTTCATCGTAGTAATAATTTAAATAATTAATAACCGGCGGTCTTTGGTTATATGATGTAAAAATAATGAAAAAGTTTAAGAGTGCCTGTCAAGAAATTGTATTTATCTTGGCGAGTTGGCTGCTTTTTCGTGTTTCAGCACAAATATTGCCATGCAGACGGCACCTGCCAATGCCACTGGCATGGCTATCAATGCCGTATATTCATATCCAAGTCCGTGACGTAACGGAATGCCGCCCACGGCAGCCCCGATGGCGTTACCGAGGTTGAAAGCCATCTGTATGCATGCCGCACCAAGCAGTTCCCCGCCTTTCGAGAAATGAATGATTGAAACTTGCAGCGGGCTTGAAACGGCAAACAGCCCGAATGTGCAGATGCACATTATCAGCACCGACAGCCACGGCGAGTGGAAAGAAAAGAACAGGCTGAGCAATGCAACGCATATCACAACTTGCATGACTAATGCTACACGCCCCGGAGTGAAACGGTCGGACAAGCGTCCGCTCACAAGATTGCCTGCCACCATACCAAATCCGGCAAGTACCATCAAGAACGGCACCACGTCGCTACTGAATCCGCAGCGTGCAGTCAGGTAGGGGTTGACGTATGAGTACCAACAGAATACGGCACCGTTGCCAAGCATGGTGGAGAAAATTATGAGCCATGGGGCAGGGTGGCGCAGGAAACGGAATTGGCTGCGATAATTGCTTCTGGGCAATCCCTCGACTTGTGGCACCCATTTGTGGATGTAGTAAAAAACACCGATGCTGATAACTGCCACGAGGATAAATGTCACCCGCCACGACATGAGGGTACAAATGGATGTGCCGAGCGGAACGCCGAAGAGGTTGGCAATAGTCATGCCTGCCACCATGATGGAAACGGCTTGTGAACCTTTGCCGTGGTCGGCAAGTTTTTCGGCAACGATAGAGGCAACGCCGAAGTATGCCCCATGTGGTAATCCCGATATGAAGCGGCCGATGAGCAACATGGTATAGTTGGCCGACAGTGCGGCAAACAGATTGCCGACAAACATGAATGCAGCGAGACCGAGCAGAATGTTCTTTAACGGATAACGACGAACGAATGTCAACCCCGGGGCACCGCAAAATACCCCCATGGCGTAAGCTGAAATAAAATGCCCGGCTGTGGGTATGTCGATATCCAAGTCGCGGGCAACGTATGGCAGAATTGCCATCATTACGAACTCGGCAATGCCAAGGCCGAGTGTTCCAAAACCTAAAGCAATCAAACTTTTTTTCATACAGACTTTTTTTATGTGATAAGTCTCGTCAGGCTAAATGTGCCTGTTGTGTACTGTTCTCAAAAAACGCTGCAAAATTAGTAAACAGTTTTGATTGCTCGCACAAAAAATTGGGGTGTAAATCATGATAATCTGTCGTAAAAAAAACGGGCGGCATGGCCGTCCGTTTAGTTAAGTGACTGATAGCTGCGCCATCCGTTGTATATTCTTTCTTTTATAATCGGGCTATTGCATCTTCGTCCAATCCGGTAAGGCGGGATATTTCGTTGTCACGCAGTCCAGCGGATTTTAGGTTTCGGGCAATTTCCACGGCTTTTTGATTGGCGCCCTGCATGATTCCTTCCATCAGGCCTTCGGCACGACCTTTCTTCTCGGCCGTGGTTATCACGCTGTACATGTCACGGAAGTTTTTCAAGCTCTCTTCATATTCATATAGTTCGTGGCGGTCGAATTTGGCTATTTCGGCAGCTTCAAACAGGCGTTTGAATATACGTTCTTGCAATGCGGCCGGGCGTTCGAGCAGGTTTGACAGGTTGCGCAATACGAACATCCACTTGTCGAACATGGTTTCCAGTTCCTGCTCAGTCTTGTTGAACTTGGGCATTTCAAGGTATATGAATGTCAGCTTGTCGTAAAATACTTGCTGCGTCTGCAAGTCAACGAGTTTCACTTCATGGTGGAAATTCACGTTGTCGGTGTCATCAAAAGTAAAATTAAGAATTCCTATCGTGTAGACAGCTTTTAATTCGTAGTCCCAATTGCCGCGTCGGGCCTGTTCCCTGATGGCAAATGTGGAGTAGAACAGGCTGCGGTCCTTGAAAAACTCTTGTTCTCCCTTCTGCATCTCGACAAGGAATTTTTCGCCTTGTTCGTTTTCGCAGTATACGTCGAATACCGCTTTGCGGTCGAGTTCCCGGCTTCCGAGATGCTCGACGTTGAGGTATGTGACATCATGCACTATTTCACGCCCCGAGAGCAGCGCATTGAGGAAGCTGATAAGCAGTTCCTTGTTCATAGCCGTCCCGAATAGTTTTTTAAACCCGAAGTCGGTGTAAGGGTTTATATATCTGTCGCGAATGCCTTCGGTTCCCATAGCTCGGTGTGTTTTTTGTCTATATGCAAAGATGGCAATTATTTCCGGATTTGTCTTATTATTTTCTCATAAAATTCGATATATGGATAGGAATATATTAGAAATAAACCACTTATGAGCTTTTCTCAAAGAACGAGGTAATGACTTGGCAACAGTCTCAAACTCTGTGATTTGCGGTATTCTTCTGCCAAACAACTCTTTGTTG
>CALUMZ010000060.1 GCA_944321865.1 uncultured Muribaculaceae bacterium
TGAACTTTGTGCGTGTTCCTATAGGGCGGACTTCAAACATAGAATTTACTAATTGGCAACTTGCGGACATTCATAAAACATTTAAGTCTATTGATTTTTGGAACTTGGCAGGACGGGCTGGACGTTTGGCTAAAGAACTCCAGGGAAATGTGTTTTGTGTTAAACATGATGAAAGGGATTGGGATAAATTTGATTTTTTACATGAAAGAGAAACTCAACTCGTTCCAGCAGTATTCGAAAGAATAACTCATAATTTACAAAAGATAGAAAAAATTATCAAACGACAAGATATCTCAGGTACTCAGATAGAACAAGAAATTCTTAAATATATTGCTAATATTATCTGTATAGATACACTTGAATTAAAGAACGGATATCAGAGTCCAATAATTTCAGCCTTAATTGAACAAAACAAGGAAAAAATTGTTGATCTGGCTAAAACAAAATCGAAAGAGAACTCGACTCCTCATATAATACTATCAGCCAATGAATCTATAGATATTGTCATCCAAGATAATGCATACAAACAATTGAAATGTCTTTATGCTCAAAATAAGAGTATCCTTTTGCCCAAGCATATCACATACCAAACATGTCATGATACGTTGAAAAAACTTCACGATTTATATGGATGGAACGAAACTACTTTGGGTAATGTTAATTCTCTTTCATATTATGCCATGCTGATGAATAAGTGGATTAATGGTAGTAGTTTAAATCAGATAATATCAGAATCCATTGAATTTTACTATAATAATAGTCGCAAGATAGTAATCAACCACGGAGCACCAATTCGATTCAACAAAAATGACAAGACACATATAAATGCTTTAATTGGTAGAATTATTGATGATATAGAAGGAATACTTAGATTTCAACTTGAAAAATACTTCAATCATTATTATATGATGATTAAAAGTATTTTGAAGGAAGAAGATGCAGGAATGAATTGGGCTGTGCTTTTGGAATATGGAACACAAAACAGAGAAATAATAGCATTGCAAAATATGGGATTATCAAGGTATTCAGCGCAAAAGATATTTAAAGAGTGTAAGAACGCTATAATTCTTGAGAACGGTATCCTAAAAGATATCAATAAGCGATTGATTTTATCGCAACTAAACGAGGACACATTAGAATATCTCGAAGCCCAAAAACTATTGTGATATTTTCTTTTGTCTTATAGAGCAATAGTATATTCTATAATCAACTTTTTTGCGGATTTGTAAAAGAATCCGTATCTTTGTAATCAAATAATACATGATGATTGTTGCGTTTGAAAAAGACTACTTGAGGGAACTGTATGAGACTGGGAAAAGCGATAAAAAACATCGCTTCCAGCCTGATATAGTAAAAAGATATAAGAGAGGTATTGATTATCTGAAACAAGCCCGTAATATTGAGGAACTGTTTTTACTGCCATCATTGCATTACGAAGTTTTGAAAGGAGACAAGGTGGGTGTCTCTTCAATCCGAGTAAATGATCAATACCGTATTGAATTTACTGTAGAGCAAGTTTCAGAACCGATTGTAGTCACCATATGCAGCATCATAGAATTGTCCAACCATTATAAATGATACGAGCCATGATTGAAATTAAAGGAATAGATCCGAAGATGATAGCAAACAATATAGAACCGTTCGAGCCGACGCATCCTGGAGAGTTGCTGAGGGATGAGATAGAGTACAGACACATTTCTCAGAAACAGCTTGCTGCTGATATGGGAGTCTCATATACTGTCTTGAATGATATAGTAAATTGCAAACGTCCTGTAAATACCAAATTCGCACTTTTGTGCGAGGCTGCGCTAGGGACCCCGGCACATATTCTTATGGGATTGCAGTCCGACTACGATATGCAGACGGCCAAAAATGACAAATCGTTTGCTGCACGTCTGAGAAATGTCCGTAAACTTGTGGCTGCACTTTGAGCGGACATGATGAATTTTTGTTACATTTGCATTGTCCAAATGTTTTTGTCGCAAGTTGGCGCGAAACAGTGAAATCCATCAGGAGGACTATTAGGAGGACTTAAAGAATTTGTAGTTGTAAGATATTGAGGGCGAAGTGATTGACTATAAGGTTCATCTTCCGTCCGCACCGCAATAAACATTGGAAATCAATGTTTTACAGAATAGACACCCGATTTTACAATCAAAAAAATGTAAAGTCGGGTGTCTTTTTGTATTAGCTAATCCAAATCGGTCATAAAAAGCACATTCAAAACAGATTTGTTTCAGAGGAGCTTTTCGTAGGCCATGCGGGTCTTGCCGGGGGCATAATGCACCTCGCCGCAGTGGGTGAAGCCGAGCTTGTCGAGCAGGCTGAGCATTGCCGCGTTGTCGAAATTGGTGTCAACCCGGAAGCTGTGTATGCCTTGCCGCTGCGCCAATTGCACGGCGTGGTGGAAAAAGCGTGTCGCCATGCCGTGCCGCCGCGCACAGGCAGCCACGGCGAGACGGTGCAGGACTATGAAACGGCAATCGCCGCCCGGCCATTTGCCCTGAATGTCGGCGTAGGCCGGTTCGCCATTGAATATTGCCCCGTAGACTATTATTTCCGTGCCGTGGCACAGCACATAGCCGTTGCCGCCACCGATGTCGGCAGAAATATGCTCCCGGAGGGGATATGCAGTGTCCCACTGCTTTTTCCCTTCCGAGAGCATTTTGTTGCGGGCGTAGTCGATAACGGGCATGATGCCGTCAACATCGTCGGGAGATGCTTTCCTGAATATAGTCTCCATCGGGTGTACTGCGCGCAGTGTTATTTCACGCTGATTAATTCATATTGACGTCGGCCGAGCCCGATTTTTTCGGCGTGTGCGAGGCATGTCTTGTATTCGGTATTCGGGTTGGCGTTGTCGAAGTGGTCGTGCTTATCGTGGAATCCGGGTGCTGCCATTTCGTCGGTCAGTTGGCTGCACGGTAGGGGAGTCTGCCTCAAGCAGGCATCCACACATGCTTGGTCGAGGGCCAGTGGGTCGAACGATGCAAACATGCCCACGTCGGGGATAATCGGGGAGTCGTTGCCGGCGTGACAGTCGCAAGTGGGCGACACGTCGCACACCACCGATATGTGGAATTGCGGGCGGCCGTCGACTACGGCCTTGGTGTATTCGGCCATGCGGCAGTTAAGCTCTTTATTGGCGGCATTGTTGGCAAAACTGATGGCATCGAAGTTGCAGGCACCCACGCAACGTCCACAGCCCACGCAATGGTCGGGGTCGATGCTCATTTTGCGCGTATCGGGGTTGAATACGAGCCCGTCGTTGGCGCATTCCTGCATGCAACGCTTGCAACCGCGGCATTTGTCATGGTCGATAATAGGCTTGCCGTTGCAGTGCTGCTCCTTCTTGCCTGCACGGGATCCGCACCCCATGCCGATGTTCTTGATTGTCCCGCCGAAACCGGTCATTTCGTGACCCTTGAAGTGTGTGAGCGAAATGAATATGTCGGCATCCATTATGGCGTGTCCGATTTTTGCATTCTTCACATATTCACCTCCGGCTACGGGCACTTCTACGTCGTCGGTACCCTTCAGTCCGTCGCCTATGATTACCGGACAACCCACGGTGAGCGGCGTAAAACCATTTTCCCATGCGCAATACAGGTGTTCGATTGCATTCTTGCGGCTGCCGGGATAGAGTGTGTTGCAGTCGGTGAGGAACGGCTTGCCGCCGGCCTGTTTCACCATGTCGACCACGGCACGCGCATAGTTGGGACGCAGGAATGCCATGTTACCAAGTTCACCGAAGTGCATTTTTATAGCAACGAATTTCCCGTCCATGTCGATGTTGCCGATTCCGGCGGCTTTTACCAATCGTTTCAGTTTGTCGGCCGGACCTTCGTCGGGGCGGCAGCGAAAAGAGGTGAAAAACACCTTTGACTTTTCTGTGAGTTTATCTTCAGCCATAATTGTTGTGTAATTCTAATCAGTAATGCAAAATTAGCATTTTCGGCGCAACATCGGTGCTATTGGCAAGGGTAAATTTATATGTTAATTTGCTTGTTTTATTTTTGCATAAGTCGCACTTTTGCAGTCGGTGTAACTGTTGAAAAATTTAGAGTGATGAATTATTGCAAATTATTGGTAATACTTGCTGTGTTGACGGCCGGCGGTTGTGTCAACAGAACTAAATCTGTTGCCGGCAATGCCGGAGAGGAAGCCGCAGCTGCAACCGATACAGTCGGTGTGGTGGCAAAATGGCAAATCGACTCGTTGCGAGGAGACAGCATAGTTGCCGAGCTTATAAGTAAAGGGTATGAAGTGTGGGGATTTTATGATGGCGTGTCGGTAGTGTGCTTTAACAAATGCGGGATAATCGACAGGTCGGGAAACTTCGTCATACCGTTGAAGTATGATAACATCAAGTCGCCGACAGAGGGATTGGCTGCCGTGTGCACGGACGAAAAATGGGGAGCAGTTGATATGCGTGATTCGGTAGTGGTTGAAATAAAATATGACGACGTGGATTATTTTCATGCAGGCAGGAGTATAGTGAAAACGGGTGGCAAATATGGTGTCGTCGACAGGACCGGAAAGACTGTTGTGCAGCCGGTATATGACTACATCGAGCCTTTTTGCGAAGGCATGGCGGTGGTCAGGTTGAATGACAAGAAAGGGTATGTCGATGCATCGGGCAGCCTTGTGGCTCCTGTGAGATATGATGAGGCCTATGGCTTTTCCGACGGATTGGCTCGTGTGCGAAGAGGTGGCAGGTGGGGCTATATAAACAAGTCAAACATGGAAATAGTGCCGTTGAAATATGAAAGCATCGGTGATTTTTCTGATGGGTTGGCCACTGCGAAATGTAACGGCAAATGGGGATATGTAGACGAAACCGGCACAGAAGTGATTCAGCCAAAGTATGAAAGAGCTATGCCTTTTGATAACAAGTTGGCATTGGTGAAGTTGAATGAAAAAGTGGGATTCATTGACCGAAAGGGAATAGAAGTTGTTCCGATTATATATGACGATGGTCGAGTCGGGTTTTCCGACAGCCTCGCGGTAATGAAGATGGGCGGCAAATGGGGAGCAGTTGACATGTCCGGGCGGTTGGTGATTCCTTTCAAATATGACTATCTCGGAGACTTTAAGGACGGGGTTGCGAGAGCTTGCATGAAAGGCAAGTGGGGATTCATCGGCAAGGATAATAAGGCAATAGTGTCGTTGCTGTATGATGATATATACCGTTATTACGGCGATATAATGACGGCCAAGTCCAACAACGGCAAGTGGGGCTGTATCGATGGCAACGGCAGGGCGGTTGTGGCGTTTAAGTATGACAGAATAGACGAATTTGTGTGTGGTATAGCTTCGGCAAAGTTAAATGGCAAATGGGGCGCTATTGACAAACAGGGCAATGAGGTGCTGCCATTTGTTTACGATGGTATAGAAGGATTTCAAGAAGGTGGCAAATACTTGGTCTATTTCAAAGGTGAATATCTGTATCTTGATGTGGAGCCGCGGTAATAGGCACGGTGCACCATTAAATATTGCAAAAAACGAGGAAGTCTCTTAAACTGTGTGGCAGGAAGTGTATCAAAACAAATAAAAAACAACTAATACAATTTTGCTTATGGAAAAGTTTAATCGCATACCCGAGGCATTCTTGATTGCCGTGGCAATAGTGGTGATGGGCGTGTGCCTGAAGGCTGGGATAGACAATTTTACAAACAAGGACAGGCGGGTGACGGCCAAGGGACTTGCCGAGCGTGAGGTGGCAGCCGACAAGGTTACGTGGCCGATAGTGTCGGTGGAGCTTGGCAACGACTTGCCGCAACTTTATAACAAAATCAATTCCACCACAAGCAAGATCAGGACTTTCTTGAAAGAGAATGGCGTGCCCGATGAAGATATTTCGGTCAATCCGCCGGTGGTGCAAGACAAGAATGCCAACTTGTATTCAAACGAGCGTGTTGTGAACCGTTATAACATAACATCGGTGATAACAGTCACTTCCAACGACGTGGCCAAGATACGCGGCATTATATCGCGGCAGGGAGAGTTGCTGCGGCAGGGTGTGGCCATTATCGATGGTGGCTATGAAAACCCGATTGTGTATGAATACACAGGGTTCAACGAAATCAAGCCTGAGATGATGAAAGAGGCCATAGCCAATGCGCAGGCCACCGCCGAGCAGTTTGCCGGGAATTGCAACAGCGAGCTTGACAAGATAATAACAGCCACGCAGGGACAGTTCTCGATTTTAGACCGTGACAATAATTCCCCACACATCAAGAAGATACGTGTGGTGTCGACCATTACCTATTCACTGAAGGATTAGGCAATCAGCCAACCCGCCGGAGGAGGATTTTTTAGACAAAAAAGACATGATTCCCCCAATCTTGAACTTAACAAGGGGGGAATTATGTTTTTTTTATTTTGCACACCCTCTATAACCGAATAATTGTATTTATGTTCAATGCCTTTATGATTTATCGTCAACAAGACTCAGCGTTGCCACGTCTCTGCATGTGGCGAAATTCATAGTTTTGCGAAACTCTTCCCTGTGATGCACCCGGTTGAATTCCAACGGACAATAATTATAACTAATAGCTGCTTTTTCTTTTATTTAATTACACTTGTGCGTATCTTTGAATAATATAGGATGCGCCTCGGCAGTGGAAAAAAATAATCAAGCTTATTTTTCCCCACTGCGCTCGACTTTCGCTATCTTTGTGTGTCGAATTATTATATACGCATATTTTAGTGAAACGATTTGTGGTAATCTTGGTTACTGTCGCAATGTTGGTGGCAATGATGTGTTGCGGTGGTAGCGATGAACAAACAGCGGAAATAAAGCACGATGGCATGGCCGATGCCGGAGTGACCGATACGACGGCACGGGTGCACCGATTGCGTGTGCGTCCCATAGGGAGTTATTCACGTGTTTTCAGGGACCTCAACGATGAACACGTTGCCGTTGCCCGCCGCATAGGAATAAAACCGATAGCATCGCTCTATGATGCATACAATCTGCGTGTTCCAATAGTGAAAATAAGCACTTGCAGTGATTTTCATGTCGAAAAGCTTACCCATTCGCTGCCATACCTCGTGCCGCAGGCTGCCCGTTTGCTTCATGACATAGGTCGCTCGTTCAGCGACAGTGTAATGGCCCGAGGCGGAAAGAAGTACAAGATAAAAGTTACCAGTGTCACTCGCACCGATTACTCTGTGGCGCGATTGCGTCGTGGGGGTAATGTCAATGCCACGGTGGAGTCGGCCCATCGGTATGGTACGACATTTGACATTAGTTACGTGAGGTTTGTGTGTTGCGACTCGTCATACGTGGTGGCTCCGCAAGACCTCAGAGGCATACTTGCCGAAGTTCTCGATTATTACCGTAAAGAGAACCGTTGCTTAGTAAAATACGAAGTAAAACAAGGCTGCTTTCACATAACGGCGCGTTAAATAAAAAAAGGAAATCATGGCTAAAGCTAAGAATAAGAAGAAAAACGCAGTAAAAAGGACGCTTAAAATACTTGCTTGGACGGTGGGCACGCTTGTAGTGTTGCTGGCACTGGCCCTGTGGGCTGTAGTGTGGCTCATATCGCCTGAAAATCTGACGAAATATGCCGAACAAGCGGCAAACAAGTACCTTGATGCCAAGGTGGAAATCGGGAGGTTGGAACTTACGGCATATTCCACATTCCCCATGTTGCACGTCGATGTAGATTCGCTGGTTGTGCAATCGGGCAGTCTTGATTCGTTAATGGCACGGGCCGATAGTGTCGAACTCCCGGCCAATGCCGAGCATTTGCTGTCGCTGACGAAATTGCATCTTGAAATAAATCTTGCCGAGGCCATGATAGGCCGTTTCGATGTGAAAGACTTGTCGGTTACCGACCTCGATGTGAACATAGTGGAGGCAGCTCCCGCGATAACAAATTACGCCATTTTGCCGCTTGACGAAACCGAGCCGGATAGCGTGGCACAAGATACGGCTGTGGTGGAATTGCCGTGGATCAGGTGCAAGCAAGTCATGCTTAAGGGCACTACACGGTTGGCATATTATTCGGCAGCCGATTCCATATCGGCAAGCATGAGGCTCGACACGGCTTCGGTCGTAACCGTCGGCCGTGACGCATATAGACTTGCCTTTGCCGGCAAGGCCGATTGCACCATGGGCGAAGAGCCGCTGTTGGCCGATTTCCCATTTGAGCTTAATGCCGGATTGGAGTGGAACTACCGCCGGGCAATGGATATAGATGTGGAAAACATGCAAGCGCGGTTGCTCGATATTCCCATCACCGGCAATGCTGCCTTGTTGGCCGAAGAAGGCGAGCCGCAAATAAGCAAGTTCAGCCTAAAGGTTGATTCTGTGCGTTTTGCTTCGGTCGTGCCTCGGTTGCCGGTTAAGTATCAACGGATGTTTGGCAGGGTAAAGAGCAACTTGATGGCATCGATAGAAGTCAACCTTGAGGAGCCTTACACATTGACAAGCCGCAAGTTGCCGTCAATGTCGGGGCGGCTGATAGTGCCCGATTCTTACTGGCAGGCAAAAGGGGGCCGGGGACGCATAGATCGCTTGGCCGTAGATGCCCGAATGGAGCTTGACGGAAATAATCCGAATGCGAGCGCGGTGACGCTTAGTAACTTGGTGCTTAACGGAGTGGCCGTGCAATTGCAGTTGTCGGGCAAGGTGACAAATATATTTGCCGACCCATACGTGTCAGCGACACTCAAGGGGCACACCGACCTTGGTGTAATGGCAGGCATGGTCAATGTACCGCTTAATTTCACTATATCGGGTGAGGCCGAAGCCAACGCATCGGTAGACATGAAAATGAGCAACCTCAACAAAGAAAATTTCCATAAGATAAAATTGACAGGAGACGTCGGTCTGCGCAATCTTGTATACGACAATATGCTTGACACGATGAATGTGAAAGCCAACTATGCGTCTCTTTCATTTGGCAACCGGCAGACGTATATGCGCCGCGATTCAACCGAAGGCGATAACTTGTTGCGTGTGACTGCCAGTGTCGATACTCTTTATGCGTCCATCCCGGGGCTGGACTTGTCGTTGAACAACATGCGCATCGGTGCCGGTGCAGTGGGTATGGGCGAAACACAAGATTCGACGCAAATTGTTCCCATGGGGTTCAATGTGTCGGCCGGAAAAGTGAGAATGAAACAGGCCGACGGCACATTCCTTGCAACTCGCGGGGTGTCGTGCAAGGGAAGCGTGTCGCGTTTCCGTAACATGAAACGCATGCCGGTGTTTTATCTCGGTTTCGGAATCGACACGATGTTCTATCGTGACAATTCGCAATTCGTGTATTTGAAAGACAGCAAAATCGACCTTGTGGCAAACCGGCGTGTGAACCGGAGGCGCATGAACCGCACACGTCAATTGATTGACACACTGCGGGCGCAACATCCCGATTGGAGCAACGACTCGCTGCTTGCCGTGGTGCGGCAGACGCAACGCCGGCAAAGGGAAGAATTGAAGGCGAAGTGGGCAAATCGCCGTCCGCAACGCGCAAAATTCGACGATGCCGAAGTTTTGGATATGTCGGTCGACAGTGGGTTTGCACGATTGCTTGCCCGCTGGCAACTGCATGGCAGGATACGCAGTAACACCGGTGCCATGTATACGCCATACTTCCCATTGCGCAACCGCATTACAGATGTCGATGTGAAATTCAATGCCGACAGCCTCACGGTGGAAAATTTCAATTATACCGTCGGGAAAAGTAATTTCAGCTTGAAGGGGAAGTTAAAAAACATACGCTCGACAATGATGGGACGTACTCGCCGACCGCTTGACATTGCTATGATACTGCGTGCCGATTCAATCGATGTGAACCAACTTGTGGGCGCAGCAGCCAAGGGACTGACTTATTCGAACAATGCCGTGGGATTAAGCAGCATGGATAGCACAATTACCGATATCGAAGAGATGCAGCAGGAGATGGCGGCATCGCAAAGCAGTGCCGATACCACGCTTGCGGCATTCGTGGTTCCACGCAATATCGAGGCCAAGATTGCCGTGCGCAGCAACAATATTACGTTTGCCGACATGAATTTTGACAAGTTCGACGGCAATCTGTTTATACACGACGGTGTGATAAACTTGAATAACTTAAGGGCAACAACCGACATTGGTTCGGCTGAGTTTAATGCCATGTATGCCTCGACCGATCGTCGTAATATTAAATTCGGGATGGATCTCGGATTGAAAAAAATCAATGTCGGGGAGTTCCTGCACATGATTCCGGCTATCGATTCGGTTATGCCGTTGCTGCAATCGGTCGATGGGATTATAGATGCCGAAATTGCCACCACGGCTAACCTCGACTCGGTGATGAACATAGATATTCCCACGTTGAGGGCTGCTGTGAAACTGCATGGCGACAGCCTTGTGTTCATGGATGCCGAAACATTCAAGAAGATAGCCAAGATGCTTAGATTTAAAAATCGTGAGCGCAACATGATCGACCAGATGACGGTGGAACTGCTTGTGGAAAATTCGCAAATGATGCTTTTCCCGTTTATGTTTAATGTCGACCGATACAAGCTTGGTGTACTTGGATATAACGACCTCGACTTGAATTTCCGTTACCACATATCGGTTCTTAAATCGCCCATTCCATTCAAGTTTGGAATTAACATATATGGTAATCCCGATGACATGCACTTCCGTTTTGGCGGTGCCAAATATAAGGAAGATGACTTGCGGGCCGAAATGGTGGAAATTGTCGACACTACCCGTATCAACTTGCGGGAACAAATCAATTCGGCGTTGCGCCGTGGTGCAAATGCTGCATTGCGTTCAAATCTGAATGTTGGCGGCCGCCGTCCCGACATGCGCCGAATGGTCGATGCTGCCGAAGATGACAACCTCACTGCCGCCGACAGCTTGCAAATGATGAACGAGGGATTGATAGAACGTCCCGACACGACTTCATCGGTACCGGCCGTCAATGAGGTACGGCAAGATGCTGCCGGTGAAGAAGACAGGGAAAATGGCAATGCCGGCAGCGAGCAACAGGGTGGCGGAGATACTGCCATGTTGCATCGCCCGGCGGCACTCAAGCCCGATGCCTTGGAGCCTGCCGCCGGCAACGCAGCATAACCCCCCCTTTATTTATTGCACTGTGGCGGTAGAAGGTGTAATAAAATGGCAAATAAGCCCTCTACAACACAGCAATGTGCAAAATATTGAATATCAACACTAATCATATCGACAATCAGGCTGTAGGGGGTGTATCAAAAATGGCGAAAGGGGCTGCGAAGCTGCCCTTTTTAGCATCTTTCATAATTTTGATACACCCTCCACTCCCATAATAACATATAAGGCATTAAATATCAATAGTTTATCCAACCAGATTGTAGAGGGTGTATCAAAATGTGCGCGAGGGGCGGCAAAGCCGTCCAATGTGCATAACCGACGGTGTAGCGACCACCGGGAGCAAACCGTCGGGAAGGGAA
>CALUMZ010000061.1 GCA_944321865.1 uncultured Muribaculaceae bacterium
GTCGGTTATGCACATTGGACGGCTTCGCCGCCCTCCGTTTTCATTTTGATACACCCTCTAATGCCACATTGAAATGACAATTGTGATACACCCTCCCCGGCGCGTCTCAGAACAGCAAGCTCACGCCACCTATTATTCCGATGGGTTGCGTACCCATTCCATAGTGGGTGTCCCAACGCTTGTTGAGAATATTGTCAAATTCCATGAAGAATCCAACAATGTCGTTAAGTCGGTAATTGGCACCGAGCATAAGGAAATTCACGTCGCCAAGGTCTTGACTGAGCCACAGGCCGTCGTTCCCGCGGAATATAACCGAGCGGTTTGAACGATACTGATAAGTGATTCCCACCGACAGGTTTTTGATGGGGTGCATCATGAGCCGGGCATCGAGTACCAACTCGGCACGGTCGTCACCCATAATATACCCTTTATCCCCCTCTTGCGGCGAATAAGTGAGGGCAACCGAAGCATCGGCAACGGTGCGGAAGGCGTATGCCACCTCACCGCCGGCGCGCCACCCCTTCATGTCGAAGATGTCGTAGCGCGAAATACTGCGGTTATAGGTGTTATAATCGTTATCCGCGTCCAACGGATCGCTTGTATCATAGAGTGTTGGCATCATCGCATCGGCCACCTTTGCCCAACCGCCATAAATCGTGGCGTTGAAGCCTCCAAACGGTCCAATCTTGAAACCTCCCACCACATCGACCGGAGTATAGGAATTAACAGGTATCGTTCGCGGCGACACGTAACGGTTGGCCGAGAACATGCGGCTGAGCGTGTTTATCTCCTTGCCGCCATCTAATTCGGCATAAAATTGCAGCCCGCGCAGCAAGTCGTAACGGAACTCGGCATGTGGAGCAAAACGCAACACGGCACCGTCATTGAACGACACGTCGAGATTCACACCAAGTTTGAAGCTCATCTGACCGCTGCGGTAGGCATAATAAGGCATTACGCTAAACACACCAAGGTTTTCATGCCCCACAGCGGAAGTCTCGTTGAGATAGTCGTAATGATGTATATTGTAATTGATGAAATCAAATCCCATATCCACGCCTACATGCGACACATCGCTACTGCCGTAGTCGCCATTGAGCGTCAGCCGCAGGTGGTTCTCGCTGTTACCCTGCATGGGATCGAACACATCGTGCGAGAAGCCGAAATAGTTGTACATGGCATGGAACGAATAGTTCAATCCGCGCCGCTCCTTGTAATCACCGGTCCACCCCACATCTATGCGGAACTCATTGACCGACTGCGTGGAATCGGCGGCAGGCCACCCGTCCTTCATTCGACCGAAGTAATTGAAATTGTCGTAATGATAGAACGTGTTGGCCGTCAACGTGCCCTTGTCAAAGCGATGCGAGAAGTCAAGCCCAAGCACATTGTCGTTCCAATGTTGGTCGATGGCAAACAGGGAATTTCTTGACTTGTTTTTCCCCGTCCAAGTGGAATTATGCTGAAGCCATATGCTCATCTTCGTGCGTTCAAGGTCGGCCAAGCGATAGCCCGCACTACCGAGCATGTTAAGACAAGTACCAATTCCAAATTCAAAATAACCACGATTAGAGCTTATGTCACGCGAAGTGCCATAGCCGTATGGCGACAGTGTGACGGCAGTGGCAGGCACCTCGGCCGGTACAGCCCAATCGCTGTAACCAATCGACGCAGCACCGGCAACAGGCTGCGGTGTATACACGTCGGGCAACACATTGGCTTTTGAAGCTTTTTGTTCGACCGGCACAAAATCGCGATCGACAGTTATTTCCTTATTCAATTCCTTGTCCTGCCCGAAAGCCTGAACACAAGCAATGGCACCAAACGCCAGCAGGAAAGATATGCAGTAACGTTTCATATAATAAGCATAATTTGTGTTATTTAGCATCACCGCCGGCGACAGCCCATTCGTCAAGGCGGCTGTTAATCATCTCGAATATGTCACTTTCCGAGCCCGGATAATTCTCCTTCAGGCTGCGCAGGTATTGCACGGCCTCTATATTGCGGCCTTTTTTATGATAAACGTCGGCGAGCAATATAAATCCGCGTGCAAGCCAGTACTGGTGAGGAGTTCCGGCTTCGATGAAATTATTGAGCGTCTCTTCGGCAGCAACATTGTCGCCGGCATTATAATAATAATTGGCAAGGTCGTAGGCCGCCTGTGCGCCATATTCATTTCGGGGGTCGCGAGCCAGTAGCTTAAGGTCAGACTCGGCCGCCTGCCCGCTGCCAAGTTTTATATTTGCCGTAGCCCTGCAATACCGAGCCTCTTTTTCTTCGGTTGACGACAATCCGCCCGACTTCAACAGCCTGTCGGCGGCATCACGCATTTCGGCAAACTTATTGGTCATGAGCGATGCACGCATCACTCCAAGGTTGGCATTTATCACAGCATCTTGCGTAGAAGCCTTTTGCGCCATGGTCCGGTACACGACGAGTGCATCGGCAGCCTTGGCCTGCTTCATCAATATTTCACCCTTTATGCGCAAAGCATCGACACCAAATCCGGCATCGGCACTCGTGGCAATTACCTCATCGACCATTTCAAGAGCATCGTCGAGGTTGCCTTTTTCATACATCGAAATGGCGACATAATATTTTGCGCGCGACACGTATGCCCCGTTGGGATATTCCTTTATGTAATTTTCAAGTTTGCCCGTTCCTTTTTGCTCAAGATAAGCTTTTTCGGCAGCCTCGTATGCCAGACGGTCCAAGTCGTTCACATCTATTTGCGGGGCATTTGGCACAGTCTTGACAAACGCCACATACTCGTCGAGGCGGCCCGAGTCGGCATACATCACCTTCAAGTCTTCGGCGGCAACGGCAGCTTCCTCGCTCGTGGGGTACAGTTTTATGGTATTTTTATAAGCCTCTTCTGCTTTATCGGCATTTCCTGCATTGCGCTCGGTAATGGCAAGTTGCAAAAGGCCCTTGCGGGCATCGGCCGAATTGGGGTATTGAGATATGAGCAATTTATAAGTATTTATTGCCGAAGCATTGTTGCCAAGGTTGACATACGACTCGGCTTTCTGCAACAGTGCCGACGGGCACAGCGGCGACTTGGGATACTGCCGCAGCAACTGGTCGAGCATGTTGATCTTCCCTTTATAATCGCGTTGCAACCCCAGCATCATCGACTTTTGGAACAATGAATAATCGCCGGTGGAATTGTCGCCTACGTAGGCCTGCTCGTAATAATCCTCGGCCGTCGCGTAATCGCGTGCGTAATAATAAGTGTCGCCTATGCGATTCAGGGCATCGGAACGCAACGATGCCGACAAGGCATCATCGGCCGCCGCCTCATTGAAAGCCGCACGAGCACCGGTATAATTGCGCTGTTGGAAACGGGCATATCCCATGTTGTAGCGTGCCAAAGCAACATTGGCGGCATCCTCCTTGCCGGCATTTGCGACAAACGCAGCCCACGACTGTTCGGCAGCCTTGTAATTCCCTTCACGGTATTGGCACTCGGCAAGCCACAGGTTACAATTGTTCAATACCTTGGCATCATATCGTCCCACGGCCCGAGCCTGCCCGAAATAGTCGGCAGCCCTGCCCGTGTCATCGTTCGACAACGCCTGCACACCCAATTGGAAAAGCACATTCTGCTTTGCGGCAAGCACCTTGCGCGACGGGCTGCTTATGCGTGATATGCTCTCGAGCGCCCGGTTATAATCGTTACCCGTCAAGTAGGCATTTATCATGTAGTCTTCCACCTCGTCGGCATAACGCGAATCGGGGAAACGGTTCAAGAAAGTTTCAAAAATATCAATCGAGCGATTGAACGGCGTGCGCCCGCCCTCGTTTTGCGAAACGGCATAATTATAAAATGCAGTTTCCTGTATGTCGGAATTATACGGCATGTTCAACGCCTTTTCAAAAGCGATGGCGGCACCATTCATGTTGCCGGTCTTGACGTATGCCTGCCCGAGATACAAATATGCGCTTTGCGACAATTCGTCGTCCTCGCCGGTTACGCCGGCAAAACAGTCTACCGCGTCTTGCCACTCGGCATTGCGGTAATGCAGCACCCCCATAATGTAAAGAGAAGAACGAACAGGCTCGGCACCGGGACTTTCCATGTACCGCGACAGATACCTGCCTGCATTATCGTCATCGCCGGTGTGATAATAACTTTCTCCTATCACCCGGTTCATTTCCCTGCCATATTCGCTATCGTCACCTGCCGGTTCGAGCAATCTTTTCCCCGAAGAAATAACATTGTCGTAGTCGCCCTCGACAAAGTATATTTGGCAAAGGTAGTATTGCGAAGCTCGTCCCAATTCGCTCGATGGCGGCAGCAACCTGAATTTCTCCTTTGCTGCACCGAAATCCTTGCCGGCATAGTCTATGTAGGCATCATAGAACAATCCCGCATTACGGTAACGCGCTGTATGCGAAAGTTTCGCAAACAATTCCTTTGCCCGGTCAAACTCACCGAGCTTCAACATGCTGTATGCGCTACGATAAGTGAGGTCGAGCTTGTAATCGTTGTTGAAAGCCGATGGCACTATCTGGGCATAGGCCGTGAGCGCCTCGCCATATTTCCCGTTGAAAAAATAGCAGTCACCTATCTTTGCCCACGCATACGGCACCCTGATCGAAGCCGGATAGTTGGCAATGAACTTTTTGAACATCTCGACGCAATATACATCGCCACGCTCGTAATTACTTAAAGCTATATAAAAATCGGCATCTTCGACATACTTTTTCCCGTCTTCCATCATGTAAAGATGCGACAGTTGGTCGATTGCGCCTACGTAATTTTTGTTTTCATACATCAATATGCCACGAGCCCGGTACCCTTCGGGCGATGACGACTTCACCCCTGTGTATGTGCTTGCCAATGCAGGCAACGTAACAGCAAGGCTCAGTAATATTGCACCAATCTTCATATTTCGCACAATTCTGTTAATCTTGGAAATTTATGCAAACTTACGGAAATTCTATGGAATAACCTTGAAAAAAGCACATATTAACGCAGATGGCTCGGAGATTTGCTCCATGCAAACGACAGGCCATTCATTCACTCACGCTATTGCAGTATTCCTTTTTAACTCACGGCAAATAGATGCAAGCGAAAATGATTTATGTGGTAATTTTACCACACATTATTTGCATTATACCATGCGGCATTATATCTTTGCAACATAATCGATAACCAACACTTGTTATTATATCATGAAAAACTCCATAACCATGATGGCCGAAGAAAGGAAACGGCAAACGCAACTGCGCAACCGCGAATTATTGAGCGACTATCGCCGGGCTCTAAAAGAAGCCTACCACAGCGGCCGGCCAATCAATCGCCGCGACTTGGTGAAACGCGTCCTGCTTGAAAACAGGCCCCGCTATTACGTTAATTTCGACCACGCCTACAACACAATCGTACACATCGACAGCCGTAGCGAAGTATCGAAGAAGACCCGCCTCAAACAAGCCATGTGGCTTGAAATATACCAAAAAGTAAAATCCGAGCAAGAGAAACATCCATCATTGTCACTTAGCAACGCACTTGCCCGCGTGCTTGCCACCGAGAGGGCATCGCGATATTACATTTCAGAAGCCTATGCCTACAAATACCTTTATTCGGTGTGCCGCCAAAGCCGCACTTCTCGCATTGCCGGTTAGCTGCATGGTTGCCATGGAATCATGCCGCACCACAAGCAAAACATGCAACCGTGCCGCCGAAACGATTGCAACCGACAGCATTGCCGTAAACTCAATTACCGACAAGCACATAGACCACGCCGAGAATATGAACTTGAAAATAGAAGAATGGCAATATTACCCTGCCGACGGCACAGGAAACGCCGATAAAGGCAGCTTGATGTCACACCGCCAAATCTCCGCATCACGCAACCGCCAAACCGAAATCACCGACACAGGCAGCAGCAATGTGCTACAAACATCTGCCACCACCGTCGACAAGTCGGCTAAGGCATCTGCCACAAGCACTCCTGTGTCGCATGACTGGACGAAATGGGTAATTATCGCATCGACAGCATTACTTGCAATATTTTTAATATTTAACCCAAAACGGTCATCACACCGCAAAAATTTGTTTTGAATGTGCTTTTTATGCCGATTTGGGTTTAAACTGAAACAACTATGAACAACACACAAACACTTTCACTCACCGTAGGAATAGATTATGCCGAAACGGCCAAAAGCATTATGGCAGAACTTGCCATAATAACCGCCTGTCGGCCGCCGGAAGAAAGAACCATACCATTGGCCAATTGCCGAATGAAAGAACTGATAGCCACCAAGACCGAAGCGGCATGCGACTCAGTGTGCGCCTCGTTGTCGGGATATATATCCGACGCCAAGCCCGAAGATGATACTTTCTTGATTGAACTGCAATTACCTCACTGCATATCACATACCGCGCAACGCACCATTGCCGCACGCATGGAAGAAACAATCATCTTAACAGTATTGGCCGGCTTGCTATCGGGTTCGGCATGGCTCAACGACGAGTTGGACAAATGCCAATCACGCCGGGCGAAAGCCTTATCGTCGCTACGCCAACTCCTTGCTCCACATTAAAGTGTGGGGCACCAAAATTAACCCACCATAATCATAATCACGCTATCACAACAGCCATGATACCCACCAATATGGAAAAAAATATGACACATATCAGCACGGGGCTTAACCTGAAAATCTTACCTCCACCCAACAAGGCTGCATCGCCCACCGGCTTGTCGCCGCCAAGCAATTCAGCTTTGTCGGCATTTGAGAAACGGACAAAACCCACAAGGATACCTATCCACAATACAACCAACAATAACACGCCGGGTAAAATCAAGTTTTCCATAATGTACCTTTCTTTAATTAAAATTTCTTCTTTAGTGGCAACAAACAACATTTACCCCAAATCGGCATAAAAAAGCATTTTCAAAACTAATATTTGCGGTCTAATGGCCGTTTGGGGATTTACATATAATCAAGAGCCAATAACACACTACCGGCCGCTTCAAACTTTGTTTTTTACACTTTTGCAGTTACCTATATAGCAAATGCAATACTTTTATAACAATAAAACAAATTAAATTAAAACATTTTCGGTTTATCGCAATTTTAGCACACAAATATCATTTCGTCGCCCATATCGATTGGCACATCAAACAGTGGCAGTGAGCAATGTTGCATCGCCGGTGATGCGCAACGACGATGTTACTGCGGGAACCAAAATAGTCTCACCTTGATGCATCCCTGTAATATTACCGAAATTATCAACAATTTCCACCCTTCCGCCAAGACACATAATTATGCGGAACGAATCGCACTCGCCCGAATTTATATTCCACACGCGCTTTACACGCACCTTGTGGACATCAAAATACTTGCCTTTCAACAATTCGGTATCGCCCTCTTCCTTATACTCGTAATTCAATTTATAATCGTCGTGCACGGCATAGTCTATGGCATCCATCGCAAGCTCGGTGTGCAGTTCACGGGGCTTGCCGTTAATGTCGATGCGCCCGAAATCATATACACGATAAGTGATGTTGGACGTTTGCTGCACCTCGGCAAGCAAGTTTCCCGCCCCGATTGCATGAATGCGTCCGGCAGGGAGCGAAAACAAGTCGCCTACATGTGAAGTGTGCTGTGCCACCACGTCCATTATGCTGCCGTCGGCAACCATGCGTCTGTAATCATCCTTGGTGATATTTTTTGCAAGCCCCGAGTATATAAGCGCGCCTTCCTCGGCATCGATTATATACCACATCTCAGTTTTCCCAATTCCATTGTGGCGCAACCGGGCAAGCTCGTCATTGGGATGCACTTGCAACGACAAATCCCGCTTGGCATCGATTAGCTTGACAAGTAGCGGGAAGCGTTCTCCGAATTTTTCATAAACCGAATCCCCGACAAGATTTTCACGATACTTATGTATCAGCTCCGGCAAGTACAAGCCTTTATCTTCGCCTTCCGACACTACCGACTCATGCCCCTCGACACACGACACCTCCCAACTTTCGCCCACTTGTTGCAAGTCGGTGGTAATGCCTTTGTATTGGGCGATGCGTTCCCCACCCCATAAAACCTGCCGCAGGTATGGAACAAACTTGAAAGGCTTGATGTTTTGAGACCTGTCCATAAAAGCATGCTCAACAATACTATTTTTTCCCGTATGTTGTTATCAAATCGGGGCAAATATTACCGTTTCGTAAATAATTACTTAAAAAATTTCTACTTCAATGCGGGAACTCAACCATGGCAGCAAACATTACTGCCATCACTTTCCCCATTCTCCCGAACATATCATTCACGGGTGCAAAAATAGTAATTTATTACATTATATGGCATTATTGGCATGATTTTGTTCAAATCGTCTCCGCGACAAATCCAAAAACGAGTCTGATGCAAGCCTATCCACACCGGAATTATTTCCGGCGACATGCCAACACAAAATAGGCAACCAACACAGCCGCCATAAGTCCCAAACTCACATACACAAGCACCATTGCCCACCGGTGCACGCAGGCAATCACAATAGCCAAACCCATAAAGCCGACGACGACATTCATCACGCGCACCATTCGCACCGCCATCATATACTGCATGGCAATGTTTGCGGCAGTGACGCGCACCGGGAAGTTGTACATGTTCGACGGCATGCGTGCAGCCAAAGCAAGTGCCGCGACTGTAATCGTTATGCTCGACGCAGCGGCAAGCATGGTGCCAAAAGCCGCCTCGCCGCTGCTATAATTGCAAATCACATATACCCAACTTGCCACAACGAGCAACAATGCCGCCGTCTCAAGCAGCCGGTCGGGCAATGCGGGACGAAGCCGCACCACAGGCAATTTCCCGGTCGGCCGTTTGTCAGGCTTTGTGTTTTGCATGACTTCAATATTCTTTTAAATTCAACAATCAAAACAGAAACATTATTTTTCTACACCAGCTTCGCGTGCATTCTCAAGTTTGACCTTCGCCGTCATTCCCGTCGGGATGATTGTCGGCAACACCTTTCTTCAACCTGCCATTCCTGCGCAGCGCGTCTGTTATAATCCACTGCAACTGCCCGTTGATGCTGCGAAATTCATCGGCCGCCCACTTTTCAATGGCCGCCATGGTTGCAGCATCAACACGCAGCACAAAGCTCTTGGTTGCAGACTCTTTTTTAGCCACGGCAATACCGGTTAATTATATAATGTACCCGTGTTAAGTACCGGCTGCGCAGCTTCGTCGGCACACAGCACCACAAGCAGGTTGCTCACCATGGCCGCCTTCCGCTCTTCATCAAGCTCCACCACTTTTTCTTTTTCGAGCTTGTCAAGAGCCATGTGAACCATCGACACAGCCCCCTCCACAATCTTCTCGCGCGCCCCAATGATTGCCGAAGCCTGTTGGCGGCGCAGCATCACTGCGGCTATTTCAGGCGCGTATGCAAGGTTGTTGATTCGGGCTTCCACCACTTCAAGGCCTGCCATTTCAAGGCGTTCGTTAAGTTTCTGCTCAAGTTGCTCGTTTATCTCCTCTCCACCTGAGCGCAACGTCAACTCGCCATCGCCGCTTTCATTGTCGTCGTAGGCATATTGCCCCGCCACCTGACGCAATGCGGCATCGCTCTGTATCTTCACGAAATTCTCAAAGGCACTCATGCGCCCTGCCACGTTGTTACCCATGCTAAGCGTGACCGAGTCCTTGCCGTTGCCGAATGCCGTGGTCACCGATGATGCCATTGTCTGCGAGTCGATTTCAAACATTGCCTTGTAAGTGTCCTTCAACCTCCACACAAGCACCATGCCTATGAGAATGGGGTTGCCAACCTTGTCGTTGACCTTTATTGGCTCAACATCGAGGTTGCGCGCACGCAGCGACAGCTTCTTCTTATTATAAAAAGGATTAACATAGAAGAAACCCGTTTCCTTGAATGTCCCTTTGTATTTGCCGAAAAACACCATTGCCCGCGCTTCGTTAGGCTCAAGCTGCATGTACCCGGCAAACATCACAAGCCATACCACAAACCCCAGAACTCCACCGATGGCACAATACAGCCGGTCTTCGGCTTCCATCAGGCAAGCCACGACAACGGCAGTGAGTAACACCAAATGCACGAACAGCATCAAAAAGCCGTTCACTTTCGCGCCTTTAAAATCAAATTCTCCGGTATTCATAATCTTTGTTTTTGAAATGATATTATTTTAATATCACAAAGATATAAGAGTTTTCACAAGAAAACAAAAAAATCACACATTTTTTCACAGGAACTCTTTCTATCGCGCGCAAAGGCACGTTGTAGAAATCTTTTTTTCGACCTCGATTACAGATGGTGTATCAAAATTATCATTTCAATGTGACAGTAGAGACGCAAAATTTTGCGTCTCTACAACCGGGTTGGATAAACTGCCATATATTAGCGACTTATGCGCCGTTACCGCTATCGAGATGCGCCACGCCTCGTCTCTACAATATCAATGTTGAAATCTTGATACACCCTCTACTGCCACATTGAACTGACAATTTTGACACACCCTCGGTGGGGCGCATTTTGACCTACCACCCGCAACAATTCTACAATCATGGTCGTTTCCATTGCAATCATCGGCGCGCATCGCCATTTGTTTTGTTTTTTTAACGGCAAAGCTAACCGTCTTTACGCCAGTTATATACACGCTTTGTAAAAGCGTCACGGAGACCGGACCGGCAAAAAAAGAAGCGAAAAATTTTGCGCCGAAATAAAATTATTGTAATTTTGTAATGATTTCAAATTTATAATCATTCATACGCAAAAAAATGGATTACGTAGTAGAGCATCTCAGGAGCCACGACATAAAGCCCTCCATTCAGCGGGTCGCCATAATGCGATACCTGATGGAACATTGCACCCACCCGACGGTCGATGCCATTTATCGCGACCTTCATGCCATGATGCCTACCCTGTCGAAAACCACCATCTACAACACCCTGTCGCTTCTCGAAGAGAAAGATGCGCTGTCGGTGCTGACAATCGACAGCCGAAACATCCATTACGACGGCGACACCTCGCCACACGCGCATTTTATATGCCGCAGTTGCAGGCAAATATTCGACATCCCAATTCCTGAAGGCGGGTCGGCGGCCGACCCCGACACCCCCGACGGCTTCAAAGTCGAGCACACCCACATATATTACGACGGGCTGTGCGACAAATGCCGCTCTGCGCAAAACTGAAACAGCGGCCAAGCCGGCACTCAGTGCCACTTGGCGTGAAAATATAATTATTAATCACACATTTAAATTATTTACTACTATGGCAAAGAAATTCATTTGTACCGTTTGCGGTTATGTTTACGAAGGTGACGAACCCCCTGCAAAGTGCCCGCAATGCGGCGTTCCCGCCAGCAAGTTCAAGGAAGTTGACGAAAGCGAAGAAGTAACTTTCGTACAAGAACACGTAATAGGCGTAGCCAAGGGTTGCGACGA
>CALUMZ010000062.1 GCA_944321865.1 uncultured Muribaculaceae bacterium
AGCTCACAAATTGGGCAGTTAAAGAGTTCTGCTGTCTGATACAAGAGGATAAATTGAATTGATAGAACTCACCTTAACAAGTAAATAACTAACTTTGCACAAAATAAATAACGACATGTCCAAAAAAATAATAGCGACAATTTTATTTATTCTGGCACTTCATTCCACGGCCTTTGCCCAGATTGTAAGCAACAAGACTGTCGGTAGTTTCAATGCCGACAGCATAAGGGCTCAATTCGACAACGGGCCGTACTTCACTCTGTTTCGCGACAATTACTTTATTGCCGGAACAACAATAGGCGACAGGCCGACCCGCACCAACTCGGACGTCAAATTCCAAATAAGCATAGCCCAACGGCTCACGAAAAGTACATTGCCATTCAACAGCTATCTGTTCCTTACTTATTCCCAAAAGTGCATGTGGAACGTGTTTGAAGAATCACTGCCAATGCGCGACCTCAACTTCAACCCGGGTATAGGTATCGCCAAATTGCTCATCGTGAAAGACAAGCTGATTGGTAAAACCATGCTGATGCTCGAGCATGAATCGAACGGCCGTGACGGAGAAGAATCCCGTAGTTGGAACAAGATCTCATTTGCCGCCAACATATACATCGACCCGCAATTCATGATTCATGGAAAATACTGGATACCCATCATAGATGGAGAAAACAACAAAGATATTCTGAAATATTGCGGTATTTACCAAACGGGTATACAGTTAACATCGCGCGACCGCCGCTTCGGCATGGCTGTGACGGCAATTAAGCGGCAGGGGTGGAATTTCAACTTTAACCTTATCGTAGAACTCAATTACCGCCTGTTCAAAAAAGACAACCAATACTTTTTTATACAATATTACAACGGTTATGGCGAAAACTTGCTCGACTATAACAAATATCATTCGCGTTTGCGCGCAGGCATTGTCATAAAACCCCAGTTCTTCAGTGATTATTAATAACCGCTTGTACATGGTAATATACCTCGACAATATTATATTCAATATGCAACAATCGGGAGAGGAAAGTTCCCGATGGGCACAATTCATAAGGGACCTGCTACCTATGCCCGGCATACAATTGCGATTTGTCGAATATCGTAATGCCATAGCCAACGAACACCGTTATAAGCTCGACCTGCTCAGGCGCGGACACTTATATGTGATGCGCAATTTGTGGCTCACACGGCACCTTGCAGTCAGAATCGACGGCTACACCACCCCGTTCATATTCCACTCATCGGGTTACCGCTTGTGCGACAACCCAAATGCCGTTAACATCATAACAGTGGACCACCATTTCAAACCGTCGTTGCACAACAATTACGCTCTGCGCCGGTGCGACCGCATCATATCCACATCTCGTGCCGTACATGCAGCTTTGCCATTGCACCTCAAAGCAAAATCCACCGTCGTATCAACAAAAAAGAGCAATACCAATATTGCCCTTTCTGTCCTTAAACTGTATCGCAGTGCTTTGGCCGCAGCTCAGTCGCCCACGGCTGTGAGGTAATCCACAAGTTTCCTCACGGCTCGCCCACGATGGCTTATTGAATTTTTTTGTTCGTGCGACATTTCGGCAAACGACTGCCCGCAACATTCCGGTTCAAATATACTGTCGTACCCAAACCCGTCGGTGCCACGTCTGTGAGTGAGTATTACACCTTGCACCTCCCCCTCAAACGTTTTGACTTCTTCGCCGATGCACAATGCTATGACAGTCACAAATCGAGCCTTGCGATTGGTTTCTTTTTGCATCATGTCAAGCACCTTGTCAATGTTCCTTTCGCTGTTGCAATCATCGCCGGCAAACCGTGCCGAATACACTCCCGGCGCGCCATCGAGCGCATCGATTTCAAGGCCGGTGTCGTCGGCAAAGCAATCATATCCGTAATGCTCCTTTACGTATCGCGCCTTTATCAAGGCATTTCCCTCGATGGTATCGGCATTTTCTTCAATCTCGTCATGGCACCCGATATCCGAGAGTCCCACTACCTCGATTTCGCTGCCTGCCAGCATTTCTTGCAGTTCACGCAATTTGTTTCTGTTGTTTGTCGCAAAAACTATTTTCATAAATCGATATTTCCTTAAAAACGGAATCCAAGCGTCCACACAATCTGATTGTCGTAATTATTTATGCGCGCCGAGGGCGACAAGTCGCGGCTGCCATCGGTATAAATCACCGGCGAGAAAGCATGGTAATCGCTTTGACGGTCGCGGTGCACGAATGCAAGATCGGTGTAGAATTGCTTGTATTTATACCCAAGGCCTACGGTTATGTGCTGCGTGTTGTTTTCTGTCTCATAGCTTGCCGGCATGAGCGTGGTGTACACAGGCAACATGTCGTTGCGCACTCGGTCGACCGAGGCCGAAGTTTGGTAGGAATACCCGGCGCGGACACTGAAATTATTCGTAACACGATACTCTGCCCCTACCTTGAAGATGTGCGACGGGCGGTAATACGTCTTTACATCGTTGTTCAATCCCACAAAAGCGTCAGCCGACCCGTAATCGTCCGACGCGCTCATAGTCTGGTACCCGACATACTCATAGTCGAAACTCAATATACCCCTGCCACCAATCACAGCTGCCGCACTTGCCACAAAACGCCACGGAGTGCGCATGTTGTAAGTAAATTCATCGACATATCCATCGTTGATGAAGTCGTAGCCACTGTTAATCAACTCAGACTTATCATCTTTATACACATAATCAAATTGCGTGTCGGTATAATACTCGTTCTTCAACGAATAGAATGTGGGAGTATGGAAAGCGAAGCCTAATCGCAATTCATTTATGGGCTTGAATATCAGACCCAGTTTGAAATTGACACCCGTCCCGGTGGTGCGGCTGTAATTGTGTATGTCGTAGTCGGCACTGCCGCCTGACCTAAGCTCCTCGACGGTTTCGCCTGTCACTTCGTCGTATACAGGAATGGCAACGTATGCATTCTGCAAGTTCTCCCTGTAATAGGTGTCTATGTTATGCTCAATCGAACTTATGCCGAGGCTCATACCCCAATAAAGAGTATTGGCAACATTTCCGCCTAAGTTGAATGTGAAGTCATCTATGCCACCCGATTCGATGGTCTCAAAAATAGCACACCCGCTCGTCCCGTCACCAAACAGTCCCCTGAAGTCATCATCGCCATTGAAGGTGTTTATCATATACGAATTATAAGCCAATATTTCCATCCAACCGGCATCCCCGTCGAGGTAGGGATTATAATAGTCTCCATAAGCCAGATCTTCATCTGTCCTGCCGTTGGATACGGCTACGCCTGCCATATAATTCGAGAACGATGTGTTCAAGTTGTCTATTTTGCCGCGGTAATGGCGGTTGAACGATGCCGAACGGTTATACGTAAAGCCCCAGTTGATATTGGGCATTATCTCCGAGTCGAGGCGCAACGCACCCACATACCCGGCATTGTTGCAATAAAACTTGAAGCGGTCGGTCGAGAATTTCGACGTTGCGCTTTCAACCGTGGAATTTCCTATGTTGAAATCGAGCGTCACCCCTATGTCGGAACTGCGATATATGCCGATTCCACCGGGATTCGAGTTTATGGCCGACAAGTCGCCGCCAAGCGCGCCAAAAGCACCCGCCATCGACATATAACGTGCCGTGCCGCGCATCTCAAGTCGCGAGTATTGGTAAAGGTCAAAAGCCGACTGTGCCATAACAGCTGCAGGAAGCAGCAACATCAAAGATATTATATATTTTCGCATACCTGATATTTTCAATTAAATTAGTTGTTGACTTGATTCTTACGTTGACGTGTCTCGTTGCTATCACAATTACGCAAAATTACATCAGCCTCCCTGTTGTAGAGACGCAAAATTTTGCGTCTCTACGGCCACAATGCCCATAGAAATGGATTTGATACACCCTCTACGGTCACTATGCCATATTTTGATACATCTTCCATAAGAAATAATCATTTTATCCATTCCGGGAAGGAGGCACAAGGCTACCTGCGACGACCGCCGCCACCGCCTCTCGAAGCACCTGCGCTACGAGAATAACCCGAACTGCGCGAAGTAGAGCGATAACTACTGCTTCCGCCCCGATTGTAGTTAGATGTGCGCGGAGTCGAACGATAGGTAGAGCTACTGCGTCCGCGATTATACGATGGTGCCGAACTGCTTCTGTTATAAGTAGAAGTACTGCGGTTAGATCTATAATAAGATGTGCCACGGCCGGTTGAACGGTATCCCGATGTGCCTGTACCAAATGATGATGACGACCTGCGTGTTGCGCCATTTACCGTTGAACGCCTGTTAAGCTGATTGGTTCGTTGTACCGCAGTTGCATTGCCACGTTTCACCGTCGATGCTTGAGAGCGACGAACGGCGTTACCGACATTTGTCGATGCCGGGACGCGATTCACCCGGTTAACAGTAGTTGCACTAACCCGATTGCCCGTTACCGACGAAGCCGGCACCCTCTTGCCTGCCACCGCACTTACGCGGTTGGCCGAAGCCGGATTGATTGAAGCTGTCGTTCGGTTCACCCGGTTTTTATATCGGTTCAGCGTACTGTTGCTTCCTGCAATCCTTGTTCCGTTTAGTCGATTTGCCGCAGTATTAACCGTTGCCGCGGCCCTGCGCCGTCCTGTCACTGTGCCATTCGACACACTTGTCCCGGCACGACGACCTGTGCGGCTTGTTACGGTCGCCACGCCGCGATGTCCGGCATTGGCATACAATCGGCGTCCCTTTCCACCCGAATATGTGGTATAATATGGACGATGATGCGGTATGGCCGGTCTCCACCAGCTGTGGTAATGATGTGGGTGATATGCATAATAAGGAGCTCCCCAACCCCAATAATACGGGCGATACCAAGAAGTATAATACCAATATGGCCTGTAATACCATGGATCCCAATACCACGGGTCATACCACACATCATACCATCCCCATGTATTAAACGACAATGTCGCCCCCCACGGACTTACGTAAGCCGTTGTCGGAGATCCTACTATGATATTTACATCGGGGCGGGTATATACATACAAGTCGACAGTTTCCTCATCGTCCAAATCTGCAATTACATCGGGGTCGTGGAAACGCCTGATGCGTTCGGTATACTGGAAAGTATCACCATTCTCCCCTGCTATGGCCGACGAATCGGCAGCAACTTCACCGGCCGTTTCGTCTTGACCGGCATAGCCGCTGTTACCGCCGCCACGACGGTTATATTCGTCCACATCCCTTAAATCTACGATGTTACCGCCATTCCAGTCGGCAGTCTGGTCGGCCGTAAAATAATCGGCAACAACCCCGTCATCGACAGTCAACACCGCCTGCTTCGCGTTATCCGACTCGACAGTCTCAACTTTTGCAGGCGACGCAGATTCTTGAGAACTGTCATAATAAATATCATCATAATCCTGTGCCGCAACACTGAATGTTGTCACACAAGACATTAATAACATATTCAACAAATTAGCTTTCATAATAACGTACTCCCCTTAATGTTAATTTACTCTTTAGATATGCGTTATAGCCATAAGTTTAATTTCCAAAGATAAAATTAATGATTTGTTTTGTAATGACAATATAATATGGTATTTTTGCAGCATAATTTGGCAAATCTTAACAAGCATAAAGCATAGTTTTTTAGTGCATTAGTGCATGATATGATGTAATTTTTATTTAAAAATAAAAGTTTTATATGTTAAAATCTACACGTATTTTATCCTGTGCAATGATTCTGTCGTCATTGTACTTGATTTCCTGCGATGAGGAGTATGACCTGACAAAAGACATCAACACCGACATCACCATCGGCAACCAGTTCAGGATACCGGCAGGACACTCCGACACCATCTACTTGTCCCGTATTATCGACGAGTCGGAAACATTGACAGAAAACAACGGCATATACGAGGTGACTTCGACAGGTAACACCAACACTCAAATCGACCCGTTGGACGAAGTTCAAATCCACAACTTCACTCCTGTCCTCGAAAACATCCACATCGACCTCCCGGCAAATGCCACCTTCCCCGAGGGGACACGCTTCGACGCCGGCGAAGTTACATCTATCGGTAATTACGACATCTACGAGGAACTGCCAAAGGAAGTGGAGCAACTCTACAGAGCCGACTTCAAGAATGAGAAAATCAATACCACGCTCCGGCTATCCATAAGTTCGACTCCGGCTGGAGTGGAAGCCGTGACACTGAGCAACCTCGCAATGACTTTCCCCGACTTCATAAGGCTGACCAACGGAACCAACAGTTTCCATGCCGACGAGGTGGTGCTGAATGCCGCGACCCCGGCTGTGCAATACAACGTCGACGTTGAATTGCTTGAAATTCCGCGCAGCCAACAAGACCGGTATATCGTCACCGAAAGCGACGGACGCAAATATTTGCGTATTACCGATGCCGTGGAAGTTTCCGCCACCGCTTCAATGACCCTTGGCGGAACGGTACAGGACAATGCGATAGAAGTGCATTTTGAATATTTCATGAACGAGGAAACTGCCGACCTCAACCGGGTTGCCGGCGTATTCAACACATCGGCAAACATATCTTCCGACATAGCAATTAACGACATTCCCGATTTTCTCCGTTCGGGGAACACATCTATCGAGCCTCAGGAAATTTACCTGTACCTCGACTTAGACAATCCGGTAAACATATCGGGCGACTTCAGCCTCAGCATGGAATCAACAAATGCCACGCAGTCGGGCTTTGCCTCGGTTTCGATTACTGCCCAACCGGCCACGATGAACAATATCCTAATCAGCAATTTCAATGCTTCGGAACCGGGCTACACCACAGTGGTTGAACCCGACCTCGTGAACCTGTTCCGTTTTGTCCCCGACAATGTCAGGATTGAATCAGACGACTTGTCGCTGCTCAGCAAGGACAATTCGCAAATGATAGAATTAGGACGACAATACGACATCTCGGCCGACTACCGTGCTGTAGTACCCTTTAAATTCAACAATATAAACATTGAATACACCGACTCGATCGATGAGTTGCTCTCTGACCTCGAAGATGTTGCCGACAAGACCGACCGCCTGATAGTGAAAGCCACCGGTGTCACCAACATCCCCACCGACATGGTTACGGCTGTAAAGCTATATGACATTTACGGAGAGGAACTGAACGGGATAGATGTCAATGTCGACAAATTCCGTTTCAAAGCTGCTGCCGACGGGCAGGAATCAACCAACGAATTGGAACTGGAACTTACCGAAAAGGAAGGCTCCGACGACCTTGAACGGCTTGAAAAGATTGTTTACACAGTTACGGCAACATCTATGTCGAACGTTACTTTGCGGCCGAAACAATACCTGTTGGTAAAAAACATCTTCGTTGAAATTCCCGATGGAATCAACTTGTCATTTTAAGTAACCATTCAACGCGTATCTCACACACTCAACAACAGAATTTCGAGTCATGAATAAGATTAAAAAATATATACTCGTTGCAGTGGCAATGCTCACCGCAACAACCGCCGGCGCGCAAACGCTTAACTCTCTTTACTTCCTTGAGGGGAACAACCAACGCCACAAGCTCAACCCGGCCTTTGCATCAGAACGTGGAGGCTTTGTCACATTCCCCCTGCTCGGCAACATCAACCCCACACTCAACTCCAACATCGGCCTCGGGACGGTACTTTACCCGCAGGGAGATGAAATGGTGACATTCCTGCACCCTTCAATCCCGGCCGACGAAGCTATGTCGAAATTCAAGTCAATGAATGTATTCGAGTTTGACCTCAACCTCGACATTCTCACAGTCGGGTTCAATGCTTGGGGTGGCAGCAATACCATCGGCATTGCTCTTCGCAGTCAAAGCGGAATGTATGTGCCCAAAGGCATATTCCAATTCCTGAAGGAGGGACAAAGCTATAACGGACAAGAATTTGATATCGACAATTTAGGATTCCAATCACAAAATTACGTGGAATTCGCTCTCGGCCATGCCCGCAAAATCAACGACAAGCTGCAAGTGGGCGCAAAAGTTAAATTCCTTGTTGGCGGACTGTATGCCAAAGCAAGTGCCGAGAACATGAGAATCTACATGTCCGACAATGAATGGCGCATCAGCGAACGCAGCAAAATCATAGCATCAAGCGGAATAAATTATGAATTTGACGAAGACGGCAACCTGTCGGACTTCAACATGGACAGCTACCAAATAGGTGGTTACGGTCTCGGCCTTGACCTCGGTGCCGTATATCGCATTAACGAGGAAGCAACCGTTTCATTGGCTATTACCGATATAGGTTTCATTTCATGGAAAGATTGCGCCGTGGCCGAAAACCGCAACCAAGAATTCGTCTACAACGGCTTCGACAACATTGGTGCCGAAGACAATCCTGATGGCAGTAACGACTTTGACGATGCAGCCGACGAACTTGAAGAAAGTGCAAAAAACCTGTTTAACTTCAAGGACAGTGGCAAGCAAGGCCACACCACGTCGCTCTACACCACCATACGCGCCGCCGGTGAATACGGCTTGCTGAAAAACAAGATTTCGTTCGGCTTGCTGGCGACACTGCGCTTGGGTACTCCGCGCGTGTATTCCGAAGCTATGGTGACAGCCAACTTCCGCCCCTCTTCATGGTTCAACGCGGCCATCAACGGCTCGTTCTCAAATGTGCGCAGCTCGATGGGTGCAACGCTCAACTTCCACCCGCGTGCCGTGAACTTCTTCATCGGGACCGACTACATTCTTGCAAAATTCAGCAAACAGATTATTCCCGTAAATGCCGCAAAATTCAACATGGCAATGGGACTTAGCTTCAATTTCTGAGATGAAGATATTTTCGGCTCCCATACAAGGCTACACCGATTGCGCTTGGCGTAACGCCCATTCCCGGATATTCGCCGGCGACATCGTCCGATATTATGCCCCCTTTCTCCGACTTGAGAAGGGGGCTTTTCGGAATAAGGACCTGCGCGACATCGCGCCCGAGTCCAACCGGGATTATCACTTAGTGCCGCAAGTCATAGCCTGCGAACACAACAATTTTTCCCTGCTCGTCGACAAGGTGGTCTCGCTTGGTTACAGGGAGATTGACATAAACATGGGCTGCCCCTTCCCGCCCATCGTCAAGCGGCACTGCGGGGCAGGCATATTGCCATTTCCCGACGAGGTTCGCTCGATGCTCGGGGTGACGGAGGAGTATCCCGACGTGAGTTTTTCGGTGAAAATGCGCTTGGGCGCAGATTCTCCCGACGAATGGCGAGCCTTGATGCCCGCTCTGTCAGCAACAAAGTTGTCGCACGTCACGCTGCACCCACGGACGGCAAAGCAGCAATACACCGGCGACATCGACATGTCCCAGTTCAGTGAATTCATCGCCGAAGCCACGTTCCCGGTGGTTTACAACGGTGAAATACATTCCATGACCGACATCGACACACTGTCGGCCCGGTATCCGGCACTCCATGCCGTAATGGTTGGCCGCGGCCTGCTATACGACCCCGCACTCGTTTCCGGCGACCCTGTGAACGCCCTGCCGCGCATAATCAAATTGCACGACCGCCTTTTCGACAGCTACAAAGCCGCCCTTAGCGGCGACGCACACTTACTTGCAAAAATGAAATCGCTGTGGGAATATTTCCTTGCCGGCAAAGGAAGCCGAAGATGCCGCAAGAAAATAAAGAAAAGCACCACCATCGACAAATATCTGGCAGCAGTCAACGACTTTTGGGACTCGTATAACGACAGCGACACCACCGGAGAATGAGCGCCAATCTTGCCTCAAAATGCAATTCCACTCCCGTAGAGGGTGTATCAAAATGCGATTTTGCCATGAGTAGAGACGTGGCGTGCCGCGTCTCGATGTTCACAACAACATATAAAGCATTCAATATCAATAGTTTATCCAACCAGATTGTAGAGACGCAAAATTTTGCGTCTCTACTGCCACACTGAAATGATAATTTTGATACACCCTCTACAACCATAAAGCACTTATTATCAATAATTTACCAACCCGGTTGTAGAGGATGTATCAAAATAGAGAGAAGGGCTGCGGAGCTGCCCAATTATGCTTAACGCCGGGCAAGGCGACCCCAAGGGAGCCGAACCCGGTGTAGTCATAACGCCTACACTGCCGTCCCCGTAGGGGGCGAATAACTGCTTGTATACAAATATGTTCGCCCTCTGCGAGGACGCTTTGTATGGATGAGGTATTCTTACACCGGGTTCGGCTACGCCTCGCCCGGCGTTAAGCATAATTGGGCAGCTACGCTGCCCCTTTTTAGCATCTTTCATAATTTTGATACACCCTCTAATGCTACATTGAAATAATAATTTTGATACACCCCTCTTAATGCCGCCATGATATGAGGGTGCATCAAAAACAGCAAAGGTACCAAATCTTGCTTCTGATTTATAATTGAATTAGAGCAAGTTTGTTGCCTCGGAGAGGCAAAACTTTGCTTAACCGCACGTGGAGTGAGCGCAGCGAACGAAACCTGCGGTATCCGACTCACCTTAGAAATACGGCTTCGGAGATGCCGCACTTAGTCTGCTATTATAGTTCGACATCTCCGAAGCCGCTTAGTGTATATATTTGTCCGTCCGCAGGTTACGTTCGCTACCGCTCACTCCACACTGTTAAGCCGAGTGCAGACTCTCCGAGGCTGTTGTGCGGCAGTCCGGAAATCGTGCTATTTCCAGTACTCGATTGTCACCGTGCTTCCATTATAGACATAACTTCCACTATCGAAACGTTCAGGCACTTCACCGAAGCCCGGCCACACTTTCACCCTGAGCACCCCGTTCTCCCCGGGATTGCCGGTGCAACCAAAAGAACTAAGATTTTGATTGTTGCTTATATCCAATTCCGTCAGTTGGTTGCTACCGCAATTCAAAGATGTCAACACTGTATTACCGGTCACGTCCAATTCCGTCAATTGGTTGTCGTAGCACCTCAGTTCTGTCAACGCCGGGTTACCGGTCACGTCCAATTCCGTCAAGTTGTTGAAGTCGCAATCCAAATATGTCAACGCCGGGTTACCGGTCACGTCCAATTCCGTCAAGTTGTTGAAGCCGCAATCCAAATATGTCAACGCCGGGTTACCGGTCACGTCCAATTCCGTCAAATCGTTGTTGCTGCAATACAATTGTGTCAACGCTGGGTTACCGGTCACGTCCAATTCCGTCAGTTGGTTGCTGAAGCACCTCAGTTCTGTCAACGCCGGGTTACCGGTCACGTCCAATTCCGTCAATTGGTTGTCGTAGCACCTCAGTTCTGTCAACGCCGGGTTACCGGTCACGTCCAATTCCGTCAATTGGTTGTAGCTGCAATCCAATTCTGTCAACACCGTGTTACCGGTCACGTCCAATTCCGTCAATTGGTTGTAGCTGCAATCCAATTCTGTCAACACCGTGTTACCGGTCACGTCCAATTCCGTCAATTGGTTGTAGCTGCAAT
>CALUMZ010000063.1 GCA_944321865.1 uncultured Muribaculaceae bacterium
AGAAGCCATCAAACCACTGCTGGAAGCATTTGCTATCGACAAAATCGAGTAGGGTGACGCATTGTCAAAGTCAGGAAGAATCGGCCGCAACCGCAGCCGATGTTACAGTGGCAGTCGGCGATGGCTCGATGTCGGTCATTGGCAGCGCAGAGATGAGCCGGGTGTCGGTGTACGCATTCGACGGCAGGCTCATGGCCGATGTGGCGTGTAATTCTGCAACACAGGAAATTCTTCTTCCGGCGGAAGCCGGGGGAGGAATCCTCAAAGTCGTGTTCAAGAATGGCATGACAGTTGCGAAGAAACTTATTTTTTAGAACGAGGCGAACAGGTTAAATGCAGGAAATGCAGGTTAATTTGCAGATCAATAGATTGGTTGTGGTGTTGGCAGCCGTTTTGGGTGCTGTGACATTGTCGGCATCTGTCGGCAATTACAGGTTTACGCACATTACTAGCCGTGACGGGTTGCCGCACCAGCAAGTGCAAGCCCTTGCCAATGACGGACGAGGGCAGTTGTGGATAGGAACGCGTAACGGACTGTCGGTATATGACGGATATGAAATGCTCAACTATTACAACGAAGCGGGAAATCAGCATTCCCTGACACACAATTTTGTCGATGCATTGCATTGCGACAGCAAGGGGCGTATGTGGGTAGGGTCTTATGGCGGTATATGCGTGTATTGCCCCGAAACCGATGATTTTAAAAGATATGAGTTGCCTGACAGACAAGTGTCGTCGATTGTCGAGAATAGTTGCGGGCAAATTGTGTGCGGCGGTACCGACCTGTATATTTATGACGAGAAGAAGGACAAGTTTGTCCCGTTGCCGCATCAGGAACTCGGTTTTATCATATCATTGGCTTTTGACCAATATGACAGGTTGTTTGTGGCGACAAACAAGTCAATATATTATTTCGACAAGTCTTTTTCCAAGACCACCCAGATAAAAAAAGAGTATTTCGATGATTTTATCACCGGTGTAGACGGTATCATACCCATGTTTTTTGATTCTAAGGGCTTGTTGTGGATAGGTCGTAACGGTAAGGGTGTGATGAGTATCGATATGGCAATTGATGCTGTCAACGTGTGGGACGGTTCGGAATTGTCTGATGGGACGGTGCGAGTGATTTCGGAGGATACCGGGCATAATATATGGCTCGGAACCGAAAAGGGTGTGACCATAATTAAGCCCGATGGTGAGATAAGCGTGTTGCAGCAGAATTACATAGATAAAAACGAGCTGAATGACAATGCCGTCTACGATATTTTGTGCGACAAGAACGGCAATGTTTGGATAGGTACTTACTTTGGGGGAATAAATGCGCTGTTGCGCAGCAATGAACAATTTAAGTGGATTGAGCCCGGTTACGATTCGTCGACATTGCGAGGCAAGGCCGTGAGGGAAATAATCGAGCCCCGGGATGGAATCTTGTGGATTGCTACCGAAGATGGCGGGCTAAATGTTTATAATACGGAAAAACAGGAAATAACCCTTTTCAATAAAATACCCGGCCTTGGACATAACGTGCATTGCCTGCATTACGACTCGGTTGGAGGTGAGGTGTGGATAGGTACTTTCCGCAACGGGTTGTTCAGGTATGGCATGAATGGAAGTTGGGAACGGTATATGCCTGGAAATTCGGGATTGAATTCCGATGCCATTTTCGGCATCACACAGCAGCACGACGGTAGACTGTGGGTTGCTACGACTCAGGGATTGAGGTATTATGACAAGAAGAAAAATATGCTTGAAAAGATAGGACATCCGGTGCTTGACGTTGATTTTTGCTACTGTCTGTTGGTGGATTGCGACAACAATTTGTGGGTTGGTACGCGCAACAACGGATTATTTTGCATGAATGCAAAAAGCGGAGAAGTGTGCGGTTGGTCGGCACGCACACCGGGGTCGTTGTTGAACGACGATTATATAACATGCCTCTATCAAGACAGCGACGAAAAGATATGGATAGGAACTAACAACGACGGGGTTAGGTATATTGAACCCGACAGCATGAAACTGAAGTCTCCGGGCGAAGGAATGACGTTGCGCAACAACACTATTTGCAGCATCATTGAGGATAATATAGGTTACCTGTGGATTTCAACGGGACAGGGACTGTTCCAGATTTATCAAGATCGCAGTGCATTTATTCACTATGCCATGGAGGACGGGGTGCCGGTTAACCAATTCAATTTTTCATCATCAATATTAGCAAGTAACGGACTGCTTTACTTCGGCAGCGTCGACGGACTTGTATTTTTTGATCCTAAGACTATCAAGCGCAGCAGCGGGCCGTTTGAGGTCCATTTGCGTAACATGATGATAAATAACCAAGTGATTACGGCATCAACTCCTGAGTCACCATTATCGCAATCGCTTGACGACACCGAGGAGGTATCGCTCACCTTCGACCAGTCGCGCTCGTTCAGTATCGATTACAGCACAGTGTCGCTCGGAAATACAAGCACCATCTTTTATCAGGTTAAGCTCGACGGGCTTGACAAGGATTGGCGCAACGTGGGAGAGATGCGCAGGTTCATAGGCTTGAATCTTTCTCCCGGGGATTATACTCTTAACATACGTGCAAGCAATTCGAGCGAGGGATGGAACGATGCGCCGGTGAAGAGTATCCGCATCAATATTGGCAATCCTTTGTACTTGTCGGTGTGGGCGTATATAGTGTATGCATTGGTGTTGCTTTCGATAGTTTATTTTTATTATAGGTTTGTGACCGTGAGAGAGAGGGCCAAAAACAGTGTGAGGCTCGCAAACATGGAAAAGGAGAAGACCGAGGAGCTTAACCGTGTGAAAATGGATTTCTTTACGGCAGTGTCGCACGATTTGAAGACACCACTTTCACTTATCGTCGCTCCGCTTAAGTGGTTAAAGCAACACAGTTCTCTGTCGGAAGATGATTCCAAACGCCTTGATACAGCAATCAACAATGCTCAGAAGATGGTGGGCATAATCAATGAGCTTGTCACGTTCAACAAGATGCAGTCGGGTAATCAGCAACTGTATCTGCAACAGGGCAACCCGCTCGATTTCATCCAAAATGCGGCATCGTTGTTCACCGAGGGTGCGCATGAGAAAGGTGTGTCGCTAATTATCAATTGTGAAAATAACGGTGAGGAAGTATGGTTCTCGCCGCTGTATGTGGAGCGTATCACGAGCAACCTGCTGTCGAATGCCTTGAAGTTTACGCCCGAAAAAGGGTGCATAACTGTCAAGGCAGAGATAACCGACGGGGATGATGGTTACTTGTATTTGCGTATCGAAGTGGATGACACGGGTATAGGCATTGCCGAAGATGAAATAGGTAACATATTTGAAAAATATTACCAGACCAAGCGTGGGTTCAGCACCAACAACCATGGATACGGTCTGGGGTTGGCTTTGGTAAAGCGGTTTGCCGAAGCTCATAAGGGACATGTGGAAGTCAGCAGTAAGATTGGCGAAGGCTCGAAATTCGTGGTATATTTGAACGTCACGGCTTCGGCTTTTGACACCGGGAACAAGATTGGAAAGGACAGGACTGTGGTCGACTTGAAGCAGTATGTCTTTGAAACGCCTCCTGTCGGTGTGCATGCTGCCGACAGGTATGCGGTTACGGCTGCCACCAATACTGACAATGAAATTTCGATACTGATAGTTGAAGACAACAAAGAATTACTCGACTTCATGGTTGATTATTTCTCGCAACACTATCATGTGTTTGGGGTACAAAATGGGAAAGAGGCATTGGAAATAGTGCATCAGTGGCTTATTCAATTGGTTATCTCTGATGTGATGATGCCCGGCATGGACGGTATGGAATTGTGCCGTAAATTAAAGAATGATATATCCACTTCACACATACCTGTGATATTGCTGACGGCAAAGTCAGACACCGTTGATGTGATGAAGGGCTATGAAAGTGGGGCAGAAGTATATGTATCCAAGCCTTTTGATCCTCAGATTCTCGAACTCCAAGTTAGCAACATAATAAGTATGAAACGAGCCCAACAGGCAAAAATGATTGACGCAAAAGTCGAAGATGTGAATTCTGCACAGTTGAGTAACTATGATAAAGAGTTCATAAATAAAATCAACCGGTTGATAGAGGAGAACATGGATAATGATGAGTTTTCCGTCGCCACTGTGACTCAGAAGATGGGCATCAGCCGCAGTTTCTTGCACATAAAAATGAAAAATCTGCTGAATGTGTCGATGGGAGACTACATTCGCAAAAAGAGGCTCAACATGGCGTGTGAATTGTTGAAACAGGGTTTCAACGTGTCGGAAACAGCTTACCGAACCGGATTTTCTGACCCGAATTATTTTTCCAAGGCATTTAAGAGGGAATTTGGATTGACACCTTCGGAGTATGCCGATAAAAAAGCGTAGAAACACAATAAAATAAACATGAAAATGAAGAAAAATCTTATTTGGGCAGATCTTGCATTGGCGTGTATGGCTGCCGGAGTGTTTGTCTCTTGTAACGGAAATGCGGAACAGCAACAAGAGATGAAGGGGGAGGAAATATTTTATGCCGACCCCACAATATTTGTTGAAAATGGCAAATACTACATGACCGGTACTCTTGGTGCCGACAGTGTGAACGGGTTCAAAATGTTGGTCTCGACAGATTTGGAGAATTGGGCTCCGGTGAACGACGGGCAGCCTGTATTGGAATCGGGGAAGTCGGCTTTCGGTACTACCGGTTTTTGGGCTCCTCAGGTGTATAAGGATGGTGGCAAGTATTATTTGTTTTATACTGCCGACGAGCAGGTTGCAGTGGCCGAAGCGCCTGTGGTGACCGGTCCATACGTTCAAGACACCGTAAGGCCCATAGACGACAGCGAAAAGAACATCGACCCGTTTGTATTTAAAGATGATGACGGCAAATATTACTTGTACCATGTCAGGTTCAACCACGGCAATTATATTTGGGTGGCAGAGTATGACATAAACACGGGCAACATCGACCCGTCGACGCTGGTGCAGTGCCTCGACTGTACCGATAAGTGGGAAAAGACCGATGCCGGCAAGTGGGATCCTATAATGGAGGGTCCGACGGTTATAAAGCTGGACGGGACTTTTTATCTGTTTTATTCTGCCAACCATTTCTTGAATCCCGATTATGCCATGGGGTATGCCACAGCCGAGTCGCCATTGGGCCCATGGACGAAGCATGAGGGGAATCCTGTCATACACCGCAGCAAAGTTGGCGAGAACGGTTCGGGACATGGAGATTGGTTCTACAGCTTTGACGGAAAGCCCTACTATGTTTATCACGTACACTACAATGATACTATCGTGTCGCCTCGCAGGACAAGGATTGCACCGCTTGTATTGAACAAAGATGCAGAAACAGGATTACTGGATATAACGGTTGACAGCAGTCGGGTAATAATTCCACGGATGGTGTCGGCCGATGCAAAATTGCAGCAGAAACCATGATTCCTGCATAGCGCGTTATGTGTAATAAAATTATATATCGGCTATGGGTAGCTTCATGAATGTGGTTGCCTATAAGTCTGCCGGGGTGGGGGATTTTGTCCTCCATTTTTTATTTGACATGTAATTACGTACTGTTTTTTTTGTAAAATACTGTCAATAAATGGCAGTTGAAACAATAGTGCTATATTTTGAACAAATTTCCTCATATCATAATTTGTTGTTGGGCTATTTTTGCACACAACGGAGCCGGGTGCGTGTCGTACTGTGATGCCGGTGCAAAATTGTCTTTCCGAAAAACATAAACTTAAAAAAACAGTATAAAAAACAACATTTACGATGAAGTTTAAATCAATAGTTTTGGCTGTGCTGTCATTGGCTGCTTCTATGCATGCCGGGGCACAATATGCGCCTGTCGGTGACAAAATCAAAACCCGATGGGCCGGGGATATAGATGTCGATAATGTGTGGAACGAATATCCCCGCCCCATAATGGAGCGTGTTGACTGGGTTAATTTGAACGGCTTGTGGGATTATGCCATTCTCGACAAGGATAGCGCATGTCCTGAAAAATGCGACGGAGAGATTTTAGTACCGTTTGCCGTTGAATCGAGTTTGTCTGGTGTAGGTAGGAGCCTGTCCTCGGAGCAGGCCTTGTGGTACAGGCGGGAATTTAAAGTGCCGGCTAAATGGAAAGACAGACGTGTGCTTTTGCATTTCGGCGCTGTCGACTGGCAAGCCGACGTGTGGGTCAATGGCATGAAGGTAGGCCGCCACACAGGTGGATATACGCCTTTCAGCTTCGACATAACCGGGGCGTTGAAGAGTGGCGCAAACACGCTTGAGGTGCGTGTGCTCGATGCCACCGACCGCGGCACACAGCCGCGAGGGAAGCAGGTAGCCGAGCCTGAGGGGATATGGTACACCCCGGTGAGCGGAATTTGGCAGACGGTGTGGATAGAACCCGTGCCTGAAACTTATATCTCAGACTTGCGCACTTTGCCCGACATTGATGCAAACACGCTCACGGTGTCGGTAGGCAAGTCGGCCGATTGCGGCGACGTGGTGGCCGAAGTGCGTGTGCTTGACGGAGGTGCGGTTGTTGCCTCGGGCAAATCGGTCAACAACATGCCTGTGGAGGTGTCAATGCCCGGGAATGTGAAATTGTGGTCGCCCGACAGTCCGTTCCTCTATGACATGGAGGTCACCATTTCCAGCAACGGTAAGGTGCTCGACTCGGTGAAAAGCTATGCCGCCATGCGCAAATTTTCGATGGCAAAGGATAAAGACGGCATATTGAGGTTCCAACTTAACAATAAGTTCCTGTTCCACTTCGGAATGCTTGACCAAGGCTGGTGGCCCGACGGGCTTTACACTGCACCGAGCCATGAGGCTATGGTTTATGATATCGACAAGCAGAAGGAGTGGGGCTATAACATGATACGCAAGCACATCAAGGTGGAACCTGCCACATGGTACACGCATTGCGACCGCGTGGGCATGATTGTGTGGCAAGACATGCCGAGCGGCGACATCTGTTGCCCGTGGCAGAACCGCAATTATTTTGAAGGCTCGGAATATGTGCGTTCGGCTGTCTCGGAGGCCAATTACCGCAAGGAATGGAAAGAAATAATCGACTGCCTCTATTCTTATCCCTGCATAGGCGTGTGGATTCCGTTCAATGAGGCATGGGGGCAGTTCAAGACAGTGGAAATAACGGAATGGACAAAGCAGTATGACCCGTCGAGGCTTGTGAACTCGGCAAGCGGGGGCAACTTCTTCCACACGGGCGACATTCTCGACTTGCATAATTACCCGCACCCCGAAATGTACTTGTTCGACTCTTACCGTGCCAATGTGTTGGGCGAGTATGGCGGCATAGGTTATCCTTTGAAAGGGCACTTGTGGGCTCCCGACCGCAATTGGGGTTATGTACAATATGATTCGACAGATGAAGTGACCGACGAGTATGTGAATTTCGGTGAACAGTTGTTGAAATTGGTGAAACGCGGCTTCACCGGTGCTGTGTATACGCAGACTACCGATGTAGAGATTGAAGTAAATGGTGTATTGACCTATGACCGCAAGGTGGTGAAGATGGATGAGGCACGGCTAAAAGAGATAAACAACCGTATAACACATTCGCTTGATTCCTTGAATAAATAATATTGTTGTATTTTTTTATTGCGATGGCGAGGTTATGGGGATGCCTATTTCACTATGTGCATGCTATGGCATTCCCTGCCGAGCTGTTCACTGGTTAGAATGGGAACGGTATAAAATGTTGTAAATTAAAATACATGTGGCAGAATATATTTCTTATGAGAACAATACAATTTATTTGCTGTGGCATTGTGTCATTGATGCTTGTGGCTTGCAGTTCTGCCTCGGTGGACGACTTGACCAAATCGGGGCTTGACAGGGCAAAATTTGAATCAGTCGTGGATGGGAAACCCACCCATTTGTACGTGTTGACAAACGACCGAGGCATGGAGGTGTGCGTGACAAATTACGGCGGACGCATAGTATCGGTAATGGTGCCTGATAAAGACGGGAATTTGCAGGATGTGGTGCTTGGTCACGACTCAATTAATGATTATGTAAACATAGATGGGAATTTCGGTGCATTGATAGGTCGTTATGGCAACCGTATAAATCATGGCCGTTTCAAGATTGGCGATATTGAGTATCGTTTGCCACAAAATAATTACGGGCATTGCCTGCATGGTGGACCAAAGGGCTTTCATCACTCGGTGTGGAATGCAGATGCCGTCAACGACAGTACCTTAGTGCTGACTTTGTTTAGTCCTGACGGCGAAGCCGGTTTCCCGGGCAATCTTGATGTAAAGGTGGTATACAGCCTTTCTGCCGATAATGCGTTGAAGATTTCCTACACGGCTCGGACAGACAAACCTACCATTATCAATCTTACTAATCATTCTTATTTTAATTTGAGCGGTGATGCGTCGAAAGATGTACTTGACCAGTATGTGCAAATTAATGCCGATGCATTTACGCCTATCGACAGCACGTTTATGACAACAGGTGAAATACGTTCGGTTGAAGGCACTCCGTTCGATTTCCGGTCGCCTAAACCGGTTGGGCAGGATATTAGTGCCGACGATGCGCAGTTGCGCAATGGTTTGGGATATGATCACAATATGGTGCTTGCAACTGGCGGAGATTCAACCATTGTGGCTGCTTCTATATACGCCCCTGCATCTGGTATAAAGATGGAGGTTTACACTACCGAACCGGGATTGCAGTTTTATACCGGCAATTTCCTTGACGGGAAAGTAGTGGGTAAGAAAAGAGTGGCGTATCCGCATCGAGGTGCAATATGTATGGAAACACAGCATTTCCCGGATTCTCCAAACAAGCCTGATTTCCCGTCGGTTGTGTTACAACCGGGAGAAACGTATCATAGTATGTGTATATATAAATTCATGGTAGAGTAAAAGTTTTTTCATTTGCAAGTTAATGGTATTATTACTTTTTTACAATCTATAGGGCATATTATTTAGGGTATAAATTTTTAAGGTTAATTTATAGGTTGGAATTATGGTTCAATCTGCTTTCCGGGAGGATAGCAGATTGGATTTTTTATATTACTATCATAAAATTGATTAAACTTAAAGTATTGACTGCCTTTTGTGGTTCTGATGGCCTATTTGGGTTAAATTAAAAAGCAAACCGGAGAATGTAAAACAGTCAGTGTTGTATTTGTGTGGCAACCGGGCTTTCGGGCTGCACGACTTATAGACGTATAAGCAATAAAAAACAGTTCCGGCATATCTTTTTGCCGGAACTGTTTTTATTGCTTTATCCGTAACAGTGTGGATTACTTGCCTTCGATGGCAGCAACACCGGGAAGCACTTTGCCTTCGATGGCTTCGAGCAATGCACCGCCACCGGTTGAAACGTAAGATACTTTATCGGCAAGACCGAATTTGTTGATGCAGGCAACAGAGTCGCCGCCACCAACGAGCGAGAATGCACCGTTGGCTGTTGCTTCAACGATTGCATCGGCTATTGCACGAGAGCCGCCGGTGAAGTTGTCGAACTCGAATACGCCGGCAGGACCGTTCCAAAGGATAGTCTTTGCAGGCAGGATGGCTGCGGCAAATGCCTTGCGGGTTTCGGGACCTGCATCAAGACCTTCCCAACCGTCGGGAATTGCGTTAGCCGGGCAAACTTGAGTGTTGGCGTCGTTGCTGAAAGCGTCGGCTGCGATGCAGTCGCTGCCAAGCACGAGGTTAACACCTTTTTCCTTAGCTTTCTTTATGATGTCGAGGGCAAGGTCGAGCTTATCGTCTTCGCATATAGACTGGCCAATCTTGCCGCCCATAGCTTTGGCGAAAGTATAAGTCATGCCACCGCAAAGGATAAGGTTGTCGACCTTTTCCATGAGGTTTTCGATGATACCGATTTTGGTCGATACCTTTGAACCACCCATGATTGCGGTGAACGGACGCTTGATGTTGTTGAGGATATTGTTTACTGCGTTAACTTCTTTTTCCATCAGGTAACCGAGCATCTTGTTGTCGGCATCGAAGTAGTCGGCTATAACGGCAGTCGAAGCGTGGCGGCGGTGAGCCGTACCGAATGCGTCGTTAACATAGCAGTCGGCATAGCTTGCAAGAGTCTTTGCAAATTCTTTTTGACGCTCTTTCATTTCTTTCTTTGCAGCATCGTAGTTGGGATCTTCCTTGTCGATGCCCACGGGCTTGCCTTCTTCTTCGGGGTAGAAGCGCAAGTTTTCAAGCAACAATGCTTGTCCGGGTTGCAAAGCGGCGGCTTGGTCGGCAGCTTTTGCGCAGTCGGGTGCAAATTGTACGTCTACACCAAGTGCGGCAGAAACGGCCGGAACGATTTGCTTCAACGACATTTTGGGGTTAACCTTGCCTTTGGGTTTGCCCATGTGCGACATGATGATGAGTGCGCCGCCGTCGGCAAGGATTTTTTTCAATGTGGGAAGTGCACCGCGTATACGGGTGTCGTCGGTGATGTTGCCGTTTTCGTCAAGAGGCACGTTGAAGTCAACGCGAACGATTGCTTTCTTACCTGCAAATTTGTAGTTGTCAATGTTTTGCATAATAAATAATATTGTTAAAAGTTATTGGTATTTTCCCTTCTGTTTAATTATCGCAAATTTACTGAATCTCCCGGCAAAATTTAAATATTTTGATTTACAAAATGTTAAAATTGACTGTGCCATTAGCAGTCGGTTGCCTGCTGTTTATTGTTACGATGTTTCAAGCGGGCTTGGTACATTTGTTCTTTAATACCTCCATTGGTCAAGAAATCATTTTGCAGCTTTTGTCGTATATGCATTCTGCCTTTTGATAGGCAATGAGCTTGCGGTAATTGCCTTTTTGCTTCAGAAATGTTTCAGGCATGTTTTATTCATGTTTTGGGGGGTGGTTAAGTTAATTAGAGGGTGTATCAAAATGCGATTTTGCCATGAGTAGAGACGTGGCGTGCCGCGTCTCGATATTCGTAATAATGT
>CALUMZ010000064.1 GCA_944321865.1 uncultured Muribaculaceae bacterium
GTGGTCGCTACACCGTCGGTTATGCACATTGGACGGCTTTGCCGCCCCTCGCACACATTTTGATACACCCTCTACTGATACATTGAAATGATAATTTTGTTACACCCCCTGTTGGAAGGGATTATTTGAGCCACAGACCGATGTTTTTCCACGAGAATTTCTTGCCGTATAGCAATATGCCCTTGCGGTAAATCCTGCCGGCAAGTATGGCTATGCCCAATGCCGAAGCAAACAGTATTATTACGCTCAATGTTATTTCCCACAGTGCCACGTCGTAGGGGAGCCTCACCATCATTACCACCGGTGAGGTGAACGGTATCATCGAGCACCACCATGCCAGTGCCCCGTCGGGATTTTCCATGCAGGCAAGCCCCACCCACAGTGCAAGGACGAGGAACATCATCATCGGCACAGTTGCTTGGCTGCCCTCGTTGGGCTGGTCGACGGTGGAACCTGCGGCGGCAAACATTGAGCCATACAGCAGGTATCCACCGATGAAATATAGGATAAAGCATGTGCCTATTTCCACGAAGTTGACCGATGCGAGCGATTGCAGTATGGCCTCGGTTTCCATGTCGATGTCGGTAGCTGCAAGTGCAGCCTGTCCTTGCGTCACGTCGATGCCCGACATTGCAGTGCCGATACCGAAGATGGCCGATATGATGCCGATGAATACTGCCCAGATGGCTATTTGGGCAATACCTACAAATCCCACGCCTATGATTTTACCAAGCAGCAGTTCCACGGGGCGGCAACAGCTCACCATCACCTCGACTATGCGGTTGGTCTTTTCTTCCACAACGCTGGTGAGAATCATGGCACCATACATCATCACAAACATATAGGTTAGGAATGCGAGTATTATGCCTATGAATTCGGCAAAGTCGGAGTCGGCTCGTGTTTCACTGCCATCTTCATCCCATTTCACGCAGTTCAGGTGAATGTCGGCCCGGCTTTCGTCGATTATTTTCCGCAGTTGCGGAATGTTGTGCGAGCTGATGCGAGCTTGAGTTATAGTGTCTTCGATGCAGCGTGTGACAAGGGATTGCAACCCCGAGCGCACGGTGTTGCGCGAGTATATGTCGACGTTGAGCGAACTGTCGATGTCGGCAGGAATCACCACTATTGCATACAGGTTTTCCTGTTGGGCGTAGAAGTCTTTCATCCCTGTGGTGCCAACCGGGGTAATGTCATGGAAGCGAAATTCGTCATTGGCCGTGATAGCACTGCCGTATTTCCCGCTTTGGTCTATTATTGCCACGGTTTCTACGTCACCCTTGTTTATTTTTGCCATCAAGAAAGGCATACCGATGCAAGCCAAGCTGATGAGCGGCACAAGGATTGTCATTACTATAAAAGACTTTTTCCCGGCTATTGCCATAAATTCGTGCCGGGTTATCAGTGATATGCGGTTAAAGCTGTTCATTGTGCTGTACCGGTTTGGTTGGAAACTGTTTCGATGAAAATCTCATTCATGCTTGGCAACAATTCATGGAAGGCCGTCAATGCATACCGTTCGTTAAGGCAAGAAATTGCATCGTGCAATGAGGCCTCGGGTGTCAACTTTATGTCGGCCACGCAGCCACCTTCGGGAGCCGGCTCGATGTGATTTATTTCATATATCCCATCGGCCGATTCCGGTGCCATTGTATTTGCTATGTTCACCCGGTAAAGTTTCTTGCTGAATCGGCGGCGTATTTCCGGAACTTTTCCGCTAAGCACCACTTGTGAATGGTTTATGAGTGCAATCTCTTCGCACACTTCTTCCACCGAGGCCATGTTGTGGGTCGAGAAAATTATTGTGGCACCTTCCCTGTGCAGGCGTAACATTTCTTTTTTCAGCAATTCGGTGTTTACCGGGTCGAATCCCGAGAAAGGCTCGTCAAATATCAACAATTTAGGTGAATGTATGACGGTGGAAATGAATTGCACCTTTTGTGCCATCCCCTTCGACAGGGCTTCGATTCGCTTGCCTGCCCACCGGGTGAGGTCGAAGCGCGCGAGCCACTCGTCCATGGCGCATTTGGCCGCTTGCCTGCTCATACCCCTCAGCCGGGCGATGTATAAGATGTGGTCGGCCACTTTCATTTTGCGGTACAGCCCGCGTTCTTCGGGCAAGTAACCTATGTTGGTTATATCTTTCTCGCACAATGGGTGTCCGTCAAACAGCACTTCACCACTGTCGGCGCGAGTAATCATGTTTAGAATCCGTATCAGTGAAGTTTTCCCGGCTCCGTTAGGACCCAGAAGCCCGAATGTACAACCTTGAGGTACGGTTATGGAAACTTTGTCGAGTGCAAGATGTCCGTCATATCGTTTGACTACATCTCGAGTCTCAATGAAATTCATTTGGTTGATAGCATAATGTTATAAACTATGCAAATATAGTGAAAGGCGAGGGCAGGACAAAACAAATTCATTTGTTTTTTATGCCGAGCCGCCTCCTATATTATTGAAATATAGTGAAAGGCGAGTGCAGGACAAAACAAATACATTTGTTTTTTATGCCGAGCCGCCTCCTATATTATTGAAATATAGTGAAAGGCGAGTGCAGGACAAAACAAATTCATTTGTTTTTTATGCCGAGCCGCCTCCTATATTATTGAAATATAGTGAAAGGCGAGTGCAGGACAAAACAAATACATTTGTTTTTTTAGAACGACATTGAGAGGCGCACGTTGAACTGTCGGCGAGTGAGGTAGTTGGGCACGGCATATTGGATGTTGTTGACATCGGTAACCCAGTAATAACTGCTCACGTTGGAAATGTCGAGCAAGTTGAACACATCGACACCTATCCACATATCCTTGAAGTAGCGCAGTATGCCCGACGTCGGACGGCTGTCGCCGCCGATGAGACGGTAGGAAACGCCTATGTCGACACGCTTGTAGGCCGGCGTGCGGAAGTATGCCACATCGCGCGTGGAGCGCGGGGCGGTAGTGGGCATTCCATCGGAATATATGGCACGCAGGCTGAATTTCATCTTCGGAAATTTGGGAAAATAGTCGGTGAAGAACATTGCGATGCTGTATCGCTGGTCGGTGGGACGCGGCACTTTCACGCCGTTGAGGTTTTCCTGCGTTTTCATCAGCGACAGGCTAATCCACGAGTCGGTGCCTTCGACAAACTGGCCGAAGAATTTCACGTCTAAGCCGGCTACATATCCCTTTGAGCTGTTTATGCCCGAATACACGATTTTCAAGTTGTCGAGTTCGTAGGGGATGATGTTCGACAGGTTCTTGTAATACAGTTCGGCCGACAGCCTGAAGGGGCGGTTCATGGCACGGAACGAGTAGTCGCCGCCGAGGATTAGGTGCAAGCTGCGTTGCGACTTAATGTCGCGGTTCAGCACTACATAGGTGTTCCCGTGGTCGTCTTCTTGTTCCATGCGGTATTCCTTATAGAACGGAGCTTGGTAGTAAAGTCCGGTGGCAAATCGCAGCGATATGCGCTCGTTGCGGGCAGGGACGAAACCGACGCTTGCCCGCGGGCTGACGATAAACTCGCGGTTGAAGTTCCAGTATGACATGCGCACACCGCCGTTGAATGTGAAGTAACCCAAGTCGTTGACAAGGCGGAAGGCGTCTTGGGCATACAGCGACACGCGGCTCGATGTTATGTCGTGGCGCGAAGTGAGGTTGTACACCATGTTCACTCCCGTGCCGGTGTGCGGCAGCGAATATCCCGCCGAGTCGCGTTGTTCCCACTCGCGGGTGCGGTCGTGTATTTTCTCGTGTTGGTAGGTCAGACCGTAGCTTATGTTATTGTTGCTGATTGAAGTGTTTCCTTCCAGGGTGAGTGCAAACACGCTTGCTTTCAACCTGTTTCGGGCATGTTCGTGATATGTGCCCACACCCAGCTCGCCGCCAATTGCCTCACCGCCGTTAACATCGCTCGTGCCGGCCTCGTCGAGCCAGTATTCCCCGTGTATGTCGTATGTGACAAGTTCATTTGTGAGGTAGCCCGACGCGAGCAGTGTGAAATCGGTGCTCCGTGAATGGCGGTAGTTGAGCGACATTGCGCCGAAGTAGGTCTCGAAGCGGTCTTTCTCGTGCCCGTCGAAGTAGACGGTGAACGTGCGGGCATTGTTCATGGTGCCGAAGTTGGTTTCGCGCGTTTCGGGAGTGAAGCGGTAATTGTTGACGGCTATGTTGCCGAGGAACGACAGCTTCAGGCGGTCGTTGATTTTGAAATTTAAGTTCGTCTGGTAATCGAAATACTGCGGGTCATATTCTCCACGCGATTCCAGTGAGCCAAGCATCGATGCATTGCGTTTGTAGCGAAATCCGTGCAGTTGTGAGAATCTGCCGTTGCCCTGTCCGAACGAGACGCTCCCACCCATTAGGCTTAATGACAGTGCACCCTCCAAGGCCTCGGGCTGCCGGTATGTTATGTCGAGGGTTGACGACATTTTGTCGCCATACTCGGCGCTGAATCCGCCGGTGGAAAATTCCACCTGCCCCACAAGGTCGGGATTGATTATGCTCAGCCCCTCTTGCTGTCCCGAGCTGATGAGCTGCGGGCGGTATATTTCTATGCCGTTGATGTAGACGCTGTTTTCGTCATACGAGCCTCCGCGCACCATGTATTGCGAACTCATTTCGTTCTTTTGGCTCACTCCGGCCATTGTCGACAGCACGGCCTCGATGCTGCCGCCGCTTGCGTCGGGCGTGAGGCGTGCCGCCCCGATGTCGATGGTCTGCATTTGCCCGGTTTGTCGCTTGTATTCGGTTACTTCAAGTCCTTCAAGTTCGAGAGTCTTTTTACGCAATCTTGCGTTGAGAGTCACATTTCCCTTGGGCTTAATGAGGCGTTCGGTGACTTCGGTATATCCCATGCAGCTGAATATCACGGTTATGGTGTCGGCCTGTGGCACCGTCAGGGTGTATTTCCCGCCGAGGTCGGTGGTGGCACCTATTGCAGTGCCGCCGATGCGCACTGTGGCAAATTCCACCGGTGCGTTGTCGCCGTCGGTCACCCGGCCCGACAGTACGACATTGGCAGCCGCGGCCGTCATTGCAGCCATGCAGAGTATTATGGAGAATATGAATTTCGTGTAAAAGGTATTCATTCGCAACTTTGTCTCTCCCATAATAACGGCAAACCGCCCCGTTTCAGTATGTGGCACGTTGAGGAAAGTTTATTTTATGCGCGTTGCAGATAGCTGCCGGCAGGGTGTCAGGGTAAGGTTGTGATACTTATGTGTGTTATTTCTTTGTCTTTACCTCTCTAATCAGCAGAATTGTAAATATGGTAATCCTTGCAATGTAGGCCAACATTCCGGCGACGCATACCCACATCAGCGGGTACCACTGCCCGCCCTCCATGTAGGTGATGAAGAAGACAGGTATCGGCGCAAATTCATACCAGCTGTTACGCTCCCGGCGGTAGTGCTTCGGACGGAACAGGAAGAACAGCACGGCTACAATGGCGGCAGCCAAGTAGGCAGTGATTCCCACGGCCACATTCAAGCGGTGGCATATAAGGCCTGCGGTGGCAATCATTGCCACCACGATAACCTTTTGGGCAATTATCAATGCCCTGTCGATGGTTTCGAGCTTCATCATCGTCCTAACAGTGGGTCAACTACCAATTGGAATGAGGCCAGGCAAAATTCTTTCATGTCGTCGGGCATGTCTGATCGGCCTATCAGCGCGGTCATGTCTCCGGCATATTTGCGCAAAACGCTTTTGTTCAATTGTGGGCAAAACATTCGTTCGTTGGCCGAAAAGATTATCATGTCTTTCAGCTCCTGTTCGGAGTACTCGTCGTAGAACATCATGGCCAAGCCTACGAGTTGGTCGGTAAATTCATCGAGCGACGGTTTCTCGTCTTTGTATTGCGCGAGAATGCCGAGCAGTTTGTCGGTAACCGTGCGAATGCAGCTTTCAAATGCGTTGTTTTCGAGTATCGACATGTCGTTGCCTTTCTCCTTGAAATATGCCACAACGTCATCGTAGAGCAACTCGGAGTTTACCGAGTCGTCAGAGATGTATTTGTCGCGGTTAGCCGATAATCTGCCCACTAATTCGTTGTAATCGGCCTTGATTGAGTCGTCGCCAACCATCGTAATTATGCTGTCGGGGTTGGCGCATTCGGGCATGTATGCCGCGTGCAGGCTGTCGACTGCGCACATGAATTGGGTCATCAGTGAATCTGCTCCGGCAGTTTGCCCGTTGCCGCCGTCCTGTCCCGCCGCTCCCGACGAGCAGCTTGCCATCGGCATTAATGCCATGATGGTAATGGCAATGTATGCCACTTGGAGTTTTAACTTTTTCATAATATAAATACGTTTTTGTTTGTAATAGTGCCACCAGTGTTGGCATGGAATGGTACAACGCAAAATTAGGGGATCTTAAGGTTTGGTGCGTAATGACGGGCGCGGTTTCTTGTGTACGTGCCGATATGTACTCAAGTGGGTTAACATTGTGGTTTATAGTTGATTATATGATTGTACACAGAAATATTTTGTGTACATGTGATTTTCTGCCGGGCGTTAAACTGCTTATAGTGGGTGAGGCGCGCGAATCATGTCTTCGAGCGAGGTATAGTTTCCGTTGGGGTCGAGTCTCTCTTTCTTTATGCGGTATTTGCGTTTGCGAAGGGTGTTGTCGCTTATGTCGAGAATGGCGCAAAGCCCGGGATTGTCGATGCCTAATTTTATCAGGCAGCAAATGTAGACGTCGCTCGGCGAGAGCCCCGAAAATCGTGTCCGCAATTTTTCGGCAAAGTTGTCATAACAGTTGTTTATTGCAGTAATCAACTCGTCGATTTCACTTTCATTGAGTGGTGCGGGTTTTTCATATTTTTTAGTGTTGCTTGATGCACGGAGTATGTCGTATATCTTTTTGACGGCAGCATTGTTTTGCAGCAGGTGCTTTTTCATGTCGGAGATCAGCTTCCGTGCGGCTTCAAGTTCCCGGGTCTTGTCGTCGAGGTTGTGGGTTAGTGTCATGGCTTCTTCGTGCATTTTCAATCGGTCAGCCATGATTTGGTTTTCATGTTGCTGCATTTGCTTTATGCTGTTGTTGAACGAGTTAAGCTGTTCCTGTAATGCCAGTCTTGCCTTTCGGCGGTGATGCAGAGTGTATTCGTAAGCCATTAAAGCCACTACGATTGTTATGATTGTGGCAGAGAGGGCAAATATGCTTTTTTGCTGGTTATTGATTTTCAGCTGCTTGTTTTCGGCTTCTATTTGGGCGGAGTTGTACTGCTTGTTAAGTTCTGCAATTTTGTTGCTTTCGATGTCGGATATGATTTTTTTGAGATATTCGGAATGTGATTTCTCGTGTTTAAGAGCCTCGGCGTGGTTTCCCTGTTTCTCTTTCAGGATGCTCATGCACTCATGGAACGAGCTTAAAGAATATAAAGAACTGCTGTCACGGCCTTGTTCAATATAATATTCGGCTGAATCCAAAAGATTGTTATTTAATAATATACGTCCTTTGAAATTTAAGTTTGAAAGGGAGTCTCTGTGGCTTGTATACTGATTATAGATCATAGCCTCGTTGATACAGTCGAGAGCTTCTTCGTAATTGCCAAGGATATAAAAAATTTGAGATTTTCTCCCGTAGAGTAATGCCAAATCTTCGTATGCATTTATTGATGTGGCAAGTTCTATTGCCTGATTTATTTTGTTTGTGCCGGCAACAATCTTATTTTCGGCAAGATAATTAAAACCCAATTCGGAAAGACGGTTTATTATTGACATGGTGTCTTTTAGTTCTTTTGCGTAGTGTAACGACAATTCAAATTTTTCAATGGATCCATCAATGTCAGGGGTTTCTTGCAGAAGTCTTCCCCATAAGTAAAATATGTTACTGCTAAGCCATTTGTCGGCGACTTTTTCTGATGTTGTTGCAGCTTGTCGAATATATTTCAGGGACTTGTCATTTAGGCCTAATTCCCTGTAAATTTGTGCTGCGACAAGGTATGTGCGGGCTTTCATTAATGAGTCGCTCCCAGTGCTGTAATATTGCAATGCTACAAGTATAAGTGAATCATTGTCAATCCTTGCGTAGTTTCGGTATTTTGCTTGGGCATAAAGCAATGCAAAATAATGGTCTTTCGGGCAATCGGTATTGTTTAGGCTGTCGAGTATTTTCAAGGAGATTTCCGGTTTGGTTGTCATATAATTGTCGGCAAATTGCAGTTGTTCCATGTTTGAATCGTTATTGCCGGTGGTGCAGGAAGTGATGCAAAAGGACAAGAGAATGCAGACTAATATGAATTTCATGTTTTAAGAGCGTAATTATGGTAAAATTAATTTGTTGGCAAATATATGCAAAGTTGGGCGCAATAGAAAGAATATACAGGCATATTTTTTCTATCGCCAAGATGCTCCCATAATATTGTAACAATTCTTTAATATTTCGACAAAAAATTGCCGAATTCTAAAGATTTATAAAGTAGGGGAACACAATGTACACAAACTTTTTTGTGTACATATAGGTCCAACTGCCTAATATTCAATTGGATTGTGTTGCTAAACAGAGGGATGTAATGTACACAACAAATCAATTAAATTTTTTGTTGGGTATTTTTACGTACCATAATTTTGCCCCTGAACTAATTTAAATCAAAAATGAAAAAATATTTACTGTTATTTACGGTTATGGTACTCTGCATACCAAATCTATTTGCAGAAAAGATTGCTTTAAGCAAGGATAAAAATGCCAAAGACAAACACACTGAAGTCCCTGTGGATATAGAAGTGTTTGGAAACAGCATATCTATATGTTCTAATGAATATGTGGATAGGATGACCGTAGTTGCACAGGGAGACGGAGACAGCTCTGTGCTGGAAATAGATTCGGCTGTTCCCGGCGAAGTGTACGAAATGGATTTAAGGCAGTCGTCGCATGGGCATTACGACTTGTACATCTACACAAGCACCGGCGAGATTCTAAATGGAGAATTTGAATTGTGATTATTATCAATAATAAATGTTTAACTTCAAAAAACTATTAATTATGAGAAATTTAAAATTAAGAAACGCAATTGGAGCGTTTATCGCTGTTGCAGTATTGTCGATAACTGCAATAACAAGTTGCACGAATGATGATGAGCCAAAGTATGAAGTGCAGACTGAACAGGGCATTGATGCTGAAAATTTGCAGTTCGCTGAGTTCCTAATGTCTGTGGATAGCTTGAAATCTAATTATGCTCCAATTGTAACCCGGGGCGACGGCGACAACTGTTATGTAACAATTGCAGATGCCGCAGGCGGCTTTGTGGGGTGGCTTATAGGCGGACGCATAGGTGTTGGTAAGAAAAGGGGTGCGGGCTATTGTTCTTCGTTGGCTTCAGCTATCGTTGAGTTGGCATTAAGTTGCCAAGAAATAATACCTGTAAATTCTGTAACACTTGCCAAACAGGATTTTAGTGTCATAAGTAGCCGGTATGGGGATGATGTGACAGACTCTCTTGGATATTATCATAATTGCATAATGGTGAAAATAACACAGGATCGTGCGAAATATACAGTCAATGATTCTGTAAACATGGGTCTTATATATGACGATGTAGTATCTTATTGTAAGGATTATGGCCTTTATGCTACTGAATTTGATGCACCCGAAATGAAAACAAGGATGTTGACACAGGTCGGCAATATGTGCGACATGCTCGTTCAATGTGGTAAAGGTGAACTTTCCAAAGAAGAATTTGTAGAGCGTCAATCTAAATATTTGAAAAGAGAATACGGGCTGACAGATTTGGAACTGGGTGTATTTAAGGATTATATAGCAAAAGAAACATTCTATTGTGCTACATTGGACGATAATCTACTGCGTAAATATGCAAAAGATTTAGATCGGGAAATAGAAGCGTCAGCAATGTCAAACGAATTGAAAAAAGAAGTATCATCTGTATCACAAATAATCGTAAATAGTACATTATGTTGGCGGTAACAAAAAGGAGGGTACTGTTTTATGTGGTGTATTTTTCTTTGATTGCACTTGCTTTGTGCTGTGGCATGCTATTGCAGCCTATTAGCGTGGCAGGCATGGTTGCAGCATTTTTCGGGGCATTTATTTTGCTGCTGCTGATGATAATTGTCCCTAACAGAAAATTGCAATCGTTTTATGAAACGAGTCCGATAATGCAGATTTTTATTGTTGTATGGGTGATCGTTGCGTTTCAGGCGTATGGGCATGGAGGGAATTGGTACTTACTCATACCTATATGTGTTATTGGATTTGTTGCCGAGATATTACATGACAGCATAAAACAGACAAAAGAAGTTGAATAATAATTTGTTTATTTTAACCCAAAACGGTCATTAGATTTGGGTTTAAGCCTCTTCTGTGTGAAGGGGCTTTTGGAGTTATAATTGTTTATATTATGTTGGACTTAATAAGCAAGGTGGCGGTATGGGTTAGCAAGGTGTCGTTTTTGACGCTGCTTGTGTGGACCGGAGTGGAGATGATGCCGACCAATATGGCAGTGTCGATTGGAGCATACGTGGCGGCCGCGGTTATATTGGTCATAGCGGCAAAGGCTCGATACAGCCACCCCGAGCAATGGTTTTCCATAGCTATGCTGTATGTGGTTGGTTATTCGTGGATGAATGGAATTGACGACCATGCCGAGTTGTTTTGGATAAGCATTGTCGGACTGGCTGCAAACATGGTGATAGCCGCAATATTGTTAGCCAGGCGGTGGAGGAATAGAGAAATGTAGAGGGTGTATCAAAATGCGATTTTGCCATGAGTAGAGACGTGGCGTGCCGCGTCTCGATGTTTGCAACAACATATAAAACATTCAATATCAATAGTTTATCCAGACAGATTGTAGAGACGCAAAATTTTGCGTCTCTACT
>CALUMZ010000065.1 GCA_944321865.1 uncultured Muribaculaceae bacterium
TGGCAAAATGCCACTTATTTAATCGAATTTTCGCGTTTTTTGGATTGTTAAATTTTTTTTGGGACACCAGTGTGGCGTGCCGCGTCTCGATGTTGGCAATATGTAAGGCGTTAATGTCAATGGTTTATTTAATCCGGTCGTAGAGAGTGTATCAAAATTATCATTTCAATGTGGCAGTAGAGGGTGTATCAAAATTATCATTTTAATGTGGCAGTAGAGACGCAAAATTTTGCGTCTCTACAATCTGGTTGGATAAACTGTTGATATTTAATGTTTTATACATTGTTGCGGACGTCGAGACGCGGCACGCCACGTCTCTACTCATGGCAAAATCGCATTTTGATACACCCTCTTACCGGCGCAATAACTGTCAATTGTCAATTTTTAATCGCTTTCGTGACGTAGTCGGTAATCAGGTGTTTGCCTCTTTCGCCGGCTTTTGTCGGTTTTATCCGGTCGTAAGAGTATTCCCACCAGAACACACCTCCGAAACCAGCAGCTTTGAGCCAACTGAGTTTTGCGTCCATCGACCTTTCGGTTTCAAGTGTCATGAACTCGTTGCCGTCGGGCGAGACGAAATAGGCGCATTGGGCTTTATCGTCCCACACCTCGGTCCATCCGTCAGCAAGTCGGCCGGGCAGTTCGGTGTATTGGCAATATCTGCCGAAGTCTTTGAGGGTTTTTCCCTCGGGAACTTCTTCTCCGGGCTTGATGCCTTTATAGTAGAAACCATAGCTTGCAAGCCCCACGTGCAGCTTCTCGGCCGGGAAATATTTCCACTGTTGCGTGAATGCTTCTTTCATCTGGTCGAGCGGGCAATTGTGGGTTGCTACGGTTCCCCATACTCCGCCGCCCATGTCATAAAACATGATGTTAATCCAGTCGGTGCATTGGCAAAGTTGTTCGGCTTGCTCTTTTGTATAATTGCGGTAACTGTGCAAGGCTGTTGTGAGCCAATAGCGGCGGTTGCCGCCCGACAAGGCTGTCAGTTCGGCCCTAATTTTTTGCATGAAATTCAAGTGCAGTTCTTCGGTAATGGTGTGTTCCCAGTCGAGTTCTATGCCGTCGTAGTCATATTTCCGGGCAAACAGGGCCATCATTCGGGCAAATTTTGAACTGCGTTCCTCTGACGAGGCGATATTGATAAATTCGGTACCTTGGAATGAGCACAACACTTTGCCGCCAACCTTGTGTACCGTCGAGATGAATTCCTCGATAAGCTCCGGGTTGGGATAATTGAAGTCGTCCACATATTTCTTGTTAATTTCTTCTTGTGGCAAGTCGAAATCTTCGGCTACCCATGCAGGGACGGCCGAGAACAGGTAGATGAAATCATAGTTGCGCAGGTCGTCGGCCACGATGTCGCTTGACGATTTAAGTTGCGGGGCAACCAAGTAAGTGGCGTTGATGCGAGCCTGTAACCCGATTGACAGGCAAGCAAGTGCGATTAGAAGCGTTAATTTCTTCATGTTTTGAAAGTCAATTAAAAGGTTTGTATTAGAAAATGGTAAACAAATATAGCGAAAGGCGAGGGCAGAACAAAACAAATACATTTGTTTTTTATGCCGAGCCGCCTCCTATATTATTGAAATATAGTGAAAGTCGAGCGCAGTGGGAAAAAATAAGCCTGATTATTTTTTTCACAAAGCCGAGGCGCCGCCTGTCTTATGGAAAGATAGTGCAAGGCGAGTGCAAATGCAAATCATGCTTGCATGAATTTACTTTAGTCGAGCCGCCTTGCATTAAATGATTCGCTTGAAAAAGTGTAATGGAGTGCGGTTGATTCGTTGGAAAAAGTGTAAGGATATGCATTTGATTCGCTTGAAAAAGTGTAATGAAGTATGGTTTATTCGTTGGAAAAAATGTATGCAGGCTGCCGATTTGGATTATCGGTCCTATTGTTGTAAATTTGAAACTTAATTCACAGTACAAAAACAGATATGAAAAATTTGCTTATTATCTTGCTGCCTGTTGTATTGGCGGTGACGGCCGTGTCGTGCTCGAGCGGCGACGGATGGAAACTCGTGTGGGAAGAAAATTTTGAATCGGGAGTGATTGACACGACAGTGTGGAGCAAGACCGAGCGCGGTGGTGCCGACTGGGCAAAAACACAATCGAAAGATGAACGTTGTTTTGCTTTCAGGGATGGCAATCTTGTACTGAGAGGAATAGTGAACGACAACCTGCAGGCCGACAGCTCGGCTTACTTGTGCGGCGGGTTAGTCACAAAAGGGAAAAAGGAGTTTGCCCCGGGACGCATAGAGGTGAGGGCGAAATTGCAAGCCGGGCGCGGCGCATGGCCTGCGATATGGTTGTTGCCCTACGATGGCAAGAAATGGCCTGACGATGGCGAAATAGACATAATGGAACGATTGAATTATGATGGTTTTGTATACCAGACTGTGCACTCGCATTATACTCATGTGCTCGGATTTGATGACAATCCCGCAAATACCGATACGATAGCCATACGCCCCGACGAATTCAACGTGTATGGCGTGGATATATATCGCGACAGCGTGGTGTTCCACGTCAACGGCATCAGGAACCATGCATATCCCCGCTTGCCCGAACTTCCCGACTCGTTGGGCCAGTTCCCGTTCTACCGATCTTATTATTTGCTGGTCGACATGCAGCTTGGCGGCAAATGGGTCGGAGAGGTAGATCCTGCCGACCTGCCTGTGGAAATGGAGGTCGACTGGGTGAGGTATTACGAGAAGGAGTAAGTTGCCAAGAATCCCACAATGAGTGATGTAAATAATATGGAAAATCCGTTTGAACGTCCGCTATATGTAATGCTTAAGCCCGTGGGGGCTACTTGCAACCTTGCTTGCGAGTATTGTTATTATCTTGAAAAATCGGGATTGTACAGACGCGTACCCAACCACTTGATGAGCGACAGCCTGTTGGAACGATTCATCGAGCAATACATTGGTTCGCAGACGATGCGTGACGTGATGTTCACATGGCACGGCGGCGAGGCATTGTTGCGGCCGCTCAGTTTCTACCGTAAGGCGGTGGCGTTGCAAAAGAAGCACGCCCAAGGGCACCGCATCAGCAATTGCTTGCAGACCAACGGCATATTGCTCAACGATGAGTGGTGCCGCTTTTTCAAGGACGAAGATTGGTTGATAGGCATATCTATCGACGGCCCGGAGCGATTCCATGACGAGTATCGGCGTTCGCGTGGGGGACAACCCACATTCGCCCGGGTTATGCGCGGCATAGAATTGCTGAAAAAGCATGGGGTGGAGTGGAACGGCATGGCAGTTGTCAATGATTATAACGGCGATTATCCGCTTGAATTTTATCATTTTTTCAAGGACATAGAATGCAGGTATCTGCAATTCACTCCCATAGTGGAGCGTCTGATAACCGACAGCGAATATGTGCAACTCGCGTCGGTCGCCTCACATGAAGCCTCCGAGATTGCCGACTTCTCGGTGTCGCCACGGCAGTGGGGCGACTTCCTGTGTGCAATTTTCGATGAATGGGTGAGGAACGACGTGGGCAAATATTATGTGCAGATATTCGATGCCACGCTTGCCAACTATGCAGGGGTGGAGCCGGGTGTGTGCTCGATGGCGCGGCAATGCGGACATGCGGGGGTGATGGAGTTTAACGGCGACGTGTATTCGTGCGACCACTTTGTGTTTCCCGAATATTTGCTTGGTAACATTCGTGACACCTCGCTTGCCGAAATGATGTACAGTCCGCGGCAGGCGCAATTTGGCGCGGCCAAGCGCGGGTCGTTGCCCCGGCAGTGCCTGCAATGCCGCTTCTCGACAATTTGCAATGGGGAGTGTCCCAAAAACCGTTTTGCCGTCACTGCCGACGGAGAGCCGGGATTGAATTACCTGTGTGAGGGCTATTACCGCTTCTTCGAGCATTCGGCTCCTTACATGGAGTTCATGAAACGGGAATTGGATGCCGAGCGTCCACCTGCCAACGTGATGGACTTGTTCAAGTCTAAGTAGCGCGACACAATTGGGTGTTATGCGCGTTTCTTGTAAGTTATGGCTGCTATGATGGAAAGCAGCGTGGCAAATCCCAGCAACGCTGCGTATTGTTGCCACAGGTCGGCCATGGAAGACCCTTTCAGGTAGACGGCGCGCATGATTTCTATGAAGTATCGCGGCGGAATGGCATAGGTGATGTATTGTGCCCACTGCGGCATCGACGCAATGGGTGTGAACAATCCGCTCATGAGCTGGAAAATGATTATGAATGCAAATATCATGAAGATGCTTTGCAGTATGGTTGCCGACTTATTGGCCACGAATACACCCAGTCCCGACATTACAAGGCTGAAAAGCAGTGTTGCCAAATATATGAGAAAGATGTTCCCCTCTGGAATCAGTCCATATACTGCCCAACCGATAATCATTCCTACCGTGACGACGAGCAAACCCACTATCCAGTAGGGAATCAGTTTTGACAAGACAAACACGAATTTCCCCACCGGAGTGACGTTCATGGCTTCGATGGTGCCGGCTTCTTTTTCGTTGACAAGGTTCAATGTTGGCAGATAGCCGCAGATGATTATAATGAGTATGACCATGAGTGCAGGAATCATGTAATTGCGGAAGTCCAGAGTGGGGTTATACCGGTTTATGACGCTCGTTGTCGCGGGCAATGTGGCAGAGCCTTGCTCGTTTTGCCATTGTCGCAATGTACCGGTTGCCGATGCTGCGGCATACTGCGCCCCGAGTGTACCTTTGGTTACATTCACTCCGTTTGCCTTCAAGTCGAGTTTGGGCATTTTCCCGTTGGCCAAGTCTTTGAGGTAATTTTGAGGTATGGTGAGTATGACGTCGGCGGTTCCATTTTCTACTGCGGCGAGGGCTTCGTCGTAGCGGAAGTAGCAACCGGTGATCGACAGGTATTCCGATGCATCGATGTCGGCTGCTATGCGGCGCGACAGTTCGCTATGGTCGTTGTCGACCACGGCAACGTCGATGTTTTTCACATCGAATGTTGCCACAAGCGGTATAATCAGCATTACCAGAATCGGCATGGCAATGATGATGCGCGGAATGAGCGGACTACGCTTCATGAGCGAAATTTCCTTGTGCAGCAATATTTTCAGTGTATTGGCTTTCATGAATATGACTTTTCAATTTTTAGCATTGAATTTCTTGATTGCAAGTGCCAGCACGGCTATTGTCATACCCGACAAGACCGAAACCTCGGTAAGCACATGTTCAAGTGGTAATTGTTGAATCATGAGTATGCGCATGGCCGATATGTACCATCGAGCCGGAACAATGCACGAGAGCCATTGCAGGGCAGCGGGCATGTTTTCGACAGGGAATATCATGCCCGACAGCAAGACAATAGGTATCATGAACATCACTCCCGAAACGAGCAAAGCCGAAACTTGCGTTGCCGCAATGGTAGAGATTAGCAGTCCGAGCGAGAGGGCAAGAGTTATGTATAGCAATGTTATCCATATCACATTGAAAGCGCTTGCCGAGAATGGTATGCCCAGCACGGTGTAGCTTAACACGAGTACCAATGTGAGGATAATGCACGACAGCAAGAAGTAGGGTACGAGTTTCCCCAGAATAATGGTGCGCGGACGTATGGGGGACACGAGCAACAGGTTCATTGTTCCCGATTCTTTTTCACTGACAATAGATACTGAAGTCATTATTGCGCAAATAAGGATGAAAATCATGCCCATTATTCCCGGGACAAAGAGGTAGGCACTTTTCAGTTGCGGATTGTAGAGTGTGTTTGTCACAATCGGGGTTTCACTGCTTTCATTTAAGACGCTTTCTATGTAGGCAGTCGACGTTTGGGCCATAGTGGTGTTGGACGCGTCTACTATTATCTGGTGCCGGTGCGGAGCCTTTCCGTAATCAAAAATCACGGCAGCATCGGCTTTGCCTTTTCGCAACAATTTGTCCACTTCACCGGCATGGACGATGCCTTCAAAAGTAAAGTATGGATTGGAACTGAATTTTTCTATGATTTGTCGTGTCTGGTCGGTGTGCATGTCAACCACTGCAACTATTCTCACATTGTTGACTTCGGTGGATATTGCAAAGCCAAACAATAGCAACAGGACTACCGGCATAAACAGTACGGCCGTTAGCGTGCGGAAGTCGCGCACGAGATGCAGTACCTCTTTTTTTATTATGGAAACGAATATCGACATTGGCTTTTTTCGTGAGTTTTTGTTTAATCGGTTCTTTGTGCGCCTTGAGCAATTATCCTGAATACTTCGTCCATTGTGGCGGCATGATATTGTTTCTTTAGCATGGCAGGGGAGTCAAGCGCCCTGATGTGCCCGTCGACCATGATTGAGACCCGGTGGCAATATTCGGCCTCGTCAAGGTAATGGGTGGTAACGAATATTGTCATGCCTTGGGACGATGCTTGATATATCATTTCCCAAAACCTGCGCCGAGTTGCCGGGTCTACTCCTCCTGTAGGCTCGTCAAGGAATACTACATCGGGCGAGTGCATGGTAGCGGCAGCGAAGGCCAGTTTTTGTTTCCACCCGAGTGGAATCTCTTTCACTAATGCATTGCGCATGTCGGCCATGCCTAATGTGGTGAAAACCATGTCGGCCTTTATCTTGATTTCCCTGTCCGTCATTCCGTAGATGGTGGAGAACAGTTTTAGGTTTTCCCACACGGTGAGGTCTTGGTACAGGGAAAATTTTTGGCTCATGTAGCCTATGTGCCGTTTTATTTCTTCGGCTTGGCTCATTATGTCGTAACCTGCAACGGTTCCGCTTCCCGAGGTGGGAAAGCTGAGGCCGCACAACATGCGTATGGCTGTGGTCTTCCCTGCTCCGTTAGCTCCGAGAAATCCGAATATCTCGCCTTTGCCCACCTCGAAAGTGATATTGTCGACAGCTGTGAAATTCCCGAATTTCTTTGTCAGGTTGCAGACCGATATTATAGGCTCTTTCTCTTTCATTCTTTTGCAAGTTTTATGAACAGGTCTTCGATATTCCCTTTTGCAGGGTATATTCGTGCATCGGTCAGTCCCTCTTGCCTGAGTCGGCCGATGGCGTTTTCGAGGTTGAAATTCTTGTCGGTCGCCAAGTGCAGCGTGGCTCCGAAGGTGTAGCAATCTTTCACGCCGTCGATGTTGCGAATGGCTTGCAATAACGGGTACATTTCTCTTGCCGATGCATTGTAGATGTCTATGCCTGTCTTGTCGACCAACTTGCCCGGGGCATCGACATCGAGAATGTGCCCCTTGTTGATTAATGCGATGCGGTCGCAACGTTCGGCCTCGTCCATGTAGGAGGTCGACACGAGAATGGTAATCCCTTTCTGCTTCAACGTTGCCAGCATCTCCCAAAACTCGCTGCGCGACACGGCATCGACACCGGTGGTGGGTTCGTCCAAAAGCAACACTTTGGGGCGATGAATCAATGCACAGCTCAGTGCGAGCTTCTGTTTCATGCCGCCCGACAGGGCTGCTGCCATGCGGTGCGGGAATTTAGCCAACTGCCCGAATATGGGGGCAATCAAGTCGAAGTTGTCTTCAACCCTGACTCCGAACAGCGAGGCAAAGAAGTGCAGGTTTTCGCTGACGGTGAGGTCGGGGTAGAGCGAGAATCGTTCGGGCATGTAGCCTATGGCGGAGCGCAGCCGTTTGAAATCCTTTATCACGTCAAGCCCTGCCACCGTAGCCCTGCCACTGTCGGGCGCAAGCAGCGTGGCCAGTATGCTGTATAGCGTGGTCTTGCCGGCACCGTCGGGGCCTATCAGTCCGAATACCGACCCGTCGGGGACGGAAAACGTCACATTGTCGAGGGCTGCAAGATTACCAAACCGCTTTGTGATATTCCGTATTTCAATTGCGTTGTTCATAACCTTACTTCTCCATATTGCCCGAGCTTGAGCCTGCCGTCGTTTTTGACTGCGATTTTGACGGCATACACGAGATTGGCCCTTGAGTCTCGCGTTTGGATAGACTTGGGCGTGAATTCACTTTCCTGCGCAATCCATGTGATGCGTCCCGGGTATTCATATTGTTCGTCTCCACCGAAGTCGGCAATGACGGTAACCTCTTGACCTATCTTTATGTGTGCAAGTTGCGAAGCCGTGAAGTAACTTCTTAGATATATGTTGTTCAAGTCGGCCATTTTGAAGAGCGGGCGTCCCGGAGTGGCATATTCTCCCGGTTCGGCATATTTTATTAATATGGTTCCGGCTGCCGGAGATGTGATTACACTTTTCCTTATTTGTTCCTCCACTTGTTCCTTTTGGTAGCGGAGGGCAGCGGCGTTTTCGTGTATCGAGCCACGGTTGTTGCCAAGTGTCGACAGCAAGGCGTCGAGCTGCCCGTGCAGTATTTTCAGTTGTGCGTTGGCATCATCGCTCTGCTTGCGGGTGGCGGCACCGTCGGCAAGGAGGCGAGCGATGCGGTCGCACTCGTTTTGTTGGTGCTTTATCTGTTCGTTCAATGCCGATGCTTGTGCCGCAATGTCGGGCGACGACATGATGGCCGACGACCGGCTGCTTTCCAATTGTTTTCGTTGCAACGCGAGCAAGGTGGTGTCGATGAGTCCCACCTGTTGCCCAGATATTATGTTGTCACCTTCATCGGCATCAAGAGAAAGAATCTTGCCGCTTGTCTCTGACGACACTGTTATGGTGGTTGCTTCAAATATGCCTGTGGCATCATATTCCTTTTGGTCGTTGCATGCGGCCAAGGTAATAAGTGTTGCTGACAAAAGTGCTATCTGTTTCATTTGTTGACGGTGTGTTTAAGTTTGTAAATGCTTTGTAATAGCTGTATTTCGTGATAGGCGGCATTGAGCCGGGCTTGCTTTTCATCGGTTATCTTGGTGAGCAGGGCAGTGGCATCTATTGTCCCGTTGTCAAGTTGAGACTCGGCAGCACGACGCACGTTGGCACGCAGTTCAACTATTCGGCCGTCCTCTTTTATGACGGCTTTCAATTCGTTTATGTTGTCGACTTGGCTTTGAGTTTCAAGCGAGGTGTTGAGAAGGAAAGTTTCACGGTCGGCCGATATTTCACCGGCAGCGAGTTTTAATTTTTGGTTACTATTCTTTTTTGTGTAGAATGCGCCTATGTTCCATGAAATTTTCACTCCGGCGAGAATGTTGAATGAGGGGTTGCGATTCATCATGTTTTCAAAGTAGTCATATCCCGGATAGCCATAGTAGGCTTGTGCAAAAAGTCCTATCTGCGGCATGATGCTTGATGTGATATTGTTTCTCAAGGCGTCATTTGCCAACAGTTGTGCATTGAAAAGTTTCTGCTCGGGGCGATTTGGCACAAGGTCGCCGGGAATGACGGCATCGGGCATTATGAGTTCACGTCCGGCAAGGCTCTCTCCGATGTAGATTTCGAGCAATCGCCGGTAACTTTCGGCCATGCTTCGGGCTTGTATCAGTTGTTGCGACGTGGCAAGGTATTGTGCTTCGACCATGTCGGCATCACACTGCATGGCAATACCGTTTTTAAGCATCGACCGTAGCTTTTGCAGGTTGTCTTGCAGCAAGTCGATCGATGCCCTGATTTGCTTGGCTTGCTCGTCGATGAGGAGAATACCGAAAAACAGGCTTTCCACACGTTCCTTGACGGCATATAGTTGTACATCCAACGCTGCTTGCTTTTCGGCGTGCTGTGTGCGCTCTATTTCGCGTCGAGCCTTTGACGACCCTCCATCCCAAATGGTCTGGTTAAGGTCGGCGCCGATTTTGTATTGCCATTCGTTCAATCCCGAAATATCGGTGCCCATTTGCTTCAACATGCCGGAGAGCCGGTCGGGAAATGAAGGTGTTGCATTTTGAACGTTTCCTTGTGCGTAGACGTTTATCTGTGGCAGCCAACTTTTATTTATGTCCGACAGGTTTATTTCGTTCAAACTGTTTAGAAGATTATATTTCTTGATGAGCGGGTAATTCTCTTGGGCAAGATTTACACACTGTTCTATTGTGACTTGTGCAGCAAGTCCGAGGCTCACCGACAACGTCAATAATATAGCGAGCAAGTATCGGGTTATCATAGTGTCAATCGAGTTTGAGTTTTTTCAATATGGTTTCCACGTTTTCTTTTTTGCGCAGTTCAAGGAAGCTGTCGTAGTTGTCGTAGTAGCTGCCTATTGCGCTTTTTACAATGGGTGCGGCCATGAAGGGGAACACATTGAGCGAAACGATGTCGATGAGCAGCATTTGTGCATTGACGCGCCGGCACAGCCCCTTTGCGGCATGTTCGTCGATATCTTGCTGCAAGTTGTCCAACAGCTTGTTTACTATGCGCAATGCATTGTCCTTCATGATACCTGTCTGCTTGGGGCGGGCCAGAACCTCGTTCACTATGAACCGCGGCAATTCGCGGTTGGCTGCGATGAAGTCGAAGTGGCGTTCTACCCCTTGGCGTATTCTCTCTTCAAGCGGCAGGTTGCCGTCGCCGAATGCGCTCAATATTATGTCTCCGAGCATGTTGATTTTTTCTTCCACAATCCGTCCGAACAGGTTGTCCTTGGTGCGGAAGTAGTAGTGCAGCATGGCATGTGTTACCCCGGCGGCTTCGGCAATCGATGCAGTTCTTGCTCCGGCATAACCTTTTTCAAAGAATTCTTTTTCGGCGGCATGAAGAATCCTTTCTTCGGTGTCTTGAGTGTGATTGCTGTCTTTGTTCACGGTATAAACTTTTTTGTTTGACAAAACGAACTAACAATTTTGTTAATGCAAATA
>CALUMZ010000066.1 GCA_944321865.1 uncultured Muribaculaceae bacterium
CCATTGTTTCATGCCACAAAGATACGTCTTTTACAAGAAACGAGCATGAACCGCAACCGGGTTTTCGGACTGACCCAAAATGAATGGTAAAAAATGAAAGAAATTGACCAAGAAACGTATGAAGAATTACGGGGAAAGGGAAATGTGTTGATTGGGCGTGTTCATTTCCACGCAAATCCTCAAAAAAACAAGATTATCTATTTTCAAATAGATGAAGGGCAAAAGAACTTTTCTTGCACCGAAATCTTGGACACTTTGTCGCTGTCAAATTTAAATCTTCAAGGGCGGGTAGATGTGATAAGGCATTGGACATCACCCGAAGTGAAAATGATAGATTACAGGTTGCCGTAATTTGACATCAGTAATTCATTTCCACGGATATAGCCAATGTCGAAACGGCGGCTTATAGATATTGCCGCAGCCTTTTAATCCGGAGGCCTTTAAGTTTAATTTTTTAATTTTTTATGCCTATGAAAATAAAGTAGTTGCTTTTTGAAATGGCTGTAGAAATTGTCATCGGTATCTTGTGCTGCATTTATTTGCCACCCTTTGTGGGATGTGTGGTTGGTGTTTTGTTTGCAAGAACGGTGAATAGGGCTTTGTCCTGCTATTTCAAATGATTAATCAAGAAGGACTTGGGGTTACGGATCACAACAATGGCAAATACGTGGGGCGAGTTAACCCCGGTTCTTCTATTTTCTGAGTTTCGGACAAGATTAAGAATAAAACTAATGAGACAATATACATTAAGAATATTAATTGTTATGGTCTTGTTGCCTGTGACTATGGCAGCTAAGGCATATGATTTTGCCGATGATGGCATTTATTACAACATTATTTCGGAAGAAGACAGAACTGTAGAAGTAACCTATTATTCATTGGATTATACGTATTATCGGGGAAATATTGTCATTCCACCAAAAGCTACGTCCAATGGTATAACTTATAATGTTATTGCAATCGGCGGCGGGGCTTTTTCTGGTTGTACAGGTTTGACTTCGATAGAGTTACCGGAAAGTTTGACGGAAATCGGCTCTGACGCTTTCCGTGGTTGTACAGGTCTGACTTCGATAGAGTTACCGGAAGGTTTGACGGAAATCGGCTCTTATGCTTTTTATGATTGTACAGGTCTGACTTCGATAGAGTTTCCGGAAAGTTTGACGAAAATTGGCTTGTGGGCTTTTTATGGTTGTACAGGTCTGACTTCGATAGAGTTACCGGAAAGTTTGACGGAAATCGGCGTCGGGGCTTTTGGGAACTGTACAGGTTTGACTTCGATAGAGTTTCCGGAAAGTTTGACGAAAATCTACGAAAATGCTTTTTTCGGTTGTACAGGTCTGACTTCGATAGAGTTGCCCCAAGGGGTGTCGGATATATCTGCACGTTCCTTTAAAGGATGTGAAAATTTAGCAGTTATTGAGGTAAGTGCCGATAATCAAAATTTTGCTTCAATCGACGGCGTACTTTTTACTAAAGATTTCTCGAAGTTGTTAATTTATCCGCAAGGGAAAAAAGGAAAACAATATATTGTTCCGAATGGTGTTGCTACGATTGCTGAATATTCATTCAATGAAGTCTCTGAATTGGATTCAATAGAGTTCCCCGAAAGTTTAATGGAAATTGAGAGTAGCGCATTTGTTTACTCGAAAATATCTTCGGTTCGCTGTAAATCGATTGCTCCTCCGAAAGCAACAATAAAAGCATTTAATGACGATGTTTTGAAAGGTACATTGTATGTTCCCGTAGGCAGCAAGGATGAATACATGGCTGTTGACCCGTGGCGGAACTTTTGGACTATAGAAGAGGTTGATTATAGTGGTGTGGGTGAAGTGACTGATAGTGATGAAATTTTTGTCATCGCCGAGGGTAATTCGATAACCGTTTCCGGAGAGAATATTGGGGGTATCGAGGTGTACTCGGTGAATGGGCAATGCGTTTACAGCGGCAAGGGAACAGTCATAGACGGTCTTGCTAAAGGTGTGTATATTGTGAAGGTAGGAGGTAAAACTAAAAAAGTGATTTTATAAAACCATGTTGGATAAGATTAAGAAAAAAGTACAGGAAAAGGTTCTTGATTTGATAAAGGAGAGCGGGCGTTTCAAGTTCGAGGGCAAAGATGTGCCACGCGAACAGGTATTACATATCAAATGCCTCAGCGTCGGTATTCATGACGATGGCCGCATTTTGTTTTCAGGCACTTGTGAATTTAAAAAGGTGCTTGACGACGGATTTTATGACCAGTTTGCCTGCAAATTTGAGGCTTGGGCTACATTGAATGAAGATGACCATACGGTAGAGCTTGATGACCAACCTATTTTAATAAAGCCACAGCATTAATAGATCTTGCATAATGTCAAGAGGGTGTACCAAAATAGGCAAGTTAGGCAAACCTTACTTACGATTTATAACTATTCTCGTGCCGGTTTGTTGCCTCGGAGAGGCAAAACTATGCTTAACCGCGGTGTGGAGTGAGCGGTAGCGAACGTAACCTGCGGTATTTGTCGCCCCCCTGAAATACGGCTTCGGAGATGCCGAACTTAAACTGTTACATTAGTTCGGCATCTCCGAAGCCGCTTAGTGTATACATCTGCCTTACCGCAGGTTACGTTCACTGCTGCTCACTTCACCCGCGGTTAAACCGAGTGCAGCCTCTCTGAGGCTGTTTCTGTGTTGCACAAAAGAAGCTGCGCTACAATGTCCCCTTACTTGCTGCCATTGCACATTATTTGCAAATCTGCTAACAAGTTATGAGAATGTTAGTGCAACTTATAATTCATAAGTATTGTTGCTTCATTTATCAATTTTAAAGCACCCTCTTGCTTTGTCTAAGCGTGATGAGGTGGGGCGGATTTTTAACAGATTGATGGAAGTTGTAGGGAGAATGGGGGGGTTGGGCGTTAAATCGAGGGGGATTGGCGCAAATGGGGGTGTTTAATCTATTGCGTTTTGAGGTTTTGACGGGACTATATATATTTGCCATGAAATTATAGACGAATCGAATAGAACTGACTATAAAGAGACACAATGCAGACGATTAAAAGGATATGCGCGGCCGTGTGGTGCGGCGCGTGTGTGGCGGTTGCCGCATGGGGCACTGAGCAGGGCGACACGGTGCAATGGCCGCAGCAGGGATTGCCGCAGTCGTGGTCTTACAGTGAATGCGTGGAGTATGCCCGGGCCAACAACATCGACTTGCACCAGTCGAGGCTGGCACGTGAGTCGAGTGGATATGACCTTGAGGCTGCGCGGGGGCAATGGCTGCCGACGTTTAACTTCTCCACATCGCACAATTTGAGCAATTACCCAAGTCCTGCCGGAGGAAATTTCACCTACAACGAGAGCAACGGCACGCTCAACAGCGTGAACAAGAACACTTATAACGGCAGTTATGGAATCACGGGCGGTTGGACTGTGTTTAACGGCAACCAACGCCGCAACAACATCAAGCGCAGCGAGTTGCAGAACGACATCAACGACATGGCCGTTGAGCAGATGAACAACAGCCTTGAAACGCAGATTCTCAATTATTACCTGCAGATACTTTATGCCCGCGAGGCGATAGAAATTGCCCGGCAGACGATGGAAGTGAGCGAGGCGCAGATGAAGCGCGGCGAGGAATTGATGCGGGCCGGCAAGATGTCGCGAGTGGACTATGTGCAGCTCGAGTCGCAGTGGCAGACCGACCGCTACAACGTGGTGACTGCCGAAAGCACCTACGAGACCAACAAGACGCAACTGAAGCAGTTGCTCGAACTGGGCATAGGCTACGACATGCAAATCGACAGCATCGACTTTGACGAGGCGGTGATACTGCAACCGCTGCCCGACAAGGCCGACGTTTACAACACTGCAATTGCATGGCTGCCCGAGGTGCAACAAGTGGTGTTGCAACAGGATATGAGCGAGCTTGACATAAAAATAGCCAAGTCGGGCTATATGCCGACGATTGCCGTCAACGGGTCGGTAGGCACCGGGACAAATTCGAGCAGCAGCTATTCGTTCGGCAACCAGATGAAGAATAACTTCAACGAGCAGATAGGCATATCGCTGTCGATTCCCATTTTCGACGGCAAGCAGACCAAGAGCGAAGTGGCAAAGGCGCGTGTGTCACGGCTGAACACCATTCTCGATTACCGCAGCCTGCTCAATGATGTGGCGCAGACCATCGAGACGGCCTACCTCGACGCGCGCAATTCGCAGGCGCAGTATGCAAGCGGCAAGGAGAGCGTGCGCAGTGCCGCGCTTACCGACGAACTCACCAACGAGCAGTTCCGCCTCGGGCTTGTGAACACGCTCGACCTGTTGTCGTCGCACAATGCACTGCTGTCGGCTCGCCTTCAACTGTTGCAGTCCAAGTATATGGCACTGCTCAACCTGAAGATGCTCGATTATTACCAACACAAAGGGATAACATTACCGTAATATTAAATGAAGATGAAACGATATAACATGCTTGCAAGCAAATTGTGCATGGCGGCCGCAGTGTCGCTGCTGTTGCTTGCCTCGGCTTGCTCGAAAAAGGAGAAAGTGAGCCTGCAAACGGCCACAGTGACCCGCGGGGAGATAACCGAGGCCGTAACCGCCACCGGAACGCTTGAATGCATCACACAGGTAGACGTGGGCACGCAGGTGACCGGCATAGTGGCAAAACTGTTTGCCGATTTCAATTCGGTCGTGACCGAAGGGCAGCTGATAGCCGAAATCGACAAGACTACGCTCGAAGCCGACTTGCAGTCGGCCGACGCACAGCTTGAAAGCGCACGGCTTGAATATGAGTATGCCAAGAAGAATTACGAGCGCGACGAAGCGTTGCACCAAAAGCAACTCATAAGCGACTATGATTATGAGACGAGCCGCCGAGATTACTTGGTGGCAAAGAGCGACTATGAGCGCATGCAGGCCAACCGCGTGTCGGCTGCCCGCAACCTTAGCTATGCCGAAATCACCTCGCCGATGGATGGCATTGTGATTTCGCGTGAAGTGGAAATAGGGCAGACGGTGGTTTCAAACATGGAAGTTGCCAACCTGTTCACCATCGGCGACCTCGACAAGATGCAAGTTGTTGCCGATGTCGACGAGGCCGACATAGGTTCGGTGAAAGTGGGGCAGAATGCACAATTCACCGTCGATGCGTTCCCCGACGACATATTCTACGGCAAGGTGACGCAGGTGCGCATCAGCCCGACCACTGATACCAATGTCACCACCTACGAAGTGCTTATAAGTACTTCCAATCTCGACCACAAGCTCATTCCGGGGCTTACCGCCAATGTCACCATAAACGTGATGGAGGAGAAAGATGTGATGACGTTGCCTATCAAGGTGTTGCGCTTCTCGCCCATGCAGTTTGAGGGTGCCGAGGGGCTGCCTGTTGCAGAGCAGATGCCCGAGCCGCCCGCAGGGAAACCGTCCGGCGGGGAGATTCCCGACCCGTTGGTGACGACCGACGACAACCGCCGCCTCGTGTGGGTGTTGACCGATGACAACCGCCTCGTGCCAACCGAAATAGAGATGGGCGTTGAGAACGGTATCAATGTGGAAATAAAGAGCGGGTTGAACGAGGGCGACAAGGTGGCGTTGCAGTATACCACCGAGATGCTTGAAGAGGAAGCCCCGCAGGGCGAGCGTAACCCGTTCATGCCGGGTCCTCCCGACCGCGACAAAAAAAAGAATAAAGGCGGAGAATAAACTTATTAGCTTTTCAGATGACAATGAACGACAGGAAAGAAATAATACGGCTTGATGGCATAAGGCGGTATTTCAAGGTCGGCAACGAGGAGGTGCATGCATTGCGCGGAGTGTCGTTTACCATCTACGGCGGCGAGTTTGTCACCATCATGGGCACATCGGGGTCGGGAAAGTCAACATTGCTTAACCTGCTTGGCTGCTTGGATACCCCTACGCGCGGCGAGTATTACCTTGATGGCGTGTCGGTGCGTACAATGGGCAAGAACGACCGTGCCCGCCTGCGCAACCGCAAGATAGGTTTCGTGTTCCAAAATTACAACCTGCTGCCCAAGACCACGGCACTTGAAAACGTGGAGCTGCCGTTGCTTTACAACAGCAACGTGTCGGCGCGTGAACGCGTGAGGCGAGCCACCGAGGCATTGGAGCAGGTGGGGCTGCACGACCGCATGTATCACAAGTCAAACCAGATGTCGGGCGGGCAGCAGCAACGTGTGGCCATAGCGCGCGCCCTTGTCAACGACCCGGTGCTTATCCTTGCCGACGAGGCTACCGGAAACCTTGACACACGCACATCTTACAGCATACTTGTGTTGTTCCAAAAGTTGCACCGCATGGGGCGCACCATAATATTTGTGACGCACAATCCCGAGTTGTCGCAGTTTAGCAGCCGCAACATAGTGCTGCGCGATGGAAAGATAGTGAGCGACGAGGCGAATACCAACATACGATCGGCGCAGGAGGTCTTTGACTCCCTGCCGCCCGAGGATGATTAATATAATTGAGTGTCGGTAAAATGCCAATGTTACAATTGGGCGAATGCGGACATTCATTTTAATATATAACATGAATCTGACCAATTTATTTAAGATAGCTTTCAAGGCACTAAGCAACAACAAGATGCGTTGCTTCTTGACGATGCTCGGCATCATAATAGGTGTGGCATCGGTGATTACCATGCTTGCCATCGGGCAAGGCTCGAAAGAGAGCATACGCGCCCAAATATCGGAGATGGGCTCTAACATGATAATGATAATGCCCGGTGCCGACATGCGCGGCGGCGTGCGGCAAAGTGCCGAAGACATGCAGACGCTCAAGGTGGCCGACTATGAGGCCATACGCTCGGGTTGCGAGCATGTGGTGGGAGTGTCGCCCAACGTGAGCAGCTCGGGGCAATATGTCAACGGGAACAATAATTACCCGTCGTCGATTAACGGCGTGACGAGCGACTACTTGGACATTCGCCGCCTGACCGTCGAGGACGGAAACGCATTTACCGACCGTGACGTGAAATCGGCGGCCAAGGTGTGCATAATAGGGCAGACCATAGTCGACGAGTTGTTTCCCGGCGGCGACAACCCCATAGGCAAGGTTATACGGTTTGACAAGTTGCCGTTGAAGGTGATAGGGGTGCTGAAGGCGAAAGGGTACAACAGCATGGGGCAGGACCAAGACGACATAGTGCTTGTCCCCTACACGACGGTGATGAAGCGCGTGCTTGCCATCGATTACATACAGGGCATAATGTGTTCGGCAACGTCGGAGGCCTATACCGACGAGGCAATTGACGAAATAACTACCGTGTTGCGCTCCAACCACAAGTTGAAGGCCGACGACGATGACGACTTCAGGATACATTCGCAGCAGGAATTGAGCAACATGCTCAGCTCCACGAGCGACATGATGACCACGCTGCTTGCGTGCATCGCCGGCATTTCGCTGCTTGTGGGTGGCATCGGCATCATGAACATAATGTATGTGTCGGTCACCGAGCGCACGCGCGAGATTGGCTTGCGCATGAGCATCGGGGCGCGCGGCATCGACATATTGTCGCAGTTCCTTATCGAATCGGTGATAATCAGCATCACCGGCGGCATCATCGGCATCATAATAGGGTGCACGGCGGCCCTTGTGGTGAAAGGCATACTCAACTGGCCGATTGCGATTCAGGCTTACTCGGTGATACTGTCGTTCCTTGTGTGTACTTTCACAGGCGTGTTCTTCGGCTGGTACCCGGCAAAGAAGGCATCCAACCTCGACCCGATAGAAGCATTGAGATATGAATGACGTTGGCGGCATAACAGGCAACAACATGGTGGCTGATGGCGGCGGCAATGCAAACGCCGTCAAGTCGCTCTACCTGCAACGCGTTAAGTTGCTGCGGTTTGCGACGCACCTCATAGTGCTTGTGATTGTGTTCGTGCTGCCCGAGGTGCTGATGTCGTGGGGACGTACAATGCCAAAGTTTGTGTATGTTCACACGCTTGGCTATATTTTGGTGTTCTACGTCAATTATTTTTTGCTGATTGATAAATTTTTGTTCCGAAAAGGACGGGTTTGGTTGTATTTTATAATAAATCTGCTCTTTGTGGTTTGCTTTTTATTCATTATCTTTGAGACGCACTACTTGTGTTTCCCTCCCGGGGGAGATATGCCCGGCAAGGGGGAAATGCCTCCTCACCCCGAGCTTTCGCGAGAGCAATGGATTTTGCGGGGATTGCAGGGGCTTGTGTCGCGCGACTTTGTGATGATGGTGTTGTCGCTGTGCATGAGCATTGCACTGAAGTTTAGCGAGAGGTGGCTCAAGTGGGAGCGGTACAAGCAAAAGGTGGTTGCCGAGCGGAAAGAGATTGAATTGAAGAACTTGAAGAATCAATTGAACCCTCATTTCCTGTTCAACACGCTCAACAACATATATGCCCTTATTGGCATCAGCACGGAGAGGGCGCAATATGCCGTGCATGAGCTGAGCCAGATGTTGCGGTACGTGCTGTATGAAAGCAGCAGCGACAAGGTGCCGCTTGACAAGGAACTGCTTTTTGTGAAGAATTACATAGAACTGATGCGCTTGCGCCTTAGCAGCGCGGTTTCGCTGAAAGTTGACATCGACGAAAGCCGGGGAGCGGGATTGCAGATTGCTCCGCTCATGTTTATCCCGCTTGTGGAAAATGCCTTCAAGCATGGCGTGTCGGCCACCGGCAAGTCGATGATAGATATAAGCATAGGCGTGGACCGTAACACAGTGTCATGCCGGGTTGCCAACAGTTGCTTCCCCAAGGGTAAAGGCGACAGGAGTGGCAGCGGTATAGGCTTGGCCAACCTCCGGCGGCAATTGTCGATACTCTACGACGGGCGTTACTCGTTGGCGCGCAGTGTTGAAGACGGCATATACACGGCAACACTCGAAATAAGGTTGTCCGAAAAAGAATAACTCTATACCAAAGTAGTAAAGAACGATGAGGCGAATAAGGTGTTGCGTAATTGACGACGAGCCGCTGGCTTTGGAACTTATAAAGGGGTATGTGGAACGCACTCCGTTCCTGCAATTGGTGGCGGCATTCCCGTCGGCATCGTCAGCGATAAAGACTATAATAGAAGACGATGTTGACCTCGTTTTCCTCGACATACAAATGTCGGAGCTGAACGGGACGGAATTTGCCAAGGTGGTTCCGCCGCATTGCAGGGTGATTTTTGTAACGGCATTTGACAAGTATGCCGTTGAGGCTTTCCGCGTGAACGCTCTCGACTACCTGTTGAAGCCGGTGAGCTATACCGAGTTTGCCGAAGCGGCCAACAAGGCAATGCGATGGTTCGTGCTTGAGGGACGTTCGGCAACTCGCGGCGACGAGCCGGAATTCATAATTGTGAAAAGCGAGTACAAAATGGTGCAGATTCCGGTCGACAAGATATTGTATATCGAGGGGCTTAAAGATTACGTGAAGGTGTATCTCGAAGGGTCGGACAATTGCATCATGTCGCTGATGAGCCTTAAGGCATTTGAGGCAGGGCTGCCGGCATCGCGTTTCTTGCGCGTCCACCGGTCATACATCGTGCAGATGTCGAAGGTGCGGCTCATAGAGCGCAACCGCATAGTGTTTGGCAAGCAATATATACCGATTTCCGATACATATAAAAATGCATTCAACGAATATGTAAGCAGCCATATACTATCGACAGTGAGAGACGAATAGCAGACTTTGACATACAATAGCCAGATATAGCAAAAGAAGCACTCTAATTGAAGTTGATTCTGGGCGGGCGGGTGTCGTGATGACAGTCGTCCGCTTTTTATTTGTGTGTACCCTTTCTGTACGGCATCGTAGCCGTAGAGGGTGTATCAAAATAGGCAAGTTAGGCAAATCTTATTTACGATTTACAACTATTCTCGTGCCGGTTTGTTGCCTCGGAGAGGCTGTTTCTGTGTTGCACAAAAGAAACTACGCTACTATGTCCCCTTACTTGCTGCCATTGCACATCATTTGCAAATCTGCTAACAAGTTATGAGGATGCAAGTGCAACTTATAATTCGTAAGTATCGTTGCTTAATTTATCAATTTTGACACACTCCATATAACGGCACAGTAGATTTTCAGTGGGGGTAAATTTGATAGATTAAAAGGAAGTTCTTTATTTTGCGGCATGAAAAACGATT
>CALUMZ010000067.1 GCA_944321865.1 uncultured Muribaculaceae bacterium
AGGTTCGGCTTCGCCTCACACAGCGGTTACGCATAGTTGGACGGCTTTGCCGCCCGTTCGCATTTTGATACACCCTCCCCCCCCACAACATCAAACCATACCGATGCCATACATAGGAGGTGTGGCATTCCTGCCGTGCTTTACCACAACATTAAAGATGCCACACCTCACAACAAAAACAAAGGTTGCAGCGAAACATGTGTCTCGTTGCAACCTCGTTTTAATTTATGCTATGTTTTTTCTCTTATTTTATGCCCAACTTGGCTTTTACTTGGGGAGTTACATCTTCGGCACCGGCACCTGTGTAAACCACGCACGGAATCGACAAGTCGTAAATGAAAGTGTAGCTACCTTCGGCACCAACGGCTTGAATGGCCTTCTGCAACTTATCGGTGATGGGGGCAAGCAAGGTTTCTTGTTGCTTTTGCATGTCTTGCGAAGCCATTTGCTGGAAGTTTTGTATCTTTTGTTGGTTCTCCTGCAACTCCTGCATGCGACGATCCTTTATTGATTGCGGAGTGGTAGGATCCAGTTCTTGGAATTCCTTGTACTTCTTGTCAAATTCCTGTTGAAGGTTCTGAAGTTCGGTCTGGTACTTCTCGGCCACCGATTGGAGTGTGGTTTCGGCAGTCGCCTTTTCGGGCATGAGGTTAAAGATTTCTTGCGAGTTTACTGTTCCGAATTTCAAAGTCTGTGCAGAAATGCACATGGGGAGAGCCACCAAAGCGGCCAATAATAATTTCTTTATCATCGTTTTATTTAATTTTTAATTTTCCTTGTATTTACGCGTGATTTTACACACCCGCATTTATGTTGCAAAAATAACAAACTGTTTTGGTTTACACAATAGCAATCTGTTATTTAGTGTAACCGAGTTTTGAAAGCACCTCGTTGCTTATATCGATGCGAGGCGAGGCAAACACTATGCTTTGCGATGATGCCCGGTCGAAAATAACTTGGTATCCTCGTTCTTCGCTCACTTTCTTGACGGCTGCATATACATCATCTTGTATGGGCTTTATGAGCGACTGACGCTTCTGGAACAATTCCCCTTCGGGTCCGAAATATTTATAGCGCAATTCAGTAACTTCTTTCTCTTTCGCCACAATTTCTTCTTCCTTGGTTTTCTTCTGTTCGTCGGTAAGGAAGACCATGTCGCTTTGATAATTCTTATACATGTTTTCGGCTTCCTTTGCAAGGTCGTCCACCTCTTTCTGCCAACGTAGCGACACCTGATTGAGTTGTTCGTTTGCCATTTCGTAGGCCGGGATATTTTTCAGAATATACTCCATGTCGACAAGTGCAAATTTCTGTGCCCATGCACCGGCACTACATGCGACAACGGCAATAATGGCCAGTAAAATCTTTTTCATAATCGGGTAATTGGTTTTAATTACATTTATATGGCCTGCAAGGCAGGCAAATTACAGACATTTGACGCAAATTTAACGCAATAGTTTAGTCTATGGTTTATATTTTAATGATAATTCCACAATTTTCACGTTTTTACATCAATAACAAAGCGTGGGAAATGGCATTCACGCAACATATCCCACGCTTTGCATCAGTCAATGATATGACGTTTTAGAATTCTTGTCCGAGTACAAAGTGGAAGTGGCTGCCGCCTTTCTCGCCATACACATTATCGAAACCGTAGGCCCAGTCTATACCCATCATTCCCACCATAGGCAAGTAGATGCGCACACCGGCACCGGCCGAGCGTTTCAAGTCAAACGGTGAGAACTTCTTTATATCGGTCCACGCATTACCACCCTCGGCAAATATCAACCCATAAATGGTTGTGCTCGATTGCAACATGAATGGGAAGTGCAATTCCACGGCAAAGCGAGTGTAGGCATATCCTTCACTTCCGTAAGGCGTGAGAGCACCATTGTCATAACCACGCAAGGCAATGGTCTCGGTGGCGTAGGTGTAACTTCCCGACATACCGTCACCGCCGACATAGAATGTTTCAAACGGAGACTTCAAATTGCGGTTATAGCTACCCAACAACCCAATGTCGGCACGAGTCATCAGCACCAGCGTCCACTTGCCGTCGGGATCGGTGAGCGGCGTGTAAGTGCGTGAGCGGAACTTCAACTTCCAGTATTCAATCCATTCATACAGTTCCTGACGTGCTGCATCGGTATTGGTTTGCGACAGTGCATCCCAGTCTTTCTTGCCAAAGAGCGAGGCAGGCGGAGTGGCTTGAAGCGACAGCGAGAACTGGCTGCCTCGGCGTGTATACAATGGATTGTCAATACTGTTACGCGCAAGTGTCAACCCAAGCACAATGGCGTTTGACGTACCGTTATTCATATAATACAAGTAATCCCAGTTCTTCAAGTAGTACCACTGGTAGCTCAGTTCGGCCGTGAGTGTGAAATAGTCGTCGGGCCAGTTCAAGCGTTTACCAAATCCGACTGTGATACCCGCCATCTGCAAGAATTTATTGGGGTCATACGAGTCTTCATACTGATACCTGTAATAATCGTCATATATGCCACCACCATACAGATAGTTGCTGTAACTGTTTGCCCAAGTGGAGTTGTAATAGTCGCTGTTCACACCCGTCTGTCGTGAATAATATGCCGACAATGAGAATGAATTGGGTCGCTTGCCGCCAAACCATGGGTCTAAGAACGACAAGCTATATGCTTGGTAGTAACGGGCGTTGGTCTGTGCCGAGATGGTAAACGTCTGCCCTTCGCCTTGCGGTATGATGCCCTTGTATGATGACGGTTTGAATAGATTTTGTATGGAGAAATTGGTAAACTTCAGGCTCAAACGGCCGATTATACCGGTTTGTCCCCAACCTGCCGAAAATTCTATTTGGTCATTGGCCTTTGATTCAAGGTCAAACACAATGTCGACCGTACCGTTTTGCTCATTTGGCTCGGGACGAATGTCCATTGTCTCGGGGTTGAAGTGGCCCGTTTGCGCAATCATCTGCGCCGAGCGCATCAGGTCGCTCTTTGAGAACAGTTCACCGGGGCGCACATACAGTTCACGACGCACCACCTTTTCATACAAACGGTCGTTACCGTTAATAACCACCTTGTTAATACGGGCTTGCGGACCCTCCATGATACTCATTTCGAGGTCGATTGAATCGCCATGTATATTTTTCTCTATGGGAACGAGTTGGAAGAAGAGGTAACCACGGTCCATATACAGGTTGGCCACCGCATCTTCGTCCTCCGAGGTGCGCTTGTTAATCATCTTTTGGTTATACACGTCACCGGCTTTCATGCCGAGCACCAAGTCTAAGTAATCTGACGGGAATATCGTGTTGCCCACCCAGTTGATGCTCGAAATGTAGTACTTTTGCCCTTCGTCGATATGCAGGTACACGTCAACCTTCTTCTCGTCATAGTTGACAACGCTGTCGGCAATAATCTTTGCATCGCGGTAACCAAGTTCGTTATACTTTTCAATGATGCGTTTCTTGTCGTCTTCGTAATCCGACGTCACGAATTTCTTCTGGCTGAAAAGCTTGATAAGCATACCCTTCTCGTTGGTTTTCTTCATCACCCGCTTGAGCTTGCGGTCGCTTAAGACTTCGTTCCCCTCGATATAAATCTTATGCACTTTAATCTTTTCGTGCTTGTCGACGTTTATATCCACTATCACCTCGTTTTCATTATCGGGGAGCGGACGTTGTATCACATCGACATCGGCGTTTTTGAACCCTTTCGAGTCGAAATATTGGTCGATGATTTGCTCGGCTCGTGCTGCGATATTGGGCGTGAACTGGTTACCCTTCATCAATCCGAGCCTTAATTGCAAATCTTCACGCTCGCCTTTTTTAACTCCGTTATAATTGATTTCGGCAATACGCGGTTGCTGGCGCAGAGCTATTTCGAGCCACACTTTATCGCCATATATCTTGTCGACTTTTATTTGGACCTTTGAAAACAAGCCTTGCCGCCAAAAGCGTTTTGCAGCCGACGTGATTTCATCGCCCGGTATTTCCACCTTCTGTCCCACAGTCAGTCCGGAATACCCTATAATTATATAATCTTCATAGTTATCGACCCCCGTAACTTTTATACCGGCAATTTCGTATGAACGCGGCATCGACGAATATATCACATTGGGGCTGTAAATTGTATCGTTGACCTGCCCGGCAACCTTCATCGTTGGCAGGCAAGCTGAGATTGCAACAATCAGAAGAAGTAACTTAAAACGCATATCGTCGTTATTTTGTATCTTAAATCTGTATATTAGTTTCCGTTTTTTGGTGCAATTTTATTTAGCCACTTGTTCACTGGTCTTGCCGAATCGTCGTTCGCGATGTTGGTAATCGATTACAGCCCGGCAGAACTCCTCTTTTGAAAAATCGGGCCAAAACGTATCGGTGAAATATAATTCGGCGTATGCTATTTGCCACAACAAGAAATTACTTATGCGCAAGTCTCCTGCCGTGCGTATCAGCAAATCGGGGTCGGGAATGCCCTTTGTGGAAAGTGAGTCGGACAACAGTGCATCATCTATGCCATCGGGCGACAATTCTCCGTCACACACGCGCTTCGCTATTTTCCGGCAGGCTTCGACAATCTCCCACCGTGCCGAGTAGCTCAATGCAAGGCACAACGTCAAGCCCGTGCAGTGCGAGGTGTCGTCCATGCACCGGGCAAGGCGTTCGCGGGCAAATTGCGGCATGCGTTCCATGTCGCCTATCATTGTCAGCCGCACATTGTTTTTTATCAAGTCGGGGGTTTCTCGCTCTATTGCCACCACTATAAGGTTCATCAAGGCGTCAACTTCCTCCTTCGGCCTGTTCCAGTTTTCAGTGGAAAACGTATAGAGTGTCAGATAGCTTATGCCTATTTCCGAGGCAATTTCGGTTACTTTACGCACCGTGTTAACCCCTTCGATATGCCCCTGCGAGCGATCAAGCCCGCGTTGCTTGGCCCACCGCCCGTTACCGTCCATTATGATTGCCACATGGCGCGGCAAACGGTTTTTGTCTATATTGTCAACTATCGACATCTCTTCAATTTAGTATTATGCTCGTCTTGTAATTTTCTCAATCCACATAATGGCATACTTTACAACGTTTGCCAAATTCGTATGTAATGCTCACCATCAGCACCGAATACCAATCGGTATTCTTGGCAAACGAATGGCGTATGCCGTTCAAGTCGCTCAAGCCGTCGAGACGGTCTCCGAAACTCTTGCGCATGGTAAATTCCATACCAATGTTCAACCGTTCCTTCAACTTGTATTTCACCCCCACGCCCATTGGCAGGACTACGGCAAACGCGCTGCCTCCACTGTCGGGAGTGCCAAGCGTGGCCCCCAAGCCCACCGTCAAGTAAGGCGTGATTCGCTTTAAATTCATATATTTCGAGCCTATGCCGAAATTAAAGAAATTAAATTCAATCTGTGCGCCTGCATCATATAATGTCGAGCTGAAATCATATACAGCTCCTCCGGGATACACCGTTCCGTCGGACTTGCCATTTATGTTTGCGACAAGCAAGTTGGCCTTAAGCGACCATCTCCTGTCGATAACATAACGAAATATTCCCCCCACGGTCCAACCCGGCTGTTTCAGCAAGCTGCTGCGATTGGCATCACCAAGGTAACCGGTCATACCGACGCCTCCGCCAACCTCGTAACGGTAAGTCTCCTGTGCCGTCAATGCCACAGTAGCAACCGCCATTATCGCCATTATTGCAATTATTCGTCTCAAAACAGTCATTTGATGATAGTTTAAATAAATAACGCAATCTGGCAAGTAAAAGTATATCTTATAACCGCATATATCGCCCGGAATCAATAAACCGGTTTATACGTCAGGCGGTTGAGCACCCCACGCCACACCGTGTTGTGAGTGTTGCCGGCCTCATCCTGTCCTCCAAACATATATATATACGGAATATCCCATTCTGTCACGTGAGTTATGCCATTGCCTGCGGTGGCACTGCGAGTACCGACCATTGCAAACGCAGCGGTCGCATTAAACCACACAGGCATCTCGGGCGACGGCATGCTGCGCCACGACAACGTGCCGGGCATGGCACCTGCCTTGGCGGCATTATCAGTCATCGTTGAGACAAACACCAAAGCATCGGCACGATATACAGCCGGTATATACTCGGGCAACTGCATCAGCTGGTCGGCCACCGACCAATGTACACCCATGTCGCGCGAAACATACATCGTGTTGTCCAATTCTCCCGTTGCAGTACGTCCTCCCCATGCGATAAACGTAGGGTAAGCCGTCGTGTTCCAACTGTCATCGGCAGTGGCCACTGTGGTATACAGCAACAGCGACATTCCTTCACGCCCTGCTATTTCATTATTGCTCAATATGCTCCACGTATTTCCATCATATCCCCACGCACGGCCCACATATTCGCCGTTGGCCGTCAATCCGCCTATGCACACGGCAATGTCGCTCGTCCCCCACTTGTTCTCGTACAAGACAAGATTGGAAGTTCCGGCTACCGGGAATGCGGCATCGGCCTGAACAATGGAATACCCTGCACGTCGCGGATACTCGTCGTGATAATACGTGCCGTTATCGTTAATCAACCCAAGCAGGCGGTCGCCGTAAGCACCTGTCACGCCACACCATGCCACACCGCATGAAGTCCAATTCACGGCATCGGTCGAAGTGTAAAGTTCTCCATTATCGGCCGACAAGATATACATGGCATCGTCACACGCCGTGAATGTTCTAACGGACGGGGTAAACGGCAATGTCACTTCTTGCTTGGTCCATGTCCCGGTGGGGGCATCGGCAATAGCAAGTATGTAATAGCCATTGTCGGCCATCAGGCAATAAGCATCGTCGTTAAACTTTACCGTTTTTTGGTCGGCCACTTTGCCGTACTGCGAAGGGAGCTGGCTGTAAGCCACTTCGTCCCACTGCAACGAGTCGGATTCGAGAGTATGCACATTCACTTTCACATCGTATGTACGAGTGGTCACTTGGTCAAGTGCGGTTACTTTTATTTTCACATCTCCCGTGAAATCGACCGTATCGGCATTGGAATATGCAAAAGTCGTATCACGCATTCGCTCGGCATTATTGATTGAAACTGTAACCGAATGGCAGCTTGGATAAGACACATTAATCAACATTCTCGATATGTCGGTTCCCTTGGGCAATGAATCGGCATTATATATGCGGGCTTCATTAAGGTCGATTGTAAAGAACACCGAATCAAGGTTGGCAAGTATGTTATTATTCTCGACAAGGTTAAATCCGGTTATTGCCGTGCTCGACGACGAATATGTTGCCACCGATGTAGTACCTTCCTCCTCTTCATCGTCATCGTTACATGACACAGCCGACAAGGAAAGCAGCACAAACACGAAAGTGTATAATAATATTCTTTTATTCATTCCAAATGATTGTATTCGTTTTTGAATTTGCAAATTTAGCAACAAATTTGGTAAATACTGCCTTGCATAATGTTTTTTACGCTTGTTCACAATTGTTTTGTCAGCCTTGCAAAAATAACACACGCTCGCATATTTGTTACAACTGTATGGATAATAGCCTTTATTATACCACTTATTTCGTCTTTTTAACCCAAGCACGGCTTTTCCTGACTGCCACTGTTGAAAACCGTGACGACCACGTTGTCTCCATGCTTTTCTTCTTTTTTTGCGACCACCCCGCCACGAATAAGCGGAGCCTTGACACCCTTGCCAAGAACGATGCTTGTCGCAGTCTCAATTCTTGCCTCGTCCCACAATTGCGCTTCTATCATTTCATTGAGCACGCAAGCCCCGCCTTCTATCATGACACTCGTTATATTGCGGCTGTAAAGATCGGCAAGCCATGCAGCCGGAGTCGACAAGTCGATTTTCACATATTCCACCGAATCCTTCGAGCAACTTTTTTCATTATTATAAACTATCGTCGGCAGGCCGTCGGAAAGCAAATTGCAGTCGGCAGGTATCGACAGTCGCCCGTCGAGCACCACCCTCAGCGGCTGCCTCTCGGCATGCCACCGACGCACCGTCAACGCAGGATTGTCAACCTTTACAGTCCCGGCACCCACAAGCACGGCATCGCACCGCGAACGCTCACGATGCATCCACATCATCGACAGCTCATTGGAAAACAGCACCCGGCGGTCGTTTGCCCCCATATACATGTCGGCACTTTGAGCCCATTTGAGCATCACGTATGGACGGTGATGCGTATGAGCCGTGAAGAAACGCCTGTTTAGCTCACGGCATTCGTCGGCAAGCACTTCAGTAACTACCTCCACCCCGGCATCGCGCAACATTTGCACCCCACGGCCACACACGCGGGCAAATGGGTCGACTGTGCCGACAACCACCCTCGGCACTTGCATCTTCACAAGCAACTCGGCACAAGGCGGAGTCTTGCCATAGTGTGCACACGGTTCGAGTGTGACATACATAGTACTGTCGGCAAGCAGTCGTTTATCGGCCACCGAATCTATGGCATTCACTTCGGCATGAGGGCCACCCCACCGACGATGAAAGCCCTCGCCTATTATCTTGCCATCATGTACAACCACGGCACCCACCATTGGGTTTGGCGAAACTGCTCCCATGCCGCCACGCGCAAGTTGCAATGCGCGTTTCATATATCGTTCATCAATCTCCATCAAAAAAAAACGGTTAAAAAGACCGTGCGAAAATAGCAATATATTGTAAAGTTACCAAATCAATCTGCGCACCGGCGGCCAAGAGCATTAACAGGCGTTAATTTTCTGTCCGTGCCGACATTTACAGCCGCAAAAATTTTGCAAGGCAAGAAAATCTCATTATCTTTGCATCGCTTTTCGACACCGAAAAGCAGCGAAATGCGGTAATAGCTCAGTTGGTAGAGTGGAAGCTTCCCAAGCTTCAGGTCGCGAGTTCGAGCCTCGTTTACCGCTCCACGCAAGAGAAACGCCTGCACTCACGCTGTGAGATGCAGGCGTTATTTATTTTCACTTTAGGCTATTGCTGCGCCACACTGCCTATCACATTGAGCATCACACGAAAAGCCGCATACATTTCTTCGAGCACCGAGTATTCAAACACCGAATGTATGGCGTGCTGTCCCGAAAACAGGCATATTCCGCCTTTTAATCCCTTGGCCGCAAACATCGAGGCCGTTGTACCACCGCGCACCGACACAAAATTACCCTCAACACCGCAGTCGTCCATCGCCTTTTGCACTATCTGTTCGCTCTCGGGCCACATGCTGTAAGCGACATTTTCATACTGTACCGATTCTCCTGCAAGCTCAACGCCCACATTCGGGAAAGCCGCAGCTGTCATTTTCCGCGCGTATGCAAGCGAGCGCATCAGCAATTCTCCCTCTTCCTTGGCAAAATAACGTATTCTCACATCTACCTTGTAATCTTCGTGTCCCACCTTCTCCAAATTCCACGGATGGATATACCCTTGCCGTCCTTCCGAATTTTCGGGTCGCGACTCTATGGGAATTTGTGACATAAAGAATGCTGCGGCAGCAAGTGCGTCGCCATACTTCAATTGCTTGGCATCGCCGGGGTGCACATCATGCCCATGAAACACCACCGACTGTGCCGATGCTGTAAAATTGGCCACAAGCACATCATGGGCACCTTCACCGTCAATGTCTATAAGTATGTCGGGATTGAACCTTGTGGTGTCGATTCTTTCTGCCGCAAGCCCTATGTCTTCATTGGGGCAGAAAACAAATTGCAACGGCCCGTGCTTGAATTCTTTGCCACTTCGTATTATAGTTTCTATCAGCGACATGGATATGGCACACCCGTTCTTGTCGTCGCCGCCAAGCAAGGTTGTCCCATCGGTGTGGATTATAGTTTTGCCTATGCATTCTTTCAAATCGGCGCCTTCGGGAGAGTCCGTTTTTATCCACAGGCTATCGTTCAAGCGAATGTCTCCGCCACGGTAATTCCTTATCACATTCGGCTTTATGTCGCCACCCGGGGCCTCGGGGGTAAAATCAAGATGACACGACACACCGAGTGTCTCAACCTGCACGTCACCCAAATTCGATGGGATGGAAACGTACACATACGCATCATCAGAGCGATAACATTCAACTCCTTTCCCTCCCATTGATTTTATCTCGGCCTCGAGCATACGCGCCATCTCCTGCTGCCCTTCAGTCATGG
>CALUMZ010000068.1 GCA_944321865.1 uncultured Muribaculaceae bacterium
AAAATTTTGCGTCTCTACTGCCACATTGAAATGATAATTTTGATACACCCTCTGTTTCCTTTTGCTTCTACCTCGTGTGCCGTCAAGTCAGGCCAAACAGGTCGGCGGCTCCGGCATCAGTCACTGCCGACACTTCTTCGACATCGACCCCAAGGTGTTGCGCTATGCACGCCGCAATCACGGGAATGCGGCAGCTCTCATTGCGTCGTCCGCGGAACGGCACAGGCGCAAGATATGGAGAATCGGTTTCGAGCAATATGCGGCGCAGCCCAATCTCGGGCAACACGGCCGGCACTTGCGACCGCTTGAAAGTAACCACACCGTTTATACCAAAGTAGAAATCGCCGTAGCGACGAATGCGTTTTACATCGTCGACAGTGCCACCGAAACTGTGGAACACCCCACGCGGCAGCCTGTCGAAACGGTCGAAAACTTCCAACACCTCGTCAAGCCCGTCGCGGCAATGGATAATCACCGGCAAGTCACGGTCAAGAGCCCATTGCAATTGCGCGGCAAAGGCATCTTGCTGCTGCTCCCGGTAGGTTTTATCCCAATACATGTCTATGCCTATCTCCCCAATTGCCACAAACGGGTAATCATCGAGCCGGTCGGCAATGGCATCGAGTGCTTGGCGATAATCGCTACCAACCTCAGTGGGATGCAATCCCATTGCCATTGAAGTGTAACATGGATAAGCATCATACAAGGCATACATGGGTTTTATCGTCGTTACATCCACATTGGGCAACACCAAGTGGCTCACACCTGCATCGACAGCTCGGGCAACCGTTTCGACGCGGTCGCCGTCAAACTCGGGCAAGTATATGTGCGTGTGCGTGTCGATCATTTCTTCCGGCTCAGGAGCATTGTGGCAAAATTGCGGAATGCCACACAGGCATCTTCGTCCAACTTCGCGGCATCAAGCCATTCGAGCGACTGCCACGTGTACCGCGCTATTGCTTCTTCGGCTTTGCGCGCGATTCCGAGCCTGTCATATATACCTCTCACAGCCGCAATCTTTTCACCACGATGTTCCGGATTAGTGTCGGCAAGCCATTTCTCCAATTCCCGGGCGTCTTCGCCGGTAGCCGAATTGATGGCATTGATAAGCATGTAAGTTTTCTTGTTATTGGCAATGTCACCACCTATCTCCTTCCCGAATGTTTCGGGGTCGCCATACACATCAAGCAAGTCGTCTTGCAGCTGGAATGCCAGCCCAAGGTCGCAACCATACTTGTAAATAGTGTCGGCCGCAGCATCGTCGGCACCGCCTATTATTGCCCCCACCTTGCAGGCGCAACCCAACAGCACACTTGTCTTCAAGCGTATCATGTCGATATATTCAGCCTCGGTCACATCGTTTCTCCTCTCGAAATCCACGTCATATTGCTGGCCTTCATACACCTCCATGGCAGTGCGGTTGAATATCTCCAGCACACGCGGCAACACGTCGGCAGGTGTGCGTGCAATGTATTGGCCTGCCATAGTAAGCATGGCATCGCCCGACAATATGGCCGTGTTCTCGTCCCACTTCACATGTACCGTAGGCTTGCCGCGCCGCACATCGGCCTTGTCCATTACATCATCGTGCAATAATGTGAAATTATGGTACAGCTCTATGCCCACTGCGGCATCTATGGCACGCTCGCAACTGCCCCAAAAAGCATCACACGCCATCAACGTCAGCACCGGGCGAAGCCGCTTGCCGCCGAGCGACATGGTATACGAAATAGGCTCATATAGTCCCACAGGCTGTTTCGGGTATTGGATAGCCGCCACTGCGCGGCTTGCCTTGTCTACATATTCGTTAAATTTCAACATCGTCGTAATATGTCAAATTTTTCTATATTTGTATATTTCAATCATATTGTGTCTATATACCTCTCCAAGGGCGGGAAAAAACGTTATACTAACGCTTATGCGCCGTAGTCGCATTAAACAATTCACTTGCAAGGCTGCCATTGCTACGCTCCACACAATGGCGAAACACCACATCGAACGTGTCGGCCGCGGCAGTGTCGCCAAGCAGCAAATACTCGCTTTGCACGGCCTTGGCTGCAAGTATGCAGTCTTGAAGCTGCATCATGTTATCACAACTGTCGGCAGCCACCACCTCGGCTGCGGCAGCACCGGCGCGCTGCCTTACTTCATCAAATTGCCTTTCCTGCACGCCGCTACATGCCACCATGCCCGACAAACATGCCATGACAGCAGGAAACAATATATATCGAATCTCCATTTCCTAAACTAAAATTCTATTTGCGAGATACAAAATTATAAAAAATCGCCACGCCGCCAAACCGTAACCACACATTAACCCCAAATCGGTCATCTGATTTGGGTTAAAATCTGCCACTCACGCCAAGAGGCAAATATTTCTATATTTTTAGTGCAACCGGAATGCAGACCGAAAAGAAACTCAAAAATAACACGGCCAATATTTAAAATATCGAAAATTTTAAACCGGCTGTTATTGTTTTACAACTGTGATGCACTAACTTTGCAAGATAATTTGCACTATAACACAATTATATGACCGAAAAAAATCAATTACAGGACTATATTATCGAAGGTATACAGGAACGAAAAGGCAAAAAAATCACATTGGTTGATTTAAGCAACATAGAAAATGCCGCCACGCGGAATTTCATAATATGCCAAGGCACTTCAACCATGCACGTGTCGTCGATTGCCGACAGCATCAGAGAATATGTGCAAGAAGAAACAGGCATGAAACCATTCAACTACGACGGCTACCAGAACTCACAATGGATTGTCATAGATTATGGCACGATTTATGTCCATATATTCTTACCCGAATACAGGGAACTGTACAACCTCGAAGAGTTGTGGAACGATGCCACGATTACCGAAGTTCCCGATTTAGATTAACGATTAATTCCGGACTAAACTTATGAGCACCCAACCATCAAACGAAGCCCCCAAAATGAAACTGCCGAAATTCAATATATTTTGGCTGTATGCCATAATTTTTGCAGTGCTTGTGGGGCTGTACATGGTAAACAACGACAGTTACACCAAACAAGTCTCATGGACCGAATTTGAGCGGTATGTTACCGAAGGCGGCGTGAGCGACATAATCGTAATATCAAACAAGGGCGTTGCCGAAGGAGTCCTTACCGACTCGGTTGCCCAAAAGATTTTTCCCGATTACCAAAAGTCGACCAGCTCGCAAGCCCGCATAGTGGCCGAGGCTGCATCGGCCGACAAGATACAAGACAAAATCGACGAATGGGGCAAAGAAGGCATCTTCAACGGCAATGTGAAGTATGAAAAAGGGAGCGACTTCGGAGGGTTCTTGTGGAGCCTGTGGCCCATACTGCTGCTTATTGCCCTGTGGTACTTCTTCATGAGGCGCATGTCGGGTGGCGCAGGCGGCGGTGCCGGAGGTGTATTCAGCGTAGGCAAGTCAAGGGCAAAGTTGTTCGACAAGGACAACAGCACCCGTGTCACTTTCAACGACGTGGCAGGATTGCAAGAAGCCAAGACCGAAGTGGCCGAAATCGTCGACTTCCTGAAAACTCCGCAAAAGTATACCGAATTGGGAGGAAAGATACCCAAGGGGGCACTGCTCGTTGGCCCTCCGGGAACAGGTAAGACACTGCTTGCCAAGGCTGTCGCCGGCGAAGCCAATGTGCCATTCTTCTCAATGTCGGGTTCCGACTTCGTGGAGATGTTTGTCGGTGTGGGAGCATCACGGGTTCGCGACTTGTTCCGCCAAGCCAAGGAGAAAGCCCCGTGCATCGTCTTCATCGACGAAATCGATGCCGTGGGACGCGCCCGAGGCAAAAACCCGAACATGGGGGCCAACGATGAACGCGAAAACACCCTCAACCAGCTATTGACCGAAATGGACGGGTTCGGCACAAACAGCGGTGTAATCATTCTCGCCGCCACAAACCGTGCCGATATTCTCGACAAGGCCCTGCTTCGCGCAGGCCGATTCGACCGCCAAATTTATGTAGACCTTCCCGACCTAAACGGCCGCAAAGAGATATTCAAAGTTCACCTGAAGAACATCAAGAAAGACGACAGCGTCGACCTTGACTTGCTCGCACGGCAAACGCCGGGATTCTCGGGTGCCGACATTGCCAATGTGTGCAACGAGGCAGCACTCATTGCCGCACGGCGCAAGAACAATTGCGTCCAGAAAAAAGACTTCATGGATGCCGTTGACCGCATCGTGGGCGGGCTTGAAAAGAAATCGGTTATCACCACCGAAGAAGAACGCCGTTCCATTGCAATACACGAAGCCGGGCATGCCACAATCAGTTGGCACCTGCAATATGCCAATCCGCTCGTCAAGGTAACCATCGTGCCTCGTGGCAAGGCGTTGGGCGCGGCTTGGTATCTGCCCGAAGAACGACAGATAAGCACCTACGAAGCCATGCTCGACGAGATGTGCGCAACTCTCGGCGGACGCGCTGCCGAAGAATTGTTCCTCGGACACATATCTTCGGGGGCTGCCAACGACCTTGAACGTGTCACAAAACAAGCATACGCAATGGTGGCATACTTCGGAATGAGCAAGAAACTACCTAACGTTTGCTATTATGACTCTACGGGCCAATCCTACGGGTTTACCAAGCCTTATAGCGAAGAACGGGCCAAGGTGATAGACGATGAAGTGTCGAGAATCATATCCGAGCAGTATGAGCGTGCAAAGCAACTGCTGAGCACCCATGCCGACGGGCATGGACAACTAACCGAGATGCTACTGTCGCGCGAAGTTATCTATACCGACGACGTGGAACACATATTTGGCAAACGCCCTTGGGTTTCACGTACCGACGAAATCTTGAAAATCAACGAAGAGATAGAAGAAAAACGCAAAAAGGAGGAAGAAGCCGAAGCACGGAAATCAGCAGAGGAAAGTAACAATGCAAACACAGAAAACGGCAACACTTCAACAACAGCCGGAGCCGACACCCCGCAAACGCCGGAGCCACAAAGTGAAAACGACAATAAAACGCTCACTCCTCCACCCTTCTCCAAGTGATTGATTAATTTCACGTATATAGAGAACCCTGAAAGTGCCACACAACTACTTTCAGGGTTCTTTTTGCATACTACATGTCCCCTTTCTGCGGCATTGTGGCAGTAAGGTGGCGCATCAAAACACAAGAACAGCCTTAGAGGGGTCGCACTCGGCTTAACACCGGTGGAGTAAGCGATGGCGAACGTAACCTGCACAAATCTATTTCCCTCTACGGCTATAAATCGTAAGCAAGATTTGCTGTATTCGCTGTTTTGACACGCCCTCCGCAATCTGATAATAAGAAACCGCTCCCCATTGAAATCAACTTATTTTCATAGCAGACTATTAGACGCGATGAATCGCGTCTCTACAACACAGCATTGCGTAAGACACTGAATATCAACACTAATTATATCGGCAATCATGCTGTAAAGGGTGTATCAAAATTATCATTTCAATGTGGCAGTAGAGACGCAAAATTTTGCGTCTCTACAGTCTGGCTGGATAAACTATTGATATTGAATGTTTTATATATTATTGTGAACATCGAGACGCGGCACGCCACGTCTCTACTCATGGCAAAATCGCATTTTGATACACCCTCAATCGAATATACATTGATGTTCAATGCTTTCAGCCAACGTCACTTGTCCCAGTCGAGCGAGAAATCATCGACCCACAAGGTACTGCCACGTCCACCCACATAATAGTCGGCATACTTGCTCGACGTACACACTATGACAATGTAGGTGGGTTTGACATCGGTGCGGCGGTATTCATATTCTATCTCAAATTCGGTCCACCCGTCGATGCTTTCGCCCGTCTGCACCTGTCCGTAGGCAACCACGTAATCGGCATTGCGGTCAAACAGTTGGCGTTCGTTTTTGTTGGTGCGTATTTCTATCGGCTCGGGCTTGTTAATCAGGGCCGTATATATAATAGCCGTGTCGGGACGACCTATAAGATAGTCAAAACTGTCTTCAAACGAGTCGCTGATGGTCGTGGATGTATACTTCCAGTGCCCGCGCAGGCGCGTGGGACGACCGGTAAACTCACGTCCGAAGCTCAACACGCCATCCATGCCCGCAGTCCGCACGTATGAACCGGCAAATATGTTGCCTCCGGCTACTTTAATCAATCGCCACTCGGTAGTGAGCTTTGCCGAGTAGCCGGCTTCACCGTTCCATGTGTCTTCAACGGGAACCGAGTTGCTCTCACCAAGGCCCAAAGTAGTGGCTCCGTCATTACCGGTATCCCAGAACGATTCACCTCCCTCGGCCCATGGATTCCATATCTTGCCATCTTGAAACCACCAGTGGTCAAATCCCATGTCGGGCAATTCCACCACCTCCTCGGTCACAGCCGGTGCCGACTCGGTATAATAATTATTGCTGTGAGCCCGCACTTCGTATGCCGCATTGGCTTCCACGTGCGAAATGCAAGCCGTGAACTCACCTCCGGCCACTGTCACAGCCTCCGGCTCAAGCTGAGTCCATGCTTCATCTCCATTAAGCCTGTATTCGATGCCAAAGTCACTACCGTCTTGCACCGAACCGTAAACCCACATTACATTGGTCCACACATCTACACGGTCTATCAGCACCGGCGGACGGTCAAAGGCATATACTGTCCATTCTTCGGTCAGGCCGTTGTAAGTAACCTTCACCGAAACGGGTTCCGTAAAATCACACGTAGTATTGTTCAAGTCGGGTTCCATAGTAGTAATATCGGCAGGACCGAGCTTGACATCACCTGTCGCAACCGACGACATGTCGGTACCTTCAAGCATATAAATTATCACACGTTTCCCGGCCGGGTCGATAACAGAACTACCCACCTGTCCGGGGACGGAAAAACGCCGTTCTATAGTCTGGTTTGCCCGTATTACCCATTCATAATTTTGATAAAGCGACACGGTGACGCGATAGTCTTTGGTCAAGTCCAACCCGTCGGTAATGTCGGCCGACAACGATGCCCCTTCGGTTAATTCATAATCGGTTATTTTCACCTCGGCAAGGTCAACAGACTCGCCCACCGACAATGTAACAATGCGGCTGACGTTGTCGATTGCCGCAGCGGCAATTTCCCCCTCGGCAGTCATTGCCGTGAACCCGGCCACTATGCGCGGATTGGGTATATCGTTGTTCAAGCACGACACAAGCCCCGTTGCCGAAAGCAATGCCGCAGACAAGGAATATAATATCTTAGTACTTTTCATATAATACACTTAATCAAATATGCACGGCTATGCCCATACGCAGATTAAACAAATTAAACTTAAAGTCGGCACCGCTCGACGTGCGCGTGCCCTGCTCCACATGGTCGGTCACTTGGTCCCATTTCTTCCAATGCACGCCAAATACCCCAAACGACAAATTAAAACTCACATAATCGTGGACAAAGTAGCAAATGCCCGGCGAGAAGTCCATGCGCACCTCGGTAGTCACGGTCTCGGTGACGCGCGGAATGCCATTGTAGGGACGCTCAAAGTAACCGTTACCGCTGGCAAACTCAAGTGCTACCTCGTTGAACACCGCCCAACGCCGCGAGCGGTCAAGCCCTATGTAATGGCGGTAAAATACCGATGCCGAATATTCCTCGGTGTGATAATCTATATCCTTGAGCGACAAGTCAAGGTCCTCAATATCGACCGTGAGGTTGCCCAAGTCGGCCTTATTGCGGGTGTATCCGAGCCGCATGCCTATCGACTGGTTGTGTGCAAAGAAGTAACTTATATACGGGTCGATAGAAAACATGCTGCCGCCGAAGTCGAAGTCGCCGATGAACGACAACACTTCTATATCCTCGCTATTGAATTCCCCGTATGACACATCAAGGCCAAACGACCATTGCCCTTTGGGGATAAACAGGTAATTAAACAACCCGCGGTCGTAACGCCCGAAGTTCCGCTCGGGAATTATCAGGTTGACAGTATCATTACCCACGATGACTTTCTCGTTAAGCACATCGGCATTGGGAGTCAATTGTGATATTATCTTGTTGTCGATGCTGTCGGCACCAATCACTTCCACGCGGTTTTTCACCACAACGGGCGTAACGTTGTCATCTTGTGCCGTCGCCGCTGTTGCGACATTTGAGTCGGCAGCCGTTGCCGACACGGTTGCCATCAACAGTGCAACCATAGCTGATATAGTCTTTCTCCAAGTATTCTTCATAGCGATTACAAATAAAACGACACTCCAAATGAGATGGAGAACAGGTTAATTCTGAAATTGGCGCTTTTGCTGTCACGATTGGCTACATAGATTTGGTCGTTGGTCTGCTTGGTGTGCGAGTAGTTAAATCCAAGCACGCCCACACTCAACTCTATTGCCGAATAATTGGTGAGGAACATCACTAACCCCGGCATCACGCCCACGCCCACGTTGTAAGTGCGCTCGAAAGTACCGGTAAAGTCATTTCCGACACCATTGGTGATTTTCGACTCCCCTACTCCAAATTCAAGGCGCACTTCGTTAAAGAAGCCGAATCGCTTGGAGTCGCCTATCCCCATGTAGTTACGGAATATTCCCATGGCCGAATACTGCTGGTTGATGCAATACAGGTTTTCGTTCTTGTAATTGGTCTCGGAATCGACTATCAGGTTGGCATCGTCGAGCCTCACGCGACTGCGTTCATATCCGAGTTTGCCACCGGCTCCAAGGTCGTCCTTGAACATGTAGCACACCATTGGTGTCACATTAAACGAATATGTGTCACCGTTAATTCCCTCGACTATGAAAAATTGATAATTGTCGTTGTCCGACTGGGAATAACTGACGCTCACGCCGGTTATCCATTGCCCCTTGGGCACAAACGTCTGGCTGTCGATGTGACGGCTGAAGCGTTCCTGAGCTCCCGCCCCGAAGACGGCACACAAGGCAATCACCAGCGCCAGAATGGTTTTCTTAGCCATTTTATGATTGTTGAATTATTTTTTTTGACTGCTTTTTCTGCTTGATTCTCTCATTCGTCATCTAATGAAAACGCTATGTTGCAGTATTGACCGGCCTCGACATTTGTCAACACTTGTACGTTCCTCGTCTCCACCCCACCGACAGTGCCGGTCAACGTAGCCTGTATGGTGTTGCCCGTCGAAGCCGCAGGCATGAAATAGGCCTTGCGCGTCTCGCCGGGCAAGAATTCGAGCGACACGCCCTGAATCATTTCCACCGTCACACGCACGTCGCTGCCCATCGCAGCCTTGAACGCATCGGAATATGACACGCTCACCGCCACATTCGACAGGCTGCACTGCAGCGGCGACACCGCCGTCACTTCATAACCATAAATCCTCACTTGCGCGCTTGCATAATAATAAGGAGCCTCCCAAGCAGCAGGCTGCACCTCGGCATTATAAGCCTCGACAATATAATTACCGTCATACAGCGACACTTCGTCGGGCATGTCGACGTATGTCCACGAAGCGGCAATATCGCCCGTTGCGGCATCCCTGACGTTTACCACGAAATCCGACACGTCGATTGTCTCCGGCGTACCCGAAGTTTCATCGACGGCAGTAATCGAGAATCCCGACAGCGACAATGTACCCTGTTCCCCTGCCGGGTCGGGATATTCGGGGTTGTCACAACCCACCAATGCCATTGCAGCGGCAACGGTGGCAGGCACGATTATTTTCAAGATGTTTTTATCCATTAAGATTCTATTAATAAGTATACTTGGGCGGCATCGGGCAACGCGCGTGCATGTTGCTGTGCCCTGTGCGTGGCACTTGCCCCGCTCCAAGTGGGGCAATGATGCATTATCGTTCACAAAGGTAGTGCAAACCGAGCGCAATATTGGGAAAACAGGCTTGCATGTTTTTACATATTGCCGAGGTGCAGCCTACCTTATGCAAAGGTAGTGCAAACCGAGCGCAATATTGGGAAAACAGGCTTGCATGTTTTTACATATTGCCGAGGTGCAGCCTACCTTATGCAAAGGTAGTGCAAACCGAGCGCAATATTGGGAAAACAGGCTTGCATG
>CALUMZ010000069.1 GCA_944321865.1 uncultured Muribaculaceae bacterium
GCCAAATAACCGCTGCCGGTTTTTCAGCCCCGGGAACCGCCGTTCCCCGTTTGCGGTTGCAAAGGTACTACCAAATTTCCCTTTCCACCAAATTTTTCCACAACTTTTTTCAGAAAAATTTTACACCTCTTAACCAACATACTGTCTCCCAACACCATACATCCTTAACTTTTCCACCCACTTTATGCCCAAAAACATAAAAGAGCCACCCACACACCCACAAAACCGGATTTTTTAATAAACATTATTTAACATTAAAGTAGAAACACATCCAATTTATCAATATATTTGCATAATAACCACCCGGCAAAAACAAACCAACGACACACAAAATCTACGCACAAAATCTGATGCTCTTAGGGCGAAAGCATGCCGAGACGCGGTGTACGAAAGGAATCCAACATCATAAGTGTAGAGACGCAATTAATCGCATCTCTACTGCAATCTAATTGGCATTCAATACATTACACATGCAGCATCATATTTTCACGTATTCCATCGCAAAAAAAACAGCAAGGCAGCCAAAATGCCGCCCACGGGACGATTTTGGCTGCCTTGTCAGTTAAAATTCAATGTGTCAGGAGAAGGGTTTACAGCAGGCTGATGGAGCGTTGCAAGAACTTGCTCAGAGCCTCGCCTTTGAGCATACCGTTGCCAAGCAATGCAATGTCAACAAGTTGCTTTACGCGGTCTTGACCGCCGGCATATTCCGTAAGCAAGTCGGTCTCCTGCTTGCGCAAGTCGGCAGCTTTAGCCTCGTTGTCGGCAAGTTGCTGCTTTTGAGCCTCATCGAGTTCCTTGGCATCCTTTTTGGCATCGTTAATCGATTTTATTGCCGCATTGGTTTCGTTCAAGGCGTTTTCCAATTCCTCAACCTTGCTGCCGACTGCCGACTGAGCGGCTTCGAGTATGCTTTTCACCACAGGATGATTGGTGTTGAGCGTCAGGTTGTAGCTGTCGGGCAGTTCCCCGTAGAAGCTCATGCCCGGCTGCAATGCAGCCATATCCTTCATTCGGCGCATATACTCGCTTTGCGTGATAACCACCGGCTGTGCATCGGGACTAACGGCCTCAAACGAAATGAAGAACTCGCTCTTGTCGATTGCCGGAATTTGCGATTTGAACATCGTGGTCAGTATGTTGCGCTGAACCGGCGTCAACTCGGCCTCCTTTTTATCGGCCGAAGGTATGATGTTGTCGATAACGTCGGAGTCTACACGCACAAACCTACTCTTCTCAACCTTCTGTTCAAGCATTCCGATGAAATGCACGTCGAGCTGCCCGTTCATGAGCAACACGCTGTACCCCCTGTCGGTAGCCGACTTTATGTAAGAATATTGTTGCTCTTTGTCGGTGGCATACAAGTATACCACATTGCCATCCTTGTCGGTCTGCGCAGCCTCGATGAGCTTGCGGTAATCTTCGAGCTTGAAGAACTTGCCTTCGGTGTCTTCCACAAGGGCAAACTTCATGGCCGATTCGCAGAACTTCTCGTCGGTGAGCATACCATACTCGATAAAGAGCTTTATGTCGTTCCACTTTTCCTCGAAGTTCTTCGGGTCGTTCTTGGCGATTTCTTCAAGACGCGCTGCAACTTTCTTGGTTATGTAAGATGCAATTTTCTTCACATTCGAGTCGCTCTGCAAGTATGAACGCGACACGTTAAGCGGAATGTCGGGCGAGTCGATTACTCCCTGCAACAGCATCAGGAACTCAGGCACAACGCCTTCGACCGAGTCGGTCACGTACACTTGGTTGCAATACAACTGTATGCGGTTCTTATTGATTTCTATGTTGTTGCGTATCTTCGGGAAATACAGTATACCCGTGAGCGTGAATGGATAATCCACATTCAAGTGTATCCAAAACAACGGGTCATCCTGTCCCGGCAGAATGTCGTGGTAGAACTTCAGGTAATCCTCATCCTTCAAGTCGGTCGGTTTCCTTGTCCACAGCGGCTCAATGTTGTTAATCACGTTGTCACGGTCGGTATCGACATATTTGCCGTCTTTCCACTCCTGCTCTTTACCGAATACTACCGGCACGGGCAAGAATTTGCAATACTTGCGCAGCATCGACTCGATACGCGACTTTTCAAGAAATTCCTTGTCTTCCTCATCTTCGATGTAAAGAATGATGTCGGTTCCACGCTCGGTCTTGTCGATTTCGTTCATCTCATACTCGGGCGAGCCGTCACAAACCCAGCTCACAGCCTTTGCGCCCTCCTTGTAGGACAAGGAGCGTATTTCCACCCTTTTTGCCACCATGAATGCCGAGTAAAAGCCCAGTCCAAAGTGGCCGATTATGGCATTGGCATTGTCTTTATATTTGTTAAGGAACTCTTCGGCACCCGAGAATGCTATCTGATTGATATATTTGTCTATATCCTCGGCAGTCATGCCTATACCATTATCTGACACAGTCAGAGTGCCCTTTTCCTTATCAAGCGAAACGTTAACTTTCAGTCCGTCGAGCGAACCATTAAATTCTCCGTGCGCAGCAAGAGTCTTCAACTTTTGGGTTGCATCCACTGCATTTGAAACAAGTTCGCGAAGAAATATCTCATGGTCGCTATACAAGAATTTTTTAATTACGGGGAAAATGTTTTCGGTAGTTACCCCTATTGCTCCTTTTTGCATAATTCTATGATATGTTTAAAATTATTATTTTTCAGCTTCACGCATTCACCATATAAGCAAAAAAAATGCCACACCACAACGGTATGACATTTTTGCATATTTTTTGTGAGCTTGTTTGGCTCTTTATTGCACATTTGCTTGCAGGTCTCGCAATCCATCGGCAACAGCCACCTTTTCCTCCACGTGAACCTCAAGACCGTCGCCGACACTGTTTTTGTCGACTACGAGCAAGTCATGCCCCGATTTAGATGCCGTGGAGAGCAGCTTTTCGGCAAGCACATCTTCAAGATACGTTTGAATAGCCCGCTTCAAAGGACGTGCACCATACGCCGGGTCATATCCCTTATCGGCAAGAAAATCTTTTGCCTCTTGCGATAGCTTCAATTCAAACCCAAGCGCTTCTACCCGCCTGTAGAACGAAGACAACTCTATCTCGATAATTTCACGAATTTCGTCACGCCCAAGCTGTTCAAACATTACGATATCGTCTATACGGTTCAGGAACTCGGGAGAAAAGCGGCGATTCAACTCTTTCCGCACTATGCCCTCGTTATACTCCTTACTTCTGGCAGCCGTATTGAAACCGACCCCGCCATTCATGTCCTTAACCTCCCGTGACCCGATATTTGAAGTCATGATGATGATGGTATTTTTAAAGTCGACCCTGCGTCCGAGGCTGTCGGTAAGCCGGCCTTCGTCCATCACTTGCAGCAACATGTTGAACACATCGGGGTGTGCTTTCTCTATTTCATCGAGCAACACTACCGAATATGGGTGGCGACGGACTTTCTCGGTCAACTGTCCACCTTCCTCATATCCGACATATCCCGGAGGCGCTCCCACAAGCCTCGATGTCGAGAATTTCTCCATATATTCACTCATGTCTATCCTGACAAGGGCGTCGGTTGAATTAAATAAGAATTCCGACAATTTTTTGGCCAAATGCGTTTTACCCACACCTGTGGGACCGAGAAACATAAACGTGCCTATCGGCCTGTTGGGATCCTTCAATCCTACGCGGTTGCGCCTGATAGCTTTTACAATTTTCTCGACAGCCTTCTCCTGCCCGATGATTGTTTTTTTCAGTTCGTCACCCATAGTCAACAACCTCATGCCCTCAGCCTGAGCAATGCGTTGCACCGGCACACCCGTCATCATTGCCACCACCTCGGCAACCTTGTCTTCATCGACCACCTCGCGATGCCGGGCAAGCGTTTCTTCCCATTTTAGTTTCTCTTCACTCAACTTTTCCGTGAGTTTTTCTTGAAGATCCCTATAATTGGCTGCACTTTCAAAATTTTGGGCTTGGGCCGCCTTGACTTTGTTGTGCTGCGCTTCCTGTATTTGTTTCTCAAGTTCGTCGATTTCTTTAGGCGCAACCACATTGGTTATTCTCACCTTCGAGCCTGCCTCGTCAAGCGCATCGATTGCCTTATCGGGGAAATTCCTGTCCGACACATATCGTTCTGTCAATGTCACGCAGGCTTTTATCGCCTCGGGGGTATAAGTAACCCCATGGTGCTCTTCATACTTCCCCTTTATATTGTTCAATATTTGTATCGTTTCCTCGACAGTAGTAGGTTCTACCATCACTTTCTGGAATCGGCGTTCAAGCGCGCCATCTTTTTCTATGCTCTTGCGATACTCATCGAGCGTGGTGGCACCGATGCACTGTATCTCTCCTCGAGCAAGAGCCGGCTTCAGCAGATTGGCGGCATCCATAGTGCCGGCGGCGCTGCCGGCGCCTACTATCGTATGAATCTCGTCGATAAACAATATGACATCAGGGCTTTTCTTTATCTCATCGATTATTGCCTTTATCCGCTCTTCAAACTGGCCTCTATATTTTGTTCCTGCCACCACGGCAGCCATGTCAAGAGCCACCACCCGCTTATCGAGCAACACTCGGGCAACTTTTCGTTCAACAATGCGCTTGGCAAGCCCCTCGACAATTGCCGATTTTCCAACACCCGGCTCACCTATAAGCACCGGATTGTTTTTCTTCCGGCGACTTAGAATCTGTGCAAGGCGTTCAATTTCAGTGTCTCGACCAACAACAGGGTCGAGCTTGTCTTCTTCGGCATCACGCGTCATGTCTTTGCCAAACTTGTCGAGCATCGGCGTTTCGTTCTTTCCGCGCGATGCAGTGCGGCTTTTCACCCCACCGCTTTTGTCTCCCGAAGTTTCGCGGCTGCCGCCACCTTGTGAACCACCTTCAAACACGGCATCGTCATCTTCGTCGCTTTCGGTAAAACCTGCCCCCGCAGTCGGACTCGACAGACGGGAATTCATGTATGCTTCTATTTCGTCGTAATCTATGTTCATATAACTTAATATTCTGAAAACAAATCCCTCATGTGGATCGTGCAAGAATGCGAGCAGCAAGTGTTCGGCATCGACTTGCGAATTGTGCATTTTGGCTTCCACCACCGCTTGCCGCAACAGCATCTCGGTGGCCTTGTTGACCACATGACGCGATGTATATTTCACATCTTTTTCTTCTTGTTCCCCTATCAAATTTGTTTCCATGAAAGCTTGCAATCCGCAAATGTCGGCATTGACATGTTTCAACAGTTCATACGCATTATTGCGCTCGTTGCGGATAATACCCAACATTAAGTGTTCAGGCATTATTTCGCTACTGCGCAACCTGTCGGCCTCCAACCTGCTGCAAGTCAATATTTCTTTGATACTTTGGGAAAACAATCCAAACATTATAACTCCTTTTTGAGAACAAGAATAGCAATTATTATGCCAACCTGCAAGCGTCCTTTCCGGTCAATCATCACTTCGCACCTCGTCAAAAACAGCACCAATCAAACAATAATACACTGTCAGTCATAATATTATACGCCATTATACTCTCTCTTGGTAAGAGACGGATTGACTGCTTGCAAAGGTATTAAAAATTATTGAAACAAAGAAGCATACACAAATTTATCATGCCGCAAAAATCGCATATAAGGTACTTACTGTTTTGTCAATAAAACAGTAAGCCATTATCAATAAATAATTTACCACGCAATCCGTCTCTTACCAAGAGATGGACTTTCAAATTATTAAAGCGCACGCAATACAAGAAACCATCATTAACAACCACAAAACAGTTGCACCCGACACGTTAACTATGCGGCCACACACTTTTCCGATTTCTTAGACATTCACCCGTTTCCTGCCTATTTTAGCCCTTATCAAGAATGTTTCGATGCGTCAGTCGCAAAAAATTGCTATTTTTGCAAATCAATAGACACAGACAAGGTAAAAAAGATGATTAAGAACACAGCAACAGCCATAATAATTTTAGGGATACTTATTGGCGCATCATGCCAAATTGAAGCACAAAAGCGACTTGTGGAACAGGTAAAACAGGACATCAACAACATGTCGCTCACCGTCGACAATTACAAAGACGCCATAAAAAAAATTGAACCGGCTTTGACCAATGAAGAAACAAAAGATGATGCCGAAGCGTGGTTCACTGCCGGAGAAATAAACTTCAGGCTATATGACAAGTGCCTGAAACTTAAATCAATCGGGCAAAGTGTCGATGAAACATTGATGTATTCGTCCCTAATCACCGGATACGATAAAATGATATATGCGCTAAAAGTCGACTCGGTGGTAGAACGCAACAAGCACGGAGAGCCAAAAACCGACAAAAATGGAAAGCCAAAAATCAAAACGAAATTCTCAAAAAAAATAGTTGATATTCTCACAAAACACCACGACGACTTCCGACTCGCAGGCAGCGTTTTCTACGTAAACCTGAAAAATTACGAAAACGCATACAAAGCTTGGGACATATACACATCTATGCCATTCACCAATATAGCAAAACGCGGTAAATATCAGGTCGACAATGCATCCATAGGAAAATATTGCTACATGAAAGGCGTTGCCGCCAAGATGACAAACGATAACAACAAGGCCCTCGATTCATTCTTGCGGGCAATAGAACTGGGATATGACACCAAGGATGTTTTCGACTTTGCCATCAGTTGCGCCGAAACCGAAGAAAAAGATTCGTTACTGGTCGACCTCGTAAAACAGGCATATTCCCACTATGGCAAGGACGACCCCAAGTATATCACTTTCCTGATAAACCACGCCATTACAAGCAAGAAATATGACGATGCCACAAAAATCATCGATATGGCCATAAAGGAGTATCCCGACAATGCCGAATACTACGACCTTAAAGGGGTACTCGTCGAGAGCAGCACGGGAAACATCGAAAACTCTTACGAATATTTCCGCAAATGCCTCGAAATCAACCCCGACCACATAAATGGCAATTTCGACATGGGACGCTATTTCTACAATCTTGCACTGAAAGCCGAAAGTGACCCTAATGCGTCAAAAGAAGATATTCTTCAAAAATTTGCCAAAGCCAAGCCTTACCTTGAAAAGGCATACAAGGCAAGGCCGACAAGCACTGCGGCTCGAGACGCACTAAAAAACATTTATTACCACCTCGGAGATGCCGACAAACTTGAACAACTTGAGAACGAAGCGGCCAATTAACACGTGCCCGCATTTAATTTTCACATAAACAATATCCTTTATAGTATATGTCACGCAACAACGATGAACTTCAAGGGATTACATTGCTTGGAAACCAAAACACGGCTTACGGGTACGACTACAACCCTGCCCTGCTTGAAACTTTCCCCAACAAGCATCCCGAAAACGAATATTTGGTAACTTTTAACTGCCCCGAATTCACCACGCTATGCCCCAAAACAGGGCAACCCGATTTCGGACATATTATCATAAACTACATTCCACGGGACAAAATGGTGGAAAGCAAGAGCCTGAAGTTATACTTGTTCAGTTTCCGCAATCATGGCGATTTCCACGAAGATTGCGTAAACATCATAATGAAAGACCTTGTCAAACTCATGGACCCGCGCTACATAGAGGTAATTGGCATTTTCATGCCGCGTGGAGGTATATCAATTTACCCGTTTGCCAACTATGGCGACGACGAACACCAAGAGATGGTGCGCGCCCGGTTGCTCGCCTCGTTCCGAAACTCTTGAAACCATCATGAAATGAAAGACGCTATACTGATACTCTCGGGCGGCATGGACTCCACCACCCTCTTGCACGAGTACAAAGACCGCATAGCAATGGCGGTGACTTTCGACTATGGGTCCAACCACAACGCACGCGAAATCAAGTGCGCCCGCATCAATTGCGAAATGTTGGACATTCCACACATCGTCATTCCATTGCAATTCATGGGACAATATTTTAAAAGTTCGCTCCTCGCCGGTGCCGATGCCATACCCGAAGGGCACTATGCCGACGACAACATGCGTTCCACCGTCGTGCCATTCCGCAACGGCATTATGCTGGCGGTAGCTTGCGGATTGGCCGAAAGCAACGGGCTGCGATTCGTCATGATTGCCAACCATGGCGGCGACCATGCCATTTACCCCGACTGCCGCGCACCGTTCATCGACGCGATGTCGCAAGCCATGCGGCACGGCACCTACGACGGCATAACCATCTTCGCCCCTTACACCAATATCTCCAAGGCCGACATTGCACGCCGCGGAAAAGAACTTGGTGTGGACTATGCACTCACCTACTCTTGCTATAAGGGTGGAGAGAAGCATTGTGGCAAATGCGGCACTTGCGTGGAACGCAAAGAGGCCCTTGCCGATGCCGGCATCGAAGATCCCACTGCATACGAATCCTGACGACACATAACCACACCCATAATCATGTATTACATAAAGAAAACCCTTGAAGTGGCAGCAAGCCACAGCTTGAACCTCAGCTACCCGAGCAAATGCACGGCTTTGCACGGCCACAACTGGATAATCACGGTGTATTGTAAAGCTCCGGCATTGAATGCCGACGGCATGGTGTGCGATTTTTCGCACATAAAGCAAGAAATTGTTGGCCGCCTCGACCACCGCAACCTTAACGAGGTGCTGCCATTCAATCCCACTGCCGAAAACATTGCACGCTGGATTGTCGACTCCATACCGCAATGCTACCGTGCCGATGTGCAAGAATCTACCAACAACATTGCCACCTACATCGATGATTCGATGGACAATTGACAATTGATAATTGACGATTATCCGAGCGTTTGAAAAATAACCGTCAATTGTCAATTATCAATTATCAATTGTCAATTGTTAATTGCATCATGAAGCGTATTAACGAAATTTTCTACTCCTTGCAAGGCGAAGGGTTCCACACAGGCACTCCGGCCGTCTTTGTCAGATTTTCAGGTTGCAACCTGCAATGCCACTTTTGTGATACCGACCACTACTCAGGCACGGTGATGAACGAAGCTGAAATTGTAAGAGCCATAATGCAATACCCTCTTGCACCCCTAATTATACTCACCGGTGGAGAACCATCGCTATTCATCGACCGCGATTTTGTGGATTTGCTAAAACGTTGCACCGGGAAACGTGTAGCCATAGAAACCAACGGAACAAACACCCTGCCCGACAACATCGACTGGATTACACTTTCACCCAAAAGCGCATACGCCGGAGGCAACACTTTCCCCCTCGTAATCGACCGATGCGATGAACTTAAAGTGGTATATACCGGGCAACCGCTTGAACCTTACTTCGACATCAAGGCTCACCACTACTTCCTGCAACCATGCTATTGTGCCGATGAAACACAACGGCAACAAAATATCTCCGACACCATTCAAGCCATTCTCGACGACCCGCGTTGGCGTCTGTCGCTACAAACGCACCGCTACCTCCACATCCGCTAATTCCTCGGCACATCCTCTCCTCTACATAGTCGGCCCTTAAGAAGCATTTTAATTGCTGATTATTAGTGATATAATCTTTTATTTTCTTTGATAAATCTGCAAG
>CALUMZ010000070.1 GCA_944321865.1 uncultured Muribaculaceae bacterium
TTCGCCCCTATGGATATGGTCAGAAGTCTCAGCCGGGTGCGCACTGTCCGCATAGGCAAAAAGTGGATGGCAGCCGAGACCATGAAGAAAGACCGTCCGCTAATCGAAGCTGCCGGCCTGCATATTACGTCTTCTGAAGGGATTTTATAGCTTAAATGCATTCAGGTAGCCATTCGCCCCCTGCGGGGATGACAGTGTAGGTGTTATGACTACACCGGGTTCGGCTTCCTTATGGTCGCCTCGCCCGGTGCATCTATGGCAATATGCTTTACAAAAATTAGTTGAAACAAAAAGCCCTACAAAGATTATCGTTTATGGAGGGAAATGTGACAGCATCCCAAAACTTGACATCCCCGTAATTTATTATACCGATTACATAACTAAAAATTTCAGGAAATGACAGCTGACAAATTAGTCAAAGAAGACGCCGAACTCTTCGAGTACATGAAAAATCACTATCAATCGGACAACGAAAGAGAGTTCTTTGAAAAGATTCGATACAAGCAAGAACATGTACTCACGTCGTCGCACGATTTAATCTTGTCGGAACTGAACAATGAAGACAGGCTCTACATTGTCAGATGCGAATATGAAGAGTACATCGTCGGCCAAGAATTTATCACAGAAGAACAGCACGTTGTGTGTCTGTATGATGCACTAAACTTGAATCTGAAAAAGACAGGTTTGCTTGACAAGGACATAAATCTTTTTGAGTGGCTGCGCCAAAGAGACTATGCAGGAGTTGAATATGACCACAATTATGATGATATTTAAAAACAATAATCCGCAAAACCTGCTTGCATGTTTTGCGGATTATTGCATATTAGTGAAGTATCTAAAGCCCTTTTACTTCAGGCCGCGGTTTTCGAGCAGGGCATCGACCGTGGGTGCCTGACCGCGGAAACGCTCAAACAATATCATCGGGTCTTCGCTGCCGCCCGGTTCGAGTATGTTGGTGCGGTAAGACTTTGCCGTTGCCGGGTCAAACAGGCCGTGCAGACGGAACATCTCGAAGGCGTCGGCTTCAAGCACTTCGGCCCACAGGTAGGTGTAGTAACCGGCAGCGTAGCCGTCGCTGCCGAAGATGTGGTTGAAATAGGTGCTGCGGTAGCGGAATTGTATCTCGCGCGGCAGCCCTATGCGGCGGGCTACCGACTGCTCAAACTTCATCACGTCGATGTCGCCCTTGCAATAGTTCACCTTGTGCCATTCAAGGTCGAGCAGTGCTGCACCGACGAGTTCCACGGTCATGAAACCTTGGTTGAACTTGCTCGTCTCGTCAATCTTGGCAATAAGGTTGTCGGGAATCGGTTCGCCTGTTTTGTAGTGGAACGCATATTCCTTCAGAAACTCGGGAGCCACGGCCCAGTGCTCGTCGATTTGCGAGGCAAGTTCCACAAAGTCGCGGTCGACGTTGGTACCGGCCTGCCCGCGGAACGAAGCCGTGGTCAACATGCCTTGCAACGCGTGTCCGAATTCGTGGAACACCGTCTTAACCTCGTCGATGGTCAGCAGCGACGGGGTGTCCTTGGTGGGAGCCGTCAGGCTGGCAACGTTAAAGATTATGGGACGCTCGCTCACGCCGCCGTAGTTATATTCACCCTTGAACTCGCTCATCCAAGCCCCCTGACGCTTCGACGCACGAGGCATGTAGTCGGTCATGAACACGGCAAGATGCTTCCCGTCGGCATCCTTAACGTCATATACTGTCACTCCGGGGTTATACTTGGGCACCTTTTTCATCTCGGTGAAAGTGATGCCATACAACTTGTTGGCCATCAGGAACACGCCTTTTACAACATTGTCTAAGCTGAAGTAGGGGCGCACCTCATCTTCACTGAAGTCAAACCGCTCTTTTTTAACCTTTTCGGCATAGTAGTAATAGTCCCACGGCTCGATGGTGATGCTGTCGCCATGCGCGGTGGCGTAGGCCTGCATGTCGGCTACTTCTTCCTTAGCTTTCGCAACGGCAGGCTTCCAAATCTGGTAAAGCAACTGTTCGGCATTTTCTACGGTCTTTGCCATCACGTTATCGATTTGATAGTCGGCAAACGTGTCGAAGCCGAGCAGATTGGCCTTGCGGGTGCGCAGCTTTATGATTCGGTTTATGATTGCAAAATTGTTATACTCGTTGTCGTTCATTGCAAGGTGGGTGTAGGCCTCATACATCTTGCGGCGCAAGTCGCGATTGTCGGCGTATGTGAGCACCGGCAGGCGCACTGCACCATGCACAGTGAATACCCACTTACCTTCCATTCCCTCCTTATCGGCAAGCTCGGCGGCTTGGGCAATAGTATTGGCAGGCAATCCCGACAATTCGGCTTCGTTGTCGATGACAATCTTTATTGCATTCGTTTCCTTCAGCACATTTGAGCTGAAATCGAGGAACAGATTGGATATTTCCTGATTGATACTCTTGAGCGAATCCTTGTCGGCAGCCGAAAGCAACGCACCGCCGCGCACGAAGTCCTTGTAATAATGTTCGAGCAGGCGAGTTTGCGCCACGTCGAGGTTGAATACCTCGCGGCGGTCGTAAACCTGCTTCACACGTTGGAACAGGGCCTCGTTCATGCTGATTTCGTCGCTCGCAGCCGAAATCATCGGCAATGCCTTGGCTGCTATCGCCTCAAATTCGGGAGTATTGTCCGACTCGGTGAGCGCAAACAACACGTAGCACACGCGGTTGAGCATTTGCCCCGAATTATCAAGGGCAAGAATGGTGTTGTCGAAATCGGGCACGGCACGGTTCCGCACAATGGCGTTTATTTCCTGACGTTGTTCGGCTATACCGGCCTCGATTGCAGGCAGATAGTCGTCATACGTAATTTTGTCGAACGGCGGAATCTCATACTTGTTGGTGTAAGGTTCCAAAAACGGATTTTTGCTTGATTTTTCCATTTTCTTCGCATTGGCTGCCGGCAATGCCGCCAACAGCATCACAATTAACGATAAAACAGTGATTTTTTTCATTGAATACTCTTATGTTTTTTTATATACCGGCAAAAGTAGCAATAAATTTGCAAAAACAAAACCGCCATGTTCCTCGACAACAAGTTTTCTGTTCCTTGTTAAAATGGCAATCCATAATCAATCAAAGAATCTTCACAAACAACTTGTTGATACGGTAAAAATGACAAGTCTTTAATTTTCTTTCGGTAAACTTCCCTCAAAGTAAAATTATTAATTTCCTCCCTGCGAGCTTTCCCAAGTGCCAAGAAACCGCTATCCTGTTCAATACCAAGGAAGCGTCTTCCCGTAAGCGAAGCAGCAATGCCTGTTGTGCTACTTCCTGCAAAAGGGTCTAATATCCATGTATTAGGCTTCGTTGATGCGAGAATAATTCGTACCAACAGGTTTAATGGCTTTTGCGTAGGATGTTTCCCACAAGATTTTTCCCAACGGGCAATAGCAGGCAAATGCCATACATCTGTCATTTGCTTGTCACCATTAATAAGTTTCATTAATTCATAGTTGTAATAGTGTGGCTTATTTTTACACTTTCGCGCCCAAATTATAAACTCTGTGCTATATGTGAAAAAACGACAAGAAATGTTTGGTGGCGGATTGGTTTTGGCCCATGTGATTACATTGAGAATTTTGAATCCCAATTGTTGCAAGGCATTAGCCACGGAAAAAATATTGTGATATGTGCCACTTATCCATATCGATCCATTGTCCTTCAATTTTTCCCTGCACAGTCCGATCCATTGCAGATTGAATTCATTAATAGCCTCTATGGATCCACCTTTGTCCCAATCTCCCTTATTCACACTTACGACTTTCCCGCTCTGGACGCTGATACCGTTGTTACTAAGGAAATAAGGTGGGTCTGCAAAGATCATGTCAAACTTGAAATTGAATTGAGAAAGCAATTTGACACAATCCCCTTCAAGCAAGGTAAAATCATGATTATTAGATTTATAGTAAACCTGTATCATAATTGATATGATGGTACAATTCCTTCATCGGTGTCCTCATTTGGAACAGGTAATCCTAATTCCTGCAAAGGTATATAGTCAAAGTAATATCTACACCCGACGCTAATTATGTAGTCTAAGGTATCTTTATAGCAATTCTTTTTAAACCAACTGTCCAGAATGTAGCAATATTCTACCCGATAATTAAGTTCGGAAAAAAGTTTGACATACTGTTTCTTTTTGAAATCACAAGTCTGTAACTTTTCGTCTACGCTGCCGGCAACTTCTTGGTGCTTTACTTCCAATATAAATGCAGTATTGTTTATTACTACATAAATACAATTGTCAGGGAGTAGTTTCTTTGATATGTGCTTTGTCCAGTCAATATTGTTGTCCCGCAAGAATTTATACAATTCGTGCTTCTTGAACAACCTTGCGACAAGTTCACCCTTGAAATAGACTTTTGTATTTACAACCGAATAACCTGTTTGTGCGTTCAGGAAATCTTTTAAGTCTACTTTTGCTTCATACCGAAGCCCGGTCAATGTGTTAGAGCCTCCTGTTCCTCCTTTTATCATATCGTTATGCTTAACTGTTTTTCAACTTGTCTGAAAGTACTATTTCTATATTGTTTATCCACATAATTACGCACCAATATTTCCGTAAGTTTTCCCCGTTTTGAGCCATCGGCGTTTATACTTCTCGCAGCCCAAACCCTCTGTATGTCATAATTCCGATATAAATCATCGAAAAAACGGTCTGTGCCATCTTTTCCCAAACAATCAGAATTACTAAGCATAAACGGAATTTTTTCGTGTTGAAGTCGGTCACAAAAAGATTTAAGGCGTATTTGTGCGACATCATTAAACGCTTCTTTTGCGTAATTATTGAAATTAGATGTACTGTTCAATGGTCTATAAGGAGGGTCGAAATAGAAAAATGTATCACCCTCCGCATAGTCAAAAGTCTGCTCAAAATCACCTGTTAGTATAGTGATATTTTGTAAAATATCACTATCGGCATAAATTGTATCGGCATCACAGATGAGAGGACGCTCATAGCGTCCATAAGGAACATTGAACTTTCCGGCCTTGTTTACTCGGTAAAGCCCGTTGAAACAAGTGCGGTTGAGAAAAATGAAAAGCGTTGCATTCTCTATCGCTCCGGCGATGGCTTTGCTATTGAATCGATCCCGGATGTGCAAGTAATATTCTTTTTTTGCTTCTTCTCCTTTTATTTTGTCATAATCATCTTGAATAGAGGCAAGCGAACGCACAAGTCTCTCCGGATAGTCTCGAACTACCGTATAACAGGCTGTCAAATCGGGATTAATATCATTTATGACGGCACGCCTTATATTTTTATGCGTTTTGAGCATGTGGAACAACATTGCTCCGCCGCCAACAAATGGTTCTATGTAAGTGACATTTTCCTTTTTGTCGAAGTCCGGAGGAAGCAGTGCTTCAAGCTGCCCTATAAGTTGGCTTTTTCCTCCGACCCATTTGATAAAAGGTTTTGCTTTCGTCATAGTATAATAATATTCGATTTGGGATACAAAGATAATGCAAACCGAACGCAAAACGATCAATCATGCACATGAATTGTTTTGCGAGATGCCGCTTCTATGACTTTCAATTGGATAGCACAAACGTTGCCAACAGCGGGTAGTGGTCGGACGCATCTATGCGGCCGCGTTCTATATCCACAGCCCTCAGATTGCCACGATACAGCACATGGTCGATTTTAAAATAAAAGCGATTATCATGATATGTTATCGCAGGACCGAAAGCACAGTCAAGGTAGGCATCGCGCATGTCGTCGCCGCGCACCGTGCGATAGCTGTACGACCCCGGCGTGTCGTTAAAGTCGCCGCATACTATCACATTTCCTTCCGACTTGTCAATGAGGCTGCGCAACTCCCGAGCCTGCTCCGCCCGGGCCTTGAATGCGGACGACAACTTTGAGAACAAGTTACTGCGCACCTCCCTCACGGCTTCCATCGGTTCCAAGTGGTTCAGCCCGTTGATTTCGGTAATCTGCTTGTATATTTCCTTGTCGTTCATCGTCAGCCCTATCGACTGCAAGTGACAATTGAATATCTTCACCGTCTGCCCGCCTATGTGCACATTATACGACACCACTTTTTCACGGCCTCGCACTACACTGTCGTCACATTTCTCAAACGGATACTTCGACAATAGCACCATGTCGTCGATGCCACGCGTGTAATAAGGGTAACGCTCAAGCAACTCGGGCAATATGCTGCGTATCACCTTTATCTCGGTAAAGCGCATCTCCTGCGACCCTTCTTGCAGGCACACCACGTCGGCATCGGTGTCAAGAATATATTGCACCGTGCGGTTGCGTTCATGCACCGTCCCGTCGAAATCGTCAAAGTTCATCACATTGTATGTGAGCAACCTGAATGAGTTTTGCTCTTCGTGTTGCGACAAATCGGGACTTCCAATATTAAGTGGGAAATATGTAGTCAGCGGTCCCACCGTAACCAGTAACGCCACCACTGCAATTGATGCAATCAACCATTGCCGTAACACAAGCCACAGAATCATTACTGCCACCAATAGTACGAGTAACAACGGATAACCAAGGCACAAAATCGCGTACTTGGTATCTTCGGCCGGGTCGACCATGCCGCCATAAGCAGCAGCAATGTAGACAATGGCGAGCAATAGCGTCAATACGGCGCCGCACACCTTCACCATTCCCCAAATGCTCTTAAAAAACTTTCCTCCCATCTGCAGCAATTCAAATTATATCAAATGCGGAGACACTGCCGTATGCATTACACGGAGCAATTATTTGGCACCGTGTCAGTTCTTCTTGCGGCTTACGCTGAACAAACGTTCTTTTTCCTCGTCGGTCAAGGCACTGTACCCCGACACTTTTATCTTCTTCAATATTTCATCCATTATCCGTTCATCTTCGGCCGACATTCCTGTACCGCTGCGCCGTGTCGGTTCCGGGGCGGCTTGCGAGCGGTTGCGGCCGCGCTTGCGGTAGGTCGGGTTGATGCGAATGCGTGGCGCGCCGCCCCCGCCGCCACTTCGCGAAAACATGCGGTTATAGCTGTTTACCAAAAAATCTATTATGGCATTCATCCACCGCGTGATGTCAACGCCGCGGCGCAACAGCAGCACAAACAGCAGCCCTACGGCAGCACCGCCTATATGAGAAATGTGTCCGCCTGCGTTGCCTCCCGATATGCTTATGAGGTCGATGAAAATTATTGCAATCGCTATCCATTTCAACGATATACTCCCGAAGAACAGCAGCATCACCTTGTAATTGGGCGCATACACTGCCGCGGCCACCACTATAGCCATTATCGACGCCGATGCCCCGAGCAACATGCCCGTGTGTGCCGAGAATGCCGGAAACAGGTTATAAGCAAGCATGTAGAGCAACCCGCCGCCTATGCCGCCCACGAAATACAGCCCCGTGAGGTGCCGCGGCGAGAAGAATTGCAGGAACAACTGCCCCATCCACCACAAGCACAGCATGTTGAACAATATATGGAAAATATCGTAGTGGGCAAACATGTAGGTGATTATGCTCCACGGCTGCACGATGAACATTGCAGGCGACGACGGCAACTCCACGTAACTGATTATGGAATCGGCATTAAAGCCAAACAGGAATCCCACCAAGCCTATAATGCGCAACACCACAAACACGCCCACGTTCACATAAATGATGCGTGCAAGCAGCGATGCCATCTTGAAGCGGCTGCGAAGGGTGTCAATAATATCCGCCACCTGTCACTCCTTTCTTTTTCCAGTACCACAACACAATGAAGCCGAATATCATGCCGCCGAGGTGGGCAAAGTGGGCAACCGTGCTTTGCGCACCTGTCACACCAAACATCAGCTCAAGCACCCCGTAGCCCAGCACCATCCACTTGGACTTGATGGGTATGGGAATGAAGAACAGGTACATCGGCATGTTGGGGAACAGCATGGCAAACGCCAACAACAGCCCAAACACCGCCCCCGATGCGCCTATGGTGACCAACATGTTGTAGAAGCGTTCGAGTTCTGCAACATTATATTTAAGCAGGTAATCCACAGCCTCTTTCCCTCGGAGTGCAATAAATCCATCGTTACCCAGCGTAAGCATATCTTGCCACGTCAACGACCACACTATCTCCTGCACCAATGCGGCACCCAAGCCGCACGACAGATAATAGAACAGGTAACGTTTCGGGCCGAGCACTCGCTCCAGTATCACACCAAACATGACAAGTGAGAACATGTTGAAAAACAGGTGTGTGAAATTGGCGTGCATAAACATGTATGTGAAAAATTGGGCCACGTTGAAATCACTCGCCTCCCAATAGTGAAGCCCCAAATATCTGTCTAAATCAACCTTGCCACCCAAGGCAAGCGTAGCCACCCACATCAGCACGTTTATTATAAGCAAGTTGAGTGTGACCGATGGGATTGAGCCGAGAAAACCACGAGAATTTGACATTTTTCCTTGTGTGTATATTGCTTTATTTTATGACATGGCAACCGTCTCAGCCCCTGCCGGCAGCATGGAACTGCAACTGATTGCGTGAGCAAAATTACTCAAAAAAACTGCTGTATAGCAACTATCGGCCGCCTTATTGTATTTATTTACTTGAAAAAAACATTTTTTCATACCCATTTTTTGATTTTATGCCCAAATGCCTTATATTTGTGCCTCACAAACAACCCTCTTAGCATAAAAACATTAACATACCATAAATCTAAAATTTTATTTTCATTATGAACAAGACAGAATTAGTTAACGCTATTGCCGAAGAAGCCCAATTAACCAAAGTTGATGCCAAGGCTGCTCTCGATGCTACGTTAAAAGCCATCACCGACGCACTTGTTAAAGATGACAAGGTTGCTCTCGTTGGATTCGGAACTTTCATGGTTAGTGAAAAAGCTGCCCGCACAGGTATCAACCCGGCGACAAAAGAAAAAATACAAATCCCGGCAAAGAAAGTCGTTAAATTCAAGCCCGGAGCCGAATTGAGCGACGCTGTTAAGTAAAGGCTTCTTCCAACCCGTGCTATTTATGGGCGAGGGCTTTTATTGAGACACAGAAAAAAAGCGATGCACTGCGTTTATGTTGCACTCAAGCAACCGCAGTGCATCGCTTTTTTTGCATGTGATAATATCTATGGAGAGTGTATCAAAATTATATTTCTATGGCATTGTGACCGTGAGGGTGTATCAAAATAGAGAGAAGGGCAGCGGAGCTGCCACACTCGGCTTAATCGTAGCGTGGAGCGTTTGATAGAACGCGCAACCTACGGGTAGGGAATGCCCACTTCATAAGCGGCTTCGGAGATGCCGCACTAAACTACAACCGAGCTGTTCTTGTTCGGCATCTCCGAAGCCGTGCTTAAGGGAGGTGCCGCCGTCCTCGGGTTTCGCTCCCTGACGGTCGCTCCACCGCGAGGTTAAGCATAGTTCGGCAGCTCC
>CALUMZ010000071.1 GCA_944321865.1 uncultured Muribaculaceae bacterium
ATATTTTTTATCTAAATTTTTGTATTTCAATATTTATTCATACATTTGCCGCAAGTAATCCATCTCTTACCAAGAGACGGATTGAGATGCGGAATAAATCCCCCCCCTGTTAACGATTAAAAGACAATATACATGAATAGTAAATTAAAAATTATGTTATTGACGGGTGCTTGCATGGCTGCAACCATAAGCATACAGGCGCAGCAGGTCGACTACTCAGTGGTAACGGTACCCGAGGAATCAGGCACACGCTTCATACGCATATCTTCCGATGCCGACTATGTGTGCATGCCCATCGTGAAACGCTCGAGAAACGGGCAAATCGACTGGCTGTCCAACCGCATTCTCGACACGTCGGTCGACGGCACACACTAAATTTATTTAGCTCTGCTTGTAATACATTTATATTTAGTTATTTAATTTAATCATATTATCATTTTGTACTTTTGCGCACCAGAAGCAATAACAAGTCCCAAGGGTATGGGCAAAATATTATGAGAAATTTATTAATGGCAATTTGTGCCGTATTTGGAATTGTTTTTTATGCCAGTGCTGATTCAACCGATCCGTACCCAATTAAAAAAACTACCAATATTGCATCATGTAGCAACTATGCGGTTAACTCTCTTACTCGATTGGGGAGAATTAAAGCGACATTATCGCTTTATGGCGAGCAGAATGGTATAGACGTTATATCAGTAGATGTATATACGGGTGGAACACGTCGAAATAATGGCTATTATGTAATAGATGATTCTGGAAATCAAATTACTATTTATACATCCGATTGGAGAGAGTATTCGTATATGGCGAGGGGATATTATCAAGGGGGAGTACCTTATGATTTATATTTTACATATAAAGAGTTCGCGAAGGTTTACAAATGATATCTTCTCACAGAAGAATTATATGTGAAATATTTTTGTCTATAATAGGTTATTGGGGAGTATCAAAATCACAAAATACTGCAAAGCTTCCCACTACTGCAATTTTGATACACCCTTATTCATACCCTCCCAAAAAAGTTCGTCAAGGAGGTACGGCTCATGACAAAACAATGGGGAGAAAAGCAATTGTTATTGCTCATTCTCCCCATCGGGTATCCTGTCTAAAAAAGTCGATTACTCTGCGGCAGGAGCTTCGGCAGCTTCTTCAGCGGCAGGTTGTGCTTCGGCTTCGGCAGCCTTGGCAGCCTCTTCAGCAGCCTTTGCAAGTTCGGCTTTCTTCTTAGCCACCAATTCAGCCTTGGCGTTCTTCTTTTCGGTCTCTGCTTCAAGACGAGCCTTGGCTGCGTTGCGGCTTTCTTCGTTCAACTTCGACTTCAAGGCGTTCAGCTTTGCGTCCTTTTCGGCTTTCCAAGCCTCGAAACGGCGTTGTGCTTCCTCTTCGGTAAACGCGCCCTTCTTCACACCGCCTTGGAGGTGCTTCATCATCATTACGCCTTCACGAGACAAGATGTTGCGCACAGTATCGGTAGGTATTGCACCAACGTTAACCCAATACAATGCTCTTTCAAAATTTAAACTTATTGTAGCAGGATTAGTATTTGGGTTATAAGAACCAATCCTTTCAATAAATTTACCATCACGTGGTGCCCTGCTATCGGCGATTACAATTGGATAAAACGCATAACCCTTGCGGCCATGACGCTGTAATCTAATTTTTGTAGCCATTTAATAATTTGTTTAAATTTGTTTTACATTAATTAGGGGAACAACGCTGCTCCCCCACTTCTTTGTTGTCCAGGAAGGACTCGAACCCTCACAGGCGGAACCAGAATCCGAAGTGCTACCATTACACCACTGGACAATCTATTTCTCGTTTTGCGTTGCAAAGTTACAGTTTTTTTCTTAATTAGCAACAATCCACCTGCAACTTTTTTCACTACTACATGCAATAATCTGTTTTTTTTTGCGGAAATCAGTCACTGTCCGGCAGCGAAGATTTTATCTGTTCAAAGCTTTCGGCCAATACTTTGTCGAAGTCGTGCCCTTCGTCTGAAGGCATAATCGGAGCATGGATAGTCAATACAATCTTGCCCGGCGTGATATTATATGTGTTGCGCGGCAACACCTTGTATGAGCCGTCTATCGTTATGGGCACGACCGGAAGGTTAAAGTCAAGTGCCAACTTAAAAGCGCCACGCTTAAATGGTTGCATCTTCCCATTCCGGGTCCGCGTTCCTTCGGGGAATACTACGAGCGACATTCCGTTTTTCAACTTGCTTTTAGCCTCGTCCATTGTAGACTTTATTGCCGATGGCGATGAACGGTCCACCATAATGTGGCCGCTGCTTTTGCAAGCGATGCCCACAAAAGGCACTTTTTCAAGGCTTTTCTTCATCATCCACCTGAAATTATGTCCCAGATAGCCGTAAACCGAAAATATATCGTATGCTCCCTGATGATTGGCCACAAAGACGTAAGATGTATTCTTGTCGATAAGATGGCGGTTGCGCACTTCTACCCTCACAAACATAAGCCAGCACCAACACTTGGCCCACAACTTAGGCGGATAATATCCGGCCCACTTACCCATTCCGAGCAGGCTCAACACTATCGTAATCGTTGCCGTCAATATGGTCAACACCACCAAAATGGGGCATGCTATTATCCATTGGTAAAATCTTAAGACGTATTTCATGATGTTTCTTTTCATATTATGCAGCTGTCGTGCCACAGCCGGCTTTTTTATTATGCAAAAGTAATAATGTTGCATAAAAAAAGCAATACCGCTTTGCATTAAAACGGCATTGCCTACTCTATATACTTGTTAAAGTCGATGACAACCTATTTACTTTGCCTTGGCCTCAACATCGGGGGCAATGAGCTTGTAACCCTTGCCGTGAATATTGATAATCTCAATCGACGGGTCATCCTTTAAGTGCTTGCGCAACTTGGTAATATAAACGTCCATGCTGCGGGCATTGAAATAATTATCGTCAATCCATATCGTCTTTAATGCAAAATTACGTTCAAGTATTTCATTGACATGTGCACACAACAGGCTCAACAATTCCGATTCCTTGGTAGTCAACTTTGTAATCTTGTCATCTACCATCAACACTTGCTTCTGTGTATCGAAAGTAAACTTGCCTATCTTGTACATAGTGATTTCTTTGCCCTTTTTCCCTTTGACGCGGCGCAAGATGGCTTCAATTCTGAACACCAGTTCTTCCATGCTGAAAGGCTTGGTTATGTAATCGTCGGCACCAATCTTGAATCCTTCAAACACATCTTCCTTTAACGACTTTGCGGTCAAGAAGATAATAGGCACTTCGCTGTTGACTGTGCGGATTTCCTGCGCAAGCGCAAAACCGTCTTTCTTAGGCATCATCACATCAAGCACGCACAGGTCATACTTGCCTTTCAAGAATGCCTTATATCCGCTTTCACCGTCGGCAAACAGGTCGGCATTGAACCCTTTGGCCTGCAAATATTCCCTTAGTAGCATGCCAAGATTTTCATCATCTTCGCATAGCAGAATGCGCAATCTTTCTTCCATAATCGTATATTTTTTATTTTAATAATGGTAACGTTATTATAAATTTCGACCCTATGCCGGGTTCGCTTTCTACTCGTATGTCGCCCTTCAATTCCACAATCATCTTTTGCACATACGCCAACCCGAGGCCGAAACCTTTGACATCGTGGCGATTGCCGGTCGATACACGATAAAACTTGTCAAATATCTTTTTCTGGTCTTCTTTCTTTATTCCAATCCCGTTGTCCGAAATCGCAATTTCCACCCTTTCGCCAACGTTGCGCGTCGACACTCCCAGTTCAAGCGGCACATCTTCCTTCCTGTACTTCAAGGCGTTGTCAAGCAGGTTGAAGATGACATTGGTAAAGTGCATTTCGTCCACATTGACAATTGAATCTTCGGCTTCGAGATTTGATGCAATTTTGCCGCCATACTTCTCGACTTTTATCTTATATGTATTTACCACATTGGCAATCACGGCATTGGCATCCACTTCTTGCAATTTCAATGTCGCCTTCTGGCGGTCAAACATCGACATTTGCAACACTTTTTCCACTTGGAAACGCAACCGCTTGGTTTCATCGTTGATTACGGTAGAAATATGCTGCATCATCATGCTGCTCTTTCTCACACTGTCGTCGTTAAGCATTTGTGCCGCAAGCGATATGGTGGATATGGGTGTCTTGAATTCATGTGTCATGTTATTGATGAAATCATTTTTCATCTCGGTCAACTTCTTCTGGCGGAATGCCAAAATAATAGTGTACAAGAATACCGCAAGCAGTATGAACGAGAATGCAAACGATGGTATCATGAACTTGATTGACGAGAAGATATAGTCATTCTTGGTGGGGAAAGTAACCTTCAAGTAGTTCATCTTATTCACTGGGTCGTTGGGGAACACGACTTGAGAATACACATTGCCGGTTTCTTCGGGATTGAAACCTGCTGTTTGGTACACCACCATACCGGCACGGTTCACTAAGGCAAACTCAAAAGGCAAATCCAACCCGTTGTTTTCAAGCTCCACATCAAGATATTTCCTTACAACCGACGAGTCGGCGCGCTCCTCAATGGGACGGTTGGACGACTGTGCAAGCATGTTCAGTATGACTTCGTTCAGTATGCCCTGTTGGTACAAGTATTGCCCTTTAAGCACACGTTGCATGTTGCTGTAGCTGTCGCTCAAGTCCTTTATGTTATCGCCACCCTCCTGATTGATGGCATTGAGCGTTCCTTTTATGCGGTAATCCGACGTGCCGTCGGGCGACTTCAAAGAATACTCGAAACTCTTCGACCTGCCGCTACTGAAATCGGTATAGAAATTAGACAGGCGGTCAAGGTCCTCTTCAAGATAACGCTTTGTTTCGTCCTGCTCCAACGTATTAGACACGCCATAAAGGCTGCGCTTCACCACCTCCGAAAACTGCTCGTTGCGCATCTTTATCATGTTTTCCATATACATGATTTGCACATAAAGCAGACCCAAGAACGTACAAGCCATTATTATGGTCAAAAGCCAAATCGTTGATTTCTTCATTGTTTATCTCCTTTACACATTCGCTGTGTTTTTGTCATTCGCATTAACACAACGCCACAAAATTAACAAATAAATGTGAAGTCCAAAAAATTACTCGTGCATTTTTCCTTCAATTAAAATTATTTAAGAAACCTCAAATTATTAACATTTGCCTACGCCCTTCAGATTTATGGCAAATGCTGATGTTTTTGAGTTTTTCACACTCTCTCCACATATATGTTTGGCAGATTATATGTAAATTTGTATCGCACAAGACACAAAAGCATTTATGAGAAAGGTACTGTCATACATTTGCTGCTTGGCTATATTCTTATCGCTTCACAGTTGCTTTACCGGGGTGGAAGGCACTAAGGCCATAACACAGAAAGATGTAGAAAAAGCATACGCCGGCACCGATGGAATATTGACGCAGTCTATTGAAATAAAACTCGACACATTCCCTCGTTGGGAAATTGGCAAACGCTTCTTCGTCACCGACGACAACATAAAATATATATTCACGCCTTCGCAATCATACTCGGCCGACACACTTAATTTGGGCGGGAAAGTGATTGCCTACGACGGCTACACCATGGGAATATCAATCGACGGGCGGGCAATCGTGAACCTGCATTTTAAATACGGCCTGCAAAACCTACAATACAACACCAACCGCACCATGGACGACATAACACGGCAGCCAAACCGTTTTGAAGTCCCGTTCCTTGTCGACCTTGACGAAGTGGACCGCCTGAAAGAAAAAATGGTGGGGCAATCATTGTTTATCAAGACATCTATATGGTATGACATAGACGGGAATATGACATGGGGCCGAAAATACGTAAATGTAACCATTACCGATGTGATGCCGGGCGACAAGGTATTCCCTTACAAAATAGAATTTAACGACAACGGCAACAAGACAACGGCATACGTGTTCATGTCATACCGCGACAATTACCTGCACCGCAGCTTTGACGACCTCTTCTCGGCAACCGACATACGCAAGCGATACCCGCTCATCAGCGACGGCAATTGGGAACTCATCGTAAATGGCAAGATTGCACAAAACATGACACGCGAAGAATGCCGATTGTCGATAGGGCCTCCCGACAACCTTGAACGCGTCCCCACATACAACGGTGTGCGTGAATATTGGTACTACTCCAACGGGGCATACCTCATTTTCGATGAAGAAGGCCTATTAACAACTTTCAGACTCTGAACACTATTATGAAACTACACGAAAACTTTCCACTGAAAGAGATCACCACAATGCATCTCGATGCGAGGTGCCGGTATCTCGCCGAATATTCAAGCATCGACGAGTTGCGCACGCTGCTTGCCTCGCCTTTTTTCAAAGAACAGAAATCAATGCACATAGGCGGTGGCAGCAACCTCGTTTTCACTGCCGACTATGACGGGCTGCTGCTGCATTCTCAAATAAAATTCATAGCCACCGTCGAAGAAACCGACACTGCAATTCGATTGGAAGCCGGTGCGGGTGTCGTGTGGGACGATTTCGTAAAATATTGCATCGCGCATAATTATTACGGGGCCGAGAACCTGTCGGGCATTCCGGGCGAAGTGGGTGCAAGCGCCGTCCAAAACATAGGCAGCTATGGAGTCGAAGTACAAGAAATAATTTCGTGTGTTCACTGCGTCGACATGTCAACAGGAGAAACCATATCTTTCTCGACCCCCGAATGCAAATATGCCTACCGTGACAGTATCTTCAAAAACGAGTTTGCCGGACGTTACATAGTAACATCGGTTGAATACACGCTATCCAAGACACCTCGTTTCACATTGACTTACGGGCCATTAAAAGAATTGGCCGACAAGCCCGGGTTGACAATGAATGACGTGCGCAACACAATCATAAACACACGCAACGGCAAACTGCCCAATCCCGACGAAACAGGTAGCGTGGGCAGCTTCTTCAAGAACCCCATAATTCCCGAGTCGCAATTCAAAGACCTTCAAAATGCATATCCCGCCATTCCGCACTACCCGGCAGGAGAGGGAAAAATAAAAGTTCCCGCAGGCTGGCTCATAGAGAATGCCGGACTTAAAGGCTTCGGCATAGGCGGCGCGTGTGTATATCCCAAGCAATGCCTTGTAATAGCTAATATGGGCAACGCCACTCCCACAGACGTGGTGGCACTATACCGGCACATAATCGGCACCGTGGCAAACAAGTATGGCATCGAGCTGCACCCCGAGGCCAACATAATCTGACAGCACAATAAAGGGAAAAATGGAAATAGAATTTTTGGGAACAGGCACATCGACAGGTATTCCACAAATAGGTTGCGACTGCGAAGTGTGCCACTCTACCGACCCTCACGACAAGCGGCTGCGCACATCGGCAATGATTCATACCGACTGCGGAGAAGATATCCTGATTGACTGCGGGCCCGACTTCCGCACTCAGATTTTGCGAGCTCGGCACAATCAACCGCGTGCATTGCTTGTCACCCACAGCCACTACGACCACGTAGGCGGCATAGACGATTTGCGCCCGTTTTGTGCAATCCACAAATTTCCGGTATATGCTCGCGAAGACGTATTACACGACATTCGCACCCGCCTCCCCTACTGTTTCAAGTCTCACCCATATCCCGGCGTTCCGTCATTCGATTTAATACCTATCGGCGACCAACCGTTTTATGTAGGACATACGCTCGTAGAGCCTCTGCCGATATGGCACTACCGCCTGCTGATAAGCGGATTCAAGATAGGCGACATGGCATACATTACCGATGCCAAGCACATCGACGACGAAGTAATCGACCGCCTTCACGGCATCGGCACACTGGTCATAAATGCTCTGCGCATTCGTGAACACCTATCTCACATGTCACTGTCCGAGGCATTGAGTGTGATAAGCCGCATAGCCCCACGGCGCACATATCTCATACACATGAGCCATGATATGGGTTTTGAACGCAAGGCCGCCTCACTGCTCCCTCCCGATGTATATTTTGCCCACGATGGCATGGTAATAACCGTTTAATCCAAATCATGATCAAGGAATTAGCAATCATCTTCATTGGGGGTGGCTTCGGCAGCGCACTCCGATATGGTTCACAAATCATAATCAACAACTTTGCGCCATCGCAATTGCCACATTTTCCATGGGCGACACTGGCCATAAACATTGCAGGCAGCTTCCTGATAGGACTGTTTTATGCCATATCGGCACGTTTTCACATCCCCGCCGACATTCGCCTGCTGCTCACCACCGGGCTGTGCGGAGGTTTTACCACATTCTCAACCTTCAGCCACGAAGGGCTTGAACTCATGCAAAACGGACGCATCACCGAGTTTGCACTCTACGTCACGGCAAGCATCACCCTCGGCATAGCCGCCACATTCGCCGGCAGCTGGTGTTGCCGAACAATTTTATAGCGGTAGAAACTTTATGGCTACCTAAAAACAGGAGAAAATTCTATTTTCAAAGCATGTGCAATCCGCAAAAAGCTAGATAGCTGCATATCAGTTTCACCACGTTCGATACGGGCTATATAGCTTCTTGCCGTTCCTGTTTTTTGAGCAAGTTCTTTTTGTGTCATTCCCAATTCCTTGCGCCTGTCACGCAATATCACGCCATAATAATAAGCCCGCGCTTTTTCCTCAAACTCACGCCGACTTTCTGTCCCGGGAGCACCGTACTTTGATGACATCACCGTTTCAGAATCAATTAGTTTAGTTGCATCAATTTCCCTCATTGCTAATCCTGTTTAATATACTTTCAGCCAAATTTATTTGCTTTTGATAATCCTTAGTTGACTTTTTTAAAAATGCGTTTAGCATAATTATCTTTGCATAAGATAAGCCGCACCTCGGCATAACAATTTCAAGCGAGCTTGATTGTTCTGCGCTCGGTTTGCATTATCTTTGTTGCTAAAACCACATTTCTATTATCCATAGTAAACATTATTGTCCTATACTCATTTCCGTCAACAGAACCCCTCATTTCATATAAATCGGTATTTGCCAAATGTTTCACAAATTTTGTTGAAACAATACGCTCAGTCTTGACAATTTCAAACACGTAGTCAAACTTTAGCTTAACCCTATTTGCGAGGCCATCATAGAATTTGGCAAATTCCGGTGTCCAATAAATTTTTCTTATATGAAACCAATATTGTCCTAAATAAAATTAGGGCATGTTTAAGCTATAATCTGTTTTGCAATGTCAAATTGAATACTCATAGGCTAAAGTTATTTATATCCAACATTTTGTTTCAATT
>CALUMZ010000072.1 GCA_944321865.1 uncultured Muribaculaceae bacterium
CCCTCAGCTACGCTGCCCTTTTTAGCATCTTTCATAATTTTGATACACCCTCTACAAGCCGGGTTGTTTGAATGCTGACTGTACTGACAATGAATGCGGCATTGGCATAAATAAATAGGGTGTGCCGGAATTCCGGTACACCCCTCTCTTTTTTTCTGTGCATACGGGGCAGCACCCCGCATGTGTGTGGTTGTTGTTATTCTTTCACGAATACTTTCTTTACTGTGCCGTCCGACATTTTCACGATGTTCACGCCCTTGGTGGGAGCTGTGAGGCGGGTGCCGTTGATGGCATAGCGGGCTACTTCAACGGCTGCTTCGTCGGTTACTTTAACGGCTTCGACGGCAGCTGCCACTGCGCCGATGTCGAGCAGGTAGCCTTTGTAGTTATTCGTTTCGTCTTGCGCAAATCCTGCAATGTAACGGCCGTCGGGAGTAATGTCGATTGCGGTGTTGAAGCCGACGGCATCCCACGAGGGTATTTCGGTGATGTTAGGAACCAAATTTGCAAGAATCATCGGGGTTTTGTCCTTTTGCCAGATGATGGCGCTGCGTTGCTGCATTGCCCATGTGCCGGCAAGTGCCCAACCAAGGATGGTGCCGTTATCCGACACTTGCGTGGCCTGCATTTCGGCGTTTGCCGCTATGTCACCTTCGCCGTCGGCACGGTATGTTTCAAGTTCACCGGTTTCAAGATTGAGGCGGCCAATGTGTTGCTCCGAAAACATCATGTCTTCCGATGACATCATCAGGTTGAGCGACACGTAGCGGCCGTTGCGGCTCAGCCCTTGGGGCGAGAACATCACGTAGGGACGGCCTTCGACATCGCCCATAGGTGAGAAATATTTGGTGCAAACGGGGTCGCACACGTATGTGCCGTCGTCTTGCAACCGCCATATTAGCAACGGATTGGTGCTGTAATTATCGACCACGTAACCGGCAATCACCGAGCCGTCGCTGTTGGTGTAGTAAGCCACCGAGCCGTTGGTCTCAAAGCCGAGTTCTTCGTCGGTGGGTATCGGCAGGTTGGTTTTCACGCCATCTTTCCACACGCAAGCCGTGGTAATGTAATTTTCGGCGCGATAGGTGCAGCCCACCACCACGCTAAGGTCGTCGCTTGCGTCGCGGGCTTGTGTGATAATCCCGTCTTCGTCCTCGATATAATCAACGGTGCCATCTATGCTAAAGAGGCAGGCTTGCAAGTTGTATCCTGTTGCCACGCCGTCGTTGTTGACTTCGCGAATGTCGGCACCGTATTCGTCGCGCTCTGGTTTTACGGCATAGTCGCCCGTTTCAAGGTCATATACAAACATGCCCATCAAACCTGTCTCCATGCTGAAAGCCGGACCTGCCACATATCGGTGGTTGGGCGATACGGCTTGTACCACAGGTTGGTAGGTGATGCCATCGTCGCCGGTCATGTTGTCAAGCACTGTAATGCTTGCCGATTCTTGGGCATAGGCCGCACTGCCCATTGCCATCATTGCGGCAGCGAGCAAAACTTTAGTAGAAGAAATTGTCATACGCATTTCTTGTTTATTGGTTAATAATTTACTGACATGAAAAACAAATTGGCAACAAAAGTAGTGAAAATTATGAATAATGCAACAATAACATACGCGAAAATGCCAATTTGATATAATCTGTGGCGGCAAAGTTAAGAAAAAAATCGGAATTTGGCCGAATGCCGGTGATTTTTATGACATTGAGGCAGTAGAGGGTGTATCAAAATTATCATTCCAATGTGGCAGTAGAGACGCAAAATTTTGCGTCTCTACAATCTGGTTGGATAAATTATTGATATTGAATGTTTTATATGTTGTTGCGAACATCGAGACGCGGCACGCCACGTCTCTACACCTAAAAAAATCGCATTTTGATACACCCCTCTCTTTTTTCTGTGCATGCGGGGCGGCCCCACGCATGTGCACTTATTGCTATTACTTCACTATTACTTTCTTTACCGTGCCGTCGGACATCTTCACGATGTTCACGCCCTTGACGGGTGCTGCGAGGCGCGTGCCGTTGATGCCATAGCGGGCAACTTCCACGGCGGCCTCGCCGTCGGCAACCTTAACTGCCTTCACGCCGGCAGCCTCCGAGCCGATGTCGATCACATATCCGTTGTAAGCATAATTCTCGTCCATTGCAAACCCGGCAATGTAGCGACCGTCGGGTGTGATGTCGATTGCCGTGTTCATGCCAACATTGTCGTAGGCTGCAATTTCGGTAATGTCGGGAAGCAAAGTGGCGAGCTTTGTCGGTGTTTTGCCCTTTTGCCAGATGATGGCGTTGCGTTGCGACATTGGTCCCCAGCCCATTGAAGTGTAACCGATGACAGTACCGTTATCCGACACTTGAGAAGCTGTCATCTCGGAATTTGCCGCTATCTCGCCGTTGCCGTCGGCTCGGTATTCTTCAAGCGTGCCTGTTTCAAGGTCGAGGCGACCCAAGTATTGTTCGGTAAACCATTCCGTCGCTTCGTCATATACGGAAAGGTTAAGCGACACGTAGCGACCATTGCGGCTAAACCCTTGGGGCGAGAACATAATGTAGGGACGCCCATCGACATCACCGTCGGGCGAGAAATAGCGTGTACACACGGGGTCGCACTCGTATGTTCCATCATCTTGCAACCGCCACACGAGCAGCGGGTTGGTGCTAAAGTTATCAACCACATAACCCACTATCACCGAGCCGTCGCTGTTGGTGTAGTAGGCCGACGAGCCGTTAGTCTCAAATCCCAGTTCCTCGTCGGTGGGAACAGGCAAGTCCATTCTCTTGCCATCCTTCCACACGCAAGCCGTGGTGAGATAGCCAGTGGTGAGGTAGTAACAACCCACAGCCACGCTAAGGTCGTCGCTTGCATCGCGAGCTATGGTTGACATTTCCTCTTCTGCATAGAAATAGTCGACAGTGCCGTTAATATTAAAGAAGCAGGCTTGCTCGTTGTAGCCCGTTGCCACGCCGTCGTTGTTGACTTCGCGAATGTCGGCACCGAAATCATCAAGCGCAGCTTCAACGACATAGTTGTCCGTTTCAATGTCATACACAAACATACCATAAGCTCCTGTTTCAATGTTGTAAGCCGGTCCTGCTACATATCTGTGGTTTGGCGATACGGCCTGCACGCAGGGTTGGTAAGTGGCCCCATCTTCACCGGTAATATTGTCAAGCTCCGTTATACTTGCCGGTTCCTGTGCACATGCCGCACTTGCAGTCGCCATCATTGCGGCAGCAAATAAAACTTTAGTAGTAAAATTTTTCATACGCATTTTGTTTTTTATAGGTTAATATTAGGTTAATAATTCTAATTGCACAGAATAAATCGATGCAAAAATAACAATAATTTTAAACAAAACAACAATAATACACACAAAATAATTACTACTCGACACAAATAAGCAATAATAGGTTAAAAATTTTATTGAAATATGGTTGAAAAGTTGAAGAGTAATTTTGCACAATAACGTATCAAGGCGAGCATCGGGAATGCGCAATACAGGCACACCGGTGCTCGCCCAAAGCCGAGAAAAAACGGCAGAAAAGGGGGGAGGTATTATTTCTTGTAAGCCGCGTTGATGCGTTCCATGAAATGGGAGTAATCGAGTTTCTCGTCAAACACACGCTTTGCCGCAGCACCCATTTCGGCACACAAGCCATCATCGTCAAGCAACGTCTCTATGGCTTCGGCAAGTGCCTTATAATCATCGGGAGGCACAAGCAATCCGGTACGGTAGTTTTCTATATACTCGGGCTGTGCTCCGTTATTTGTACTCACATGCGGCTTGCCGAGCATCATATATTCCACATTGGTTATGCCGAAGGCTTCCCGCACCACCGACGGCAACACGCCAAAGTCACACTGAGCCACAAGCGGTTGCACATGATCTTGATAAGGTATTAACGTAACATTCTGCAACAATTGGTTAGCCACAATGAATGCCTTTATTTCACCCATGTATTTCAGTTCGCCACTGCCCATTACGACAAGGTGAAACCTATCTTTGTCTAATTGCGTAACGGCCCTCAACAGTACCGAAATGCCCTTTTCGGGGCATACACGTCCATGGAACATCATCAATTTCTTAGACGGCGATATTCCATAACGGCTGCGGATATCAAACGGCGGCACTGCGCCACACTCCGTGTCGCGCTTCACACTATCGTATATCACAGTGGTTTTCGACAAGTCGAGCGAAGGCATATTTAGCAAAAACTCATTGCGGGCAAGGTCGGAAACGAAAATTATACCGTCAAGATCGTTGTATATCATGCGATGCACAAAGCCCTTCTTTGCCTTTTCCACCTTGTGGCAAGTGAGGAACACGCGAGTATTGCGGTTTTCCGATATGCGCCGGGCAATCAATGCCATCCGCGCATCTTTGACGTTATGCACATGCACCACATTGCGCCCGCGTTTTATCAGGCGGGCAAAACGTATGGGACTTTCAATATCGGCCTTGCGGCGCAGCGGCAATATCGAAATAGGTATCTCCAAAGGCCTGAAACGGTTTAATATGCTCTCGCGCTTAGTTGCGACGATTTCCACATAATTCCCTTCCTTCTTCAATTCCGACGCCAAGTCGTACACATATTGCTCCACGCCGCTCCATTTCTTTCCCGATACTATGTGAAAAATGTTAAGGCTCATCGTTTTGCAGTAGTTTGTTCCCCAATGTTTGAATTTCTTTCCGCCTTTTTGGCCATTCTGTAAGCCACAAGCCTCATGGCGGCGGCAGTCGAAGCTATTTCACGCCCCTCGGTTCCGTCGAGGAATCCGAGTTTGAAAATATAAATCCTTATAAATGCCATAATGGCACGCATGTAGGCTCCACACATTGTCGGACGCACACCTTGGGCGACAAGCATACGCGCTATAATGACGGCATAACCGGTCTCCTTGCGCCGATGTTCGGCAGCCGACACGCACCTGATATGCTTCAGCAATCCGGGCAACGGGGCGGGCCACAAGGTGCCGGGGAAGGTTACACGTTCATGCACATCGCGCAAGTCCCAACTTGCATAACGCTTGTCAAACAAGCGAATCTGCTTGTCGGGCCACCACCCGCTATGTTTTATAGGCCTTCCGCCGAAAAAGTTAAGCCTTGACAAGCTGTATATGCGATGCTCAAATCCCTGTTCCTTCAATTGCAGTATGGCCATCTTCAACTCATCGTCGAGATATTCGTCGGCATCGATCGACAGCACATAGCTGTTAGAGGCAAGTGACACTGCATATTGCTTCTGTGCCCCATATCCGTCAAAATGGCGTTGGCGCACTTTGCACCCATACTGTTTACATGCGTCGGCAGTTCCGTCGCTCGAAAAGGCATCGACCACAATTATCTCATCGGCAATACCCGATAGCGATTCAAGGCATCTGCCAATACAAGCAATATTGTTGTCGGTAATGATTGTTGCCGAGATATTTGCCATAATCCGCCTATTAAATTTAATTCACAAAAATAACAATTTATGTGTAAAAATTCACATGATGTCGCAAGAATAATGTCGGGCCGCTTGTTTCAAACCGGCCGAGAGTCCCGGCAGAGGCGGTACGGCGGCAAAATATTACAGTTTTGTTACAATTGATATGCCGCAAAAAACGTAACTTTGCATTACAAGGATAATAAAAATTGTATATAAACGATGTTTAATTTTACGCCTTTGGTAAGGCCTGTGTTTGAAAGCCGCATACGAAAATCGTTGCGTTTCATTGACTATGGCGACGTAGTGCAACGTGAACAGCTATATACCCTGATAGGGCAAGCCAGCTTTACCGAAATAGGCCAGAAATACAAATTTATCGACAGCCTCACATACGACCAATTTCGCGAACGAGTCCCACTGCACAGCTACGAAGACCTGCAACCTGCAATAATGCGCATGGTGGCAGGAGAAAAAGATGTGCTGTGGCGGGGCGTAACCACACATTTTGCCCAGTCGTCGGGCACAACCGGACGGAAAAGCAAATATATACCCATAACTCCCGAATCGTTGAAGCAATGCCACTACCAAGGAGGCTTCGATGTTGTTGCCCATTACCTCAACCTAAATCCCGACAGCCGACTGTTTGCAGGCAAAAGTTTCATTTTGGGAGGCAGCTTTGCCAATGAGTTGAAAACCAAGCCGGGCGTGAAAGTGGGAGACTTGTCGGCCAACCTGATTGAAAACATCAACCCCATAGCCAACTTGGTGCGTGTGCCAAGCAAGGAGATTGCCTTGATGGAAGACTGGGAAAAGAAACTCCCGGCACTCGTGGAAAGCAGCATGAACGAAGACATTACCAACATCTCGGGCGTGCCGTCATGGTTCTTGACCGTACTCGAAGAAGTGCTGCATCGCAAAGGCGCAAGCTGCATCCACGACGTGTGGCCACACCTCGAAGTGTTTTTCCACGGCGGAATCAGCTTCGAGCCTTATCGCGACCAATACCGGCGAATATGCAACCCCGACAAGATGCACTACCTTGAAACATACAACGCATCGGAAGGTTTCTTTGCCGTGCAGACGTCGTGGGAAAGCAACGCCATGATGCTGCTCCTCGATGTGGGTGTATTCTATGAATTCATCCCATTGGAAGATATCGACAGCGACAACCCGCGCGTGTTGCCCATCTGGGAGGTCGAGAAAGGAAAGACCTACGCACTTGTAATCACCGCCAACAACGGGTTGTGGCGATACAAAATAGGCGACACCGTCAAGATTGAACAAACTGCTCCGGTAAAAATCAAGATAGCCGGACGCACTCGGCACTTTATCAACGCATTCGGCGAAGAATTAATGGTTTACAATGCCGACGAAGCCATAAAACGCACTTGCCGCGACACCGGCGCCGAAGTAAAAGACTACACGGCTGCCCCGGTATATGCTTCGGAAGGACAACACGGGCATCACCAATGGCTCATAGAATTTGGCTGCTGGCCACATGACATAAAGTTATTTGCCGAACGCCTCGATGCACACCTCAAAGAGCTCAACAGCGACTACGAGGCAAAGAGGTACAAGAATATATTCCTCGACATGCCCGAAATCACCATAGCCCGAACAGGGCTGTTTGACCGTTGGCTCGGTTCGACAGGCAAACGCGGAGGACAGCGCAAAGTGCCTCGGCTCGTCAACGACCGCGCCATAATTTCACAAATGCTCGAAATCAATAATGAACAATAACCATAAAAAAAACGACACACCGCAATGTTTTCTAAATTCATCACTCTGATTGCCTGCCTGTTCGTGGCCATCGGTTCATGGGCGGCGGCTCCCAAGTACATTTTCTTTTTCATTGGCGATGGCATGGGAATGGGACACGTAATGACAGCACAGACTTACAACCGCACCGTGCTTGGCAACAACGAATTGCTGCCTATGATGCAATTCCCCGTTTCTTCATTGGCCATGACCTACTCGGCCAATAGCAAAATCACCGACTCGGCTGCGGCCGGGACGGCTCTTTCCACCGGCCTCAAGACCAATAACGGTATGCTCGGGGAGACTCCCGACGAAACGCCTGTCTACAGCATTGCCTGCGAGTTGCAAAAACGCGGGTACGGGGTGGCAATAGGCACCTCTGTACCACCCGACGATGCCACTCCCGCAGCATTCTATGCGCATGTGAAGTCGCGCAGCATGTACTATGAAATAGGCCTCGACATGGCCCGCAGCGGATATGACATGTTTGTCGGCTCGAAGCTGCGCGGGCTCAAGTCGTCCGACGGCAACGACACCGGATTGCTTGATACCCTTGCCACGCATGGATATACCGTTGTCGAAGGGCGTGAAGCGTTTGAAAAGAGCAAAGGTAGCGACAAGATTGTGTTGCTTAACAATGACCCGTCGCTTGAACACTTTGGTTTCACCATCGACAGCATCAGTGACAATCTGCATCTGCCCTACATAACGCAAGCCTGCCTTGACCATCTCATGCGTGTTTCTCCCGACAAATTCTTCATGATGATTGAAGGCGGCAACATCGACTGGGCCGCACATGCCAACGATGGCGGTGCCGTAGTGAAAGAGATTCTCAACTTCAACCAAGCCATAAAGATTGCTTATGACTTTTACCTTTCCCACCCCGATGAAACACTCATCGTCGTAACCGCCGACCACAATACCGGTGGTATGCAAATGGGGGTGGAAGGCGGCCCCAAGGAGGTCAACTTGAAGAACTTGGACTATCAACGCGTTTCAATAGAGATGCTCCAGCGGCATTGCAAAAATTTGCTCGACTCGGGCAAAACTGTGTCGTGGAACGAAATGAAGGAATACCTGAAGGCCAACCTTGGGCTGTATGGTGCAATCGGCGTGACCGACGGGCAGGACGAGGCAATCCGCGAAAAGTTTGAGAAAACTTTCGTAGAGCATGACAGTGACGATACCGAGACGCTGTATGCCACTTACAATGAATTTGTGTATGAGGTGTTTAACACTCTCGACCACATAAACGGAATAGGTTGGACCACCACCAACCATACGGGTGACTTTGTACCGGTGTTTGCCGTAGGTGTAGGTAGCGAGCTTTTCGGTAATGTCAATAACAATATCGACATTCCTGCCAAGATTCGCAAGATAGCCGGAATAACGAAGTGAGGTACCAACGTGTAAATTTGTCGTGTGTAGAGACGCGTCGCATCTCTATACACGACAAATTCCTTGATGTGACACACTCGCTACGCCAAAACAAGGGTCTGCCAAAATAAAAATGGGCGGCGAAGCCGTCCAACGATGCGTAACCGCAGCGTGAGGCCTAGCCGAACCTGCGGGCGGCGATGCCACACCACGCACCAAACGGCCTCGTGAGAGGTCGAATTATTAGCTGTTGTCCAACCTATTCGACCTCTCACGAGGCCGCTTGGTGTGGTGCTTATTCCCCCGACGGTTTGCTCCCTGCGGTCGCTGCACCGTCGGTTACGCACATTGGACGGCTTCGCCGCCCTTTTGTTTTCATTTTGACGGACAACCGTGATGCCACAATAATGGCACCGGGATGAAAATAGCGAAGGCAGTCTCTGTGAAGAAACTGCCTTCGGGCTTTAAGTCGGGGTGAGAAGACTCGAACTTCCGGCCTCCACGTCCCGAACGTGGCGCGCTAACCAACTGTGCTACACCCC
>CALUMZ010000073.1 GCA_944321865.1 uncultured Muribaculaceae bacterium
AACTACCTTGCTATGTGTGATTTACACTAAAATGTTAATGAATCTTTGGGACAGCAGTGCGGCGCGCCACGTCTCTACGGGAGTGGCAACATATAAAACATTAAATATCAATAACTTATCAAACGCAGTTGTAGAGACGCGATTAATCGCGTCTCTACTGCCACATTGAAATAACAATTTTGATACACCCTCTACAATTGAGTTCTACAAACCACTGATAGTGAACATATTATGTCCTATGTCATATCGAGACGCGGCAACGCCACGTCTCTACGATATCAATGTTGGAATTTTGACACGCTCCATGCCTTATGCCCCCCAAAACAGGTCATTGCGGCAAGATTGCGATTATTTTATTTGCATTATTTAAATTAAATAATTTATTTTGCATAAAATCGATTCCACATGGCAGCAATGATAAATCCATTCATAGTGACCGGAAAGATTGCCCCGGAGTATTTCTGCGACAGGGTTGCAGAATCGGCAAGGCTCATCAAGTCTGTTACCAATGGCAATAATTTGGTAATCATATCTCCCCGCCGAATGGGGAAAACAGGTTTAATACAATTTTGCTATGACAAGCCGGAAATAGTCAAGGAGTATTATACCTTTTTTATAGACATACTGCACACATCGAGTTTGCGGGAATTTACCTACTTGCTGGGCAGGGAAATTTACGAAACACTCTTGCCTCGCAGCCGGCGAATGGCCAATCTCTTCATACAAACTTTAAAGTCGATTAGCGGGAAATTTGGTTTTGACCCTGTGTCGAATTTCCCCGTTTTCAGTATCGAATTGGGAGACATAGAGCGGCCAGAGTATACGTTGGAAGAAATTTTCAGTTATCTGAATAGTGCCGACAAGCGTTGCATAGTGGCCATTGACGAGTTTCAGCAGATTGCAAAATATCCCGAACGAAACATAGAGGCTCTGTTGCGAACCCATATTCAGCAACAAGCGAACAGCAACTTCATATTTGCAGGCAGCGAGCGGCATATTATACAAGAGATGTTTTCCTCGGCAGCAAGGCCGTTTTACCATAGTGCCGACGTGCTGGAACTGAAAGCCATCGACTCCGGAATATACACCCCCTTTGTAGTGAATCATTTCGAGAAATGCCGAAGGCGCATCGATGCAGTCAATGTGGAGAAGGTGTACCGGCTGTTCAAGGGGCATACTTATTATCTCCAGAAGACATTCAACGAGGCATTTGCCGACACTCCCGAGGGCAGTGAGTGTGGAATAGACACCATACACCGGGCAATTGATGAAATGATAGCATCGAACGACACGATTTTCCGTGAAATATTATCGAACATCCCCGAAAAACAGAAGGCACTGCTGTATGCAATAGCAAGGGATGGTGAGGCTGTACGCATCACATCCGCTGACTTTATCAAGCGACACAGCCTCGCCTCGGCCAGTTCGGTGCAGTCGGCCGCGAAGAAACTTTTGGAGAAAGATTATATCACTGAAATCAACAAAGTGTTTTCGGTGACCGACAAACTTTTTGCGATGTGGATAAATAAAACGTATGGGAATCTTTCAACGATATGAATTTGGCAGGATGCAGTGTGGTGCAGAACCGGCTTGCGTTATGTGACATTGTGGTGGTGGCGGAGGGTGTATCAAAATTATAATTTCAAAGTGGCAGTAGAGACGCAAAATTTTGCGTCTCTACAATTTGGTTAGGTAAATTATTGATATTTAATGTTTTATGTATATTGTTGCGGACGCCGAGACGCGGCAACGCCACGTTTCTACAATACAAATGCCGGTAAAAAGCAGCAGAGGCGCAAGATACCTGCGCCTCTGCGATGCGGGAGGTGAGGCTTCGTTCCGTCGCGGAACAGGCCTCCCGGTGCTATGTTTATACCAAACGTTATTGTTTCATGATTTTTGCCGTGGTGACGGTGTCGGCTGATGTCACTTTCACGATGTAGACACCCGGGGCGAGTGTGCCAAGGTCGATGGTGCTGCCGGTGGAAAGGTCGTGACGTATCACTTGAGTGCCTGCCGTGCTATATATGGCCACGTTGCCTTGCGACAGACCGGTGACGTTGAGTACATCTGTTGCCACGGTGGGGTAGACTGCAACACTCCCGGTAGCGCCGATGCCGGCAGCGCCGGATGTCTCGGAGACGGTGACAGTAACGGTCTCCGAGATAATGCGGCCATTGGAGTTGACAGTCAGGTGCAGGTCGGCCGAGCCTGTGGAGACAGGCATGACGGTGAACCCGAAACCATTGCTTTCAACCGTGAACACGCTTTCATTGCCCGATTCTGCTTCTACTGTGGCAAGCGCGGGCATATTGTCGGCATCGCTCACAATGTCGGTTACATTGTAGGAGACTGTTTCATCCTTGCCAAGGGTGATGTCGGTGAGTGTGATTTCGGGAGCGTTGTTGTCGGGGAACACCGGCAACGACGGGAACCACCAATATATTTCGCCGTTATCGCTAGTGAGGCGCGTGGTGTTTTTGATGCTGCCGGTTTCGGGGTCGATATAGAGCAACTCGTGCAAACCGCGTTCGCCGCTGTAAGTCATGACTGTTGCGATGAGGTCGCCGGTGACGGGGTTGATGCGCGGAGAGCCATAGAACGACAATCCCGACACGTCGTTAGGCATGGTGAACGAGAAATCGGTGTCTTCGACAAGGTCGCCATTGTCGTCGATGATGAATTTGCTGAGCTGCTTGGCCGAGTCGTGGCGCGATGACCCGTTGATGAAGAATATTGCATCTTCGTCATAGCTTGCGCACACATAGTCGGGCTTGCATTGTCCCCAAGAGCTTAACAATGTCTTGCCGACGCTGAAAGTTTTGGTTTCAAGCGTTACAGGGTCGATGCGCATGAAGCTGCTTGTTGATGGCAGCGAGCACCATATCTGCCCGTCGCGCGTGACGGTGAGGCCTTGTGCCGAAGTCTCGGCGATAGTTTCCACCACTTTGTCGGTTTCGGGGTCGATGACCAGCACGCCGGTCGATTGCTTGGCGGCAAACACATAGCGACCCACGCGCACCATCATGCCTATTTGTCCGCCCGAAGCGCCTTCGACGGTCGCCCCGGTGAATTGCGCCTCGGCCTTGTCATAGATGGCGATGCCCTGTTGTCCGCCCACGTACACCTTCGTGTCGTCGACGTTAAGCACGTCGCGTCCGTCTCCCACACCTATCTCGTCGAATGTGTGTTGCATTTTCATCGTCTTGGCATCGAATATGATGAAGCGCGGTGCCTGCTTGGAGGTTACATAGTAACTGTCGCCATACAGTTGCCCGAATTGCGAGGTGTTGCCAAGCACTTCGGTGTCGCCGTTGGCCTTGTTGTCGATGTTGTAATATACGGTGCCGTCCGAAGCCACCCAGTTAATCGACCCCATTGCGTGTCCAAACCAATCTTCATTTTGGATGAAGAATCCGTTGGTGAATTCCTCGGGCAGAACCGGTTCTTCCTTCGGAGCAGGAGCTGCAATCAGCTCTTTCCAAGTGAGGCTCATGCCATCACCCCAGCACCAACCGTCGACGCAGTTGTTTGCCACAGTGCGACCGCTTGCGCCGGTTGAAGCATATCCTGTGGGCGGGATCGACGCATTGTCGTCGAGCCAATATGACCAATACCCCGATGTTTGGAATCCGCAATTCCACAAGTCGTCGGGGTCGACAGCCGTAAGCGAAGTAGCCGAAGAGTTTGCGAACCCGTCGACGACCTCAACCTCGGTGTCACCATTCATCAGTCCTATTTCGCCGTCGCCGTCAAGGTCATACCCAATACCATTGATGGCTAAGCCTAAGGCCGATGCCGCTCCCGAGATGTAAAGCCGCGGATCGGCGGCAGCAATCGCCTTCAACATGCTTGCGCCATTGGTAGTGCCATCGAAGCGGTATCCCCACACAAGGGCACCCTGCTCACGTTCATCACTCCATTGCAACACAAGTGCTGCCCGGTTCTCGCCTTCACCCACCCAAAATGTGATGTCGTCGAAAGTAAACTCGCTTGCAGCATCAGCCTTGGTGGAAATCACCATGTTCTTCTCCACCACTCTTGCAAATTCTCCATCAATGGGAATGCCTTGCAAAGTGACCTGTCGGGCGTGTATCTCCCCTGCCAGTACCAATGCGGCACCGGCCAACAGTAAAAATTTCTTCATAATTTATCTTTGTTTAGAGGTAGTTAGATTACTTTTTGAGGATTTTCATAGTCCTTCCGTCTACGCGCACAAGGTACAGTCCGGCAGGGTAGCCGCCAAGATCAATGTGGTTTTCACCGGGCAGGAACGAACCGCTATACAGCATCACCCCGTTTTGATTGAAAACCATTGCCACGCCGGCTACAGGGGCATTGAAGTTTATGCAGCCCGTCGCAGCGTCAAAGTATAAGCGCAGGTTGTCGTTGCCTACGGCTGTGACAGCTTCCACCGATGAGATGTTGCCATCGGCATACTCTGCAAGAAATGCATCGAGTACAGCTTGGTCGACTGTTACCGACTCGTCCAATACGGGGTTACTCCCCTCTTGGGTTACATGGGCATCGATTACGCGGCACACCTCGGTGCTGTTCTCACCGAGCCAACCGTTAGTCTGGTTAACACCGGTGTAAATTTTCACGAAATCCACTCCCGGCATTTTCACTGCATTGCCGTTCAAGTCCACAGCCCAGTCGATATCGATTTTCGCATCTTCATTCCATGCACCACTGGCATTGTTGGGCACATTGTCGGCATACCCGTAATCAAATTCACTAAGGACATAGTATGTCCCGTTCCCGCTTTGGTCCTCGCCATTGTCGGGCAGGCGCGTGCCGCTAAACACGAGTGTCTCGCGGTCGGCAAGCCATTGCGGCCAATAGGGCTGCGCATGAAATTGATTTTTATACACATATCCCTCGTTGCCATAGTTGTCGGTCCACCGTATATCGGCATTGTCGTCGGCGGGACGATAATAAGTACACACATAATTGTGCTTGGAATAGTCATATTCGCTGCCGCGTATTTCAAACCATTCATTGTCGTCGGGCATGTCGTTCCCGTTAATGTCGTATGCCACAAGCACCACGCCCGGTTCGCTGCTGCCTGCAAATGCATTCCCCTCGACATAGATGTCGCGAACGTCTTCGGCATTGACAACGGTGTGGTCGAATCCCACCACTACGTAACCGCCATAGCCGCCAAGCGAAATCATCCCGCCCGAGGCAGTGGCCTCAAGTGCTTTCGCAGCCATATCGGCAGCGTCCTCTCCCTCGATCCATTCGGGCAAGGTATTGATAAACTGCCCCGGCGCGGGGGTATATTCAAACACTTTATTGTGGACGGGGCTCTCCGCATTAATTGCGGGTGTCGCGGCAGCCATTGCGGCTGCAAAAACGACTGATAAGTAAATTTTTTCCATTTTCGTTAATCTGTCTGTATATGTATGTGTGTTATAAATTACTGTTGAGTTGTAACACCCCCTTGCGTATATAAAATGCAAAATGCGCAGGGATTTGTCCCGTGGTCTGTTTCCACTTCAGGTACCCGTCGGGGCTGAAGCAGTAGATGGTTCCGGCCACGACGTAAGACTTGGCATCGCAAACGTAGAAATCCTTTGTGACCGGGTTCACGGCTATGCCGTAGGGTATACGTATGCTTCGGTCGGTGCCGTCCTTTATTATGTTTCGGTCGAGCACTTCCATCGACGACATGTCGATTTTTGCGTATGACACGGTGTTCTCGCCGGTCACGTAGCTCCATTCGGTGCTGATGGCGTAGAGCGTGTCGCCGTCGGCCCACATGTCCGACACCGGCACTTGCATGTCTTTAATCACTTGCTTGCTCTCGGGGTCGATGACAAACAGGTCGGAATTGAAGTCGCCATAATAGTTGCCGCGCGAGCTGAGCCACAGGCGGCCGTGGCTGTCGCGGTCGAGACGGTGGAAATTGGCCGACTGTTCCACCGTTATCACATCGGCCACGGTGAATGAGTTCAAGTCGATTACCGAAACCGTATTGTCATAATTCGGCACACGGTATCCGCCGGAATTGGCCACATACAGGCGGTCGCCGACGATGGTCATTTCTTCGGGCTGATACCCCACTTCCACGCTGCCCACCACCGAGAGCGACACCGTGTCGACCTTGAACACGGCTCCGCGCGGAGCCGTCGGGTCGATTTGCACATCCCCCACGTAGCTGCTCACGTATACATACGGGCCATGCCCCACCACATAGCGGCAATTGGGGATGTCGATTTGCGTTATGCGCCGGGCGCTGTCGGGCGTGAGCACTTCCACCTTGTGCGAACAATTGATTACGGCATACATCTTGTCGCCATAAATCTGGATGTCGTTGCCCACGTCGCCCAGCTCCATCACCACCGACGGGTTGCGGGCAGCATAAATGTTGCGGTTGTATATGCCGGTTGTGGCATCGAAGTAGTCGATGCTGGCCTTGTTGCTGCCCATGTTCCCCTCGTTGAGCAGGTAGAAGCTGCAGTCGGTTGCCGCCGGCGGGGCGACTTGCGTCTGCTCGATGTCGATAAGCACCTCGTCGCGGTCGCACGATGTAGCGGCCGTCGTCAACGACAATGCGGCCATAGCCATGACGTATATGTTGATTCTTTTCATTTTCATCATATCGTTACTTTCGCCGTGATACGGAAGTTCCGCCCCGGCATGGGATAATTGTGTATTACTTCGTATGCTTGGTTGAACACGTTGTTAAGCTCCCCCGAGAGGCGCAATTTCACCGCCCCTATGTTGAAGTCCTTTGATAGCGACATGTCGTGCGTGTACCACGGCGGCTCAAAGTTATAGATGGTGTTTTCCTGCTCGTTGTAACGCTCACCGGTGTAAATGAACGAGTAATTGAAGTCCCACCCCCGGTAATTGGCGTTATACGACACCGACACGCTGTGGCGCGGTATGTAGGGAATCTGGTCGCCGTAGAATGTGTCGCCGGGGTCGGTGTAGTCGCGGGCACGCTGGAATGTGTATTGAGTGTGCAGCCGCATATTCACTTTGCCGACGTGCACCGCAAGGTCGCCCGATACCTCCATCCCGGCTATGCGCACGCTGCCGAGGTTAATCATCGTCCACCGGAACTGCTTCCCGGTCGGGTAAGCTATGATTTTATTCTTTACGGTATTGTAATAGGCATCGGCCTTGAGCGACACGGCATCAATCACAGCATGGTCAAACGAACGCGCCAGCGACACGCCGATGTTGTATTGCCGGGTGTATTCCGGTTCAAGGTTGGCATTTCCAATTTCGGTGTAATACAGGTCGTTGAATGTGGGCAGGCGGAATATTTTTTTGTAAAATCCGTAGATTTCGAGCCAATTGTCGTCAAACGGCCGATAGTTGACAAACAGTGCCGGCGACAGCTCGTGACGGTTGGGCGATGCCGTATAAGTCTTCCGGGAACGTGTAGATTCTTGTGTGAATGTCCCGAGCAGGCTCGCTTGCAAGGCAAAGTGCTTGAAATTGACCGATGTGGCAATGGCAGCAAGCTGCGTCCAACGGGTGGGGTATGCAAAATCGGCGAGGTCGGCATCCATTGTGTTCCACTGCAAGTCGGCAGCTGCCGATGCACTCCACCAGTCGGTGATTGCAAACAGGTTGGCAATCGACAGGTAGGCCTCCTTCTGGTAATAATGGTTGTTGAGGTATAGTTCCTTGGGGTCGTCGCGCAGGTAGCGAGAGTAGTCCCAAGCAAACTTGGCGTTGAGTTTCAACGAATAGAAGTCGGAGATTTTTTTTGTGAAAGCTCCTTGCCCGAATGCGCTTTTGTCCCACTGGCGTTCGCCGCGGCGGAAGACGTTGTTTACCACCGCCCCGGGAATGCCTCGCTTGGAGGTATAGAAATATCCGTTCAGGTTCCAATGCCCGCCGTTGATGTTGCCGTAGAAACCAATTTCGGTGCGAAGGGCTTCCACATCTCCGTTTTGGCGGGTGGCTGTGGTGTCGTAGGCAACCCGTCCGTCGGGCAACATGCGTTGGTATCGGAATTTGTAGCGACCGTTGGCGCGGGTATATTCGGCATTGGCCGACATCGACACGTTGTTTCCGAGCCGTTGATTCCAGATGACCGACGGGTTGACGAGGCCGAAGCTGCCCGTTTTCATTTGCACCGACACGTTGTAGTTGCGTCCGGCTTCAAATGTCGGTCGCTTGGTGTAAATGTATATTGCGCTTGATGATGCGAAATCCTTGGCACTCTGGAAGATGTTGCTTTTCTGCCCGTTGTAAAGGGAAATTTGCTCGATGTTGTCTAAGGAGTAGCGGCCAAGGTCGACTTGCCCGTTCTGGGCGTTGCCCAATTGTATTCCGTTGTAGAACACGCCCACATGGTTTGTACCCATGCTGCGAATGTTCACGGTCTTTATGCCGCCGATGCCGCCATAGTCTTTCAGTTGCACTCCCGAGAAGTAGCGCAGCGCATCGGCCACCGACCGGCTGTTGAGGCGTTCGAGTTCGATGCCCCCGAGGGTCTGCGGACGAATGATTTCGGCACGTTTTGTAGCCACGACACTTACTTCCTGAATCGACATTATCGAGTCAAGGAACAGTTCGTTGCCGTCATCGGCTTGCGCGAAAGCATTGGAGTTGAACATTGCGGCAACTGCCAATGCAAAGCATGACAAATACTTCATTAATTCGTATAATTTATGCCCGATTTTACCGCAAGGAATGCATGGTGCGGATTGTCTCGCGGGCAATTAAACACACTATCATTCGACCTGTATTCCGGCTTCTCCCCTGTTTGGGTATCGGTGCAGCCTTCCCGGACGGTGATTTTTGTTGTCCAGTGACTGCGCCGCAGGTTTCGATGGAGTTACGGCAGCGAGTACTGCCCGGGATTTTCACCCGGTTCCGGGCGTTATGTGGAAATAACGCCTGTGTTGAATGACGGGAGCAAAGATAGTGAAAGTCGAGCGAAATGCAAAAAAATATGCTTGCATAATTTTTTTTGCATTGCCGAAGCGCATCCTATCTTATGGAAATACTACTGATGCGATAAAAATAGAGATATTGTTGTTAAAGCGTTAATATTAGGATAAATACGATGTGATATTGATTTTTTGATTTGAAA
>CALUMZ010000074.1 GCA_944321865.1 uncultured Muribaculaceae bacterium
AACTATTTGATATTAAACATCTTATGAATCATTAATGTTATCGAGACGCGGCACGCCACGTCTCTACACCTGAAAAAATCGCATTTTGATACACCTCTACGTCCAACATGTATAATCGCTTAAAAGCCGCATAACGCCAAACGTCAAGCGTTGTGCGCGTGCGGCTTATTATGTTTCGGTTTCTTATTTATTTGCTTGCGGTCCTCTGCCTGAATTGCAGCTGCCGCGAGAAGTTAACGCCACGGCTTTCCAGATTCTTGACCATCGCTTCGGTCTGCTCATCGCTCGCTATCACGCCATACAAGTCGAGCAATTCCATCAGGTAATACTGGTCGACATACTGGTCGTTGTTAGACAGGCGGCGATAATCGTCCAAGTCGAGCGACTGGCAGAAAATCACATATTGCGCATACCGCTCCAGTTCCTTGCCGAGGATGGCGATAGCCCGGTCGGTATCGGCCTTGCTGTTGCAATCCTCGCCAATCAAGGCGTAAACCTGTGCTATCCTGTAACCCATTTGTATAGAATAAGGCGATGACTCAAAAGGCAATTTCTCTATCATCAAGTCAAGTACCTCACGAGCCTTGTCGTGCTTGCCCTCGCCGACAAGAGCCATTGCAAGGTCGGTTATGGTAGAGCGCGTCGTCGTAACCATGCGGCGGACAGTCTCGTCGAGGTACAAATGACCGTCGGTATCTTTGTCGAGGCCACCCCAACGGAACTTATTGGTAACCACATCATACATCTTGTCGGTGTCCACTGCATACAAGCCGCCACGCACGTCATTCACAACAGGTGTAAGTTGATATGCCATACCCGTACACTGCAAATAAGGCGACAACCCAAGGTAATAACTTTCGGGCACCGTCATTGCGAAGTACACCGGGCGCTTCCACCCCTCGGCAATGCTCGACGATATAATGTCGAGGCTCATGACTTTGCTCGACGACATACCGCTTTCATTTGCCGTGTACCGGTCGGCGAGCATGTTACATATTATATAATGCTCGATATTCGATGCATTCTCCTTGCTTACGATACCGGCATCCACCACTGCTTGGGAATCGACAGGAATATACATTACCGGATATTTTATCTCAGGCAATTTCCATTCGTTGTTCTTGCTTTCGGCTGAATAATATTGCTTCAGCGACACGTTCACCGGCACCGGTATTGTATCGGGATAAATGAAGTAACCGAATGCACGCTCGTTGTAGGCAAAAGTAGACGCGTCGGCCAACATTGGCAGCGGAGCCGACTCGTAGGCCGGGCGGCGCATCTGGTTGATATACCAGTCGGTGCTCAGGTAGCTAAGGTTGACCACACGCACGTCGGTGCGGAAGCCCTCAACCTCTTGGCAATACCACAGCGGGAAGGTATCGTTGTCGCCGTTGGTGAATATTATACCATTTTCGTCGACGCTCGACAAGTAATTCATGCCGAAATCGCGGGCGGCGTAACGTCCCGACCTGTCATGGTCGTCCCACGTTTGTCCAACCATTTGCAATGGTACAACCAATCCCAATATGCAAGCTACCGCAGCCATTGCAGTATTCATCTTGGCATCATCGGTAGCCGACTTTTTCTTGTTTAACGATTTTATCAAGAACATAGCCGATTTCCAAATCCCGGCAACACCGAGGCCAATCCAGATGGCAAATGCGTAGAACGAGCCGGCAAAAGCATAGTCGCGCTCGCGCGGCTGGTTGGGAGTTTGGTTCAAGTATATCACTATGGCGATACCCGTCATGAAGAACAAGAAGAAGATGACCCAGAACTGCTCAATGCCGCGCTTGTCGGTAAACGCCTGCCACAACAAGCCAATGATGCCCAACAACAGCGGCAAGAAGTAGAACACGTTATGCCCCTTGTTGCCCGTAGTGAGGTCGGTGGGCAGTAGCGACTGGTCGCCAAGTCGCGCATTATCGATAACCGGGATACCGCTCACCCAGTTGCCGTGAGTTATTTCGCCCTGTCCCTGAATATCGTTTTGACGTCCCACGAAGTTCCACATGAAATAACGCCAATACATGTAATTCAGTTGGTAATCGATGAAGAAACGCAGGTTTTCAAGCATTGTGGGCTTGGTGCGCATTTCGGTCTTTATGGGTTTGCCGTCACGGTCGAGTTGCGTAGTAGCCTGTACCTGACGTCCTTTCATGCCTATCCAACTACTGTATTGAGCCGAATGTTGCGGACTGTATATGCGAGGGAAGAGCATTTTCATCTCGGGCGCATACTCGTATGTCTCGGAATAGCCGATAGCCTTATAACGGTCGGGCTGGTCGGGCGACGTTTTAACTTCCTTGGCATACAGCGTCTTGCCCGCGTGCGACACGGGACTCAATATGCCGTTGGGTTGCTCTTGGTACACAATGGGAGCATTCAGAGTCTGCCCGTAGAACAACGGGCGGTCGCCATATTGCTCGCGGTTAAGGTAGCTGCCAAGGGCAAACACGTTATCGGGAGAATTCTGGTCCATGGGCGTTTGAGCCGACGAACGTATCAGTATCAACGCATACGACGAATATCCGACAAAAATCACAAGTATGCTCAACACGGTAATCGAGAATATGCGCACCGGTATGCGGCGGCACAACTTGAACAGGTAATATAGCAGTGCGGCAATAAGCACGACCGGAAGCAACCAGCCGTCGCCTATGAACAACATTCCCGACAGGAACACACTCAAGAAGAACGACAACTTGATGGCCATGGGGTTCTTTTGTCGATACAATTCATACAAGCACCACACAAAAACGGCCAACACCACAATCGCATATATCAACACACCCGAGTTGAACGACATGCCCAGCACGTTCACACAGAACAACTCGGCATATTGGGCAGTTTCGATAAAGCCCGGCACGAGCCCGTAAAGAATCAGCACGATTATGCCAAACGACACAAGCAATGAAAGCAACGAGCCTTTCACGGTCGTATTCTTGAACTTCCTGTAATAGAACACGAGAACTATTGCAGGTATGCACAACAAGTTGAGCAGGTGCACCGCAATCGACACACCTATGACGTATGCAATCAGTATCAGGTAACGGTCGCTGTGCGGCTCGTCGGCTCGGTTCTCCCATTTGAGTATGAGCCAAAACACAAGTGCCGTACAGAACGACGAGAACGCATACACTTCACCCTCGACAGCCGAGTACCAGAATGTGTCGCTCCATGTGTAGGTAAGCGCTCCCACTATACCGCTGCCAAATATGGCAAGCATCTGCGCAAGCGATACACTTTCGGCATTGTCTTTCACGACTATCCTCTTGACAAGGTGCGTTATTGTCCAGAAAAGCAACAGAATGGTTGCCGCACTGAGCAATGCCGACATGGAATTGACGCACATAGCCACAGTCGATGGGTCGCTGCTGAAATTTATTGCAAAGCGTGCCGCCAACATGAATATCGGGTTGCCCGGCGGGTGTCCTATTTCAAGTTTGTAACCTTGTGAGATAAATTCGCCACAGTCCCAAAAGCTGGCAGTCGGTTCGATGGTCAACAGGTAGGTCACAGCCGCCACTGCAAACATCAACCACCCCAACGCATTGTTTAGAATATTGTATTTTTTCATTCGCTATGTATATGCGTATAAAATTTCAAGGTGCAAATATACGGCATAATGCTCGCACTGCGAGCAACTTTGCCGATATTTTATGTTTTTTTCATACGCCGTGCCGCAATTCGGGAGAGTGTCCGGCACGGCAGAATATTTGCATAATCGGGCATAATGTGCTAATTTTCGGGCAAATTTTGCTACACAGTGCAAAATTCCGGGCATGATATTTGCCCGGTTTAATACGTAAGACTAACATTTTTAAATTCATCTATATGAAAAAAGGATGCCTTATTGCCATCGTGGCCGTAGTAACGGTGGCTGTGCTCATCGGCGTGTGGGCCGTGAGCCGGTACAACAGTTTCGTGACCAAGGAAGAGGGTGTGACAAGCGCGTGGTCGCAAGTCGAGAACGTGTACCAACGCCGTGCCGACCTCATTCCCAACCTTGTAGAAACGGTAAAGGGATATGCCACCCATGAACAAAACACCCTCGAAGGCGTGATAGCTGCCCGCGCACGTGCCACGCAGATAACCGTGAACCCCGACGACCTCAATGCCGAGACGTTGCAAAAGTATCAAGAAGCACAGGGACAATTGGGTGCTGCGCTGAGCCGGTTAATGGCTGTGGCCGAGAACTATCCCGACCTGAAGGCTAACCAAAATTTCTTGCAGCTACAAGCCCAACTCGAAGGTACGGAAAATCGCATAGCCGTGGAACGCAAGAAGTTCAACGAAACCACGCGAGAGTATAACATGTCGGTACGCAAGTTCCCGGGCAACATCATAGCCATGATGTTCGGTTTCGATACCAAACCCTACTTTGAAGCTGCCGAAGGCGCCGAACAGGCTCCGGTGGTCGACTTTGGCAATTAACCCGGTGCGCACAAGATATGGCTCTGAGCGACTTTATCCCCAAGGAAGGGCAGGCACGAATCGTCGATGCGATAGGTGCCGCCGAGCGGCGCACGTCGGGCGAAATACGCGTGCACATCGAACCGCGATGCAAGTCGGGCGACCCCTACCGGCGTGCCATAGAGGTGTTTAACGAACTGAAGATGTATGAAACACGGCAGCGCAATGCCGTGCTTGTGTATGTGGCCTACCGCTCGCACATGTTTGCCATCATAGGCGACAGCGGCATCAACGAGCGCGTTCCGGCCGACTTCTGGAACAGCGAGAAAGAGACACTTGCCGGATACCTGCGCCAAGGCGACCCCGCCGGAGGGTTGTGTGAAGTGATAAGGCAGATAGGAGAAAGCCTGTCGTCCTACTTCCCGTGGACCGAAGACGACATAAACGAACAAAGCAATGAAATTTCATATTATAAAGAATAGCCGTGCCGTCATAATGGCGGTGATGCTGATGGTTGCCGCCACCGTGATGGCGCAAGTGCCCGCGCGTCCCGACCCGCCAAGGCTCGTGAACGACCTTGCCGGTGTGCTGACAGCCAAGCAGGTACAGTGGCTCGAAGACTCGTTGGCTCGATTTGACCGGCGCACGAGCAACCAAGTGGCCATAGTCACCATCGACGACCTCGGCGGGCTCGACCCGGCCATGATGGCATACGAAATAGGTCAACGGTGGCAAGTGGGCACGGCCGAAGACAACAACGGCATTGTGATTCTTGTAAAGCCCAAAACCGCCGGGTCGCCCGGTCGGGCATTCATAGCCACCGGTTACGGACTCGAAGGAGCATTGCCCGATGCCACTTGCAAGATGATTGTCGAGCGGGAAATGATTCCGCACTTCAAGCAGGGCGACTACTTCGGCGGCATCGAGGCTGCCGTGGCGGTGGTGTGCCCCATTGCGGCGGGCGAATATAGCAAGGAACGCTACGAGAAAGACTCGGGCAACAGCCTGATTGCGGCATTTGCAGGCCTGTTTGGAGCATTGCTGATATTCTTTATAATAGTAAAGGTTACAGGCAAGTCGGGAGGTGGTGGCAAAGGCAATTCCGGTACCGGCACTTTCGGTCCGGGCGGTATCTTCATCGGCGGGCTTCCATTAGGTGGTTTTGGTTCTCATCGCGGCAGCCGCGGCAGCGACTTCGGAGGCTTTGGAGACGGTGGTTTCGGAGGCTTCGGAGGCGGCAGTTTCGGCGGTGGCGGCGCAGGCGGCTCGTGGTGATACACCATTCTATTTTCAACAATAATTTATCCTCAAAAAAACTTGGGAAAGTTATATTTTTTTCGTTCTTTTGTTGCAACCATGCAAAGAACGAAAACACTCTTTATTACCTATGATTATTAGCCCAAATCGGTCATTAGTTTTTTATGACGATTTTTAGGATTATATCGAGCAAATTCATGCATTGGGAAACTGCCGGCAGAAACTAAAAAGCGGCATAAAAAGCACACTTTAAACAAATTTTTGCGGTCTAATGGCCGTTTTGGGATTAACATAAACTAAACACAATGATTAAACCGAAACAACTGTTTTTGACAGCCCTGCTGCTGTTGTTGTGCAGCACATGGACAGAAGCGCAGGTGGTCTATACCGAACCTGCCGTAGTGACACAAAGCGCCACAGGCATTGCGGTCTATTTCAATGCCAATGAAGGCAACAAAGGCCTTGCCGGGTATACCGGAGACGTATATGCACATACCGGAGTGATAACCAACAAAAGCGAGAGCAACAGCGACTGGATGTACGCTCCCGAATGGGGCGATAACTCGCCAAAGTACAAACTTGAAAATGCCGGTACCGACCTGTGGAAACTCAACATTGGCGACCTCAAAACTTATTACGGGCTTGAACCGGGCGAAGTGGTGGAACGAATGGCTTTCGTGTTCCGCAGCTCCGACAACAAACTTGAAGGCAAAACTGCCGGCGGTGGCGACATCTTCGTGGAAGTTTACCCCGACGGGCTTGCAGTCAGCCTCACCAGTAATGCCGACGGCTATGTACTCACCGACGACAACAGCTCGGTGTCGTTCACTGTAAATACAACCGTGGCAGCCAACCTGTCGCTGCACATCGACGATGCCAATGCTGCACCGTTTGCACAGCAGGCCAATGCAACGACGCTCACCGCAAGCTACGACTTCAAGAACATAGGCAGCTATGACGTGATTGCAAAGGCCGAAGTGGGCGACGAAACCGTGACCGACACCATCTCGCTGTGCCATCGCGGCAACTCGCAACAAGTGGACTACAACGGGACCTTGCTGCAAGGCGCCAACGCCAACCCCGACGGCAGCGTCACATTCTGCCTCTATGCCCCCAATAAGGGGAACGTGATGCTTGTGGGCGAATGGGACAATTACCGCATGCTTGCCGAGAATGTGATGAACTACCAAGGCGAGGCCGATGACCGATACTTCTGGCTCACAGTCCCGGCCGGAAAAATCGACCCCGACAAGCAATATGGCTACTACTTCATAGTAGATGACAACATCTACGTGGCCGACCCATATGCACGCCTCATTCTCGACCCGTGGAACGACAAGTATATCAACGAGGGGGTTACCCGCTATCCCGACCTCAAACCGTTCCCGACCGATCGCGTGAGCGAGTTTGCAATAGCCGTATACCACGGCAACGGCGACGGTTACCAATGGGAAGTGACCGACTTCGAGGCTCCCGCAAAGGAGAACTTGATAATATATGAATTGCTGCTGCGCGACTTCACCGAGGAACAGAGCCTTGAAGCCGCAATGCGCCGCCTCGACTATCTGAAGGACCTTGGCATCAACGCCATCGAGCTGATGCCTATCATGGAATTTGACGGCAACAACTCGTGGGGCTACAATCCCAATTTCTACTTCGCTCCCGACAAGTACTACGGCACAAGCACCATGTACAAGACTTTCATCGACGAGTGCCACAAGCGCGGCATTGCCGTGATACTCGACATCGTGTTCAACCACACTTGGGGACAACACCCGTGGTGCAAGATGTATTGGGACGCAGCCAAAAACCGCCCGACAGCCGACAACCCATTCTACAACCCCGTGGCACCGCACAACTTCAGCGTGGGCAACGAGTGGAAGATGGAAAGCGAGCATGTACGCAACTACTTGTGTGACGTGTTGAAATACTGGCTTGAAGAATACCATGTCGACGGCTACCGCTTCGACCTTACCAAGGGCCTTGGCGACACCGACAGTTATGACGGCGATTATGACGGAAACAAATACAACGCTTCGCGCCTTGCCAACGTAAAGCGGTTCATGGACGCCATGTGGGAAGTCAACCCCGACGCTTACGCAATATTTGAAGCCTTCGTTGACATTGCCGAAGAAAATGCTTATTCTGACTACGGCGGCATGTCGTGGAAAAACATGAACTCGGCCTATCGCCAGTCGGCCATGGGCTGGAAGGAGGACAGCAGCTTCCGCGGCATGTATACCGGCGACGAAAGCCGACCCTTCGGTTCAACTGTCGGCTACATGGAAAGCCATGACGAGGAGCGCATGGGCGCAAGCCAGATTGCGTATGGCAACGGTACACTTAAAGCATCACTGACCACGCGTATGCGCCGCCTCGGCTCAAATGCCGCATTCTCAATGCTCGTGCCGGGTGCCAAGATGATTTGGCAATTCGGCGAACTGGGCTACGACATTAGCGGCGGCAACGGCGACACCGACCCCAAGGAACCGCACTGGGAATACTTCGACAACAGCCAGCGCAAAGGCTTGTACAGCACCTACCGGCTGTTGCTTGGCATACGCAGTTCCAACCCCGACCTGTTCAGCAACGATGCCAAGTTCTATTGGAACGTAGACAACAATAACTGGGAAGAGGGCCGCTTCATCACCATGCGCAATGCCGACGGCAGCAAGGAGCTTATCGCCGCTTACAACCCCAACACATCGGGCTCGAAAACATTCTCTTATACATTCGAGCACCCCGACGGGAAATACTATATCTCGGCAAAGTCTTACGGCACTTCTCCGGAATTTGACGCAAAGGCCGGGACTATCACCGTTCCCGCACATGCCTTCGTGGTGATTACCAACATGGAGAATGCGGCAAGCGGCATAATCGAGATTCCGGCCGACAACGCCGGCGAATACAGCAACATCTCGATATTCCCCAACCCTGCATCCAACTATATATGCGTCAACAGCGACGATGTGAACCGCATCGAGGTGTACAGCCTTACCGGACAATTGGTTGCATCGGTAACCGGCGATAACGGAATGGACATCTCGGCGTTGACGGCAGGCACCTACATCGTGCGCATCTACACCTCGCAAGGCGTGCAGGCACAAAAACTGCTGAAACGCTAATCCCCACCAACATATTGGCTATGATAAACGTAGAGGGTGTATCAAAATTCCGACATTGATGTTGTAGAGACGTGGCGCGCCACACTGCTGTCCCAAAGATTCATTAACATTTTAGTGTAAATCACACATAGCAAGGTAGTTATGTGTTAAAGTT
>CALUMZ010000075.1 GCA_944321865.1 uncultured Muribaculaceae bacterium
ATATTTTCAACAAGCCGCATAAAAAAACAGGATTTTGCTTGCATATTAACATAGATTGCCGCAGCGTGGAGTGAGCGACAGCGAACGAAACCTGCGGACGATTGACCTCCCTGAAATACGGCTTCGGAGATGCCGAACTATTGCAGTCGTCTAAGTGCGGCATCTCCGAAGCCGCTTAGTGTATATGTCTGTCCTCCCGCAGGTTACGTTCGCTACCGCTCACTCCACCCGCGGTTAAGCCGAGTGCAGCCTCTCCGAGGCTGTTCTAACGCACAAAAGAAATATACACTCACTTACACCCATTTTCTATCGTACACAAGAGTTACATGGAGATCTTTGTGCAACTTACAATCCGTAAGTTGTGTTATAGTGTTTATCAATTTTGATACACCCTCTACTGCCACATTAAAATGATATTTTTTGATACACCCTCTACGGCAGGGGGGGATAACCGGTGCTTTTATTGCATCTGCCCGGCTACGACGGTATATAGATTCTCTTCAAGCAGGTAACGGCGCGCCGTGACAAGCAATTCTTCGGGAGTGACGGCACGAATGGCTCGTATCTGTTCGTTGAAATACTCGGGATATATGCCATACAAAATCATTGCCCCCACGTTGCTTGCTATCGAGAACGGCGTATCAAGATTTTTCACCAATTCACTAAGCATACTCGACTTGACCATGTCAAGTTCCTCTATGGGAATCGGCTCGTTCCTCAACGTTTCCATTTCATGCTTCACTTCGTCGATTAGAGGCCTTGTATAAGCACAATCGCACTCGGTCGAAATGCTCACGTATGCCCCCTGTCGGGCACCTATAAGTGATGCCCATATACCGTATGTGTAGCCTTTCTCCTCACGGACATTGCTCATCAGCCGGCTACCGAAATATCCGCCAAGGGCAGTCACAAGTATGCGCAACTTGAAATAATCGGGGTGTGTGCGCGGTATCGCAGGCAACTGCATTTGTATTGCCGACTGCACTGCCCCCTCCTTCTCGACAAACGAGAAATGTTCACTGCCCTGCACCCTTCCGGCCATGACAAGTTCGTCGGCCGCACGTTCATCCCGGTCGCTGCCGAATGCCTCGGCCACCATGTCGATTTCCTTTGCGGTTATTCCGCCCGACAATATCACGGTGCGATTGGCGGCATGTATGTAATCGCCATGAAAACGGCGCAAGAGTTCCGAATCAAGAGCAAGCACGTCTTCGTCGGTCACCGCAGCCGACAATGGATATTCGTCACCCCAGAACAATCGGTTCATCTCCACTCCGGCCAGATATTTAACCCGCTCGCGCGATGTACGGTAAGCACTCAGGCAACGATTGCGATACACTTCCAACTCCCGCCCCGGAAACGATGGCGACAAAATCATGTCGCGCAACACCGGCAGCATCCTGTCCAAGCAACGATTGAGTGAATTCAGCGACATGACGGTGTGATTGTGAGTGCTGCGGGGGCCCACCCATGCGCCGTTATAGTCGATGCATTCGGCAATATCTTGCGGCGACATCGATTCGGTCCCCTGCGACATCAGCGACACAGTGGCTTGCGCCACAAGCCGGTGTGGAGATTCCTCAAACATACCGCCGCGGTGAATCACTTCTATGCGATTCACCTCTTGGTCGCCTCCGGCCACAACATACATATCGACCCCGTTAGGAAGTACCATGGGCGACGGCATGTCGATACGGAACTCCCCAAAAGGCTTTACAGGCGGCTGGTGCTTGTAATCAATCATTATTTTCTGCTTCAAGTAATTTTATTGCGTTCTCAAGATCTCGAGGCGTGTCTATCCCTATTGTTCGGCAATCCGTGATACCCACTTTTATGTTATAACCGTTCTGTAACCAGCGCAATTGTTCGAGCGACTCGGCCAGCTCAAGGCTCGACTGCGGCAACCGGGTTATGGCGTCGAGCACTCCGGCACGGTAGGCATACATGCCCACATGCGTGTAATACTCGTGTGCCGACGGCCACTGCTCCTGAGGCACGTTCCGCAAATATGGTATCACCGAACGCGAAAAATATATGGCATTCATGTACCCGTCGACTACCACCTTGGGCGTATTGGGGTCTGACAGTTGCTCGTAGCTCCCCGACGGGTCGAAGCGGCGCACGAGCGTTGCTATGTCGGTGCCGGGGTCGTCGAAGCATTGCATTATCGACTTCAACTGGCGTTCCTCGATAAACGGCTCGTCGCCCTGAATGTTTATCACCACATCTTCACCATTGCCCACTTTCTCGAATGCCTCGCGGCAACGGTCGGTGCCGCTGCGATGCTCGGTCGAGGTCATCACCACGCGGCCGCCAAAGTCGTTCACGGCGTTGTATATGCGCTCGTCATCGGTGGCAACCCATGCATTCTCTATCACGCTGTTCACCCGCCTCCACACCCGCTCAATCATCGTCATCGAGCCTAAGCGGGCAAGCGGCTTGCCCGGGAAACGCGTCGACGCATATCGCGCCGGTATAATTCCTATAAACTTCAAGTCGTTCATTCTGTATTTATCTTTCTTTTTCAATGTTTACATATTCTCACATGGCTCCACGTAGAGTTGTGCATTCTCATATTTCACCACTCTCACCCGTGTGCCGGCCTCGATGAACCCGCCTGTCGACACAGCATCGAGCATGTCGTCATCTATGCGTACCTTGCCGCCGGGCCGCAGCACCGTATAAGCCTCGCCGCAATGCCCCACATATCGTGCCGGCTCGGTTGGCACGCCTATGTACCCGTCTTCGAGCCTTTGTTCCTTGTCAAGGGCCGATTGCTTCATGATTCCTTTCGACCCTATCTTGTGCGACACATATATCACCACGGCAATGCCAAGCAGAAGCCCAACCAAGACTATCAGTATTGCATCCATAACGCTATCTGTTGTTATCATTTCAAAATCCAAGGCATCGTTACCGAGCAACGCCATCACCAGCGACCCAAACGTGAGCACGATGCCCAAAATCCCTGTTATGCCGAATCCCGGAATCACAAATATTTCAAGCAGTATGAGCAACAGCCCGGCGAAGAATGCCAGTATTTCCCAACCCGCGGCAAGCCCTTCGATATAAAGCGGGGCAAAATACAGTGCCGCTGCCAGCAATGCCACCACCGTCGGCAGGCCCAATCCCGGTTGTTGGAGCTCAAAATATATGCCTCCTATTATAAACATTATCAATATTGCCTGAAATGCGGGATTTGAAAGAAATCCCATCACGCTATCCATCGCCGTGGGACGGTACTCGTCGATTTGGCAACCGTCGCCCATGCCGAGACGCATTCTGACAACCTCCTCAACGCTCCCGGCCTTCCCCTCGCAATATCCGTGGGCTATTGCTTCCTCGGCCGTGAACGACAGCACCCGGGTCGAATCCTCGTCCACGCCCGGCACCACGGTACGGGCGTCTACCATTGCTTCGGCCGTTAGCGGATTGCGCCGCCACGCTTCCACAGTGTCACCGTCAGCTCTTATTACGACCTTTTTCCCATGGCTCTCGGCCGTGGCACGCATCATCGAGCGCATGAACGACTGGTACTTGTCGGGCAGCACATTCCCGTTGCCATCGACCACCGTTGCTGCCCCTATGCTGCTGCCGGGACGCATGTATATGCTGTCGCACGCTATCGAGATGAGCGCGCCCGCCGACGCCGCAGTATTGTCGATAAATGCCACCACCGGCACCGGGCAGTTGAGTATGCACGTGCGCATCGAGTCGGCCGCGTCCACAGCCCCGCCGTAGGTGTTTATGTGCAGAACCACCACATCGGTCTGTCCGGCCATCGCCTGCTCCATGCCTTTCTTCATTATGCGCCACGATGTGGTACCTATTTCACGGTCAACCGGTATGACGTATGCCCTGCTTGCCGCAGCCGCTTCGGTGGCAAACGCCGCGACAAGCAGCAACGCCGCCACTGCCAAATATGCAATATTTTTTACAAGTTTGTCCACCATATAAATTTTATATCTCAAAAGTAACAAAAATCATTGAATCCGCCTCAAAAAAAGCATTTCTCTCTGCCGGTTATTTGCTTTATACCGTCATTTTACGCACCGCAGGCGGGCCGCGCACATCACGACCCGCCTGCTGCTTTGCATAATTGTTAATATCTGAGCCTTACTTCACGACAAACTTAATCACTTCCACACCAGTGGCAGTGGTTACCCGGGCGAAATAGAGTCCCGGTGCAAGCCCCGATGCGTCATAACCGAACGTGTCGCCACCAACCGCTGTCTTGCCGCACACCGTGTTGCCCGATGCCGAATATATCTCCACAGCGTCGATTGCCTCGCCCGACGACTTGACGGTGAGTGTTTCGCTTACGGGGTTGGGATACAACATGAGCGAAGTTGCCGGCATCGATGCGGCATCGACCGACCCATATTCATCGTCAAGGATGGCCCTAATTGCTACCGTGCCTATATTGGCCGGTTGCGGAACCAACACACGCTCACCGGTTGCATACTCTCCTATCGCATATGACAGCCCCGAAGCAACGCCATCGGCAACCAATCCGCTGTTAAACTTTACTCCAAGCAGGTAATCTCCCGGAGCAAGCACCGGCGCCTCGTCAAGCACATACTCAATCTGCCCGTTCTCAGTTCCTTGGCTCGCTGTCATGCCCAGCACCTCCTTGCCCACGGGAATATACCCGTAATCATCCGGCTCGGCATCGGGATTCCATTCATATACATGCAGGCCTATCTCTTCGCCCGACGCAGCGCCCCAACCGACGGAGAATGCTTTCATGCTCGTCGTTGCACCTATATAGATGCCTATTGCTGCCGTGCCTCGCTCTTCTCCGAAGCGTATGGCATAGCTGCTATTATACATCTCATCGGTCGCATGGTCGTAAGCAAGCACATCGTCGGTCAATTCTATCGAAGCCTCCGCCTCATTATCGCCGGGATAACTGTCGGTCTGTCCGGTTATCGACACCGATACTTTTAAGTCGATATTGCCAGCTTCGGCATCAGGCATTGAAGCAGTTACGGTCACCATCACATCATCATCGGCAGCAAGCTCCTTATACTCGGCAGTTCCGACAACTTTGCCGCCGCTTGTCACGGTCACTTCGCCTGATACGGTCTCCGAACCACGGTTTAAGACATTAACCTTGACAGGCAATGCTCCGGCTTGTCCCACGGGCAACATCGACGGCAACCCTGCTACTCGTTCAATCTTTACGTCGTATGGCGCAACTTCGGTCACGCTTATGCTTTTCACATACAAAAGTCCCAAAAACTCATCCTGTTTGAACCCGAATGAATAAACTCCCGTCTCGTCGATTTTCACATTCACATAGTCGCTCACATACGCATCTTCGGTATAATCATCTGTGACTTCTTGCAACACATCACGCTCCGACAGCGGCTCGCCGTCTCGCCCGTAAAGTATGGTATAGCTTTCGGGGAATACATACCCCAACACCAACGCACCTGCCATGTATGTATAGGTCAAGCGGTAGGTTTTACCCCCTTCAAGGTTTATCCCACGCGAGAAAAGTTGGCTTGGTCCGTAGCAGTTCATTGCACCCGCAGTCTCGTCATACGTCCACGAAACATCTTCGCACACCCAATCGGCACGTTGCGTTTCATCACTGAAATCGGTACTGAACGGCACGTCGGCAGGCGTGAAATGCGTCACCGACGCCTTGGCCGTGTTATTGCCGGTATTGACCTCCGGTTCATCTTCGGCCGACTGTTCCATGCCGGTTATCGTTACCGTCACTTCATACACTCCCGGTTGCGACATGTCGGCCACCTTGTCGAAAGTGACGCGGGCCGACTCACCTTCCGCAATTGCCACGTCAAACTTTTGGCTGCCAAGCAATGTCCCGTTTACATGGCATTCAAGCGTGAACGAAGTTACCGCTGCCGACCCGTCGTTGACAATGGTTGCACCGATTTCCTCGTTGCCCGTGAGCGAGCAGCTCGACAACGGCAGCTCTATTCCGGCCACCGTCAAGTCGGGATTTCCGGTACCGCGCCCCTCGGCTATTGCAAATTCATCAATCATGAGGCCATACATGTTGGCCTGCGACGTGGCGTTTATAGCAAAAAAGTAATCCCCGGCTTCCGTGATTTCAAGGTTGATGGGCGTAACCCATGCCTCGGCTGCCTGCATTACATTTTCAAACTTGCGCAACACTGTCATTTGCTCCACGTCGGCCGATGTTCCGTAAAGTATTTCAAAACTTTCGGGGAAACCTTCCAACGCCGCATTATACGTGACAGTCACATGGCTGTAGCCCACCGGCAGCGATACCGGGTTCACCATCACCAAGTAATCATCGAGCGGCGAGTCCATGTTGTAATCTATGGCTGCCACGCCATCGCTCATGTACCACGAAACGCCATCCTCGTTGGCATCAATCACATTCCATTCAGCGGCATCTTCCGACTCGTCAAAGCCGCACGTGTATGGCAACTCCATCGGTTGTATGGTGTTCACCTGCACCGTCATCGAGTTGTTCTTGGTCATCGCATCGCCATCGGCCTCAACGCTCACCTTGACAGTGTGCAACCCGCCTGCCGACAAGTCGGCCTGTTGCTTGAACGTATATTCAAGCGTACCGCCGGGCTCGACCGCTTCATTTACTGTTTCATAGACGGCCGCACCGCCATCTACCGAATAACTTGCCACAAACTGCTGCACGACACTCTCGCCGACATTCTCAATCGTTGCAGTCACCGTCTCGGCATCGGTATTATACCCACTTGTCGGCGACGATATAGCCGTAACCGCCAAGTCGGCAGTCCCGTCGCACGTAAGCACGCAATTGTCAAGACTGCCGTATGCCTCAATTGTGAAAACATACTCATATCCGCCCACAAAGTGCATGTCGTCGCCCACTCCGTCGCCGGCACTCGGTATCACCAACATTCCCATCGTATAGTTTGCCACGGCATAGTCATACACCCCGTCGGGAATATCTATCGACAACTTGGTTCCGGCCGTCACGCTCGCGCCCGATTGCGCGGCATCGGCAGGCATCGTATATTCGCACTCGCCAAGTGCCCCCATATCTATTGCAAACCCACTGTAATAACCGCTTTGCAGCAATGTGGCATCGGCATCTATCAGCATCTGGTAACCCGAGCCATCGCTCCAAACCATCTGCACATCAAGCGTTATGCGCGCATTCTCATCATTGGCAAGCGGCCTGACGCTCTGCAATTCTATGCTTGGCGTGGTCATGGCCGTCGGAACGCCCCTTTGCGGAATATTTGCGGCGGTTTGCTTCCGTTTTAGTTGTTTTTCAATGGCCGCATTCTTAAATGCACTCCGGTCGCTTTCCGTTTTTCTGACTTCTTTTAAAAACTTGACCGAATTTTCTGCTTTGAACGCATCTGCTGCATTTTGTGTTGACGCATAGGCAAAGTTACCCCCCCCCGAGCTGAAAATCAACGCCATAGCAGCAAAATAACCGATAAAATGTTTCATAATTGTTAGTTTTAATTAAAGGTTCATTCTCTTACTACATGTTTTTTACTTACTTCCACTTATCTTCGTCAATTCGTTTGATTTTTGACTTCCGATTTTACAAATTTAAATACAATCGTGCTGATATGCAATTTTTATACACTATTTTTTAATATCAAAAATGCAATTCCGAGCCACATACCCCCTATGCGTCGCAATATGCAGGTGTGTCAAAATGCGATTTTTTCAGGTGTAGAGACGTGGCGTGCCGCGTCTCGATGTTTGTAATAGCGTATAAAACATTAAATGTCAATGGTTTATATAACCAGATTGTAGAGACGCAAAATTTTGCGTCTCTACTGCCACATTGAAATGATAATTTTGATACACCCTCTACTGCCACATTGGAATGATAATTTTGATACACCCCGACCATCATATAGCATAAATCACTGCAAATCAACTTATTATACCAACAAGACGCAGCGCGCCACGTCTACGGGGACAAAATAGCATTTTTTGTTACACCTTCTACATGGGAAGCATCTATCCTCATTGCCTTTTACTTCTGATATTCAATACATTATACACCAACCGACAAAAAAATATGCCGCAAAATTTGCATATCCCGACAAAAACATCTACCTTTGCACACGTCAAAACGACAATCGTGTTCGCACTATCGTTTATGGCATCTCCTTTTTTTTCGGAGAGATGGCAGAGTGGTCGATTGCGGCGGTCTTGAAAACCGTTGAGGGTCACACCTCCGGGGGTTCGAATCCCTCTCTCTCCGCAATAAACATTGAGAATCAATGTTTTACAAAACAAACACCCGATTTTACACCCAAGAATGTAAAGTCG
>CALUMZ010000076.1 GCA_944321865.1 uncultured Muribaculaceae bacterium
CTTGCAAATATATAAAATGTAAGGGGAAGTTACTGTAAATTATAATTCGTAAGTAACGTTGCCTCATTTATCAATTTTGATACACCTTCAGGTATTGGTTTAACCCAAAACGGTCATTAGACCGCAAAATTTGTTTTGATAGTTCTTTTGGCCGGTTGGGGTTAATATTGTGCTTGCATTAGTTTCCGGGGTCGTATATGCGGGCTGTGAATTTCACATCCATGCCCATGCACTTGAATGTCCCCGTAATGTTTTCGCCGCGGAAGTAATTGTATTCGCTGAAAGCCGGCGACATGGTGCCCGAGAATTCGGTTATCTTGTAGTCGGGATACGGGGTGTTGCTTATTTCCGGGATTATGGAGTCGGCCCTCAGTTCAAGATGGTTGCCTGTAACGGACGGGGAAACTTTGATTCCCGGGAAAATCATGCTTTTGATGACCGGCATTTCGTTCACGAACTTGATATTGGCAAGAGCCATGTCGACTGTGACTGTGTCGGCATTTACCACATGGTATGCCACGGCCAGCGAACTGTCGTCGTAGGTATATACTTCCCCGTTGCTGTTGGTGGTCGACACGGTGTTATACATGTAGGAAGTAGAACTTGGAATGGCGATGATGTTGGTGCCGTTGACAGTATATCGCAAGTCGAGGGTCGTGCTGCCATATTCTCCGAAGAAGTTGGTTATGTTAAGTGATTCCACAGCCGTGCCGCTATTGGCATCTATCGGGGTAACACCGGCAGCGTGGAATGTGTAGCCATAGGTGTCGGTGTAGGTCAGTGGAAGGTTTTGCAGTGTTATCGGGCCACCGTATATGTCCCTGTCGTATGTCGAGATGCTTATCAGTGACGCAGTCAGGTCGAGGTCGAAACGGTAGTTTGCCGTGTTGATTGCCGTGTTACCTGCCGCATCGGTCTTGATTTGTATCATTTCGGCGCTTAGCTGTGCCGTGTTGGTTGGTTCTTCGGGGTCGCCAAGGCACGAAGAGAATGCCACCGGCAATGTTAAGAGCGTGAGTAGGATAATCTTTTTCATCGTTTTAATAAAAATATCTATTTTGAGTGATTAAATATTCAATCTTAAAGTAGCGCCCAAGGTGAAGGGCTTGCCGCGTTGGAAAAACGCGTTGCCTATCGAAACAAAGTAGAATGTGCGATAGTCGGTGTCGCTCAGGTTTTCGCCCCACAGTTCAAGGGAATAGTGAGGACCTGTTATGGTAACCGAGGCTCCCGGCAGGCAGTATATCGGTTGGCTCATGTCGTTGGCTTCGTTCCAGTAGATTTTGCCGACGGCGCGCATGTGTACGTCATATGAGACCTCTGTCACCACTTTCCGGTTGACCGGCAGCGAATAGTTGGCCGCTGCAAAGATAGTGTTTTTGGGTGCGTAAGGAATAAATTTCCCCGAATAATTTTCCCGGCCATTGTCAAATTCCACGAATCTCGCGTCGGTGAACCCATAGCTTACGGTTAACAGCAGGCGGTCGACCGGGGCAGCCTTTATGGAGACTTCGGCTCCGTAGCTGCGAGACTTCCCGGCATTTGTCATGATGCGGCCGGTGGTGGTGCCATCGGGAAAAACGGTCAATTGCTGGTCGATGATGTGCATGTAGAATGCCGAAACGTCGGTGCGAATGCGTCCGCCGAAGCACTCGGCGTGCGCTCCTGCTTCAAATGTCCAACTGTTTTCGGGCTTGTAGGATATTATATCTTCAACTTTGTAGCTCGAGCCGAGTCCCATGTAGTTCATAATTCGCTGTTGGAGCACGTCGCTGAACATTTGCGTATTGAATCCGCCGGCCTTGTATCCCTTTGCGGCCGAGGCGAATACCGATATAGGGCTTGGCGTGTTGAAATTGTATGTTACCGACACCTTGGGCAGCAGTTGCAGGAATGTCTTTGTTTGGCTACCCGGGTCGTCGATGTCGATGTCGTCGTGGCGGAAAACCGAGCCGTTGGCGGCATCGATGGTGGTGTAGCCGGTGTTGCACCGGCTCAGGTAATTGAGGTTGTTGTATTCAAAGTCGAGCCTCAATGCCCCCGAGAAAGTCCATCCGCCGGTTTTGTAGGTCGACTGGTGGTAGAGTGCAAGACCGAAGTTGTGGCTCAGGAAATTGCTTTCGAGGAGAAATTGGCGCGAATCCCAGCTGATGGGGTAGTATGGGTTGACTTCGTTGCGGTGTGCTTCAATAAGGCTGGCTATGCCGGTGTCTTTGAATGTCACGGGAGCGTCCATGTCGGTGTGCTTGTAAAATCCGAAGAAGCCTGAAAGCCAAGAGTAGGGGCGATTGTTGCCGTTTGGCGACTTGAACATGAGGTCGTAGGTGACGGCATGTTCACGTCGTTTCTGCGTGAGCGTGAAGTATGGATCCGGCAGGAAGTCTTGGTCGAGCGTCATGTTGTCGTCGAGATATTGGTATGACGTTATGCTTGTCATTGTAAAGTGCTTCCGCGACAATTCTATTGTCAAGCCGTCGCTGATGCTCGTGCGGCGGTAGAAGCAAGTGTCGTTGTAATTGATTTCTCCGCGGTCGGACGATTCATACGGGTATCCTCCTTGTTTTGACACCGAGAAAGAAAAAACGTTGTCGATGCGCAAGTTTTGCGAGGCTTTCCACTGTAACTTTGCTCGCCCTTCCCATTGATGTTCCCAGTCGAGGTCGCAACCGTTGTATTTGTTGTTGAAGAAGCCGTCGGTCGATGAGTATTGAGCTGCAACCGAAGCTCCGATTTTGTCGTTAAGCAGCCGGTATGAAGAAATTCCGGCCTTGTAGGTGTTCCCGCTTGAATAGGACAAAAGGGCCCGGGTGCCTTGATAATTGAACGGCGACAGGGTGGTGACGTTGACGAGTCCCGCCATGGTGTTGCGCCCGAACAGTGCACTTTGCGGCCCGCGCATCACTTCGATTCGCTCTATGTCGAGCAAGTCGAGGTCGTAATTTTCTTTTGTCAACAATGGCACATTGTCGATGTTCATTCCCACCACGGGCTGGTCGATGCGTGTGCCCTGTCCGCGCACGTATATCGATGAAGTCATGCGCGAGCCATAGTCGGGGATGTAGAAATTGGGAATCATCATGCTTGCATCTTTGAAAGAATGAATGCGGTATCGTTCCACATCTTTCTTGCCGATTGTGGTTGATGCTATGGCTTTGTTCTTGAAGCCGTCGCCGTATTTGATGGCGGTGACCGACAACTCGCCTAAAGTGACGATTGAGTCGACGGTGAAGTTGTCGGGCAAAGCCTCGGCGGCAGCTCTTGGGGCAAAGGCGGCAATCATGGCCGCCAATATGGTTAATGCGTGTCTCAAATCGTGTAAATTATTCATGGCGCAAAGTTACAGTGTAAATGCCGGTCGTGCAATCACAACATGTAGTGAAAATAAACGGGCTTGTGGTTAGGTGCCTAAGGCTCGGCATAATCCTAAAAATCGTCATAAAATCTAATGACCGATTTGGGGGTAAACGAGCAACTCGTGCAAAGCCTGACGACCGATTTGGTTTGAATAGTGCCAAAACCGGAGCGAAAAGTCACATAAAAATTGACAAATATTAATGTTTGCATTTTTCGGCTGAAAAGAAAACATTTGCTATATTTGCACAATAATTGTTTGCGCTTTCGGTCGCTCGATGCAACGATGTTGCAGAGGAGTGATTTTTAGCGTGTTATGATTTACTTTAAGAAACTAAGGCTTAAATAACAGATACCTGTGCGAATGATTGATGACATATATTTGTCCATTACATGCCATTGCCGACATGGGTATTTGCGTATGCAAAGCAAAAGGGATTACGAAAAAATATCAGAAATAATAACAAAAAACGGGAAAAGACGAGATGGGCACGAAAATGCCGCCGTGTGTTTTGACGGCGTGACGAGGAATGCGGGCTCATCTTATTTTTTTGCATGAGAAAAGGAAAACAAAACAGAAAGTAATAATTAGATATGGAATTGTCAGTATTCGGTATTCAAAGCACGACGTTGATGGTCGTAGCGTTATTGACGGGAATTGGACTTGTGGCTGCAGCATTGATAATCGCGCGGCTGATTTCTCCTCGGTCGTTTGCCTTGCAGAAAGGCGAGCCGTATGAATGTGGCGTTGAAACGCGAGGCGAAAGCATGGTGCAATTTAAGGTGGGCTACTACCTGTTTGCCATCCTTTTCTTGATGTTCGACGTTGAGACCGTCTTCCTTTTCCCTTGGGCTGCCGTATGTCGCAGTCTGGGTCCTAACGGGCTGTTGAGCGTTTTAGTGTTCTTGGTAGTGTTGATTTTAGGCCTCGCATACGCTTGGCGGAAAGGAGCATTGCAATGGAAGTGAAAATAAAAGGCATGAAGCGTGAAGACTTCAAGGATAACGAATATATAGATAAACTCGTAGAAGAACTCAATGCCAGCGGCGCCAATGTTGTCGTAGGCCAGTTTGACAAACTGATTAACTGGGGGCGTGCCAATTCGTTGTGGCCGCTTTGCTTCGGTACGAGTTGCTGTGCCATCGAGTTCATGCACCTTGGTGCTGCCCGTCACGACATGGCCCGTTTCGGCTTTGAAGTGGCCCGTAACTCGGCACGTCAGGCCGACTATATAATGGTTCAAGGAACTATCGTGCATCGCATGGCTCCGGCGCTCGTGCGCTTGTGGGAACAGCTTGCCGAGCCCAAGTATGCCATCGCTTGCGGCGGTTGTGCGGTATCGGGCGGACCTTTTAAAGGCTCCTATTGCGTGGTTGACGGTGTGGACCAAATCATACCCATCGACGTGTATATTCCCGGTTGCCCGCCGCGTCCCGAGGCAATGTTTTACGGATTGATGCAGTTGCAACGTAAAATCAAGGTGGAACGATTCTTCGGAGGTGTAAACCGTCAAGAGAAGTTGGCCGACTTCCTTGCCGCACATCCCGAAAAAAACGAGGCAATGAAATGATATGCGGCGGCGCATATTGACTGCGAGAGAAGAATCATAAGTTAAGTAGAACGAATTATATACAATAATATATAATGGCAAATATACAAGAAACAATCAGCAAACTTTGCCCGACGGCAACTTTTGAGCAAGGCGAAGAACTTCGCGTGACGGTCGATGCCAAACAATGGCGCGCCCTTGCCGAACAATTGAAAAGTAATGCTGATTTGGGATTTGACTACCTTGTAGGTATCTGTGGCTGTGACTGGAAAGAGTCGATGGGTTGCGTGTATTATTTCACCAACACCTCGACGCAGAATCACTTGATGGTGAAAGTCACAACTGCCGACCGTGAGCATCCCATGTTGCATAGTGTGAGCGACTTGTGGAAAGTTGCGTTAATCCAAGAGCGTGAAGTATTTGACTTTTATGGCATAATCTTTATCGGGCATCCCGATATGCGTCGCTTGTTCTTGCGTACCGACTGGGTGGGTTACCCATTGCGCAAAGACTATGACGCAAATCCCGAAATTAATCCTATACGGCTTACGCAAGAACCTAACGAGGATGCTACGGCCGAATATGTGGAAGAAGCCGACGGCTCGGTTAAGAAAATCGACAAGAAGGTGTTTGAGGACGAGGAATATGTCGTGAACTTCGGCCCGCAGCACCCTTCAACCCACGGTGTGATGCGCTTGCGTGCCAGCATCGATGGTGAAACGTTGCTGAAAATCGACCCGATGTGTGGCTACATACACCGCGGCATAGAGAAACTGTGCGAGTCGAAGACCTATCCGCAGACGCTGATGTTTCCCGACCGTATGGACTACATGTCGGCGCACCAGAACCGCCACTGCTTGTGCATGTGCATTGAGAAGGCACTGGGCATCGAAGTTCCGCGCCGCGCGCAAATCATACGCGTGATGATGGACGAGCTGATGCGCCTGTCGTCGCACTTGCTCTCTTACGGCTGTATGACAATGGATATGGGTGCAACCACTGCATTCTTCTATGGCTTCCGTGAGCGCGAGGAGATTCTCGACATCTTCGAGAAAACTTGCGGCGCGCGCATGTCGCTCCACTATAACGTGATAGGCGGCGTGGTTGCCGACGTGCATCCCGATTTCATCAAGGACGTGAGGGCATTGTGCAGCATCATGCCCGAGAGAATGAAAGAGTATCACAAGCTCATTTCGGGCAACGTGATATTCCTGAACCGCTCGAAAGGTGTGGGCGTGTTGTCGAAGGAGGATGCCATCAGCTATTCGGTTACCGGCCCGTCGGGACGTGCAACCGGTTGGCATTGCGACGTGCGCAAGACTGCCCCATACTCGATTTACAACGAACTCGACTTCGAGGAAATAACCGAGACGGCAGGCGACAGCTATGCCCGCTACATGGTGAGAATGCGCGAGATAGAGCAATGCGTGAAGTTGCTCGAACAGCTTTGCGACTTGCTTGAGAAGGAACCGGGCAACGAATACATTGCACCCAAAGTTCCGAAAATCATTAAGTTGCCCGCAGGCAGCTGGTTCCAACAGGTAGAAGCCAGCCGTGGGGCATTTGGCGTGTACATCGAGAGCACCGGCGACAAGACCCCGTATCGCATGCACTTTAACAGCCCGTGCTTGAATATTGTGGGGTCGGTCGACAAGGCATGCAAAGGTTACAAAATTGCCGACTTGATTACGATTACTGCGTCGCTCGACTACGTAATTCCCGACATTGACCGTTAACAAGTATTATTCACGTAAATTAAAACGCAACGAGATATTATTATGTTTGACTTTGGTTCAATAACAACATGGTTTGACAATTTGCTGGAGAGCGTAATGCCTGCATGGGCAGCCACAGTGATTGAATGTGTCATAATCGGCGTGGTGCTGTTGCTGGTATATGCTTTGCTGGCGATATTCTATATTTTCTATGAACGTAAGCTGTGTGCTTGGTTCCAGTGCCGTCTCGGCCCGATGCGTGTAGGTCCGTGGGGTATCTTGCAGGTGTTTGCCGACATGTTCAAGATTCTCATAAAGGAGCTCATACGCCTTGAAAACATCGACCGTTTCTTGTTTGCCCTCGCTCCCTACTTGGTGATTATAGCATCGGTGGTAAGTTTTGCCGTGCTGCCATGGGGCAACGGATTGCAAGTGATAGACTTCAACATAGGCGTGTTCTTCATGATAGCAGCCTCGTCGCTCGGTGTGCTGGGCATCTTGCTTGCCGGGTGGTCGAGTAACAACAAGTATACACTTATCGGTGCCATGCGAAGCGGTGCGCAGATGATAAGCTATGAATTGTCGGTAGGGTTGTCGATTATGACAATCGTCGTGCTTGCAGGCACAATGTCGGTTACCGAACTTGTCGCAGCGCAGGCCGACGGGTGGTTCTTGTTCAAAGGGCACATTTCGGCTGTGATAGCATTCATCATTTACTTGATTGCTGCGACAGGCGAGACCAACCGTGGCCCGTTTGACCTTCCCGAGGCCGAACATGAGTTGACTGCCGGTTACCACACCGAATATTCGGGTATCCACTTCGGATTCTTCTATCTTGCCGAATACCTGAACTTGTTTATCGTGTCGGGTATTGCATCGTTGATGTTCCTTGGCGGGTGGATGCCGTTGCACATACCGGGTTGGGACGGGTTCAACATGATTATGGACTATATTCCATCGGTAGTGTGGTTCCTTGGCAAGGCATTCTTCATTTCGTTTATCATCATTTGGTTCAAGTGGTCGTTCCCGCGTGTTCGCATCGACCAGTTGCTTGCACTCGAATGGAAATACTTGATGCCTATAGGCCTTTTCAACCTGATATTGATGACACTGTTGGTAGTTTACGGACTACATTTCTAAGACAATAATCTTGACTAAATAATATAGACTTAAAAAAAGTTTAATATGAGCGGATATCGTGGAAAAATAGCGCAGGTAATAGGCCCTGTGGTCGATGTTACTTTCGAGGGCGAAGGTAACAACGTTCCACCCATCTACACCGCACTCAAAGTGAAGCGTGAAGATGGCAGCGACTTGTTGCTTGAAATCGAACAGCACATAGGGGAGGACACTGCCCGCTGTGTAGCTATGGACAGTACCGACGGTTTACAA
>CALUMZ010000077.1 GCA_944321865.1 uncultured Muribaculaceae bacterium
TGGCAAAATGCCACTTATTTAATCGAATTTTCGCGTTTTTTGGATTGTTAAATTTTTTTTGGGACACCAGTGTGGCGCGCCGCGTCTCTATGACTATAATAGTGTATAAGGCGTTAAATATCAACAACTTATTCGATACGGTTGTAGGGTGTATCAAAATTGTCATTTCAATGTGGCAGTAGAGACGCAAAATTTTGCGTCTCTACAATCTGGTTGGATAAACTATTGATACTGAATGTTTTATATATTGTTGCGAACATCGAGACGCGGCACGCCACGTCTCTACTCATGGCAAAATCGCATTTTGATACACCCTCTACTGCCACATTTGAATGATAATTTTAATACTCCCTCTATGAGTATACTGTAATGGATTGATATTCTGTGAGTTTGATGCTTATTGGCGGCATGTCACGTTTCTACGCATCGTAAGGTCATATTTTTTGAGTCGCTCACAAATAAAAAATCCCGGCGCGGGTTAAATTGCCCGTGCCGGGATTTTACTTTTGTAGTTATAGCAATCAGTTCTTGAATGTCAACCGGTCGCCGTCGCAATCGATGACGATGGGTTTGTCGCGGTTTACCTTCTGTGCCAATATGTCTTTTGACAACTGGTTGAGAATGAGCTTGTGGATAACCCTCTTGACCGGACGTGCGCCAAACTCTGGATCGTAGCCCTCGGCAGCGAGGAAGTTGAGAGCCTTGTCGGTCACTTCGAGCTTGACTCCATTCTTTTCGAGCATACGTGCAACGCTGTCGATTTGCAGTTTCACGATTTGCTTGATTTCGCTTTCGGTGAGCGGCGTGAACATTATAATCTCGTCGATACGGTTCAAGAACTCGGGACGTATGCGCTGTTTCAACAGTTCGAGAACTTCGTTCTTGGTGCTTTCAATCACTTCGTCGCGGTTGGCATCGGTGAGTTTCGACATGCGTTCGCGTATTATGTCAGAACCCATGTTTGAGGTCATGATGATAATCGTGTTCTTGAAGTTCACCAAACGGCCCTTGTTGTCGGTAAGTCGGCCGTCGTCAAGCACTTGCAGCAAAATGTTGAAAACGTCGGGGTGAGCTTTCTCGATTTCGTCGAACAGCACTACCGAATAAGGTTTGCGCCTTACGGCTTCGGTCAGTTGCCCGCCTTCTTCGTAGCCGACGTATCCCGGAGGGGCACCGACAAGTCGCGACACGGTGTGCTTCTCCTGATATTCGCTCATGTCGATACGTGTCATCATGTTCTCGTTGTCAAACAGGTATTCGGCCAACGCTTTGGCCAATTCGGTCTTACCGACGCCTGTCGTGCCAAGGAAAATAAACGAGCCAATGGGTCGGCGCGGGTCGTTAAGCCCTGCGCGGCTGCGCCTTACAGCATCGGCGATGGCGTTGATGGCATCTTGCTGGCCTATGACGCGCTTGTGCAATTCGTCTTCGAGATGCAGCAACTTGTCTTTTTCGCTTTGCACCATCTTCATAACCGGTATTCCCGTCCATCGCGAAACCACGCCTGCAATGTCTTCGGCATCGACCTCCTCTTTAATCAATGCCTTGTCGCCTTGCATAGCTTTCAATTTTTCCTGAGTTGCCTTGTTGTCGTCCTCTTTCTGCTTGATTTTTGAGTAACGTATTTCGGCAACTTTTGCATAATCGCCCTCGTGCTCGGCTTTTTGAGCCTCGAAGTTGAGCTGCTCTATGTCGATTTTGTTTTGCTGGATACGGTTGATAAGCTCTTTTTCGGCTTTCCACTTTGCGGTGTAGTTGCTTTCCTCGTCGCGCAATTCGGCAAGTTCCTTTTCAAGTTGCTTTATCTTTTCGTTGTCGCCCTCACGCTTTATGGCTTCGCGCTCGATTTCGAGCTGTGATATTTTGCGCCTTACTTCATCGATGACTTGCGGTACCGAATCGATTTCAAGCCTCAATTTTGCGGCAGCCTCATCTATAAGGTCGATGGCCTTGTCGGGGAGGAAACGGTCGGTAATGTAACGTTCCGACAGTTGCACGGCTGCAATAATCGCCTCGTCGCGGATGCGCACCTTGTGGTGGTTTTCATACCGTTCCTTCAGTCCGCGCAATATTGCTATTGCACTTTCCTCGTCGGGTTCGTCGATCATTACGATTTGGAAACGGCGTTCGAGTGCCTTGTCTTTCTCGAAATACTTTTGGTATTCGTCGAGAGTGGTTGCACCGATGCTGCGCAATTCGCCACGAGCAAGGGCCGGTTTCAGAATGTTGGCGGCATCCATTGCGCCTTCGCCTTTGCCTGCGCCCACAAGTGTATGGATTTCATCGATGAAGAGGATGATGTCGCCGTCTGACTGGATTACCTCGTTGACGATGGCTTTCAGCCGCTCCTCAAATTCACCCTTGTACTTTGCTCCGGCCACCAATGCACCCATGTCGAGCGAGAACACCTGCTTGCGTTTCAAGTTCTCGGGCACGTCGCCACGCACGATGCGTTGTGCAAGACCCTCGGCGATGGCCGTCTTGCCAACGCCCGGCTCGCCAATGAGCATAGGGTTGTTCTTGGTGCGCCGGCTCAAGATTTGTAGCACGCGACGAATCTCGTCGTCGCGGCCGATTACAGGGTCGAGTTTCCCCTGTCGTGCACGCTCGTTAAGGTTGATGGCATACTTGCTGAGGGCGTTGTACTGGTCTTCGGCACTCTGCTCGGTTGCTTTTTTGCCTTTTCGCAGTTCGTCGATTGCCATTGCGAGGTCTTTCTCGTTTACTCCGGCATCTTTGAGCATCGTCGATACTGAGTTGCCGGCTTGCAAGATACCCATGAGCATGGTTTCGAGCGTAACATACTCGTCACCGCGTTGCTTTGAATAGTCGTAGGCCTTGTCGAGGGCGCTGTTGGCAGCGTTGCTCAGGTAGGGTTCGGCATTTGTCACCTTCGGGAAAGTCGACATTTCGTGCTCGAGTTGCTGCTCGATGAACGATTCGTTGACCGACAATTTTTGGAAGATGAACTTAATCACCGATCCGCCTTCTTCGAGGATACCCTTGAGCAAGTGTGCCGGCTCGATGGCTTGGTTGCCATTGCGCCGTGCCGCCTCTACCGCTTTTTGGATGGCCTCTTGCGACTTGATTGTGAAATTGTTGAAGTTCATAATTGTATATTTTAAATTAATTTCAAAACAAGAATGCTAAATTTCCTTGTGTTTATCTTTTTACATGCTAAAATCCATAGTTAGATAGTTGCAATATCCGTACCACTGACGCATGAGTGCGTGCCGTGTCACGAAAAAATTGACATTTGTGTGCGTGACATGACAAAAATGTCACCGCCGACATGTCGCGAGGCAATACGTTTTCGGGTTGTAGATGTGCCGTAAAATGCTTAACTTTGCATGGTTTTTACGGTAGTGAAAAACCGCAAATTCAAATACACATCTATCGTACTATGCAAGAAACAAAAAAAGCAGTTCTTACATTGGAAGACGGAACCACGTTTGAGGGTTTCTCGTTCGGGTATGACAAGCCTTGTGCCGGCGAAGTGGTGTTCAGCACGGCTATGACCGGCTACCCCGAAAGCCTCACCGACCCGTCTTACAGCGGGCAAATATTGGTGACCACTTATCCGATGTTAGGAAATTATGGCGTACCTCCGAGGAGTGACGACAATGTGACCGATACCTATTTCGAGAGTGACAAAATTCATTGCGAGGCAATCATCTGCCAAGATTATTCGTGGGATTACAGCCACTGGCAGGCAAGCCGCAGCTTGAGTGAATGGTTGCGCGACGAGAAGGTTGTTGGACTGTACGGGATTGACACCCGCGCCCTCACCAAGCGTTTGCGCGAAAAGGGGTCGATGCTCGGCAAGATTGTCATAGAGGGAGGCGACGACATTGAGTTCCACGACCCAAACAAGGAGAACCTCGTGGCACGTGTGAGTTGCAAGGAGATTGCAGAGTACGGGAAAGGCGACAAGACCGTTGTGCTTGTCGATTGCGGGGTGAAGTATAACATAATTCGCTGCCTTGTCAACAGGGGCGTGAAAGTGGTGAGAGTGCCTTGGAATTATGACTTCAATCAATTGGTGTATGACGGGCTTTTCATTTCAAACGGCCCCGGCAATCCCGACTTTGCCGAAGAGACGGTCGAGAACCTGCGCCGTGCGATAGAGCAGGATAAACCCATTTGCGGAATCTGCATGGGCAACCAGTTGCTCTCGAAAGCCGCCGGTGCCAAGGTGTACAAGCTCAAATACGGGCATCGCAGCCAAAACCAGCCGGTGATGAAAATCGGCACTACGCAATGTTTCGTGACATCGCAAAACCACGGTTTTGCCGTAGATACCACCACACTCGGCAGCGACTGGGAACCGTTGTTCATCAACATGAACGACGAGACCAACGAGGGGATAAGGCACCGCAGCAAGCCATTCTTCTCGGCTCAGTTCCACCCCGAAGCATGTGGCGGTCCCACCGATACCGAGTTTATATTTGATGATTTTATTAAACTGCTTTAGCGCATAGTTCTGATACAATATGAAAAAAGGAGAAATTAAAAAAGTCTTGTTGCTCGGTTCGGGAGCATTGAAGATAGGCGAGGCCGGTGAATTTGACTATTCGGGTTCGCAAGCCTTGAAAGCGCTAAAAGAGGAATCGATTGAAACAGTCCTTATAAATCCGAATATCGCCACGGTGCAAACTTCCGACGAGTTTGCCGATAAGATATATTTCCTGCCGGTAACACCATATTTTGTCGAGAAAGTCATTGCCAAGGAACGTCCGCAAGGTATCTTGCTGTCGTTTGGCGGACAGACGGCCCTTAACTGTGGCGTGAAATTGTATGAGAGCGGTGTGCTTGAAAAGTATGGCGTCAAGGTGCTCGGCACACCGGTGCAGGCAATAATGGATACCGAAGACCGGGAACTGTTTGTAAAGAAACTCGACCAGATAGGTGTCAAAACCATCAAAAGCGAAGCCGTAGAGAGCATCGAAGATGCAGTCAAGGCCGCCGAAGAACTCGGCTACCCGGTAATAGTGCGTGCAGCATACGCACTTGGAGGTCTTGGCAGCGGGTTCTGCGATAACGAAGAACAATTGCGTGCCCTCGTGGAAAAAGCCTTGTCGTTTTCACCGCAAGTGCTTGTGGAGAAGTCGTTGAAAGGCTGGAAAGAAATAGAGTATGAAGTGGTGCGCGACCGTTACGACAATTGTATCACGGTGTGCAACATGGAGAATTTCGACCCGCTCGGAATACACACAGGCGAAAGTATAGTGGTGGCTCCGTCGCAGACGTTGTCGAATGCCGATTACCACCTGCTTCGCGAACTCGCAATAAAGATAATAAGGCACATCGGTATCGTGGGCGAGTGCAACGTGCAGTATGCCTACGACCCACGTTCGATGGATTACCGCGTAATTGAGGTGAATGCCCGGTTGAGCCGCAGCTCGGCTTTGGCTTCAAAGGCCACCGGTTATCCGCTTGCATTTGTTGCAGCCAAGTTGGGACTGGGTTACGGATTGTTTGAATTGAAAAATTCGGTAACCAAGGTTACGTCGGCATTCTTTGAGCCGGCACTCGACTACATAGTGTGCAAGATTCCGCGTTGGGACCTCGGTAAGTTCCACGGCGTGAAGCGCGAGATAGGCTCATCGATGAAGTCGGTGGGCGAAGTGATGGCCATCGGCCGCACTTTCGAGGAGGTAATCCAGAAAGGGTTGCGCATGATAGGCCAAGGCATGCATGGCTTTATTGAAAACAAGCGAACGAATGTTGCCGATATAGAGCAGGCTTTGAAAGAGCCTACCGACAAGCGTATTTTCGTAATAGAAAGTGCGTTCCGTGAGGGTTATACGGTGGAGCAGATTCACGATTTGACTAAAATCGACAAGTGGTTCTTGTATAAGCTCGCTAACATTGTCAACACAGCCCTCGAACTTGAAAAGCACAACGACCTTGCCACGTTGCCTGTCGAGCTGTTGAGGCAAGCCAAGCGCGAAGGCTTCTCAGACTTCCAGATAGCCCGTGCCGTGCTTAAGGAACGCATGACCGATGCCGAAAAGGCAAATCTTGACGTGCGACATTTGCGCAAGGGGTATGGTATCATGCCTTGTGTAAAGCAAATCGACACGCTTGCGGCCGAATATCCCGCACAGACAAATTACTTGTACCTGACGTATAACGGTAACGAAAACGATGTCACTTATCTGCACGACCACCGCTCGATAATCGTACTGGGGTCGGGGGCTTACCGCATAGGCAGCTCGGTGGAATTTGACTGGTGTAGCGTGAATGCGTTGATGACCGTGAAGAAGGAGGGATGGCGTTCGGTGATGATAAACTACAATCCCGAGACCGTATCGACCGACTATGACATGTGCGACCGTCTCTATTTCGATGAACTCACGTTTGAACGCGTGATGGATATAATAGAGCTTGAACAGCCGCACGGCGTGATACTGTCGACCGGCGGACAGATACCCAACAACCTTGCCACACGCCTCGACGCCGAGAAGGTGAACATACTTGGCACGAGTGCCACCAGCATCGACAACGCCGAAGACAGGCACAAATTCTCGTCGATGCTCGACTCGCTTGGCATAGACCAACCAAGATGGCGCGAGTTGACTTCGCTCGCCGACATCAAGGAATTTGTCGACGAAGTTGGGTATCCGGTGCTTGTACGTCCGTCTTACGTGCTTTCGGGCGCGGCGATGAATGTATGTTCCAACGAGGAGGAACTTGAGCGTTTCCTCAAACTTGCCGCCAATGTGTCGAAGCAACACCCGGTGGTGGTTAGTTCGTTCATACAGAATGCTAAGGAGATAGAATGGGATGCCGTGGCACAAAACGGAGAAATAAAGTTGTATGCGATTTCCGAGCATATAGAGTTTGCCGGAGTGCATTCGGGGGATGCCACCATTCAATTCCCACCGCAAAAGCTCTATGTTGAGACCATTCGCCGCATCAAGAAGATAAGCAGCCAGATTGCAAAGGCTCTTAACATATCGGGTCCGTTCAACATTCAGTATCTTGCCAAGAACAACGACATTAAGGTGATAGAATGTAACCTGCGGGCATCGCGCAGCTTCCCGTTTGTGTCGAAGGTGTTGAAGATTAACTTCATTGACCTTGCAACCAAGGTGATGCTCGGTATTCCGGTGGAAAAGCCGCATAAGAATGCGTTTGACCTCGATTATGTGGGGATAAAGGCTTCACAATTCTCATTCTCGCGCCTGCAAGGTGCCGACCCGGTGCTTGGTGTTGACATGTCGTCGACCGGCGAAGTGGGTTGCCTTGGCGAGAACACGTCGGAGGCGTTGTTGAAAGCGATGCTGTCGGTAGGGCAGGAGATACCCAAGAAGAGTGTGCTGCTTAGCACCGGCGGAGCAAAACAAAAGGTTGACATGCTCGATGCCGCACACAAACTGCATGACAAGGGTTATACTCTGTATGCCACCGGCGGAACGCACAAGTTCCTTACTGACAACGGCATTCCCGCAATATTGGTGTACTGGCCCAGCGAGAGCGACAAGCAGCCGCAGGCACTCGAAATGCTGCACCGCAAGCAAATCGACATGGTTGTGAACATTCCCAAGAACCTGTCGTCGACCGAGTTGTCGAATGGCTACAAGATACGCCGTGCGGCAGTCGACTTGAACATACCGTTGCTGACCAATGCCCGACTGGCCTCGGCATTCATCGATGCCTTTTGCGATATTTCGCTCGACCAGATTGAAATAAAATCGTGGGGCGAATACTGATACAAGACAGTGAAATGAAAAAAAGCAAGGGTTGCGCATTACACATCGTGCGCAACCCTTGCTTTTTCTTGTCGATGTTTTTTTATTTACCCAAAACGGTCGTTAGACCGCAAAAATTAGTTTTGAGAATGCATTTTATGACCGATTTGGGTTTACCGACCACTAATGGAAAAATATGTATGAGGTGTAATATTTTCTCTGTTTTTGGAGAAAAAACGATATTGAAATAGGAATATATTAAAAATAAGCTACTTATAAGCATTTCTCAAAAAACGAGGTAATGACT
>CALUMZ010000078.1 GCA_944321865.1 uncultured Muribaculaceae bacterium
TTTATATGTTGTTGTGAACATCGAGACGCGGCACGCCACGTCTCTACTCATGGCGAAATCGCATTTTGATACACCCTCTACTGCTTGTGAGGGCGTATCAAAATTATCATTCCAATGTGGCAGTAGAGACGCAAAATTTTGCGTCTCTACAATCGTGTTGGATAAATTGTTGATATTAAGTATTTTACATACTGCTGCCGGCATTGAGTCGTTGCACGCCGTGTATCTAAAATATCAACATTGTTATTTTGATACACTCTCTACTGCTATATGGGTGCATTGAATTGTATGACCGATTGGGGTTTAATTTCCGCCGGTTCGTAATTGAGGGTGCGGCATTGCAATTAGGCAAATTTAAGGTGCGGGGGTGGAGCTGATTGCCGCGGGTTTAGTAACTTTGCAGAATAGATTGCGGCCCGGTGCGTGCCGCTTTCAATTTTTGCAAGGACACAACGATGGATTTCATACTTCATTCCGATTACCAACCCACGGGAGACCAGCCTGAGGCAATCAAGGAATTGTCTGACGGCGTTGCTGCCGGCACGCCTTATCAGGTGCTGCTCGGCGTGACCGGTTCGGGAAAAACTTTCACGATGGCAAATGTCATAGCCCGCGCCCAAAGGCCGACGCTTGTGCTGTCGCACAACAAGACGCTTGCCGCACAGCTGTATTCAGAGTTCAAGTCGTTTTTCCCCGAGAACTCGGTTCATTATTTCGTGTCGTATTATGATTACTACCAGCCCGAGGCCTATATACCATCGTCGGACAAGTATATTGAAAAAGACTTGATGATAAACGACGAAATCGACCGGTTGCGACTTGCCACGACCACGGCTTTGCTGTCGGGGCGGCGCGACATTGTGGTGGTATCGTCGGTTTCATGTCTTTACGGTATGGGCAACCCCGAGGACTTCGGGCAAAACATGATACACATAGCTTGTGGCATGAATGTGGGGCGCGACAGCTTCTTGCGCACATTGGTGTCGGCTCTCTACTCGCGCAACGAAGTGACACCCGAGCGCGGAACGTTCCGAGTGAAGGGCGATACGGTGGATGTGTCGCTGGCCTACGAGGAGATAATGGTGCGCGTGATTTTCTGGGGCAACGAGATAGAGACTATACAGGTGCTCGACCCGGTGTCGCAGCTGCCGCAGGAGAACGTGGAGGAGTTTAACATATTTCCGGCAAACATATTCGTGACGTCAAAGACCCGCATGGCACAAGCCTTGGCTCAGATAGAGCTTGACCTTGGCACCGAGGTTGGCATGTTCAACAAGGAGGGGAAACTTGCCGAGGCCAAACGCTTGCAAGAGCGTGTGACCTATGACATAGAGATGATTCGCGAAATGGGGTATTGCAGCGGCATAGAGAATTATTCGCGATACTTCGACGGCCGCAGTCCCGGCACTCGCCCCTTCTGCCTGCTTGACTATTTCCCAAAGGATTTTCTGACTATAATCGATGAGAGCCACGTGACCATTCCGCAGATACGCGCCATGTATGGCGGCGACCAGTCGCGCAAGGCCAATTTGATAAACTACGGCTTCCGCCTTCAGGCCGCCGCCGACAACCGCCCGTTGCGGTTCGAGGAATTTGAATCGCTGACGCACCAGACGATATACGTCAGTGCCACCCCCGACGATTATGAACTCAACAAAGCCGAGGGTGTAGTCACCGAACAGATAATACGCCCGACAGGGTTGCTCGATCCGGTGATTTCGGTGCGCCCGTCGAAAGGACAAATCGACGACCTCATAGAGGAGATACAGAAACGCATCGAGATAGGGGAGCGCACCCTTGTCTCGACACTCACCAAACGCATGGCCGAGGAACTTGCCGCATATCTGGCCAAGCTCGACATTAACTGTGCCTACATGCACAGCGACGTGGAGACCATGGACCGCATAAAAATACTCGATGACTTGCGGGCAGGTGCCATCGACGTGCTTATAGGGGTGAACTTGTTGCGCGAGGGGCTTGACTTGCCCGAAGTGTCGCTGATGGCTATTATCGATGCCGACAAGGAAGGCTTCTTGCGGTCGCACCGCTCGCTGACGCAGATGGCGGGACGTGCGGCACGCAACCTGAACGGACTTGTAATAATGTATGCCGACAAGATTACCGACTCGATGCAGCGGACAATCGATGAGACCGAACGCCGCCGCACCGCCCAGTTGAAGTATAACGAGGAACACGGCATCACGCCGCAGGCCATAATCAAGGCGCGCAACCTGATAATAGGGAAAGAGGTTGACGAGGCCGATATTGACAATGAAAACCGGCAGGCTCGCAGCCGCGGCGGTAAAGGGAAGAAATATGAATACACGCATACCGCCGGCAAGCAGATGCTGCCCGATGACATATTGCGCCAGTGCGAGGCCGAGTTCTCGCCAAATGCGGGCCTTGCCGCCGACCCGGTGGTGAAATACATGAGCCGCGACGACTTGCAAAAGGCTGCCGACCGCCTGCGGGCCGACATGGTGGCCGCAGCAAAGAAGATGGACTTCTTGGAAGCAGCCCAATTGCGCGACCAGTTGCTTGAAATAGAAGCCCGGCTTGCAAAAACGAATCCTACTGCCAAATGACACAGCATAGCAACAAAATAGAAAAACAGTGGCTCCCGACTACCAAGAAGGAAGTGGAACACTTGGGTTGGGACTACATAGACGTGATATTGTTTTCGGGCGATGCCTACATCGACCACCCGTCGATGGGTGCCGCCGTGATAGGCCGTGTGCTTGAGGCTCACGGCTACCGCGTGGCAATAGTGCCGCAACCCAACTGGCAGGACGACTTGCGCGACTTTCGCAAACTGGGTGCGCCGCGCCTGTTTTTCGGCATCTCGGCGGGGGCGATGGACTCGATGGTAAACCACTATACCGCCAATCGCCGCCGTCGCAGCGACGATGCCTATTCGCCCAACGGCCGGGCAGGGTTGCGCCCCGATTATCCCACCATAGTGTATTCCGAGATTCTGCGCCGCCTTTATCCCGACGTGCCGATTGTGGCCGGAGGCATCGAGGCATCGTTGCGGCGGCTTGCCCACTATGATTATTGGCAAGACCGACTGCGGCCGTCGATTTTGGTTGACTGCCCGGTCGACTTGCTGGTATACGGCATGGGCGAAAGGCCGGTGGTGGCGATAGCCGACGCATTGGCGGCCGGCCGGAAAATAAGCGAACTGACCGACATACCGCAAACGGCTCTGCTGCGCCCACTCGAAGCCATGCCCGGGCAGCTCGAGAGCGACACTCACATAGTGCTTTCGAGCTATGAACAGGCACTTGCCGACAAGCGTCTTCACGCCGAAAACTTCAAGCATATTGAAATAGAGTCGAACAAATATTCAGGACGTGACATTTGGCAACAGACCGGGCAGGTGGCTGTGAAGGTGAACCGTGCCGGAGAGCCGATGACAACTGCCGAAATCGACGCGTCGTTTGACTTGCCGTATACGCGGCTGCCTCACCCGCGGTATAACGGTAAACGCATACCGGCCTACGAGATGATACGCCACTCGGTGAACATGCACCGCGGGTGCTTCGGTGGGTGTGCATTTTGCACCATATCGGCCCACCAAGGCAAGTTTATAGCCTCGCGCAGCAAGCAGTCGATAATGCGTGAGGTGGAACAGGTGGCGCAGATGGACGATTTCAAGGGGTACATATCAGACCTTGGCGGCCCGTCAGCCAACATGTATATGATGTCGGGGCGCGACCGTGACAAGTGTGCCCGCTGCACGCGCCCGTCGTGCCTGCACCCGTTGCCTTGCCCCAACTTGAACAACGACCATGCGCCGCTGCTCGATATTTACCATGCGGTTGACGCCTTGCCCGGGGTGAAGCGGTCGTTTGTGGGCAGCGGTGTGCGTTACGACCTTGCCATGCACCGCAGTGCCGACAATCGCATCAACGATGCCAACAGGCGTTACATCGAGGAGCTTATAATGAAACACGTGTCGGGCCGGCTGAAGGTGGCACCCGAGCATACGTCGGATGCCGTGCTACGGCTAATGCGCAAGCCGTCGTTCAAACTGTTTGAAGACTTCAAGCGCATATTCGATGCCGTTAATGAACGGGTGGGGTTGAGGTTACAGCTGATTCCTTATTTCATTTCGTCGCACCCCGGGTGCCATGAAGTTGACATGGCCGAACTGGCCGTGAAGACAAAAAGGCTGCATTTCCACCTTGAGCAGGTGCAGGACTTCACCCCGACGCCCATGACAGTCTCGACCGAAATGTATTACACCGGTTACAATCCGTATACGCTCGAACCTGTGTTTACCGCCACCACCAAGGAGGAGAAACTGGCCCAGAGGAAATACTTTTTCTGGTATGAACCCGAATACCGCCGCGACATATATAACTCGCTGTGCCGCCTCGGTCGCCGCGACCTTGCCGCCGCCCTGTTTGGCAATGCAGTGAGTCATGCAAAAAAGCGCAGATGAAATATGGCAAAGATAAAGGACATTTTTCCGGTATTCATTGGGGTAATGCGGAATAATTTGTGCTATCCTGCAATTATGTCGAAATCGGCATATTTAAACGCTATAGGATAATTCTCTTAAAGAAATAGAATTTTTTAATTATACAAAAAAAAACAAAAATTGGATTTATGAACTTTACAAAAATTATGGCATCAATGCTGTTGCTCCCTGCCGCGGTGGCTTGCACCACGGGGGAGAAAGCCGCCGACGAGGTAATTGTGGAGCGGCCGGATGTGACGGTGCAAGACGGGAAATTCACTCCCGAAGTGTTGATGGCGTTGGGCGGCGTGTCGTCGCCGGTGGTTTCGCCCGACGGGAAGAAAGTGCTTTACAGCGTTTCGTTCACGAGCTTGGAGCATGACAAGTCGAATGCCGAATTGTGGGTGATGGGAATCGACGGGAGCAATCCCGTGAGGCTTACGCAATCGCCCAAGTCGGAGTATAACGCCGCATGGATTGACGGAGGCAACAAGATTGCTTTCCTGTATCCACAAGACGGGAAAATGCAGATTTTCGTGATGAACGCCGACGGCTCGAACCGCCGTTGCGTGTCGAGCGTAGAAGGGGGTGTGGATGGCTTCGTGTTCTCGCCCGACGGCAGCAAGGTGCTTTACATCTCGCAGGTGAAATGGGCGCAAAAGGTGACCGACCTGTATCCCGACCTCGACAAGGCTAATTGCCACATAGTAGATGACCTGATGTATAAGCATTGGGACGAGTGGGTGTCAACGATACCGCACCCGTTCATTGCCGATTATGCCGAAGGCAAAGTTGGTACAGGTGTCGATATAATGGACGGTGAGCCTTACGAAGCTCCGATGAAGCCCTTTGGCGGCATCGAGTCGTTTGCGTGGTCGCCCGACGGTAAGAGCGTGGCTTACGTGAGCCGCAAAAAAAACGGCATGGAATATTCGCTCTCGACCAATTCCGACATTTACCTGTATGACCTCGCTTCAAAGGCCACGCGCAATCTCACCGAGGGTATGCTTGGCTATGACACGGCACCGGTGTTCTCGCCGTCGGGCAATTACCTTGCTTGGCTGTCGATGGAGCATGACGGCTATGAGAGCGACAAGAACCGCATCTTTGTGATGGACATGGCGAACGGCGAGAAGACCGACCTTACGGCCGACTGGGATTATACTGCCGACGGCATAGCATGGGCCGGCGACGAGAAAACGATTCTGTTTACTGCCCCGTATCATGGCTGCGAACCGTTGTTCTGCATCAACGTTGAGTCGCACGAGGTAGACACTATCGCATCGGGACAATTTGATTATACCACCATCGCTCCGATTGCCGGAGGCGGTGTTGTGACCATGCGCCATTCTTACTTGTCGCCTAATGAAATATTTGCGGTGGCTGCCGACGGCACTGTGAGCCAACTGACGCATGTCAATGACGAATTGCTTGCTCAGGTGAAACCCGTAACTGTGGAAAAACGTTTGGTCCCCACCACCGATGGCAAGCTGATGACTACATGGGTAGTGCTTCCGCCCGACTTTGACCCGACGAAGAAATATCCCGCAATACTTTATTGCCAAGGTGGGCCGCAACAGGCCGTGAGCCAATTCTGGTCGTCACGCTGGAATTTGCGCCTGATGGCATCGCAGGGCTATATAGTCATTGCACCCAACCGCCGCGGTTTGCCGGGATTCGGCACCGAGTGGAATGCCCAGATTTCGGGCGATTACGGCGGTCAGAACATGAAGGACTATCTTAGTGCAGTCGATTACATGAAGAAGGAGCCGTATATCGACGGAGAGCATATAGGTGCCGTTGGAGCAAGTTATGGTGGTTTTTCGGTCTATTGGCTTGCCGGACACCACGACCATCGCTTTGCCGCGCTCATAGCACATGCCGGCATTTTCAACATGGAAGCGCAGTATCTCGAAACCGAAGAAATGTGGTTTGCCAATTGGGACATGGGCGGCGCACCATGGGACAAGAATAACAAGGTGGCTCAGGCAACATTTGCCACATCTCCCCATAAGTTTGTGCAAAACTGGGATACTCCTATAATGGTTACCGTAGGTGAGAAGGATTACCGTATACTTGCGTCGCAAGGCATGATGGCATTCAATGCCGCACGGTTGCGCGGCGTGCCTACCCGCATGCTTGTGTTCCCCGATGAGAACCACTGGATATTGAAGCCGCAAAACGCAATGTTGTGGCAGCGCGAGTTCTTCGGCTGGCTCGACAAGTGGCTCAAATAGCTGAAGCCTTTTAGACAAAAAGACAAAAAACATACGTTTTTTTTAAAAAGACATATTGCGGCGATTTTGGAAGGTGCCGGCACTGTTGCTGTGCAAAACCTATCTGAAACCAAATTCTTAAGCGTCATGGCGGAAACGGGAGTGAATCCTGTTTCCGCCATGTTTTTTTGTTGCAAATGCTTGGATCTAATGGGTAACTTTATTATTTTTGGATAAGGTTATGGGATTGTGGCCTATTGTATAATTCAAAGTTAAAAAATGGTATCATGAAAAAGTTTTTGACATTTATATTGGTTGTGTTGGCGACATTTGCGGCCGGCCGGGCCCAGATGCGTTATCAAAGCCAAAATGCCCCCGATGTAGAGGTTACGTTAGTGTCGGGCGGAGTGGTGATTAATCTCGAGGGGAATAGCACGGTTGTGTTGTTTTCACAAGGTTTTCTCGGGAATTACGTATATTATGCCGATTCGGAAGTCAACGCCTTGTTCACGGCCGATTATTCGCTTATGCTGCTGTATGTCGACGGACAAACTTACAGCTATGCCCTCACGTCTGGAGCCAAGCCTGTGTCGTCAGATACTCCGGGGTTTAAATATGCCCCCGGGTCGCAGCCCGGCGTGAAGCAAGTGCCGAGCGACAGTGAGCCGTGTGTGCCCGACAGCACAGGTTGCCAGCCGCCCGCCGCACAGCTGTGAGTGCTGTGCCGCATTTTGATGGTATATGCTCGCACAAAACACTCAATATCAATTAGTTTGTATAGCCCAGTTGTAGAGGGTGTATCAAAATTGATAAATGAGGCAACGTTACTTACGAATTATAATTTACAGTAACTTCCCCTTACATTTTATAT
>CALUMZ010000079.1 GCA_944321865.1 uncultured Muribaculaceae bacterium
CTTGAAAAATTGAACTGAATTAAAATGTTGATTCATAAGGATTTTGGAGAGAAAGGTTCATAATCCTCTCTCTCCGCCAAATTACCGGACAGGAAGTCCAACAAACTTACAAAGCTACAAATCAATGATTTGTAGCTTTTTTAATACATAATTATGAGAAAATACATTGCGATATGTGTGGCTGCAATAGTCGCCGCAGCCATAATGATATTCAGGCAAACCGGAGATGCTCCTGCCGTTTATCGCACGGCATCGGGGGTGGTGTGGCACACTACATACAACATAACTTACGAATCAAGCCGCGACCTCGGCGACTCGATTATCGCCGTCACCGGCGGAATCGACATGAGCGCATCAATGTTCAACCCGCGGTCGGTGCTGAGCCGCATCAACAACAACAGCAGCAACTGCGCCGACTCGATGGTCGCAAAATTGTTGCAACGGTCGCAAGAAATCAACCGGGAGACCGGCGGGGCGTTTGACCCGACCATCGCCCCAGTGATGCGCCTGTGGAGGACGCAAGACACCGTGGCGACACTGCCTGACGAGGCGGCAATCGACAGTGTGATGCAATTCGTGGGAATGGACAAGGTGAGGCTCGCCAACGGCAACCAAGTGATAAAATCGGACAGCCGCCTGCAACTTGACTTCAACGCCATTGCCAAGGGGCTGGGGTGCGACGAGGTGGGACGGATGCTGAAGCGCAACGGCGTGACCAACTATCTTGTGGAAATAGGCGGGGAAATAACAGCCTCGGGTGTGAACGAACGCGGGCTGCCATGGCACGTGTCGATCGACCTCCCCATAGAAAGCAACGACACCGTGGTGCACTCGTCGGCACTTGTGCTGCAACTCGACAAGGGCGGCATAGCCACATCGGGCAATTACCGCAACTATAAAATCGTAGACGGGAGAAAGGTTGCCCACATCATCGACCCACGCACGGGGCACACAGCCATTAGTAACCTGCTGAGCGCAACAGTAATTGCAACCGATTGCATGAATGCCGACGCATATGCCACGGCACTGATGGTGATGGGGCTCGACCGGGCCCGCAAGTTTGCCGACGACCGCAACGACCTGTCGGTGGTGCTCATATATGCCGACGCCGACGACCGACTGCAAGTGTGGCGCAGCCCGGGAGTTGCAAAATATGAACAAAAACGTTAACTTTGCCTTAGAAACACAAGCCACACACAATAAGGCAGTATGGCGGTCTGTCGCTCGCCGACACACCAATGCGTGTGTGCGCGGCGTGAGGAAAGTCCGGGCAACACAGAGCATCATATTTCCTAACGGGAAGCTGCTTGCGAGGGCAGAGACAATGTGACAGAAAACAACCGCCCTGCTTCGGCAGGGCAAGGGTGAAAAGGCGGGGTAAGAGCCCACCGGGCGCGATGGCGACATTGCGCGCCGCACATCTTATGAGTTGCAAGGCCAAGTATACCGGCATCTAAGGGTTGCTCGCCCATTGCCGGGGGGTAGGCTGCTAAAGCCCGGCGGCAACGTCGGGTTCAGATAAATGACAGACCGTGCCACCCTGCGCGGAGGCACGACATAACCCGGCTTACAGCCATGCTGCCTTTTTTTACTTAGAAACCGTTTTTTAACACATACCGACACTTGTCATGAAAACGAGGGGGACTAAACGCAATAGGCTTATCGTCAAGCTGCGACGCTACGGCATAAGGCTCTGGTGGTACTGGACCGGAGGGGTGTGGAACGAGACACGCAGCAACTGGTACATAAATCTTGCCAAAACCGTCAACCTGTCAGTGCGCTCCATCCTCGACACCAACCTGCAACAGAAGGCCGCCGCGCTCACGTTCAACACCATGCTCGCCCTCGTTCCGACACTCGCCATGATATTTGCCATAGGTCGCGGGTTCGGGTTCCAGAACCTGATTGAATCGGAAATCTTCAATTTCGTACCCGTGCAGCGCGAGGAGCTGAGCAACGTGTTCACATTTGTCGACTCCTACCTTGCACAGTCGTCCGAGGGGATATTCGTGGGCGTGGGCATCTTGTTCCTGCTGTGGACGTTGATAAGCCTGCTTTCAAACGTTGAAGATGCCTTCAACCACATCTGGGGCATCAACAAGAAGCGCAACTTCTACCGCAAAGTCACCGACTACATCGCCATCTTCTTCATAATACCGATACTGATAGTTTGCACCAACGGAATAAAGTTGTTTGTCCTCACCATGTCGTCCGACACGTTCCTGTCGCCGGTGGTCGAAGCACTGTTAGACATAGCCCCCACGGTGCTCACGTGGCTGTCGTTCACGCTCACGTTCATGCTCATACCCTACACCAAAGTTAAACTGAAGTATGCACTCATTTCGGGATTCTTGTGTGCCATTGTGTTCCAATTGCTGCAATGGCTCATGGTGAGCGGACAGATTTATGTGTCGAAGTACAACGCCATCTACGGCAGCTTCGCATTCCTGCCGTTGCTGCTCATTTGGATATACCTGTCGTGGCAGGTGTGCCTTGCCGGGGTGGTGCTCACCTACTCGTCACAAAACATATTCCGCTTCAACTTCCGTGACAACATCAATGAAATATCCCAACGCTACATGACCGACGTCACCATCGTGATATTGACCATCGTCGCCAAGCGGTTTTGCCAGCAACGACCGCCATATACGAAGCTCGACATAACCGAAAAATACAATATCCCCATACGCCTCGTTGGTGCCGTCGTCGACCACCTCGTCGACGTAAAGCTGCTGTCAAGCGTCATCGGCAAGGACGACCGCGAAGTGGCCTACCAACCGGCATTCGACCTCGAACACCTCACGCTGCGCTCGGCCAAGGAGCGGCTGCGCAACTGGGGAAAATCGGGCTTCATTCCATCGCTTCAGATAAAATTCGAGCCGACCATGCGCATAATTCACAAGAGTTATGAAACCACGGCCGACGACATACTCATAAAAAACCTACCACTTAACTTTAACGAAAAAGAAATATGAAAGAAGTCATCTCGGCCGCAGGAGCACCGGCGGCAATCGGGCCTTACAGCCATGCAGTGAAAGCAGGAAACTTGTTGTTTTTGTCGGGACAAGTGGGCATCGACCCGGCGACAGGGAAAATCGAAGGCGACATAACAGCACAAACCCGCCAAGCGATAGCCAACGTAAAGGCGGTGCTTGCCGCCGCAGGCTGCACGCTCGACAATGTGGTGAAGACCACCGTATACCTCGGCGAAATGCACTTTTTTGGTGCCATGAACGAGGTGTATGCCGCCGAATTTGGCGAGCCCTACCCGGCCCGCTCGGCGATAGCCGTCAAGGAACTGCCCAAGCAGGCCCTTGTGGAAATCGAGGTCATCGCCGCCCTGTAACCCCATGCGCGCGTGTAGAGACGACATATCATGGCGTCTCCGACAATCATGGCGTCTCATGATTTTTTAGACAAAAAGACAAAAAAACATATGTTTTTTAAAGACATATTGAAGGTGTATCAAAATTATTATTTCAATGTGGCAGTAGAGACGCAAAATTTTGCGTCCCTACAACCTGATTGGATAAACTGTTGATATTTAATGTCTTATACACTGTCATGGACATAGAGACGCAGCGCGCCACGTCTCTACGGCATCAATGCCGGAATTTTGATGCACCCTCTCCATTTTGATACCGCATCAACCAGAGTTTTTTGTCTTCTGTGACTGAAAAAACTATCGCGTGTGCGGTGGTTTGGCACAAGCCGCGGGCAATTTTGCAAAACAAACCTAAGAGTAGGCGGCCCGTGTAAAGTCGAGACCATAAGGCTGAGGGTGCAGGGGATGCACCGGCAGTACGTGAGGGCATTGCCGCTACACCACACGCAGCGCGAGGTGGAAACGGGTGAATGGTATTCTATATTCGAGTACCGCATGAAACCCACTTTCGACCTCAGGCAAGAGTTGCTTTCGCGCGGCGATGCCGTGGAAGTACTCTCCCCCCGGTCGCTGCGCAACGAGATGCAGTCCGAAATAAAACGCCTGCAATCCCTCTACGGGCTTTAGCGGATCAATGTCTTGGAAATCTTGACGCAGCGATTACCGCGGTCATAATATTTGATGATGTAGACACCGGCGGGCAGCTCGGATAATTGCGCCGGCTCTTGCAATGTTGCCACGTGTGTGCCGTTTATACCAAACACTTCCATACGGCATATTTCAGCGTCGGTGTCATGCAACTGCAGCACACCGCTTATTATTGGGTCGGTTGGAACCAGAATGCCTCCGGGAGCAAATTCCGCTGTTTTCACGGTTTTCCCATATTCATTCTCGGCCGTGAAGTCAATCCATACGCCATGCAGCGATGAGATGTTGGGTGCGACACCACTCACCATGTCAGGCTCGTCAAACACCCACTCCTTTATCCTTGCCCCGTATTCTTCATCCACCGAAACAATTAATCTGTCGGCATCTGTGCAGAAAACCTCATAGTATACGTCAAATGCATAAGCATCGTCATGCCTGTCAATATTGGTTATATTTATCGCTGTGATAACCGGTTTTTGACCATTTTCGGCAGCGGAATTGTCATCGGCAGGTTGGACGGCCGCTGCATTTCCCCAATAGGACGACACGGCACATAGAAGTACCACCAGTGGAATCAATTTTTTCATAGTAAAGCAGTTTAGCATATACACATAACGGAGAAAGTGACTCCGTTAGTGTCCCTTTCTCACTATATCTACATGATTCTGATAGTGTTTATTGACAAGCATTGGCGTTACATGCCTGGGAGGGAGAGGAAGTCGGCGACGATGAATGTGCTGCCGCCGATGAAAATCATGTCGTCGGGCGTGGCCGACGCGCGGGCGGCTGCCACGGCTTCGGCTACCGTCGGGTAGGCCCGGCCTTGCAGCCCCGCTTCGCGGGCATGGTCGGCAAGCAGGATGCAGTCGAGGGCGCGTGGCACCGATGCGCGGGTGAAATAGTATGTGGCATTGCGCGGCAGCATTTCGAGCAGGTGGGTTATGTCCTTGTCGTTGACAAAGCCTATGACGATGTGCAGCCGACTGTAATGCTCGTTGCGCAGCTGGCGCGACAGGTAGGCCCAGCCGCCGGTGTTGTGCCCCGTGTCGCATACCGTGCGCGGGCGGTCGCCGACCACCATCCAACGCCCCATAAGCCCCGATATTTCACACACGCCGGCAAAACCATCGACGACGGCACAGTCGGGAATAGTCAGTCCCAACCGCCGTAACTCGCCAACGGAGACGAGAACAGTGTTGGCATTCTTCAGTTGGCAGTCGCCCGACAGCTCATCGACCACCGTGCCGAAGTCGCGGGTTTCAAGCAGCCAACGGTCGTTTTCGCGGCGGCCGGCAAGCACCTGCGGCCGCTGTTCGGCAAATATGATGGGGGCACCAACCGATGCAGCCTTCCCAACAAACACATCGTGAATTTCGGGCGCGTCCTCCCCTATCACCACCGGCGTGTGAGGCTTGATTATGCCCGCCTTTTCCGAAGCAATCTGCGGCAACGTGTTACCAAGGAATTGCATGTGGTCAAACGATATGTTGGTTATCACGCTCAGCATGGGCGAAATGATGTTGGTGCTGTCGAGCCGTCCGCCAAGTCCCACTTCGATGACGGCAATGTCAACTTTCATTTGCTTGAAATACTCGAAAGCCATCACCATGGTCAGTTCAAAAAACGATGGCGACCCGTCGTAGTGCATGTCGAGATACCGCCGGACGAAATCGGTCACGGCCTCGCGGCTTATCATTTCGCCGTCGACCCTTATGCGCTCGCGGAAGTCGACAAGGTGAGGCGAGGTGTAAAGCCCCACACGGTAACCCGACCGCTGCAATATAGAGGCAAGCAGGTGCGAAGTGGAGCCTTTGCCGTTGGTGCCGGCAACGTGAATGGTGCGGTAACTCTCATGCGGGTTGCCAAACCGTGCGGCAAGGGCGATGCTTGTGTCAAGCCCCGCCTTATAGGCCGCGCCGCCTATGCGCTGGAACATGGGCAGGCTGTTATAGAGGAAATCGAGCGATTCTTTGTAATCCATGTCAAAATATGAAATATCCGGCAAGTCCCGCCGCTATTATCAGCATAATAGGGTGAATCTTGGTAAAATAAGCAAAAAAGAAAGTGACGGTGCAAATGAGTATGCTCTTGATGCACTCAGCCATCTCGCTGCCGAAGTTTTCCTTATTCATCAGCAGCAATGCGGCCGAGGCAATCAGCCCCACCACCACCGGGCGCAATCCCATGAACACGCCCTTAATCAACGGGCTTTCTTGATGCTTGCGCACAAAGTGGCTTGCATACAGCATAATCACGTAAGGCGGTATCACCACGGCGGCCGTGGCCGCAACTGCCCCCAACACCGAACCGCCGGTAATGGTATAACCAATATAAGTGGCACTGTTAATGCCTATGGGGCCCGGCGTCATTTGCGAAATTGCAACAATATCGGTAAACTCCGACAGCGAAATCCACCCGTGGCGTTGCACCACTTCCTGCTGGATAAGCGACAGCATGGCATACCCACCGCCAAACCCGAACAAGCCGAGTTTCAAATAGGTCAGTATGAGTTTTATGTATATGTTCATTGTTTGCCCTGTTTTTCCTTGCTAAGCCTCCATGTGTGGTATATATACCCTCCGATTCCGCCGAGGATTATATACACGATGGGATTGGAAACGTATGGAATACCCGAGTATATCAGCAATGCCACCGCAATGGGTATGACCACCGTTTTCAGATTGATTTTCGCCGCTTTTGCAGTAGTCAGCACCGGAGCCACAATCAAAGCCACCACGGCCGGGCGAATACCCTTGAAGATGCTGTTGAGCGTTTCGTTCTCCTTTATTGTGTCGGGAGTCAGGAATATAGCAATGGCCAATATTATAATAAACGATGGTAATATGGTACCGAGAGCCGACACTAAGCTCCCCTTGAAACCGCGCAGGCGGTCACCTATGGCCACCGAGAAATTGACGGCGAGAATGCCCGGCAACGACTGCGCCACGGCAAGCATGTCGACAAATTCTTCCTTCGACACCCAGCGGTGCTTGTCGACCACTTCGCGCTGTATGAGGGCAATCATTGCCCACCCGCCGCCGAAGGTGAACGCCCCAATCTTGAAAAAAGTATAAAACAGCCGCAGATAAATATTATTCATAATAAAAACAAAGTTTCTATTTCCCTTTCAGCCTGCAAAATTAAAAAACTGTTTTTGAATTACACCATTGCCGCGCAACTGTAAACGCAATTTTTTTTAGACAGAAAAACAAAAAAACAGATGTTTTTTTAAAGACATATTGTGGGTCAGTCCGAAAACCCGGTTGCGGTTCATGCTCGTTTCTTGTAAAAGACGTATCTTTGTGGCATGAAACAATG
>CALUMZ010000080.1 GCA_944321865.1 uncultured Muribaculaceae bacterium
ATAAGCAACGTTTGTCTCACTTGCCATTTTGATACACCCTCAGTTTTTTTGCCAATCGCAACGTAAAAGTGCGATTTTTTGCGTATGTTTGCCATTGCAAACCCTTTTTTTTACCAATGAAAGCCTTTTTAACTTCACTATTCCTTTGCATAAACTGCACTTTTGCCATTGCCCAAAACGGACTCGACAAGAATGTCCTCGGCATGCTCGACAGGCATCTCAATATGAAACAAGAATACGACAACCGCAAGCAAGCTCGTATCGACTCTTTGCGTTTGCAACTTCAGGCACCCGGCAACGACAGCCTTTGCTCAGCCTTGTGCAGCATCGGCAAAGAGTATGAAACGTTCATATCCGACTCGGCTCTCGTGTTCTACGACAGAGCTTTACACGCTGCCAAGAGCATGCACGACAACACATTAATGACAAAGGCCGAACTTGGCAGGATAAAGGTGCTCGGGATCATGGGATTCTTCCACGAAGCAATGATCGAACTCGATTCCATCGAGCAGAATGGCATCCCACCGTCACTCGAAGGGGAATGGCTCGATTGCGGCCGGCAACTATATTCCTACATCGAGGCATACACCGTGCAGAGTAAAAACGAAAACATGAACCCCTATCTTGACAAATATGTCGAGCGGCAAAACTACTACAGGCAGAAACTGCTTAAGTTGCTCACGCCCGGAACTATACAACACAGTCTGTTCCTCGCCGAACAATACTATACCGACGGGCAAACACAACGAGCAAAAAAAATATTGATGGGAATAATCGACAGTTCGCAACCCGACAACAACATATACGCTCGCGCTGCTGCAAACCTCGCATTGATTCGCATAAACGAAGACAATCCCGACGATGCGGCCCGATACTTCGCTTTATCGGCGATTGCCGACATACGGACATCGACCAAGGAAAACACCTCCTTGCAGCAACTCGCGGTTTACCTGTACGACATAGGCGACATAAACCACGCATATCACTACATCACCGCATCACTTGCCGACGCGGTATTCTGTAATGCAAGGCTGCGCACAACCGAGATTTCAAACATCACACCGCTCATCGACGAAGCCTATAAAGTGCAACTGCGGCAAAAGCACAAGTCGCTCATGGTTGCCGCACTCATCAGCACGTTGCTCGCCATCGGCTTCGTTGGTGCGTGCATATTCCTGCTGAAACAAATGCGAAAATTAAACGCTACACGGCGGCAGCTTAACGATGCCAACAGCATAAAGGACGAATACATCGGCCATTTCCTCGACTTGTGCTCCATTTACATGGACCGCCTCGACAACTTCTGCAAAACCGTAACCCGGAAAATCACTGCCGGGCAGGTCGAAGACCTCGTGAAGATGGCAAAATCGCCAAAGTTTGCCGAAGAGCAACACAAGCAATTCTACGAAAACTTCGATGAAGCGTTCCTGCACATATACCCCACTTTCATCGAAGATTTCAACAAGCTGCTGCAACCCGACGAGCAAATAGTCGTCAAAGCTCCCGGCAGACTCACCACCGAACTGCGCATATTTGCATTTCTCAGGATGGGTGTCGATGATGCCAACAAGATTGCAGGCTTCCTGCACTACTCCGTCAATACCATATACGCCTATCGCAATAAAGTCAGAAACAAGGCTATCGACAGAGAGCATTTTGAAGAAAATATCATGAAAATAGGCAGCCTTTCATAATATATAGATCTATATTTTCCACAAAATGCCCAACATCTAATACACTAACACACAATATATTACATAGATACAGGCGCGAAATTGATTTATATTTTCGTCACATACAGCATCAACCCCATAGTTTTGATTATAAATTTGCATTAGCGAAGCAGAAATAATTAAATACTCAAGTTAATTCGGCTATTTGATTTTACACTGCTTTGGCCACCGGATTCCTAACCGTGAAAAAAACAATGGTTATGAACACTCCATAAAGAGTTATGGCAGAGGTTTCATTTCTCTCATGAGGTAAATTTAGGGTTTATGTAAAACTGTGGCATGTCACGTGGCGCCTAAGACTGCGTTACGTGGCATGCACAAAAAAGAAAGTAAAACAGATTCGCAATTTAAAATTCAAGTAAAAACCGAAAAGACATCTTAAATTGGTTTTAAGGTAAAAGGTTTGTTATTAAGGTTGTTTAGGAAATGGTAAATTGCCCGACAATCACAATGAATCGGGAAAAAGAATTAAGGCGCTTCGTGAGAAGTGCCTTTTCTAATGCCGGTCTCCCCGGGGCACTATCTGAAAGTTTTCATTAATCCCAAACCGGTCATTATGACGATTTTTAGGATTATGTCGAGCTGTTTTCCAAGGCAGAAACTAAAAAGCAGCATAAAAAGCACACTCAAAACAATTTTTTGCGGTCTAATGACAGTTTTGGTTAATTTTCACTTACACGGCCGTAATAATTAACATTAATATTTCCATTCGATTGACATAAATTACTAACTTAGCGAAATAATAATCACTGCATAACACTATCGACATCATGAACAACAGATATTGCGTAATAATGGGCGGTGGAGTAGGCAGCCGGTTCTGGCCATATAGCCGCAAATGCCTTCCGAAACAATTTATCGACTTCTTGGGCACCGGGCGCACTCTACTGCAAATGAGTTTCGACCGGGTTAAAGACATCGTTCCGCCAAGCAACATAATCGTTGTCACCAACGAAGACTACTGCGGGCTCGTAAAAGAACAGTTGCCCGAACTCGGCGACTCGCAAATCTTGCTCGAACCGGCACGCCGCAACACTGCGCCGTGCGTAGCATGGGCCGCATTCCACATCCACGCGCTCAATCCCGATGCTTCGATTATGGTTTCGCCGAGCGACCACTTGATTTTCAATGAAGACATTTTCAAGAAAGAAATCGTCAACGGCTTCAAGTTCGTTGAAAGCCATGACGCATTGCTCACGCTTGGAATAAAACCCAACAGGCCGGAAACCGGGTACGGCTACATACAAATCGGCGAAAAAACCGATGCCGAAGGTATTTCGCAAGTAAAGACGTTTACCGAGAAACCCGACATTGACATTGCCCGCATTTTTGTGGAAAGCGGTGAGTTCTTCTGGAACTCGGGCATATTCCTGTGGTCGGCCAAAAGCATCTTGAATGCCCTGCACAATTATGCTCCCGACGTTTATTGCAAATTTGAGCCCGGACTCGACAAGTTTGGCACCGACGAAGAGAAAGACTTCATAAACGCCAATTTCCAAGCGTGTCCCAACATATCGATAGATTTCGCCGTTATGGAAAAAACCCCGAATGTGTATGTCTCGTGCGTAAATTTCGGTTGGAACGATCTTGGCACATGGGGTGTGCTGTATGAATATTCCCCGAAAACCAAGGAAGGGAACGTCACACAGAATTGCAACGCCATGCTGTATAATTGCAACAACAACATGATTGCAATAAAAAAAGAAGGCAAATTGGTTGTCGCCTCCGGATTGAAGAATTTCATCATTGCCGACTCCGACGACGTGTTGCTGATATGTCCTCAAGCCGAAGAACAACGGATAAAGCAATTCGTGAACGACGTTAAATCTTCGTTCGGCGACAAATACCAGTAAAAAGCTGCATACACGCAATTACCGGGTCAGCGGATATTCCCGATTGATGCAATCTGCACCAATGGCTGCCGAGCTGCCGCAGTTTTGCCGGTTTTGCTTTTAAAATTTTACCGGCATAAAGATAGCCGACACTTGCCGGCAACGAAATAAACCCAAATCGGTCGTTAGATTTTATGACCGTTTTGGGTTTATTATAAGATATAGGCCAAATTCCCCGGCGGCTACTTCATCTTTATGGTACGATTACGCACCTGACGCAATATCCGTTCAAGTTCAAACACTTTCTCGGGATATTTTTCAGCCACATTTTCGCGTTCTCCCACCACCGTCATGTCATATAACTGCGGCACATCAGCATTGCCCAATTCGGTGTTTGTAGCCTTCAATATCGTTCTCTTATCATCGTTGGGCTCTATATACTTCCATTTCGTCGTGCGCACCGATAACGTATTATTTGCAGCGTGCTCTATCACCCACGGGCGATCGGTTGAATCGGTGCCAAGCAAGTTACCCAAGCGGTCGTAACTGTCATAAGCGCTGCCTTGCGGAATCCGCGCACCGGTGAGGGCTGCAAGCGAAGCAAGCCAGTCGATCTGCGAAATCAACACGTCGCTCACTTGCGGTTTTTTGATGTATGCGGGCCAATGCACTATCACAGGAACCCTCGTGCCACCCTCAAACGTGCTGTATTTGCCACCTCGCAAATCCCCGGCTGGGCTGTGTCCGTTGAGCAACTCCACTGCCCTGTCTTGATAACCGTCGTCAACCACCGGACCGTTGTCGCTCGACAATATGATTAGTGTATTTTCGGTAAGTCCGAGTTCATCGAGCACATCGAGCAACTGCCCCACACTCCAGTCAAACTGCATTATGGCCTCGCCACGCAATCCCATTTTGTTCTTCCCGCGGAAACGCTCGTGAGGGAAACGCGGCACATGAATGTCGTTGGTCGCAAAATACATGAAAAACCGTTCATCGCGATGATTGCGTATATATTCCACGGCATGTGCCGTGATAGAGTCGGCAATGTTCTCATCTTTCCACAATGCCTTGCCGCCCCCCTTCATGTAACCAATGCGGCTTATACCGTTCACTATCGACTGGTCATGGCCATGGCTCGGCTTCAAGTTATATAGCAATTCGGGATTTTGCTTCCCTGTGGGCTCACCCTCGAAATTCTTCTCATAGCTCACATAAATCGGGGATTCGGGGTCGTAATTTGCCACTACGCCGTTTTCTATGAACACGCACGGCACACGGTCGGCAGTGGCCGCCATTATGTAATGGTAATCAAACCCGAGATCACCAAGCGATGCCGCCAATGGCGCATTCCAATCCTGCTTGCCTGTTTTTTCTCCAAGTCCGAGATGCCATTTCCCGAAGGCTGCTGTGGCATACCCCGCGCTCTTGAACATGTCGGCCATGGTATACTGGTATGGGCGTATTATCATTCCGGCATCTCCGCGGGCAATGCCCGTGTCGTTGCGGCGCCACGCATATTCCCCGGTCAACAGAGAATAACGCGACGGCGTGCTGGTCGATGCCGAAGCATATCCGTTGGTAAACCTTATCCCGTTTTCGGCAAGACGGTTTACATTAGGTGTCGATACATTTCGTGCACCATAACACTCCAAGTCGCCGTAACCGAGGTCATCGGCATAAATAAAAATCACATTGGGCAATTGGGTTTTCTCCTTTTCGGTTTGTGCGTATGCCGTGCCGCACGCAGATACTGCGGCAAGCGACAACATGCCAATCGAATAATTTTTCATATCGTCTCTTGTTGTTACATTTAGGGTTTATGTTCTATTATATTAATTGGTTTGCTCATGTCTTGGGAAACTGCCGGCAGAAACTAAGAAGCGGCATTAAAAGCTCTCTCATAACAAATTTTTGCGGTCTAACGACCGTTTTGGGTTTAATTATGCAGTACTTTACAAAGTTAGTATTTTTTACCAACACCACCGAGCAAATTCAACCAAAAAAGCCGTGTCGCAACCCTATCCGGTTGCGACACGACCACCTTATAAATGTTATATTTTGCAATATTAGAAAGCCTTGTGATATAGAGCTTCGATTTCTTCTACCGATGTCGGACGCGGGTTTCCGCCTGTGCACACATCGTTGAACGCATCTATGGCCAACTGGTGCAAATCTTCTTCACGCACACCTATTTCGTGCAACTTCTGCGGGATATTGATGCTCAACGACAATGCACGCACGGCATCTATCGCAGCCTTTATACCCTCGGCTTCAGTCATTCCATCGGTGTTAACCCCCATTGCCTTGGCGATATTGATATACTTGGGGCCGGCAGGAGACTCTGCATTGTATTCCATCACGTATGGCAACAACAAGGCGTTGGCAAGCCCGTGAGGCGTGTCGTAATGGGCACCCAACGGGTGAGCCATAGAGTGTACTATGCCCAATCCAACGTTGCTGAATCCCATACCGGCAATATACTGCGCTTGCGACATGGCTTCGCGTGCCACAGGGTCGTTACCGTTGTCCACGGCAGCTTTTAGGTTCCCGGCTATCATTTCTATAGCCTTCAATTCCATCATGTCCGACATTACCCATGCCCCCGGAGTTATATAGCTCTCGATTGCGTGGGTGAGCGCATCCATTCCGGTGGCAGCCGTCAACCCCTTGGGCATCGAATACATCAACTCTGGGTCTACTATTGCCACGCACGGTATGTCGTTAGGATCCACGCACACCATTTTCTTCTTGGCTTCCTCGTCTATGATTACATAGTTGATGGTAACCTCGGCGCCGGTGCCGGCAGTCGTGGGCAACGCAAAAGTAGGAACGGCCTTGTGGTGGGTGTCGGCTGTACCTTCAAGCGAACGAACATCGGCAAACTCAGGATTGTTAGATACAATGCCTATACCCTTGGCAGTGTCTATTGCCGAACCACCGCCCAAAGCAACTATGAAATCGGCACCCGACTGCTTAAAAGCTGCCACACCGTTTTGAACGTTGGTAATTGTGGGATTTGCCTTGACATCGGTATAAATTTCATATTGTATACCGTTCTTGTCAAATACTTCGATTACCTTGTCGGCCACATGGAAACGAACCAAATCCTTGTCAGTCACGAAAAAAGCTTTCTTGAAACCTCTGCGCTTTGCTTCTATGGCAATGCTCTCACGGCAACCTGCGCCGAAGTAAGAGGTCTCATTCAATATCATTCTATACATGAGTGTTAATTAATTTTAATTGAACACTACCAATTTATGTAAAATATTCCAAACCTGCAAGATATACCACATCAAATTCCAACGCAGAAAGGTATCTTTTTTGGGTCAGTCCGAAAACACAGTTGTACAGTTTTTCAGGGACAAACATGACGAATATGGTCTATTTTGCCGTCTT
>CALUMZ010000081.1 GCA_944321865.1 uncultured Muribaculaceae bacterium
CTGAAACTATATATAAATTTTCCTCTTTTTTTGTTTGTATTCCGGCTCCGCCGGAATCACTCTGCAAACTTAGTGTTTGTATTCCGGCTCCGCCGGAATCACTCTGCAAACTTAGTGTTAAGCAAAGTTTTGCCTCTCCGAGGCAACGAACCTACTCCAATTCAGTTATAAATTATAAGCAAGATTTGCCGCACTTTCTATTTTGATACACCCTCTACTGCCACATTGGTCTACCCCTCCTGCGTAATGAATGGGCGTAAAAAAGCAGCAGGCAGAAGTCCACTGAGTGTGGAACTTCTGCCTGCCGTGTATTATGTGCGTTGGTTACTCGCGGTTGCCGAAGAAGCGGAGCAGGTAGAGGAACAGGTTGACGAAATCAAGATAGAGCGACAGCGCGCCGATGGTGGCGAGCTTGCCGGCCTGCGAGCCGTCGGTAATGGCGGCCATTTGCTTGATTTTCTGTGTGTCCCATGCGGTGAGGCCGATAAATATCACCACGCCTGCGAAGCTGATAATCCACTCCATCGTCGAGCTTTTCATGAAAATGTTGACAATGGTGCAGATAATGAGGCCTATCAGTGCCATGAACAGGAATGTGCCAACGCGCGACAGGTCGCTCTTGGTCACGTAGCCGTAAACCGTCATGGTGCCGAACACGGCAGCGGTGATGACAAATGTGGAGAATACCGAACTTGCTGTGTATGCGGCAAGGATTGCCGACAGCACCACGCCGTTGAGTATGGAGTAGACGTAGAAAATGAGCGAGGCAACAGGCGAACTGAGCTTGTTCAACGCCCCGGCGAGGACAAACACGAGAACCACTTCGGCTATGAGCAGCCCGAAGTAGAGGCCTGAATTGCTCATCAGTGTGACAAACACTGCCGGAACATTCATGCAGACGAAAGATGTAACTGCCGTGACAATCATGGCGAGGAACATCTTCAGGTAGACGCGCTTCATTATGCGTGACACGTATGACGCATCGGCCACACGTTCGGCCGAATAGAAGGGCGGTGGAGTAGGTTGTGAATTGTACATAATAGTATTTTAAATTGATGTTAGTGTGTTACATTCTTTCTGGAACTTCGATGCCGAGCAGACCGGTTGCACGGCGCACGATGTCGCCGGTGACTTCCGACAGCTTGAGCCTGAAGTTACGTTTTGCCTGATCCTCCTCGCGTAGTATCGAGTAGTCGTGGTAGAACTGGTTGTATTCTTTCACGAGGTCATACACGTAGTTGGCAATCAAGGCAGGACTGTAAGTTTTTCCGGCCTCGGCCACCACTTGCGGGAAGTCGGCTATTTTTTGAATCAGTGAGATTTCCTTTTCGTTAGGCTCGGCCTCGTAGTTGCCGTTGTAGTCGATGCCCGCGTCGGCAGCCTTACGCAGCAATGAACGGATGCGGGCGTATGTGTACTGGATGAACGGGCCCGTGTTGCCATTGAAGTCGATAGATTCCTTGGGGTTGAACGTCATGTTCTTGCGCGGGTCAACCTTCAAGATGAAGTATTTGAGCGCGCCCAGCCCGATGATGCGTGCTATCTCGTCGGCCTCCTCGGGCGAGCAGTCGTCGAGCTTGCCCAGTTCGGCACTCGTCTCCTTGGCCGTGGCAATCATCTCGTCCATCAAGTCGTCGGCATCTACGACAGTCCCCTCGCGCGACTTCATTTTCCCTTCGGGCAGTTCCACCATTCCGTAGGAGAAGTGCACCAAGTGTTTGCCCCACTTGAAGCCGAGCTTGTCGAGCAGCAGCGAAAGCACTTGGAAGTGGTAGTTTTGTTCGTTGCCAACGACGTAAATCATCTTGTCGATGGGGTAGTCTTGGTAGCGCAATTTGGCAGTGCCGATGTCTTGCGTCATGTAGACCGACGTGCCGTCGCTGCGCAACAGCAACTTGTGGTCGAGGCCGTCGGCAGTGAGGTCGGCCCACACCGAGCCATCCTCCTTGCGGTACATGATGCCCTTTTCGAGACCTTCGAGCACTTTCTCCTTCCCTTCAAGGTAGGTGTCGCTCTCGTAGTATATCTTGTCGAAGTCCACGCCGAGCCGCTTGTAGGTAACGTCAAATCCGTCATATACCCATTGGTTCATCATGCGCCACACGCTGCGCACGGCTTCGTCGCCGGCTTCCCAGCGTTGCAGCATCTCGCGGGCCTCTTTCATGAGCGGGGCATTGTTTTTGGCATCTTCCTCGCTCATTCCGCCGGCCATGAGTTGCTTTACTTCATCCTTGTAGTGCTTGTCAAACATCACATAAAAGTCGCCAATCAGGTGGTCGCCCTTCTTGCCTGCCTTTTCGGGAGTGATGCCGTTGCCCCATTTCTCCCAAGCCAGCATCGACTTGCAGATGTGTATGCCGCGGTCGTTGACGATGTTGGTCTTGACCACGCGGTAACCGCAGGCCTTCATAATCAGCGACAGTGAGTAGCCGAGCAGGTTGTTGCGCACGTGGCCGAGGTGCAGCGGCTTGTTGGTGTTGGGTGACGAGTATTCAATCATCACCAATTGGCTGTCGGGCGTGGCAGCCTTGAAGCCGAAGTCGGGGTTGTCGGCAATATGCTTGAGCATGTTGCACCAAAATTCCGGCTCGATGACTATGTTCAAGAATCCCTTGATGACATTGAACGATTTCACGGCATCGCAATTGGCCACGAGGTAGTTGCCGATTTCTTCGGCGGTAGCCTCAGGCGACTTTTTCGAGGCCTTGAGGAATGGGAACACCACGACGGTGAGGTTGCCTTCAAACTCTTTCTTGGTGGTTTGGAGTGTAATCTTGTCGGCTCCGAAATCCACACCATACAGGGCTTTCACCGCATCGGCTACGGCCCGGGCTATGATAGCATCAATCGACATAATCTGTGTAAATCTGTGTTTTAACCTAAAAATCAATGTGCAAAGATAGTGCAAACCGAGGGCAGAACAAAACAAACTCGTTTGTTTTTTATGCCGAGGTGCCGCCTTTCTTATGGAAAGATAGTGAAAGTCGAGAGCAAAACAAAAAATGGGCTTGCACATTTTTTTGTTTTGCCGAGACGCATCCTATCTTATCAAAAGATAGTGCAAGACGAGGGTATTTGTCGACAAACAGCATGTCTAAAAAATGGCTGCGGAGCAGCCTCACTCGGCTTAACCGCCGGTGGAGCGACCGCAAGGGCGCGCAACCGGCGGACTGCGACAACCCCCTCGCCAACCGGCTTCGGAGATGCCGCACTAAGGTTCAGCGACAAAATTTTCCACCGAGTCAGCGATGCAGTTTTCCCTGAAGATGGCACGCAACTCTTCCATGAAATTAATTTTGCCGTGGTGCGATTTTTGGCCGGCAATGTATTCTGCCACCGTATCTTTAACCTCATAAGAGCACGTAATGGCGCAATACGACCTTGCCCACCCGCCGAAAAACGGGAACTTGTCGCTGTGGCATTGCAGCCATTTGTTGGTCGAAGTCTTCAGCTCACGCATAAAATCAGCCAACGATACCGTTGTGGGCAGCTGCACGAGTAGATGTATGTGGTCGGGCATACCTCCTATTCGGTGCAGCACGCAATTCTTGTTCTTTACAAATCCCCAAATGTAGTTATACAATTCTTTCTCGTATAGTTCCGGTATTGCGGGAATGTTGTTTTTTGTGCGGAACACTATGTGGTATAAAAGTCGGTTATAGCTCATGTCTTGTGGTATTATAGTGCGGCATCTCCGAAGCCGCTTAGTATATCTGTCTGCCTGTCCGCAGGTTACGCGCCCTTTCGGTCGCTCCACCGGCGGTTAAGCTGAGTGTGGCTGCTCCGCAGCCATTTTTTGTACGGCATTGCAACAGTCAAAGATAGTGCAAGACGAGCGTTTTTGCAAAAAACAAGCGGGCTTGTTTTTTCAAAGACCGAAGTGCCGCCTGTCTTATGGAAAGATAGTGCAAGGTGATGTGTTTTTTACTTGCATATTTTAATGAAAGAATATAAATTTGCCTAAATAATAAAAACATATATATAGTCACGGATGAAAAAGTATTTGTTATTATCGGTTGCAATGTTGTTGTTTGTTGCGGCCGATGCAATCGGAGCGGCAGGTAAATTGTCGTCATACACCAGTGTTTTTCTGCAAATGCACGAGCAGGGCATGATTGATGCCGAAGGCAGGATAAAAATGCCTGCGGAAGTGCTGCAACGTAGTGCCGATGTTAAGTCGAAAGGAGCCCTTCAAGCAATGAATGTACGCCCAATGACTACTCTCATCACCGAAAATGGCGTGCAGATGGTGGAAAGCTTTGTGGTGCTTGCCGATGGCGGCTCGGTTGCCGATGTGGAAGCAGCCGGGGCTGTTGTGACAAACGAAATAGGCCGCGTGCTTATTGCAAAAATTCCGGTCGATGCCATTGAGACGTTGGCAGGGCTTGATGCTGTGGAGCGCATCAGCATATCGCGCCCGGTGAGGGTGCTTAACGATGTGGCTCGCGAGGTGACGCACACCGACGTGCTTCATGCCGGCGTGCAGACCGAGCAACCATATACGGGCGAGGGCGTGATAGTGGGTATCGTCGACGGCGGTATCGATTTCAACCATATTGATTTCAAGGACGAGGATGGCAACTCGCGCGTGGTGAGGGCTTACTGTGCCAATTCCGATTCATGGTATGACACCACCGGGAAGACCTACGACACTCCCGAAGAGATAGCCGGGCTGACAACCGACGACCGCACGTCCACTCACGGGACGCATGTGGCCGGGACTGCTGCCGGCAGCTACACCGGCAACGGACTGCAAGGCATGGCACCCGGTGCCGACCTGTACCTGTGCGGACTTGGCGCATCGATGTCTACGAGCGGCATGATTGCCCGTGCCGACGAGGTGGTTTCGTATGCCCGCGAGGTGGGCAAGCCGGTGGTGATAAACTTCAGCCTCGGTACTAACACGGGACCGAAACTCGGAACCGACGAGGTGGCCATGGCTCTTGACGAAATGGCCGACGATGGAGTGATATTCGTGATTGCCGCCGGCAACGAGGGCGATGTCAACCTGTATATCAACAAGTCGTATGACAACCCGTCGGGTGAGGAGCAGTTCAAGACCATGTTAATGTCTCCCGACGGCAGCAGCGACCTGATGTATAGCTCGGCTACCTGTTATACACGCCAACCGTCGTCAGTGCAATTTGTGGTGGTTGACACATCGACCGGCAATGAGGTGTATGAATCAGAAGTATTGTCGCCCGAAGATGGGCCGAATCACTCCATCAGCAGCTTGGGCAGGTATTTCACGGGCATGTTATATGTGACATTCGACGAGGTGGAAGACCTGCAAGAGATTGCCATTGAGCCATATATGTTGTATAGTATGACCGGCAGCAAACGTTACCGCGTGGCTGTGAAGTTCTATGGAGAGCAGGGCGATGAAATGAACATGTGGAGCGATGGCTATAACCTTGTGTTTGACGATGGCGGCGACCCGGAATTTACCGCAGGAACGTCCGATTGCTCGATCAACGAGATGGCAACCGGCAGCAAGACGATATCGGTGGGGGCATATACCACCAAGTTGTCGTGGACTTCGGTGAATACGCAAAATTATACTTATAAAACAGAAGGAGGCGACCCCACGGCAGAAGAGGGAACGATGGCATCGTTTTCGAGCTACGGCCGCGACATGCACGGCGTGGAACACCCGGTGATTGTGGCTCCGGGCTTCGGACTGGCTTCGGCTTTCAACCGTTATGCCACAACAACGCGGCAGGAGACCGTGAGCCAAGTGACTGCCAATGGCGACACTTACAGCTGGGGCATGAATGCCGGCACGTCGATGGCTTGTCCGGTGGTAACGGGCATAATAGCAACGTGGCTGCAACGCAACCCGTCGCTCAACGTCGATGACATAAAGTATATATTTGCCGCCACGGCACAGAAACCCGAGAAATTCGGACAAGGTGTGGCAGCACAGTGGGGACCCAACGGCTTGATTGACGCATACGCCGGTTGGGGCAGCTGTGCGGGTATTGACGAGGTGACGGTGGCCGGCGACCGCGACGAGGCGTTTATATATCCCAATCCCACGGACGGGCGTTTCAGGGTGATTGCGCAAGGCGAAGACGAGGTGTCGATAGCTGTTTACAGCACAAGCGGCGCATTGATGTTCAGCCGCGATTATGTTACCGTCGACGGCCGCGTGAATGTAGATGTGCAGGGTGAATTGCCTGCGGGGATTTACGTGCTGAAGTTGCAGGGCGACCGACTGAATTACAGCGGCAAACTTGTGATACGCTGATATTCAGGCAAAGAGACAAAAAGAACATATTTTTTAAAGACAAAAAACGGCTTCGGAGCTGCCGCCGTAATGTGTCTTTAAAAAAATATGTTCTTTTTGTGTCTGAAAATATATGTCAGAGGGTGTATCAAAATTATCATTTCAATGTGGCAGTAGAGGATGTATCAAAATTGTGTGCGGGCGGCAGAGCCGTCCAATGTGCATAACCGCTGCGTGAGGCGTAGCCGAACCTGCGGACGTTGCATGTCTACCTACCCGACGGCCTCGTGAGAGGTCGAATAGGTTGTACGACAGTGAATTATTCGACCTCTCGCGAGGCCGATTTGTGTGGCTGCTCATTCCTCCGACGGTTTGCTCCCGATGGTCGCTGCACCGTCGGTTATGCACATTGGACGGCTTCGCCGCCCTCCGTTTTCATTTTGATACACCCTCTACAACCCGACTGAATAAACCGTTGATATTTAGTATCTTATACCCACTACCAACATCACACTGCTGTCCCAAAGATTCATTAACATTTTAGTGTAAATCACACATAGCAAGGTAGTTATGTGTTAAAGTTAGC
>CALUMZ010000082.1 GCA_944321865.1 uncultured Muribaculaceae bacterium
GCACATTGGACGGCTCTGCCGCCCGCACACAATTTTGATACATCCTCTACTGCCACATTGAAATGATAATTTTGATAAACTAATTGACATTTAGTACTTTATGGGCTGCCGTGAGGGTGTATCAAAATTATCATTTCAATGTGGCAGTAGAGACGCAAAATTTTGCGTCTCTACAATCTGGTTGGATAAACTATTGATATTGAATGTTTTATATGTTGTTGTGAACATCGAGACGCGGCACGCCACGTCTCTACTCATGGCAAAATCGCATTTTGATACACCCTCACGGCAGGGGAGGGTGAACCGGTTTTTTTGTGCGTCATAGATGCTATCGGGGCGCGGTGCGGCGGGGTGGGATCGCATCCGGGGGGAGCGGGCAAAAATATTTTGCAGGAAATTTTTTTGCTTGTGAAACAGTATTGTTACAATTATTTGCTTACTTTGTGATTTAATTAAGAGCTGATAACTATGGTCAAGAAAAAAGAAAAAATGCCATACCTTGAAAGAGACGTGAGTTGGATGTACTTCAACCGCAGGATTCTGCAAGAAGCGACCCGAAAACATATACCATTGCTTGAACGCCTGTCTTTCCTTGGTATATATTCAAATAATCTTGATGAATTTTTCCGCGTGCGTGTTGCCACGCAAAGCCGCATCGCCGAGTGCCGCAATAAGTTGGCTGCCGCCGAGAGCGAGCGCGCAGTGAAAATAATCAAGCAGATAAACAAGCTCAATTCGCAATATAGCGAAGAGTATGAGCATTCGGTGAAGCTCGTCACCGAGGAGTTGCGGCAAGAGGGAATTTACCTTGTTAACGACAAGGAGGTTACCGCCGAACAACTCGCTTTCATATACCAATACTATCGCGACCATCTTAACGGGTTCATAATGCCTGTGTGGCTTGCTGCAATCAAGATGCTCGACAACGAGACCGACGAAAGCATATACCTTGGCATCAAGTTCCATTATAATGCAGGAGGCAAGCGGGGGCAGCAGACCGGGTATGCCTACCTTGAGTTGCCGGTTGCCGTGGCGGGACGGTTTGTGTGCCTGCCCGAGAGCGACGGCAAGAAATATGTGATGTACCTCGACGATGTGGTGCGATGCTGCCTGCCCTTGGTGTTCGAGGGACTCGGGTTGAGCGACTTTGAGGCCTATTCGTTCAAGTTTACTCGCGATGCCGAGATGGAAATAGACAATGACTTGCGCACCGGCACTTTGCAAAAAATATCGAAGGGCGTGAAGAGCCGCAAGCGCGGCCAGCCGTTGCGGGTGTTGTATGACGCCAATATGCCCAAGGACTTACTCAAGTGCATATTGAAGAAACTTGACCTCGACTCGCTCGACACGGTTCTTGCCAGCGGCCGCTACCATAACCACAAGGATTTCATGAAGTTCCCCGACTTCGGGCGAAAGGACTTGAAGTACCCGGCGTGGTACCCGATTTTGAAGAAGGAGCTTGACGGCCCGGAGAGCCTGCTTGCCAAGATACAGCAGCGCGACCGTTTCATACATGTGCCTTACCACAGCTTCGACTCGTTTATACGCGTGTTGCAGGAGGCGGCCATGAGCCCGCTCGTAAGGAGTATAAAAATAACGCTTTACCGCCTTGCCAAGGAGTCGAAAGTGGTGAAAGCCCTGATAGGCGCGGCGCGTAACGGCAAGAAGGTAACGGTGTCGATAGAATTGCTGGCGCGGTTTGACGAGGCTTCAAACATATATTGGTCGAAGCGAATGCAGGAGGCAGGCATCAATGTGATTTTCGGCGTTGAAGGATTGAAAGTGCATTCCAAGATTGCACACATATCGATGACCAAGGGTGCCGACATTGCCTGCATAGGCACAGGCAATTTCCATGAGGGGAATGCCCGCACTTACACCGACTGCATGCTCATGACAGCCTCGCGACGGATAGTGAAGGAGGTGGATGCCGTGTTTGGCTTCATAGAACGTCCTTACAACCCTGTGACATTCAAGGAACTGCTTGTGTCGCCCAACGTGATGCGCAACCGTTTCGTGTCGATAATCAATGACGTGATTCGCAAAAGCCGCGACGGCATGCCTGCAAGCATAAAAATAAAGATAAACCACATCACCGACCAGATGATGGTGAAAAAGATATATGAGGCGGCCGAAGCGGGTGTCGAAATAGACCTGTTGGTTCGCGGCAACTGCTCGCTTGTGGTGCCAGCACACGGGCGCATACGCATAACCGGCATAATCGACCGTTTCCTTGAGCACTCCCGCATATTCATTTTCACGGTAGGGAACGAAGAACGGGTGTACATAGGGTCGGCCGACTGGATGACACGTAACCTTGACAACCGGGTGGAGGTGGTTACCCCCATCTACGACCCCGACATAAAGGCCGAGATGAAGCGGATTGTGGAATACGGGTTGCGCGACAACATGCAGGGACGCATTGTCGACGGCCGCGGTGAGAACAATTTCCGCTTCAAGGAAGGCGACACGCCATTCCGTTCTCAGGAGGAACTCTACAAGGAGTATCAAGCCGAGAACGAATGTTACTGCGAGCCCCAAGCCGGGCCGACCATTCCCGGCGACGAAGGCATAGATGATGTTTGATTCATTGCTTGCTACATCTTTCTTACGACGTTACAGCTTGTTGTCGCACCATTACCGGTTGAGGCCGCAGGGCGACGGTCGGGAGAAGCCTTGCGATGCCAAGCGACCATCATTATTAACCAACTCACACATTATTAGATTTAACCATTTGTTATGGCAAACGACGAAAAGAAAATGAAAAGCATCACATACGCAGCCATCGACATAGGGTCGAATGCTGCGCGATTGCTTGTGAAGCGACTGAAGCGCGATGGCGACGAAGTCAGGTTTACGAAAGAAATTATGTTGCGTGTGCCGTTGCGCCTTGGTTTTGACGTGTTCAAGCTGGGACGTATCTCCGACAAGCGCGAGAAGAACATGATGCGACTGATGAAGGTCTACAACCTGTTGATGAAAATCTATGACGTTGCCGATTACAGGGCATGTGCAACATCGGCAATGCGCGATGCGCAAAACGGGCTTGATATTATAAAGAATATCAAAAAGAACATAGGCCTTGATATTGAAATCATCTCGGGGCAGGAAGAGGCGACAATGGTGTATAATAACCACATCGAGTGCATGGAAGACCGCAATGGAAATTACATGTATGTGGACGTGGGTGGTGGCAGTACGGAGATTAACTTGCTGTCGCAAGGGCAACTCGTGTGCAGCCGTTCTTACAACATAGGTACGGTGCGCATACTTAATGAAGCTGTTGCCGACGGCGAATGGCAGAGGCTGCGCGCAGACATGGCTCAGTTGGCGGTTGATTATCCGGGGACGAATATCATTGGTTCGGGTGGTAACATTAACAAACTTTACAGGTTGCTCCCCGATGATGAAAAAGACAATGAACTGAAGCGCATGCCCATAGCATCATTGCGCAAGTTGCATGATAGCTTAAGGGTGTTGTCGGTTGAAGGGAGAATGGATAAATTCAACTTGAAGCCCGACCGAGCCGACGTAATTGTCCCGGCAGGTGACATATTCCTTATTATTGCCGAGATAATTCGTGCCGAATATGTATATGTTCCCGTCATAGGTCTTGCCGATGGTATTATTGACGGCCTTTATGCCAAGAATCAGCCCGAATTGAAGTAAAAACGGGAATACACACACGTTAAGTGTACAAAATAATGGGGCGCCCTGCTGAAACAGTAACGTAGCGAAGGGTGCCTCATGGTTTTTGTGTTGTTTAATTTGCAGGTAAAGGAAAGTGTTTCTAATTTTGCCGTTACTATGAATCTTTGTATTGATACGATACCGGTTTCAATCAACAAGGAGATTGAACTGCCTGCGTCGAAAAGCATAAGCAACAGGGCATTGATGATAAATGCCTTGTCGGGGAACAGGTGCAAGATATGGAATGTGGCGCGGTGTGACGACACCGATGCAATGGTTGCTGCGTTGTCGGGCGATGACGAATATGTCAACATCGGCGCGGCCGGGACTGCAATGCGTTTCCTCACGGCGTATTTCTCAATGGAAGAGGGGCGCAAGGTGGTGCTTGACGGCTCTGAACGTATGCGTCAGCGTCCCATAAGGCCGCTCGTAGATGCACTTAATGCTTGCGGAGCCGACATAAGATATGCCGGCCGTGAGGGTTTCCCGCCGCTTGAGATACATGGCCGCCGTTACAGATGCGAATCGACAGTGATAGATGCAGGAATGAGTTCGCAATTCATTTCTGCATTGTTGATGGTGGCTCCGGTAATGGGGTGCAGGCAAGTTTCGCTTGCCGGAAACGTGACATCCCGGCCATATATCGATATGACCCTTGGCGTAATGGGGGACTTTGGAATAAAATCGCAGTTTCAAGGCAATATTATAGCCATTGAAGCGGGCGGTTACTTGCCACCGGCCGAGTTTAAAGTGGAAAGCGACTGGACGGCTGCAAGTTACTGGTTTGCAATGCAGACTCTCACATCGCCCATGTCACGCATAAGATTAAAAGGGTTGTACCGCAAGAGCTTGCAAGGCGATGCCTGCGTATGTGACATTTTCGAGAAATATTTCGGCATAAGGGTCATGGCTTATGACGGAGGTATCGAACTGGCTTGTGCTCCCATGCGTGGGTGTGATTGCATAGGGCTTGATATGTCGGGGTGCCCCGATCTTGCGCAGACGATTGTGGTGCTTGCCTGCCTGCTCGGGCTTCGGTTTGAGGCTACTGGGTTGCACACTTTAAGAATAAAAGAAACCGACCGCATCGATGCCTTGCGCTCGCAATTGCTGAAATTGGGCTATGCCATCGAAGTGAGAGAGGATTGCAGCATATATTATGACGGAACTCTGCCGAAGGGGGAGGTGCGTCGCGGCATCGTTATAGAGACGTTTGAAGATCATCGCATGGCAATGGCATTTGCCACCGCCTCGCTGAAGCATCCGGGCTTGGTGATTGCCGATGCAGGTGTGGTGTCGAAGTCTTATCCCGACTTTTGGGAGCATCTTGCCGCCTGCGGTTTTGGATTGAAGGAGGTGGAATTATGATAGTGACTTTGTGGATATTGCTTGCACTGGTCTTAACAGGCGTGGTGCTGTATATACATCACCGTATTACCGATAAAGGTGACGAGACAGCCGCGCAGCAGCCCGAGAACCGTCCTGAAGGGTGTTGCGGGCAACACTTGGTGTGTGAAAAAGAATCGTTGCTTGCCGGGGTGAGCAAAGAAATCGTGTATTATGAGGACGAAGAGCTCGATGCGTATATAGGCAAGAAAGCCGACGAGTATACCGAAGAAGAGGTGGAGCAATTCCGTGACGTGCTTTACACGCTGCGTCCCGACGAGATAGGCAGTTGGGCCCGGTCGATACAATTGCGTAGTATAGAATTGCCGGCTGCGGTGCGCGACGAACTTGTCATGTTGGCCGCCGAGGCTCGTGAAACGCTTAACAGGAACAGTAACATTAATGTTTGAAATATTTAATTACTCCTTTTTCCAGAATGCGTTGCTCGGAGTGTTGCTTGTGAGTGTCGCATCGGCAATGATAGGAACGTATATAGTCACCCGCCGTCTGGTGTTCATAACAGGCGGTATCACCCATGCCTGTTTTGGCGGATTAGGGCTTGGTTATTATCTTGGAATAAATCCGATATTTGCCGCCGGGGTGTTTGCCGTAGCTTCATCGCTTGGGGTGGAATGGATGTCGGCGAGGCAGAATGTTCGGGAGGATTCGGCAATTGCCGTGGTGTGGGCTTTTGGCATGGCGATAGGTACATTGTTTATATTTCTCACGCCCGGTTATGTGCCCGACCTTAATTCATTCCTGTTTGGCAATATTCTCACCATCAGCCGCAGCGACATAGCCGCATTTGCCATCTTTCTCGTGGTTCTGGCCATGTTTTTCCTGTTGTTTTACCGATGTATAATAGTTTGTGCCTTTGACCGTGATTTTGCTGCCACCAAGCAAATACCGGTGACGGTAGTCAATAGCATAATGTCGGTAATGGTGGCAGTGTGTGTTGTGCTGACTATACGGTTGATAGGTATCATGCTATTGATGTCGTTGCTGACGATGCCTCAAATGATAGCAGAACTGTTTGCCACACGTTTCGGCAAAATGATGATACTATCGGTGTTGGCGGGATTGTTGTGTTCAGTGGCGGGCCTTGTGGGGAGTTATTTGTTCGGCGTATATTTAGTGAGCGTCCCGGCCTCAGTCACAATTGTGCTGATGCTCATAGTTGTATATGCTGCGGCTCGTGTGATACGGGCTTTTGTGGGAACAAAGAAATGATTTTTTTGCGTAGATTTTGGGCACAATGCTTGCATAATTTAAAAAATAGCCATATCTTTGCACCCGAAATCAACAAAATGGTGAGATTAGCTCAGTTGGTTAGAGCGTCGGATTGTGGTTCCGAAGGTCAAGGGTTCGAGACCCTTATTTCACCCCACTCGATGAGGCTGCCTCAAGAACTTCTTGAGGCAGCTTTTTTTCGTGTCAATACCGGGGAAACGGCCGCTGAAAGCAGGTTGCAGGCAAATATGTATGGGTCACTCCGAAAGCACAGTTGTAGAGTTTTAAGGGGACAAACATGACGAATATGGTCTATTTTGCCGTCTTCTATCATTCGCGTTAAACCAAGGAAGCGGCAGCGGAGCT
>CALUMZ010000083.1 GCA_944321865.1 uncultured Muribaculaceae bacterium
ATGGACAGGACTACAATAGGGACAGTCGTTTAATTCCGTCATTATGAGTCAATCGGCAGACTGTCCCGGTAATTTTTTTATCTTTAGCTAAGATACAAATTTTATATTACATTGGCAATCAATTCGTTATAAAGTTTTATTCTTTTTACGACAGTCCCTAATTAAGACCTTTCGGGCCACAGTCAACACCAAGCGTCACAACACCTCATGTCGCAATTGATAACAATTGCGCTGTTGCTCAAATTGTTCGGGCAACGATTTGAGCCTTTCGGTATCGTCAAGCGGGTTGTAGCTGTCCATGATTCGCCCGAAAGTAACCGCCGCCGCACCTAATGCCGGAGCCGACACATGCGGCAACCCGGCACTTATGCCGAAGTGGGAATTCAGTGCCTCGACAATCATTGCCGTGGCCCGCATTTTGCCCTCTTGCGAATAACCTGCAATATGAGGAGTTGCCACAAATGCACGGTCGAGCAAGCGTCGGTCGATGTCGGGCTCGTTTTCCCAACAATCGATGGCTACATCGCCGATACGTCCGTTTTCAAGTCCTTTTAACAAAGCTGCCGTATCGGTTATAGGCCCACGTGCGCTGTTTATCAACAAACGGCATCGACGCAACCGACCGACAAAATCGGCTCCGCACAAGTGATAAGTGGCATCTTGCCCTGTGCGTGTGAAAGGGGTGTGAAAAGTTATTATATCGGCCTTGCTTGCCAATTCTTCGATAGAAACCCCGTTGAAGTCGGGTTCGGTTCGTTGGCGAGGCGGGTCGTTGAGCAATACTTTAAATCCCAGTTCAGCAGCCCACCGCGCCACTATCGACCCCACATGTCCCACACCGACAATGCCCATTGTCAAGCCTTGTGCATCGGCAATGCCATCGCGGGCAAGCAACCTGCCTACCGCAGACAGCACATATTGCGCCACGGCCGGGGCATTGCATCCCGGCGCGTTGGCAACGGTGATGCCACGGTTGCGGCAATAATCCAAGTCGATGTGGTCGGTGCCGATTGTAGCACTGCCGACAAACGAGCAACGGCTGCCTGCGAGCAGCGACCGGTCACAGCGAGTGCGGGTGCGCACCACGAGCGCATCGGTTTCGGCCACGGCTTCGGGCGTGATTTCAGAGTTGGGTAAATACGCAACCTCGGCAAAAGGCTCCAGCAAGCCCTTGATATAAGGTATATGGTTCTCTATGATTATTTTCATAAGCCTTGCGAAATATTAAAAATACACATTCCGGCACAAGCCACCAATAAAAGCAAAATCGGAATATATTTGCGGTCGCTGCCGCTTATTGTGAACGAGTGTCCGACTTGGACGGCAAGGCACAAATTAAGGACCGGCAAATATATGTGAATGTCTCTGTAATCAAAACACATCATGACGATAGTAGTCACCGTAAGCACTGAAAAGAATCCGTTGCACGCCCGTCGCTTGGCATTATAGCTTATGATGCGCATCATGTTCGACATCAACAACGACAAGGTGGCAAGAGCCGTAACAGCACAAGTCCCGACAAGCCGCCATTCCATGCCGCCCGGTTGCCACGAGTCGTTAATGACTGCCGTTTTGAAGTCGGCATAGGAAATCACACCGAAGCCATATAAAATCCAATAAGGCGTAAACAATCCAAGCATCATGGCAATTAACCCGCGCAAGCGCATCACACGCATTTGCACAAACCCCAGAAAGAATACCAGCACAAGATACAAAGCCGAAAATTGGAACATTGCATAGCCTCCCAACAGTGCAAACACCATGAATATACTACGTTGGGAGACACGTTGCTGGTATGAGTCAAAAAGTATATATGCCGACACGGCAACCACCACAAGCATTATGGTTCCCTCAAAAAGGACACCGTTAACGGCAGGAGTAGCAGACTCAAGCATCAGGAATGCCGACAATGCAATCGAAGCATCGGCCCTGATAAAACCATGAAGGCGGTTAAGGTGCTTAAACAAATATCCTACGGCAACAATGCATGCAGCATTGATTGTCATCGACAACGTGCCGCCTTGCAACCATAAGTTGCCCGAAGGAAGGCACAATCCGCTATCATCGGCAGATACAGGGAAACCGGTAAGCACACAACCGGCCACGGCCAATGCAATAAAAACAATCATCGTCACCACATTGAAGCCCTGCCCTTCAAGAAACCGGTTTATTTGATACTCCCTATTCATTTAAATCACATTTAATAGACTCTTTATTAGTTATATTACACGTCTGCGGCCATGACAACCATATTACGTAAAATCCCCAAACCGCAATGATTCGGGGATTCGCTTTTAACCCAAATCGGTCATTTGTTTTTACGACCGTTTGGGGTTTAATTTCGTGCAAACGCAAAAAAGAATCACTTTAAGTCGAACCCGATATCCCGGCGGAACCGCTTGCCTTCAAAATTGATTTTTTCAATATTCGCAAACGATTGGCTCAATGCTTCTTTCTTGGTGCTTCCGTATGAGCTGACGGCAATCACACGACCGCCCGACGTGCGCAACACACCATCGGCATCCCGGCTTGTCCCGGCGTGGAACAATATGCTTCCTTCCACCGATTCCAAGCCTGTTATGACTTTTCCCTTGGCATAACTGCCCGGATAACCGTCAGATACCACCATCACGGTAGTTGCATAACGGCTGTCGATTTCGAGCTTGCGGCTTGCAAGCGTACCGGTGCTGACGCCTTCGAGCAAGTCAAGCAAGTCGCTGCCTATGCGCAACATCACCACTTCGGTTTCAGGGTCGCCCATTCTCACGTTATATTCAATCACGTATGGCTCTCCGTCCACGTTAATCAATCCGAAAAATATAAAACCTCGATAAGTTATATTCTCCTGTTTCAAGCCTTTTATCGTCGGTATGATTATACGTTCCTCGACCTTTTGCATAAATTCTGCGTTGGCAAAACTCACCGGAGACACAGCCCCCATGCCGCCCGTGTTAGGTCCGGTGTCGCCTTCCCCTATGCGTTTGTAATCCTTGGCCACCGGCAATATCTTGTAGTCGGTCCCGTCGGTAACAACAAAAACCGAGCATTCTATACCACTCAAGAACTGTTCCACCACCACCTTTCGGGACGATGCACCAAACATGCCGGCAAGCATGGCCTTCAACTGCATTTTTGCTTCATCAAGTTCAGGAACAATCAGCACCCCCTTTCCTGCTGCAAGCCCATCGGCCTTCAGCACGTATGGAGCCTTCATGCTTTCAAGAAACCGGTATCCGTCTTCTATCGTATCGGCCTCGACACTCAAATGCTGCGCTGTGGGAATGCCGTGACGAGCCATGAACTCTTTGGCAAAATCCTTGCTGCCTTCAAGTTGGGCTCCGGCCTTGGATGGACCTATTACAGGTATTTCGCACAATGCCGCATCGGCTGCAAAATAATCAAAAATACCTGCTACAAGCGGATCTTCATTTCCTACAACCACCATATTAATGCCATTGCTCACGACAAATTCCTTTATCGCCTCAAAATCAAGCGGTGACAAACCTACGTTTTCGCCATATTGCAATGTCCCGCCATTTCCCGGGGCGATATACAATTTTTCAAGTTTGTCGCTTTGGGAAAGTTTCCATGCAAGAGCCGATTCGCGTCCGCCCGACCCTAATAGTAATATAGTATACTTCTTCATTTTCATTCAGTTTTTTCGTTCTCTTTGTTTTCCTTTGCCTCCGGCAAATCGTTGCGTCGCCAGCTATTGCGCCGTCCGTGAACGATGGGTTGTTCCTTTTCGGCCGACAATTGCGGTTGCCTAAATTTTATTATGCGATTCGTCCGTGCTTCATTATGTTCAGGCTGTTGTTGCTGGCGTACATTCTCACCACCGGCATCGGTTGCACTTGATTGCCTGCGACGGTTTTCCTCTTCCCGTTTACGCTCATAATAAGGCTTGCGTAATTTTTCTTCAAGCGCATTCTTTGGTTTCCCCTCGACTTGGAATCTCGGCTTGCGCTCACGGCGTTTTTCATCGTCCTTGCCCCGATGGTTGCCATCTTGTTGCCTCCATCCCATACGGCGGGGTTTATCCCCTTTCCCATCCTTGAATGTAGGCTCGAAATTGCGACGTACCGATGCCGCAGGCTTGCGCTCACCTTTAAAATCTTCATTCTTGACGCTTCGGCCCTCTTTCCTGAAGTTGGCGTATGTACCCTCGAATATCACATATTCGCGCAATTCGCATTCAAGAGCTCCATTATACAACGGGAACTTTAACGAAGGCTTCAACCCTATGGTATCAAGCAAGTCGGTATTATAACCAATTACCCACGCCTTGTACCCTTTAAACACGTTCTTCAGCTTCTCGCCCAACGAACGATACAAAGCCTCCATGTCTTCAACCTCTATACGTTCACCATAAGGAGGATTGGTTACCAGCACACCCCCTTCATCGCTTGGAGCGACTTCTATACTCTGCAATGGTTGGGACTTCACTTCAATATATTTGCCAACTGCGGCACTTTTAATGTTGCGCAAGGCAATGTCGACGGCTTTGGGCGATATGTCCGACCCGTATATTTTATGTGTGAATGGACGTTCACGGCTGTCGTCGTTATATATCTCGTCAAACAGCTCATGGTCAAAGTCGGGCCAACGTTCAAAAGCAAAATTGGTTCTGAAAATGCCGGGATTTATATTGGCTGCAATCAATGCAGCTTCGATAAGGAACGTTCCGGAGCCGCACATCGGGTCGACAAAGTCGGTTTCACCATGCCACCCTGTCAACAATATAATTCCGGCCGCAAGCACTTCGTTAATGGGAGCCTCGGTCTGAGCCACCCTGTAACCGCGCTTATGCAACGATTCACCCGAGCTGTCGAGCGACAAGGTAACTTGGTTGTCGGAAATATGCACGTCAAAGACAAAATCGGGGTTATTCAACCTTATCGACGGACGCTTGCCGCACTTTTCCATGAAATAGTCGGCTATGGCATCTTTCACCCTGTATGTAACAAAACGACTGTGACGGAAATTCTCACTGAACACAGTGGCATCAATTGAAAATGTTTGCGCCGGGTTCATATAATCGTCCCAAGCGAAATCCTTGACGGCATTATACAATTCATCGGCATCCTGTGCGTAGAATTTATAAATAGGCTTGAGTATCCTAAGAGCGGTGCGGCAGCCGATATTGGCTTTATATAACATGGCAAGGTCGCCTGTAAACGAAACCATGCGGTTACCCGCCACGACGTTCCCGGCTCCCAACTGCTTCAATTCTTCGGCCAACACGTTTTCAAGCCCCTTAAACGTTTTGGCCACCATTTCAAACTTACTAATCATCACTCTTTAGCGTGTGTATATCTTATCTTAAATTATTTGCTTTTGCCTGTGTCAATCGCTCGCCCGGCGGCACATCTACCGTAACCCATATATTACCGCCTATAACGGCATTGTCTCCAATCGTAATGCGCCCGAGTATCGATGCATTGGAATATATGACTACATTATTGCCTATGATGGGGTGGCGCGGTATTCCCTTGATGGGATTATTGTTTTCGTCGAGGTCGAAACTTTTGGCTCCAAGCGTGACACCTTGGTACAACTTCACATTATTACCTATGATTGCCGTAGCGCCTATTACGACCCCCGTACCGTGGTCTATTGCGAAATGATGCCCTATTTGCGCACCCGGGTGTATATCTATACCGGTTTCGGAATGTGCCATCTCGCTTATCATTCGTGGAATGACAGGTATCCCCTCCAATAATAATTCATGCGCTATGCGATGATTTATTATCGCCTTTATTGCCGGATAGCAATATATCACCTCTTCCCGACTTATTGCTGCAGGGTCGCCAAGATATATGGCTTCCACATCGGTGTGCAACACTCTGCGCAGTTGCGGCAGGCGGTGAAGAAAACGCATTGTTACCTCTTTAGCCACGTCAACCGACCTCTCCAACCCGGCATTGCGAAACTCGTCAACAAACATCAATCCGGCCACAAGTTGATTTTCAAGCAAGTTCTTGAGTTTTTCGATTTGCAGCCCCAAAAGATATTCAAGATTATAGGAATTAACCTCGTCTTTCCCGAAAAATCCCGGAAACAATACCGAACGGCACAACATTACAAGCTCTTGAATCAATGGCTCCTGTGGCAATGGTTCAAAGCCAAGCCTCATGTGACACATGCGGCACAAACTATCCTTATCGGAAAGTTCGCGAACCATTTGCTTCAAGTCACTTTCGTCATATCTGTGAGAGCGCATCATAAATTCGTCGTGGTCAGATTCTCTTTTCTTATGCAAAGATACTATGTTTAAACCGAAAAGACGAAAAAAAGATTTAAAATTAAAATTAGTCAAATTCGACTGATTGAGGGAAAAAGGGAAGCCCGGGCAGCGACTTGCGTCCTGTCCGGGCTTCTTATGGGGCGGTGACCTACTCTCCC
>CALUMZ010000084.1 GCA_944321865.1 uncultured Muribaculaceae bacterium
GGTGTATCAAAATTATCATTTCAATGTGGCAGTAGAGACGCAAAATTTTGCGTCTCTACAATCTGGTTGGATAAACTGTTGATATTTAATGTTTTATACATTGTTGCGAACGTCGAGACGCGGCACGCCACGTCTCTACTCATGGCAAAATCGCATTTTGATACACCCTCTACAATCTGGCTAAATAAACTATTGATATTGAATATTTTATACATTATTACGAATATCGAGACGCGGCACGCCACGTCTCTACTCATGGCAAAATCGCATTTTGATACACCCTCTAATCCCCAAATCTAATGACCGTCTTGGGTTAATCCGCACCAAACGGGAATATCTTTTCTTCGTAAATCCATGATTATTACTCGAATATATTTGTTATCTTTGTATTGAGTAAAAATACTTAGTCTACTGAGTAAAATGTAATTATATGTACAAAAGAGCGGAATATCAGGTGATTACAGACAGGCTGAAAGAACCACGGAAGTTCATCCAAGTGGTAACAGGTGCCCGTCAGACAGGCAAGTCCACCGTAGTCAAACAAGTGCTTCAAGATTTGGATATGCCTTATCAGTTCTTTTCTGCCGACAATGTTCCGGCCACAAACAGTGCGTGGATTTCCAATTGTTGGGCTGCTGCGCGCAGCTTGAAGGAGAATCGGGGGTGGGAAAGTGTAATCCTTGTAATTGACGAGATACAGAAGATAGCCAACTGGAGCGAGGCAGTGAAAAAGGAATGGGACGATGACACGTTCCATGACCGTAATATCAAAGTATTGCTTTTGGGGAGCAGTCGTGTGCTGTTAGAAAAAGGCTTGTCCGAGTCATTGGCAGGGCGGTTCGAGGAGATACGCATGAGCCATTGGAGCTTTCGGGAAATGCAAGAGTGCTTTGGCTTCACGCTCGACCAATACCTGTTCTATGGAGGTTATCCCGGTGCAGCTGCCTTGATTGGCGATGAAGACCGCTTCAGTCAATATATCCAGTCGGCCATCATCGAGGCGACCATCAACAAAGACATTCTGATGGATACACCGATTAACAAGCCGGCTCTGCTCCGTCAGACCTTTGAGTTGGGTGCAGCGTATTCGGGCGAGTTGCTTTCGTTGAACAAAATGTTGGGTTCGCTTCAAGATGCCGGAAACACGGTGACACTTGCAGGATATATCAACCTGTTGGATGAAAGCGGATTGCTATGCGGACTCCGGAAGTTCAGTGTGGATATGGCCCGGAGGCGTGCCAGCATCCCCAAGTTGCAAGTATATAACAATGCGCTAAAAATGGTGTACAACCCGTTGACCTTTGAGCAGGCAATATTGAACCGTAAGTCATGGGGACGCATCTTTGAGTCGGGCATCGGTGCCTATTTGGTAAGCCAAGCCTTCGTGCATCGTTTTGAAGTGTTCTATTGGCGCGAGCGGGACGTTGAAGTGGATTTCGTCCTGCGCAAGAAAGGTGCGGTGGTAGCCATTGAGGTGAAAAGCAATGCTGAGAAGCGGACGGACGGATTGGATAAGTTCTGCAAGCTGTACAATCCGCAATCGGCTTTTATCGTGGGAGACGGAGGCATCAGTGCAGAAGATTTTCTGTCGATGGATTTGAGGAAGTTGTTTTAAAACCCAAATCAGTCATTAGACCGCAAAAGAGGGGAAATTTTAAAGCTCTTTAACCGAGGGCGTATCAAAATAACAAGTGAGACAAACGTTGCTTATGGTTTATAACTGAGTTGAGTTAGGTCTGTTGCCTCGAAGAGGCAAAACTATGCTTAACACTAAGTTTGCAGAGTGAGGGTGTATCAAAATTATCATTTCAATGTGGCAGTAGAGGGTGTATCAAAATTGTTATTTCAATGTGGCTGTAGAGGGTGTATCAAAATTATCATTTCAATGTGGCAGTAGAGGGTGTATCAAAATTATCATTTCAATGTGGCAGTAGAGACGCAAAATTTTGCGTCTCTACAATCTGGTTGGATAAACTATTGATATTTAATGTTTTATACATTGTTGCGGACGTAGAGACGCGGCACGCCACGTCTCTACTCATGGCAAAATCGCATTTTGATACACCCTCTACAATCTGGCTAAATAAACTATTGATATTGAATATTTTATACATTATTACGAATATCGAGACGCGGCACGCCGCGTCTCTACTCATGGCAAAATCGCATTTTGATACACCCTCTAATCCCCAAATCTAATGACCGTTTTGGGTTAATCCGCGCAAACCGGAAAAATCCGCCGTTCGCCACCCTTAATTTCACTTTGCGTCACTGCCGGAATCCAAAATAAGTACACGAAATTGCTATATCTATATAACATTTTTTCTTTTTTCACAATAAAACACTATATTTGTCAAGTTAAATTATTTTATTTTATGCACGATGTAGAGTGCAAGCAAAAAATTCCTTTAAGCCTAAAAGAAAAATATTATTAACAACCTAAAAAACGATAAAACTCATGGGACTTTTCCACAAAAATCCGAGTGAAGCCAACTTTGCAGGCGGCAGCAAGAACGTAATGGAGTCGATACAGCGTGAACACGACACCGGTACGCTGATTTACTTAGATCCCCGTTCTGACTTCAACACCAATTCGGTAATCACAGTAGCACCCAACGAACAAGCTATCTTCATAAAAAATGGTGAAATATATGGCGTGCTCCCACCGGGACGGCATGAAGTGAAAACTGAGAACTACCCGATACTGAGCCGAATACGCAACATGCTTTCGGGCGGAATCAGCACATTCACCTGCCAAGTCTACCATGTCAGCACATCCGAGCAGAATATCGGCTGGGGTACGGCAAGTGCCATCGAGATTCAAGACTTCTTCTTGGGCGGCGGCATAATAGGCGTACCGACCTTGATTCGCGGTTCGGGCGAATTCCGTGTATGCTTTAACATACGCGAAGATGATTCTGCGGCAAGCACACTGTTCTTGCGGCTGATGGGCGACAAGAGCATATACACCGTCGATGACCTTGCCATGCTGTTCAGGGCGCAACTTTCACAGAAAATCAGCAAAGTCGTTGGCAAGACGCTTGAAAGCCGTTCAAAGCGCGAATCAATCAATGCAATTTCAAGCCAACTTGAAGATTTTGCCACCGAACTGACCCCGAGCTTCAAGGAAGTGTTTACGGAATACGGGTTGGAACTTGTCAACTTCTCGTTCCATAACCTGACAATCGAAGAAACCGAAGTACGCCAGAAATATCTCGACCGCCTTATCGGTTCGGTACATGCCGGAGGTTACAACATCGCAGTACAACAGGAATTGGCCAAAGATGCAGTCAACAATCCCGGTGCCGGCGGACTTGCAGGCGCAGGCGCAGGACTTGGCATGGGACTTGCCGCAGGTGGAGCTTTCGCATCGATGGGCGCATCGGTTTTCGCCCAACAGCAACAGCAGCAGCCGATGGGATTTGCCGGGCAACAACCCAACCCCATGCAACAGCAAATGCAGATGCAGCAACAGCAGATGCAACAACAGACCGCTGCACCGCAAGCCGACCCGATGGAAGTGCTTACCAAAATGAAGCAGATGCTCGACGCCGGCCTTATCACGCAACAGCAATATGATGCCAAGGTAGCCGAAGTGATGAGCCGCATGTAACAACAACAGGTAATAACCCCTAATACATTCAAAATTATGAAAAGCAACATATTGAAAACCATAATAGCATTAGTGTTCCTCGTGCTATTCAACGTGATATTTTTCTTGGTAGGCGGAACCGAACACGTCGACTCGGTGTGGTTGTCCTACGGATTCGTACATGCAGCCTACTTGTGCCTGCTTGCCACACCGCTGTTTTGCAAAAGCGGCAAAGACACATTTGTGCTGTCGGCCAGCCTTTACCTGAGGGGGCTGTTCTACTTCTTCACCGAGTTGGTGATAGGCGTGGTGTTCATAGTGCTTGCCTTGGACAGCATCACATGGCCGCTGATAGTGCAAGGACTGTTGCTGGCAATCTTCATAGTGCTGCAATTGATGAGCGTGCTTGCCAACGATGCCACACAAGCCTCGATGCAGAAGCAACGGACCGAATCAATCAACATTCGCTCGCTTGCACAAAAGGTGCAGTCGCGCATGCGCGAGATGCCCGACGATGATGTGCGCAAGCAAGTGGTGCGCTGCTACGATGCCCTCATTGCCTGCCCCATCGAGAGCTACCCCGAAGCCCAAGATGCCGAAGCGGCATTGAGCGCGGCAGTCGACAACCTGTGTGCAGCCATCGAGGGCGAGGAAAACGCAGCCATCGAGAAAGCAGCCAAGAGAGTGACCTTCGCCATTCAAGACCGCAACACCATCATCAAGCAATGCAGAATGCGATAAAAAGACGAACTTTAATACACATATTTAACAAACTAAATCTGAAATTTTTATCATGGCAGAAACATTAGAACTGAAACAAGTGGTATGCCCGGCGTGTAGAACCGCTTTTTCATCATTCAATCCATTTGAAACATCGGTTAAATGCCCTGTGTGCGGTGCAGTGTCGATCAACCCGCTCATCACAGCCAAGAAGATTCCCGTTCCGGAACGCCTGATCGTGTTCCGCACCACCGAGAAGGACTTTGAACAATCGATGATAAACAACCTCGTTAACCGCGACTATGTTCCACTCGACATCTTCCAGTGCATCAACACCGAGAACGTAATCAAGGCCTATCTGCCCATGTTCTTGTATGAAGGCCGCTACCAGTCTTCATGGACATGCAAGGTTGCATACGAGACTACCGAATTGCGTGCATCGTCCGACGGGACGAAAGTAAAGAACAAGACCGTGAAACGTTTTGCACCGCAATCGGGAACATCACAAGGCAACTTCGCATTCTTGTGCCTTGCTTACGAAGGTAAGGATATTCCCGAGGAGTTGCGCTCGTTCAGTGCCCAGTTCCCCTACAACACCATGGCATCAAAGGAATTTGACCCGAAATTGCTTGACCTCGAATCGGGCGACAGCCCCATGACTATGGCCCTCGACACCGATGCCGACCTTGTGTGGACAAAATATGGCGACAGCCTTGTCAACGAATTGGCTTCGGACAACGCACGCCAACAACTTTCGGGCGAGGAAATCAAGGATTTCCATGCCAGCAACAGTTATGACCTCAAGCATAACGGCCGATTGGTACTTGCTCCGTTCTGGTTTGTTTATTATACCTACAACAACCAACGCTACTACTACATCATGGACGGACTTGGCGAAAACAACACCATGTCGACTCCTGTCGACCAAAACGAAGTGAACTTCGTGAACGGCAAGGAGCGCATCAAGAAGATTGTCAACTGGTGCTGGCCGCTCGCTATCGTGATGTGGTGGTTGATTAATTTCACGGCAGCCATCATCACTCTCGTGGTGTGGTTCATTGCCAAGATAGTGGTGAAGAAGGTAATGGACAGCCAGATACAGAAGCACCTCGACGCTTCGCGCGCGGCAAGGGCTGACGCTGCCGCAAAACTGGGCTGACACACCACTCCCCACACATCACACCCCTCTCCGCCGGTGTAGAGGGTGTATCAAAATTGTTATTTCAATGTGGCTGTAGAGACGCAAAATTTTGCGTCTCTACAATCTGATTGGATAAACTATTGATATTGAATGTTTTATATATTGTTCGAACATCGAGACGCGGCACGCCACGTCTCTACTCATGGCAAAATCGCATTTTGATACACCCTCTACTACATAATATTATTAAAACATTGAATATCAACACCAATCGTATTGACAACCCGATTGTAGAGACGCAAAATTTTGCGTCTCTACTGCTATTATGCCATAAAAATATAATTTTGATACGCGCCTCAGCTGCCGTTATACCGCAGTGAAACCGGGGAATTGCCGATTTCTGTCACACACGAGACGAATTTTTTTGTAATTTTGCACAATGTGTGGTCGGCCACAGCCGGCAATACCTTATCCAACAACAAATAACACACAACAACGATACATGGAAAAGAAATTTGCAAGAACTCTCGTTACCACGGCGTTACCCTACGCCAACGGTCCCGTACACATCGGGCACCTTGCAGGAGTGTATGTTCCTGCCGACATCTACACCCGCTATTTGCGAATGAAGGGCGAGGACGTGATAATGATAGGCGGCAGCGACGAGCATGG
>CALUMZ010000085.1 GCA_944321865.1 uncultured Muribaculaceae bacterium
GTGGTCGCTACACCGTCGGTTATGCACATTGGACGGCTTTGCCGCCCCTCGCACACATTTTGATACACCCTCTACTGCCACATTGGAATGATATTTTTGATACACCCATCAAATGCCATTCAGTATTTTCTTAAAGCAGCAAATATCATGAAGGGATGGCAGCTCCGCTACCCTTTCCCCCATTTTGCCTCATCTCCATATCATCACGCCTCATTAGGAAGTGCGGCATACCCGCCGCGCCACACCCTGCGTTGCGCTTTTAGGAAAAACCAATCATTTCCCATGTAGAAAACATCCCACACCGTAGAGACGTGGCGTGCCGCGTCTCGATAACGGCGGCAACTGATTCACAATACTTTACACAATCATGCCACCTATGTGAGCCACAAAAACAGCCTCGGAGAGGCCGCACTCGGCTTAACACAGTGTGGAGTGAACCGTGTTAAGCAAAGTTTTGCCTCTCCGAGTAGGCAACAAAACTGCCCCAATTCAGTTATAAATCAAGCGACACATTAGCGAGGCCGTAACGCACAAAAAAACACATGGTGATTGTAGAGACGCGATTCATCGCGTCTAATGTGCGGCTATGATAACAAGTTAGTTTCGGTCTCAGACGCGATGAATCGCGTCTCTACTGTGCCACAACAATCCATGTTTCGGCTTCCACACCACAGCGTCCTCCCGGCTGCGGAGACTTGACTGCCCCCTTCTTTGAGGTAGGTACAAAAAAAAATTAATTGTCATCACGACAACTAATCTTCAACTTAAAATCTAATACCATGAAAAAACCGATGCAAAAGTATGCTTTTAATTCATGCTATGCAACATATCACGAACAAAAATTCCATCATTTTGCATTTTTTATAACAAAAGCCCCAAAAAGGGGCTTTTGTTGTATTTTAGAAACACTTTGTGCAGCAAACTCTATATTCCTGAATTTGCAACTATCGACAACAATGTTTCGATAACGTTATTTCCTTCGGGTTCTTCTACAACCAATTTGATAGAACTTGTGCGATTATCAATAGTCTCGCCCTTGAGGTATGCACTGAATTGCAAGCCGGGGAGCATGCTCTTCAGCACCGTATTCGCGCTCGAGCCCTTGCGCAAATTCATATAGGCAGCACCGGGGACGCTCTCGAATATGCCGCGGGCAAAGTCGTCGTCATACATGCTTTCCGTCACCTTCGGTCCCGATGTGCGGAAATAGAAGAAGCCGTCCTTGCTGCCAAACGCAACAGCATATTCACTCGATATGTTCACAACATATTCATCGCCCACCTTTGTGCAAGCTATAAGCCCGAGACCGTTGATGCCCGCTTGCAGCTTGCCACACATCTCGTCGGCCTTTGAGGTCTTCAATGCTCCGTATATTTGAGGTATCGAAGCGCGGTTGATGATGTAATTGGTGTAATTACCTCCGATAGTCAGCGGGCCGTCGATACCGGCAATATATTCCTTCAGCTCCTCTTTGGTGATGTAGGGATTATCCTTCACATTGTCCAACAAGGTATTGAAAACATCAATCTTCATCAGTTCCTCGCCCTTTATCGAGCCCGAGAACACAAGTTGCATGTCGGCTGGGATAAACTTCAAGCCATCGGCCGACGGGTCGCCTAATACAGCCTCATATTGCTTGGTAACGTCGTTTTCATCGATAAAGCCCTTAAAGGTTATGTCAATATCCTGTTTGTTGAAGCTGAGCGTACCACCCATTCCGCGAATCGAGTTAATGTATTCGCTGAATGCCTCGCCATACATGGCAGTTATCGCAGTCTTGCCACCCGATATTTCGAGTATCTTCCCATAATTGCCATAGAACGACATGTCGGCATTGCTGTCGAGCATCTCCATGGCATCGGCATTGTCCTTTATGGAGGCTTTGAATCCGTTTGTGATCAGTTCCTTCAAGTATGCCTCGGCTGTACTTTCCTCAACCGAAGGAGCGGGCGAAGCATACACAAGATGGTGAGCCGACAGGTAGGCAATGTCGTTGCCGTCGCTCATTTTATACAGTTCGCCGTCCGAAACCATGTCGGCATCGGCATTCTTTTCCCAAAATGCCTTGAAAGCATCACTGTCGGAAATCGGTACTATGAGCACACCTTCGTAGTCGTTAGTCCCGAAAAAATACATCTTCCGGTCAAAATCTATTCCGGCATCGGCTATCGCGGCCATTTCTTCTCGGTCCTTTGCGCTGAGAGCTTTGTCGAAAAGCGACTTATAAGAGTCGGGGAACACCACCTCGCCGTTTTCAATCTTTATACCGGCTTTCTTGATGATGCCACCGCCATCGATGGCAGCCACATAATTAGCGTCGGCGGGAATCATGGTAAATACATCACCTGTCTCGTCCTTACAAGAAACAAATACCATTGCTACCGCAAGCAGCAGCATTAAACCTAACTTTTTCATAACAGTTCTTTTTTATGTATCGATGATAATTACAGGGACGCTGCAAAAGCCGCAAACATCCCTGTCGTGTTATATTATTTACTCTTTTTGCAGCGTCCGCGACGTTTGCGCGCCACTTTCAATATTTGTGCCGACCGCGCAGGCAGGTACAACTTAAGCCACCCTAATCCGTGAGGAGCATACAGCGGGTCGGGCTGCGTGAAGTGGTGCACACTCTCGTCGATGTTACCATAACCGCCATAGCGTGGAGCGTCGCTGTCAAACACACCGTCATACTCACCCTCGGGAGCAAGAATGCCATAGTCGGTAAACGACTTCGACGGATTGAAGTTATATATGAACACATAGTCGCCACGTTTGTAAGCGAGCACTTGGTCATCGTCCTTGTCCCACAATTTCTCGATGGGCAATGCTTGGAAGTTCTTTATGCTGCTCACAAGGTGAATCATGTCATTGTCGAAATTGTTAAGGAACTGGTACTTCAAGTCCTTCCGGTCAACAAGGTCCCACTGGCGGCGGGCATATTTGTAGCTCCACCCGTTTCCTTCGCGTGGGAAGTCGATCCACTCGGGGTGTCCGAACTCGTTACCCATGAAGTTAAGGTAACCGCCATTGATTGTGGTGCATGTCACAAGCCTTATCATCTTGTGCAACGCTATGCCGCGATCCACGGTCATATTGTTGTCGCCCACCATCATGTGCCAATACATCTCACTGTCTATCAAGCGGAAAATGATTGTCTTGTCACCCACAAGTGCTTGGTCGTGGCTTTCGGCATAGCTGACGGTTTTTTCGTTGTAACGGCGATTTGTAAGTTCCCAGAATATCGAAGTCGGGTGCCAGTCTTCGTCCTTCTTCTCCTTGATGGTTTTAATCCAGTAATCAGGAATACCCATTGCCATGCGGTAGTCAAATCCCATGCCGCCATCCTTGAATTTCAATGCCAAGCCCGGCATACCGCTCATTTCCTCGGCTATGGTTATGGCATTCGGGTTAACTTGGTGGATAAGCAGGTTGGCCAGTGTCAGGTAAGTTATCGCATTGGTATCTTGCGCGCCGTTGTAATAGTCGTCATACGAGCTGAATCCTTGCCCAAGCCCGTGGTTATAGTAAAGCATCGATGTTACGCCGTCGAAACGGAATCCGTCGAAGTGGTACTCCTCAAGCCAGAACTTGCAATTCGACAGCAAGAAGTGAAGCACTTCGTTCTTGCCATAGTCGAAGCAAAGCGAGTCCCATGCCGGATGCTCGCGACGTCCGTCGCCGTAGAAGTACAGGTCGTAGCTGCCGTCAAACCGTCCGAGGCCTTCCACCTCATTCTTCACGGCGTGAGAGTGGACAATATCCATTATGACAGCTATGCCCATCTTGTGAGCCTCGTCGATGAGTTTCTTCAACTCGTCGGGAGTGCCGAAGCGGCTCGATGCAGCGTAGAAACTCGACACATGGTAACCAAACGAGCCATAATACGGGTGTTCCTGTATGGCCATTATCTGAATGGCATTATACCCGTCGGCTGCCACACGCGGCAGTATATTCTTGCGGAATTCCTCGTATGTACCCACTCGCTCGGCATCTTGCGCCATTCCTATGTGGCATTCATAAATAAGCAACGGCGATACATTGGGCTTGAAATCATTTACCTTGAAACGATAAGGACGTGCCGGTGCCCACACTTGTGCCGAAAATATCAATGTCTGCTCGTCCTGCACAACACGTCGGGCGTATGCCGGAATGCGTTCTCCCTCACCGCCGTTCCACTTTATTTTCAGCTTGTAGAGGTCTCCATGTTTCAATTTATCGGCAGCGAGCGTTATTTCCCACACTCCGTTATCGATGCGGGTGAGGGCATAATCATCTCGTTCTGCCCAGTCGTTGAACGTGCCTATCATGTATATTGCCGTGGCATGCGGTGCCCACTCGCGGAACACCCACCCGCCCTTGGTCTTATGCAATCCAAAGTAATTGTGCGCATTGGCAAAGTCATCGAGCGACATTTTGCCACCGCCTGTCAGCTCTTTTTCTTTTCGGATTACATCTTCGTGCCGGCCATTGATGGCATCGGCGTATGGCTCAAGCCACGGGTCATTTTTGATTATCGGAAGAACCTTTTTCATGCTGTGTTGTTTTTATAAGTTTATAGTATTAGCAATAACAAAAGTATGAATAATTTCCCAAGTTTCCCACAATATCGCTCATAAAAACTTATCACCTACGCATATAAACCACAAAGCGGGCAAAAAGGCTACCACCCAAACGGGCATTAGACCGCAAATATCTGTTTTGAACAATGCTTTTTATGCCGCTTTTTAATTTTTTTGCCGGCAGAATCCTAAAAATTGGCATAAAATCTAATTGACCAATTTGGGTTAAAGATGGTTAAGCGGCTATGCCTTGTTTATATTATTCGCTTAATTTGCATTTGGTACGCGTTCAAGCCGTTTTTTTGCTTCAGGACTACCATACTTTATATCGTCACAATATATAATAACCGTTCATGAAATTATTCCGCAAAATCACACTCCTAATGGTTGCCATCATGGCAACAACTGTGGCCTACGGGCAAGACTCATTGATGATTCGTGTAATGACTTTCAACATGCGATATGGCGAACGTGCATCACTCGAGGATTTTGCCAAATTCATTAAAAAACAGTCACCCGACTTTGTGGCCCTGCAAGAGGCCGACTGCCGCAATTATCGCACTGCCACGCCGCAACATAATGGACGAGACTTCATTGCCGAACTGGCCCGGCAAACAGGCATGTTTGGATTATTTGGGAAAGCTATCGACTTTGCCGGAGGATACTACGGCGTGGGAATATTATCAAAATATCCTTACATCGCTATGAAAAAAACAATGCTTCCGAACCCCAAAGGCAATGAACAACGTGTAGTGCTTGAAGCCGTCTTTGAACTGCCTTGCGACACCATAGTCATGGCCTGCACCCACCTCGACTATGAATATCCCGAGGTAATAGAAGAACAATCCGAATTCCTGTGCGCCCACTTTGCCCGATACAAAATGCCGGTAATAATTGCCGGCGACTTCAATGCCACACCCGGAGACCGGGCCATAATCACCATGTCGCAAAATTGGAATGGCATAAGCGGGAACCTGCCCACATACCCCACCGAAGCACCTGACAAAAAACTCGATTACATTTTCGTTGACACTCGGCACAATTGGGAAACTGTAAATGTTGAAATTCCGCAAATCTCACTCTCCGACCACCTGCCTGTCGTCTGCAAACTGCTTCTCACAAAACCGTAATTTGCATTTCTGCCGTCTCCCCGCTGCAAATGAACATCCCACGCCAACACAGCGACTCAACAACATAACACATGGGATTTTACCCGACCGCGGTATTTTTATGGCATATCGGTATTGCCTAATTGAATATTTGTTCATAACTTTGCAACCCGAAAAAACATCATCACAAATTATCGGCTCCCGTAGTTCAACGGATAGAATGGAAGTTTCCTAAACTTTAGATAGCAGTTCGATTCTGCTCGGGAGTACAAAGCGCGCACTGAGATGCGCTAAAAGTCAATAAGCACCGAAATCAGCCCCTTTGGCTGCTTTCGGTGCTTATTTTTTTAGGGTCAGTCCGAAAACCCGGTTGCGGTTCATGCTCGTTTCTTGTAAAAGACGTATCTTTGTGGCATGAAACAATGGC
>CALUMZ010000086.1 GCA_944321865.1 uncultured Muribaculaceae bacterium
CCTGCCGACATCTACACCCGCTATTTGCGAATGAAGGGCGAGGACGTGATAATGATAGGCGGCAGCGACGAGCATGGCGTGCCAATCACCCTAAAGGCTCGCAAAGAGGGTGTAAGCCCGCAAGACATCGTCGACCGCTACCACAATATAATCAAGAAATCGTTTGAGGAACTCGGCATATCGTTCGACATCTATTCGCGCACGACGAGCAAGATACATTGCAAGACGGCAAGCGACTTTTTCCGCACCCTGTATGACAAAGGGGAGTTTGTGGAAAAGACTTCGCTGCAATACTACGACGAGGAGGCCGGCCAGTTCCTTGCCGACCGCTACATTGTGGGCACTTGCCCGCACTGCGGCTACGATCACGCCTACGGCGACCAGTGCGAGAAGTGCGGCACATCGCTCAGTGCCAACGAGCTTATCGACCCGCACTCGGCAATCACCGGCAGCAAACCGGTAAAGAAGGAAACCAAGCACTGGTACCTGCCGCTCGACAAGTGGGAACCGGCATTGCGCAAGTGGATTCTCGAGGGGCACAAGGAATGGAAACCCAACGTGTATGGCCAGTGCAAGTCGTGGCTCGACCTCGGGTTGCAACCGCGAGCCGTGAGCCGCGACCTCGACTGGGGCGTGCCGGTGCCGGTTGAAGGCGCTGAGGGAAAAGTGCTGTATGTGTGGTTTGACGCGCCCATCGGCTACATCTCCAATACCAAGGAGTTGCTGCCCGACCGTTGGGAAGAATACTGGAAGCGCGACGACACGCGCATCATCAACTTCATAGGCAAGGACAACATCGTGTTCCACTGCATCGTGTTCCCGGCAATGCTCATGGCCGAAGGGTCATACCAACTGCCCGAAAACGTTCCGGCCAACGAGTTCCTGAACCTTGAGGGCGACAAGATTTCCACTTCGCGCAACTGGGCTGTGTGGCTGCACGAGTACCTCGAAGAGTTCCCCGGCAAGCAAGACGTGCTGCGATACGTACTCACTGCCAACGCGCCCGAGACCAAGGACAACGACTTCACATGGCGCGACTTCCAAGCCCGCAACAACAACGAGCTTGTGGCCATATTGGGCAACTTCGTGAACCGCTCGATAGTGCTTACACACAAGTACTTCGACGGCAAGGTGCCGGCGCAAGGCGAGTTGACCGACTATGACCGGCAGACCATCGACGAGTTCAAGAACGTGAAAGAGACGCTGGGCAACGACATCGAGCATTTCCACTTCCGCGACGCACTCAGGGATGCCATGAACCTTGCCCGGATAGGCAACAAGTACCTTGCCGACACCGAGCCGTGGAAACTGGCCAAGACCGACCCGGCGCGTGTGGCAACCATCCTGAACATGGCACTGCAAATCACGGCCAACCTTGCAATAGCTTTCGAGCCGTTCCTGCCATTCTCGGCAGCCAAATTGCGCAAAATGATTAACATGCCCGAAGCCGACTGGAACAAACTGGGCAGCATCGACATCCTTGCCGAAGGGAGCACGGTTGAAAAGCCCGAACTCCTGTTCGAGAAAATCGAAGACTCGGTGATAGAGGCACAAATGCAGAAGCTCGAACGCATCAAGCAGGAAAACATCATAAAGAACTTCCGTCCCGAACCGGTAGCTCCGGCGGTGTCGATCGACGACTTCGGCAAACTTGACATTCGCGTGGGCCGCGTGCTCGATTGCCAAAAGGTGCCAAAGGCCGACAAGCTGCTGCAATTCAAGATCGACGACGGGCTGGGCGGACGCACCATCGTGAGCGGCATAGCCAAGTATTATGCACCCGAAGACCTCATCGGCAAGGAAGTGTGCTTCATTGCCAACCTCGAGCCGCGCAAGCTCAAAGGCATTCTGTCGCAAGGCATGATACTGAGTGCCGAAGATGCCGGCGGCCGACTTGTGGTGATAGGCCCGCAAGGAGAAGTAAAACCGGGTTGCCAAGTAAAATAAGCGGCACAGAACCATGATATTTCCACAACCATTAAAGCCCGGCGACAAGGTTGCAATCTTGTCGCCGGCTTCATATATCGACCCGGCGCGCGTGGCAGGTGCCGCCACGGTGCTGCACCAATGGGGTTTCACCCCTGTCATTTATCCGCACTGCAACGGCCGCTGCGGCACATACAGTGGCAGCATTGAAGAACGCCGCGACGACCTGCTCCATGCCCTGTCCGACCCCGGCATACGCGCCATATTGTGCAGTCGTGGAGGATACGGGACGGTACACCTGCTGCCGTGGCTTGACAGCGAGCTGCTGCGCCGCGACCCCAAGTGGATTATCGGCTTCAGCGACATATCGGCACTGCACGCGGCAATGGTGAGTGCCGGAGTGGCAAGCCTGCACTCGTCGATGACCAAGCTGCTTGCCGAGCGCGGCGGCGACGACCCGTGCAGCCGCATGCTGCTCGATGTGCTGCAAGGCCGCCTGCCCTGCCATGAAGTCCCGCCCCACCCGCTCAACCGCTGCGGCGAGGCAACAGCAATGATTGTCGGCGGCAACCTTGCCGTGCTGTCGGGACTGGTTTCCACCCCGTTCGACATACTGCGCCCGGGGCTCATCCTGTTCATCGAAGACATAAGCGAAGAAGTGTACCGTGTGGAGCGAATGCTCTACACGCTGCGTCTCAACGGCACTCTTGCCCGGCTGAGCGGACTGATAGTGGGCAGGTTCACCAACTATCACAACCCCGACCGCAACGGCGACAGCATGGAGCAGATGATAGCGCGCATGACAGCCCCCTACGGCTACCCGGTGGCAATGGGCTTCCCCATAGGCCACATCGACGACAACCGCCCCGTCATAGAAGGCGCCCAAGCCACCCTCACCGTAACCCCCGCCTCGTCCACCCTGCAATTCCACCACAAGGCTTTGGATTAACCGACGCACACTCTCCATTCCATCCACTGGAGCGATGCGAGAAAAAAAATGCGCATTCGCAGCACGAACCCGATAGCGATATACTTGCAACCATTGCCTTGAAATATTAACTTTGCATAAAGTAATGGTATTTTTAGAGTAAATGGCTGAAATGACTGAATTTCAATAGGAAATATTAGTAATTAACCCGTAGAACAGTCGGTTTCGACAATCCACAATGGCTGTAAAACAGGCTGCTCTGCACTAAAAACATTTCCTTAAAATTGTCCGAAAATGGCACTACTGAAAGCAGTCGTTTTGACTTCAAAAACAATCAAGGGCGGTAAGAACAAAGTAAGAATTTCGGTCGCCCACAACGGGGATACCCGTTACATTGTAACTGACATTATCCTTGATTCAAACAAGGAGTTCCGCAATGGCATGGTCGTGAAACGTGCAGATGCGACCATGCTCAACACGAAAATCCGAAATCTGCTGCAACACTACCAAGCGGCACTCGACGAGATGGATTATGTCAACGGCTTGTCATGCCCCGAGCTTGTTTTCCAACTTCGGAATGCGAGCAGTTACAAGCACCGCACCATCCAATCCATATACGAGGAATATATGGCAAATGCCCACGTCAAACCGAACACGATACAAAATTACCGAAGTATGTGGAGAAACATATTAGGCTATATCAGCCAAAAGACCCTTGTCGAACATATAACTCACGGTACGGTACTCGGGCTTGACAAATATCTTTGGAGCCGCAAAATGAAACCTGTGACGGTTCGCACCAACCTTGTGTTCCTAATGGTGTTGCTCAATTATGCCAAACGGTGCGGATATGTGCAATTCCGTGTTGACCCGTTTTTTGGTTTTGAATTACCAAACATGGAAGTAAGGCAATCATGGCTGACTGTTGACGAAGTTAAAAAAATCCGCGACTTCGACACATCAAAGAAAAACCTTGCCAAGTGCAGGGACTATTTCATGCTTTCTTATTACCTTGGTGGCATCAACATGGTTGACCTACTTGCGATTAATTTCAATGAACAACCGGACACTATCCATTATGTGAGAAAGAAAACAGAAAACAGGCCGAAAATGAACAAGTTCGTAGAATTTACAATCCCCGACGAGGCAAAGGCAATAATATCGCGTTACAAAGGGGCTGACGGTCGCCTTATGGCAACAGATGCCCAACGAAAAGACGGCCATCACTATTTCCTGTGTACGAATATGCCGAAACTCGCCGTGGCAACCGGCATCAAAAACCTTGTGTATTATTCGGCGCGGAAATCATTCAGCCAACACGCATTCAACCTTGGCATAGGCACGAGCATCATAGATTTTATTCTCGGACACAGGGTTGACAAGGGCGGCACGTCGTTGTATTCTTACATAACCGTCACGCCCGAAATGGCATCTGCCGCCGTACGCAAGGTATTGGATAATTTGAAATAAAACATTACATTTGCATTATCAATAGGTCTGCCGCAAAGGTGGATTATTGGTTTGACTTTGGGAGAGGGGGTGGTTCCCCTCTCCATTTTTTATATCTTTCAACTATTATGTACGCAACACCCAACACAGACACGACATTCGACAAATATGACGAGATGAGGCTGCACATGAAGCAGCTGTTATCGGCATCAATATTGGATATCGATATGCCAATGCGCATAGCCATTCCGCTCGACAATGTAGGGATACGCAAATTAAAGGACTTGGTGAAACTTAGCCGTAAAGAAGTATTGGGCATAAAGAGGCTTGGGAAAAAGGCCGTTGATGAAATAGAAACAATACTTGAGCGATTTGACCTTTGCCTTGGCATGAAAGTAGAATGAAAATGGCTGCCGTTGGCAACAGCAGCCATAGAACGCCACACATCATCACTTCACATCATCAAAAGCGTTCCATATATAGATACCGGCGAAAAGACGAAATATTCACATAAGTATCGAAAAAGCTCCGGTTGCCCGAGGCGACCCATCCTCAGATTGGCGGAGTGTTCGATAAAAAGGCTTAATCTTTCAGGCTGCCTGTATCTGTTTTGCCACACTACGCGTAAACCAGTCAACGTCGCCGCTACCTGTGATACCAACAATCTTGTAGTCATATCCTTTTGTACGCCACGCATATAAAAAGCCGGGGATACATTGCTGTTTCCCCGGCATGGGCGGCACCATGCCCTGCCATGAGTGCCTGCCTGTGTGTTATAGTTAAAACAATACAGGGTTAATTAAATCATGTCGGCAGTATCGTTAAGTTTCCTTGCAAGGTCACGCAAGGCACTGCGCATTGTTTCCTTTTGTGCGTCGGTAAAGTGGCACTCGTTGCCGTTGCCATCGTATCCGTTAAGCCGTTGGTAGATCCACGAACGGGAAAAGCCAAAATAATCCTTTGAGATATTGCCCCACTTAATGTAAGGAATGATTCCTGTTAATTCGTCCATCATATATTATTTTATTTAAAAAGCCCCTCCCTCTTTGTCAGGAGGGGCTTTGTGGTTAATCTTCTTTGTCTGCCTCTTTAAGTTCATCAACTAATTGGTCAATCCATAACTCTAATTGCAATGAGGTGTTGTGTTTCGAGTTTCTGAAGTTCCGCAGGGCTTCAATTAACTCCCATTCCTTTTCTGTGATTTCTTTTTTCATTTTCATATCTCGTATTGTTTTAACTACACTACAAAGATAGTAATATTTTTGTTACTATGAAAATATTTTGCAATTTATTTCCATAAAAAAGATATGTTTAAAACATAAAAAGGTTATAGCTCACGCCTATGCCGAGGTAGGGAGACATGCCGTTGCCGGGTGAGTAGCCGTAACCGACTTGCAGCCCTATGCCCCAACGCTTGGGCTTTTCCTTTACCGTGGTTGTAATGTAGCGGGTGCGGGGATAGACGAATATGCTGTCAAGCCGCGGGCGGTAGCCGCTCACGTATGCCCGATAGGTGCTGTCGCTGTACACTCGTTGCGTTATCGGGACAACCACCTCCACACTGTCGGCCACGCGCAAGGTGTCGGTGATGGT
>CALUMZ010000087.1 GCA_944321865.1 uncultured Muribaculaceae bacterium
CTGTCGCTGTACACTCGTTGCGTTATCGGGACAACCACCTCCACACTGTCGGCCACGCGCAAGGTGTCGGTGATGGTAATGCGGGCGGTGTCGGCCACCATGAGCCGCACAGTCTCATACCGCACCACGGCGCTATCCACCGGCACCGGCATACTGTAGCGCACGGTGTCGATCACCGTCACCGTGTCGGAATGAACCGCGCCGCCACGGCAGCACCCACGGGTAAGCCACCCAAAACAAAACCCCAAGGCAAGGCACACAACCCAAAGCGCATAAAACAATCCTCTCATCTCTGTCAATATAAAACAAAAGCGGCAGCCTCCATCTCTACACCGGGGCCGCCGCTTTTATTATTATGTCGTTTCGTTTATTCCGGAAAATTCAATTCCCCGAACACTGGACCATAAGGAACATTAATATCTATAAACTTGAAACTGAGTTTTGCATTTTTCCCTAATAATTCAATTATCTTTTTCGCATTTCTGTCGGATGTTACGAAATATTCAATGTCGGTTTCCACATCAGCCTGTGCGAACATTTTAGTGTCATTCGTTACGACCTTGCGAGGCAATTCATTCTTCAGCGATTTCCTTTCTTTGAAAACGAGCTTTGTGAATTTCCCGGCACGTTCCGCATGGTTGTAATTAAACGACACAGTTTGCAAACAGCGCATAGGCAAATCCGTCAGCTCACCTGCAACGCAAAATTCCGCTATTGCTATCGTGGAAATTTTCAAACAATAGCCATGTTCGGCGAAATACTTGAAATAATCCACAGCATTTCTGTGCAAAGGGTCGGCATCATTTAACAAGCGTATGAAAAATGAAGTGTCAAACAACACGGAATGTTGATTCTGATTAGGCATATTCCTCTTCCCCCCTTAATTCTTTAAGGAATTCCTCGGCATCTATGCCTTTCAGATGTTCTGACGCCCTGCGGATGCAATCGTCCAGATATTTTTCGTCAAACGCCGGTGTGTAGTCTGTTATCTCTACCAACTCGAAATCAGTGCCATATTCCCCGGTGTCTGGGTTTTGTTTGCCTTTGACCCTTACACCGCACTTATGGTACAGAAGGTTCCTTTCTTGGTTAGCAAGGTACTCCTTAGGTGCGGATATTGTTATCGTTCCCAAATTTCTTACTTCAAGATGTATGTTCGGGTTGGTTTTGCCCCCTGCATCGACAATTGTGCCGTAAAAGAAGAACTCGCCTTGAACCCACACAGGTGCGTCCTTGTGCAACATTGTTTGTGGAGTTATAAAAAGGCTTTCTCCTTTTTTCTGTAATGAGGAGGTTATTTCATACGTATAATTGTTGCGGCTGGCAGATTTTTGAATATTTTCAAACACCTCCGCCGTTTGAGGTGTCAACCCGCGCAATGAATTGTCTGCTTGCACCATGCCTATGACGGCTCCCGCCAATGCCACGACTTGCAGGGGAGCAATAAACTTCCCTATAAACGAACCGTTTTCTATTTCCAATGATACATTGGGGCGTTTTTTGTTGGTTGCGGCATCAAACAAAGCGCACATATCGGAAAGGAGGTTTTTCAATTCACCAATATCATAGTTGGCAGGCGACAGAGCTTCTGTTCCAACCATACCGCTGACATGTATCTGAATATAACCTTTTTCCATACAGCACAACTTTTATGTTGCAAAAATAATTGAAGATGATGCAAACTCCAAATTTTGCACACAAAAGAAATACTAAACTTGTATTAAAATCATATCAAAAAGCGGCGGCCCGCGATGTCAATGAACTCTCTGCCCTTATGGGTTATTAATCTTGTTTACAGGTCACGTATGTAGTCGGCGATGCCTTGCACGTGCAGGTCGGCGAGGGCGGTGCGGCCTTCGGCAGACAGCAGGTAATCGACGTCGGCGCGGTTGTCTTGGAAGAGGTTCTCGGTCAAGACGGCGGGGCATTTGGTGTCGCGGCACATAGCCAAGTCTTGCGGCCACCACGGTTGCCCGGGGGCATAGCGGCGCACCTTTTGCCCGAACAGCTCGGCAGCCTCGCACAGGCTACGGGCAAGACGCTTGCTGTTCTCGCTTGCGTTGAGCGACACGTATGCACCCCAACCGCGGGCTTCACACCATTGGCTGCCGTTGCCGGCGGCGTTGCAGTGCAGCGAGATGAGCAGCACATGTGGGTGCGTGCGGCACACTTCATTGACACGGCGGCAACGCTCACGCAGCGGTACATCGGCAGCTTCTTCCACTATGCGCCGCACGTTATATCCCCCGGCCAACAGCCGCGCCTCTATCGCCCCGGCAAGCTGCCGGGTGTATTCCCACTCCATCAGCCGCCCGTCGGGCGACCGCTTTCCCGGGGTCTCTGCCCCATGCCCGTTGTCGAGCAAAATGATTACTTTCCCTTTATCCATGTCGGTTGTCAGTTTTCGTTATTTGAAGATTCCGCCGCGTCGCCGTCGCCCTGCGCTTCGGGGGCGTGGTACTTGTCATATCCGCCCTTGGCGAGCTTCACAAGGCGGCAGTAGTCGCGCGGCGGCATACGCTTGAGGCATTCGTCATCGGGGCGCACGCACACGTTGTGCTGTGCCTCCATCAGTTGCAGCCGCAGCTCGTTGGCCTCGCGCACAAGGTCGTTGTTGCGCTTTTCGAGTTCGTGCTTTTCGACGTACAGGGTATCGATGCGCGCGTTAAGCTCGCTGATTTTCTTATCCTGCTGCTCGATGCGCTGTTGCAGGCTCTCAATGAGCCCGCGCATAACGCCCAGTTCCTTTTCGTCGGCCTCAAGCTCCTTCAGCTCGGCTTCGGCGGCGGCCTTGCGCCGCTCGGGGCGCATGAAAAACAGGAACTTGATAAGGCTCAAGCCCCCGAGTGAGGCTACCGCCCCCACTATCACTTCGAGTATGCCGTTTATTTCCATCGGTGTAGTGTATATTCTCCATGTTTTTTTGTATCTTTACAACGTCGCAGGATTGTATAGCCTGCTTGTTTGACGCAGAGACGTTATTCGCCTGCTTAGTGTGCCGGGGGTACTTCGCCCGGCTTTTTTCATGTCGACCCGGCTTCCCAACGGGTGGTAAGCCTACGAACTGGTGTGTAGGAAAACCGCAGTTGGCCGAACTGTACCGCAAAGCACAAGTTGGCAGGATACCCCGAGGAACTTATCTTCGACTTCGGGAACACTGCCACATGCACCGGGTAGATGTCGGTGACAAGCACGCCGCCGCGCTCTATCGCCACCCCTATGGTGCAACGCGCCAGTTCACAGGTAGCCGCATATTCCATCTCTGCCGATACATGCATCCACCTGCGGCGGCTGCCGAGCCGGAAGAAAAGCATCCCTTCCGATGGGTTTAATGTGAACTTATGCCCGAGTTCGGCTTCAAGCGTAGACAACGATGCCGTGAAGAAGTCCATCGTCCCGCGCGGGGCGTTGCGCTCCACTTTCGCCAACGTGGCTGTCACACAATTATTACTCCAACGTCTGTTTGTCCATATACGCTGCGTGTCGATATCCACCTCCGTACACCCCATACGGGCAAAACGCTTCTTGTCGATATGTATCTTCTTGTCGCCCACCTTGCGGCTGGACGAGCGGCAGCCCATCGTGTAGAACACCATGCTGTCGGTGGTGGGGTCGATAGCCCCCTGCGGCGCGGCGAAGTAGCCCGGGCCAGTCACAATGGTTATAGGCACTTTGCCCTGCGTGGCATTGCCCCCGGTGGGTGAGCGCAGCAGCCGACCGCCCGCCTTACCAACGATGCCGAGCGCGCCCGTGCCGTCATCGCATATCGCCACTTGCCCCTCGTCGAGTTTGTCGGCGGTAACAGATGCCATACTCCCGGCGACCTTTATAGGCGATGTGATTTTCAATTCTTTTCCCACTTTATTTAGGTGTTAAGTGTTAGTTATTAGTGATTAGGTGTCAGCGATTGGCGATTAAGTCTTTTGCACTTAATTCTTAATCACTGGCACCTAATACTTAATTTCAGATTGTTTCAACTTCAAGCACCACCGAGGTAACGATGTCGGAGGAGGCGGGCAGCGCATCCACCTTCGCCTTGTCGGCGGCGGTCATCACACCGGCTTGTGATGTAGTCGCAGTCGGTAGAATAACATTTGTGTCTCCGGGATTACTTCCATTTTGAAGAGAGACCCTCGTAAAGTTTATTCCCAGTTGCGTTGCTGATACAGATCCAAGTTTAACTCCCGTCAGCGGGGCATTGTTGACCACACTCTCTTTCCACGTCTGCAACGCCTGACCCTTGCCGCCGTCAAACGCCGTGCCTGTCACCGTGCCGAGAACAAGCGAGCTGCCAACCGGCGCCATCGCAGTGCCGCTCCATCGCCACGTGGTGTTCACATCGGCCGTGGCATTCGCGGGCTTGGAGGTGACAACGTAAATCTTGCCGGTCTCGGGGTCCGCGCCGCCGTCAACCGCGGTGGTCGATGTGGCGGTGTAGATTTTCTTTTCCGAAGTTGCGAAATACTTCGCGCCGACGGTCAACCCTGTGGTGGGAATGTTCGCCTTTGCCGGGTAAATTGCCACGAGGTCGATAACGTCGTCAACGTAGCTCGGCAGTTGGGCTGTCGGCACTTTCCCGTCCGCGCCAAGCGTGGCAACGCCGTTGGCCTTGCCCATCTCGCTGCGCTTCACCTGTGCGTCGTTGGTCACGTTCCCGAGGCCGATGCCGGATTTGTCGTAATCTTCTCTTATAACCTCCACATCAACTTTTCCCTCTTGGGTTGAAGACGTAAAAACAAGGAGATAATGGAGTGTGCCTTTAATTGCTATGTGCAAAGAAACTTCGCTCGTGTCTTCATCCACAAGGGCACTGTAAGATAAGAACGAATCTTCCTCATTGCGCAGCCAAATCGTCCTATCAGACCTCACGGCAGCTTTTAATTCCTCGAAACTTACTCCCAAATCATGTTCCGATGTCGATTCGATAGGATAGACCATATTCAGCACCAACGGCTTCATTCCCTCGTTGTCGCCCACCTTGTGCCAACTGTTGGGGTCGGTGTAGTTGTCGGGGTCTTTGAGGATATACAAGTCGGGGGTGCCGCCGTTGTTCATCACGGCTACTTTCAAACCCTTGGCAAGCCACACGTTGCCGTCTTCGTCCTCCCACGTCTGTGGCTTCACCAAGTCGGCCGCCGTGGTCAATATCATTTCGCGCGCGTCGAGCAACGCCTGCTTCGCTACCTCGAAGTTGGAGGCATACGTTGCCTGTCCCGGAATCCTTATGCTTTTGTCTGTTGCCATAATTCTTTTCCTCCTTACATTATTAGTTGTGCAAATGTTACTTTGAACTTAGTTGCACCCGACAAGCCCACGGTGTTGCGCACATATTTCTTGTATGCCACCTGCTTGCCTTGTACCGTCTCGTTATACTCCGTGGCGGTGAAGTCGCTCACCGACATCGGCTTGTAGGCATTTGCCACGGTGTCGAAATACTCAATTTTTCCCACAGTGAATATTGCCGGCAATGCAAATGAATGGCGGCCTGCCGAGGTCTCGGCCACGCACTGCGGCTCGATGTATTTGTTGGTGGTCAACGCCATCTTCGTGAGTGTGTCGGCAGCGGCGGTGTTGGCGAAATACGGGTACTCGACATTTATCACAACCTCGTTGGAGTTCACCGAACCTGCCGCAAGCGGTGTGCCGGTCTCGTTACCCTTCGAGTCAAGCGGCTGCGGCCCGGC
>CALUMZ010000088.1 GCA_944321865.1 uncultured Muribaculaceae bacterium
CGCTAATATAGGAATTTCTTCCTTTAGCGGCTACTTCCTTTTTTTATTTCTCCAATTTTATTTAGGACAATATTGGTATGAGGTGTAATATTTTCTCTGTTTTTGGAGAAAAATAATATGTGAATTGAAAAAAAATGTATCTTTGCAAAGTCTACTCTACGCCTCCTATATTTTAATGTGAGGAGGCCATGAGAGGCACATATACATATAGGCGTTTACTGGAACGCTTTGGTTTTGACTGTTTGAGAACTTCGCAACTTCAAAAAACGATTAGTCAAAGACAGAGCAACGGTGGATGCCCCTTGGATGTATTATATAGTCTTTTTTTAGCTGTTTGTGCTTGTTTTTGCACTATGGCAAGAAAAGTGAGGATTATATATTTATACCAAGTGGGGCTTTCGATGTTGCTCGTTTCGACTAATCGGGCAATGCGAAGGCCTTCAAACAGTGGAACGAGCAACAGGACTGGCTCTACGTTTTTTGTATATGGGAATTTTTTTGTGTGTAAGCTATTTATTGATCCCTCTGTCATGGGTGCCGGATGGGGGTGTATAAAAAATAACCAGTTTTATGAGATGTGCTTTCTTGATGATAATACTGTTCTGCAGCCTGCTTTTTGGAGGAATTGCCGGAGCACAAAACGTGAAAGATTCAGTGCCGGATATTGTCTATAAGTGGTATCCGAAGTATGTAACTTTTCTTCCCGGTGATAAACTGGATTCTGTATTGGTCTATGCAAATACAGATCTTGTCCCGGTGATTTATAAAGTCAATAAATATGACTTGAAAGGCAGTCCGCAATTGGATAGTATTGTAAACTTGATAAATCAAATCAAGTCGGATTCACGTGTCGAACTTGCATATGTGTGGGTCGGGGGAAGTGCTTCGCCGGAGGGACCTGTCGCTTGGAATAAAAAGTTGGGCGATTATCGTTCTGCTGCATTATCAAATTTTCTACGCAGCAAGACCGACCTCCCCGATGAACAGTTGCGGGTTGAAAATTTAGGAGAGGACTGGTACTCGGTAACCCGGACCTTGGAAAAAATCGATTTCCCAAATAAAGAAAAAATTCTGGATATTATAGAATCAGAGCCCGATTGGAATTCGCGTAAAAACAAAATCAGGGCCATTGACAACGGCCAAACTTGGCGGCGCCTTGTGCGGGAAATATTTCCTGTGTTCAGAAATTCACGTATGGTTATTGTCTGTTCGGCCGACGGGTTGAAATACAGGACGCATAAGTCGGTGCCATTGGTTTTGCAGGTACCTGATACCGTGTGCCCGATGTTATCCATACCGATGATAGAAACCAAACTTCGTCCACAGCCCGAAAATCGCTTCTGGTCGGTGAAAACCAACACCCTATTCTTGGCGGCGCTTGTTGCCAATGTCGGTGTAGAAGTGGAATTATGGAAGAAATGGTCATTGGATGTTCCGGTTTGGTATTCACCTTATAATATAACTTCTACCCGAAAAATACGATTGATGGCGGTACAGCCCGAAATAAGGCATTGGCTGAAAAAAGCAGGTGAAGGGCATTTCTTCGGCTTGCATACCCATGTTGCCGGTTTCAATGTCGCCATTAATGACAATGGGCGTTATCAAGACCCGAATCATGCCCTGTGGGGAATGGGATTGAGTTACGGTTATGCCACTCATATAAGCAAAAACAAGCGTTGGAGCTTGGAGTTCAACCTTGGAGTCGGTTTTGCCGAATATGATTATGACGCATATCGAAATTGGGCTAACGGACCCAAATTCCGTTCCGGTTCCGACTGGTATTGGGGCATAACAAGAGCGGGAATTTCCATATCTTACAAATGGTATAAAGAAAGAAAAAACAAGAATTAACATGATGCGGAATATGGTAAAATATATAAATAACGCTGTTATATCGGGAAGCCTTTTGTTGATGGCAGCTTGCGATGCGACCATACATGAATATCCGCATCCCGAGGAGTCGTTTGTAATCTTGGAACCGCACGTAAACAGGGAGCCGCCACTATATTATAAAGAAGTAATTTATGATAATGAATGGAACAGGACAGAGCGCGACTTGAATGATGTGGAGGCGCATCCTTATGTCCCGTGGGAAGGAGTGGAAATGCGATTGTTGCTGGAGGTATATGAAGGACAGATAAACGATTCCCGAAGCACCGGCGATCAGGCCCGCTTGGTCGAGCAACGGGAATTACGCGTGCATAAAGATGCACTGCCTCCGCAAGACACCGTGCACGTTTTTTTGCCAATGGGCAATTATTACGTATTGGCGTGGGCAGATTATTGCCACATAGATACGGACGAGCATAATTTTTATGATGCCGATGTATTGTTTAAGGTGAGGAGCGAGATAAAAAACTATCCGATGTTTTTCCATCACCGAAGTTCATCGGCAGGGCAGGAGTCTTTTGCGATAGATTACAGTTTAGGCCCTGAAGGTTACCCGGTTATTCAAGCAGATCGCCACACTCCGATACAATCCCGAGTAATACCTATATTGATGGAGCGCCCGGCAGCTCGTTATCGAGTGTTGGCTTCCGATTTTGAAGAATTTACGAAAGATGGCGGGTCTTTGGACGGAGCCGTAGTCAAAGTCGTTTACCGGCAGTACGTAAGCACGGGGTACAATGTTGCTACGTGCGAGCCTAATGAGTTTATCAGCACTTATAGTTTTAATATCCCGCTGACGCATGATGCTTTCGGCAAGGATGGCTATGTGAGCATGTTTGGCGATTACCTGTTTACCAGTTCCGACAAAGAGGATATCGTAATCGCCGATTTCTATTTTTATGATTCGTCGGGCAAAGAGTTCAATCATTGCGAGAATATTGAAATTCCCCTGAAACGTAACTATGAAACGGTTGTCAGAGGTTGCTTTTTAACAAACAAGGTCGACAAGGAAAGCAATATCTCGATCGATGAGAGCTTTGAAGGCGAATATGTTGTGGAAATCAATTGAGAATAAATATATATATTTTCTAATTCTTAAATTTACAGAAGTATGAATAACAAAATTTGCTATGCACTCTTAAGCTTATGTATGCTATTGGTTGGATGCCAGCAAGAAGACTTGTTTAAGGATGAAGTTGTTGAGAATGGGGATGGAAATATAAATTTCAGTATTTCCGTACCGGAAGAATTGATTGCTACTCGTGCTACTTTTGGAGAAAAAAGCAACAGTGCTTGTGGCGGTATTACGAATGTAGACTGTGCCACCGCTTACGACTTGCGCTATCAGTTGGCGGTTTATCGTGTGGAAGGTGATGAATTTGTTGAAGTCATCGCCCCGCAGAAAAAAGTGGTAGACAGTTACCAACCTGTAATCTATTCGCTGCGCCTGACACCTAATCGCGATTACAAGGTAGTGGTTTGGGCCGATTTTGTGAAGCAAGGGGAAGATGGCGATTTGCATTACGACACGCAAGATTTCAAGAACATTACCTGCATTGATGCAAATGACAAGCAACTGAATGACGAAAGTCGCGACGCTTACTTCATCACTAAGGATATAACGGTATCGGGAAACAGTGTCAATGACGAGCTGGTGTTGAAACGTCCGTTTGCAAAAGTGCGCGTAGTTGCCACCGACTGGAACCTTTACGGATTGGAAATGCCAGACAATTTCAAGATTACGTATTACAATTGCAAGCGTTTCACAAATATAAATGCCGTGACGGGCGTATCTGAGAGTGTGGACCTTGCTGCCGATGAAGCGACTGTTTACACCGGTTCTATCAACAAGGACGAAAAGGAATATGCGCTCAATTATGACATGAGCGAAAACAATCGCACGTTGACTGTTGACTACTTGATGACCGACAAAGAGGAGCAAACCCCGATTCACATGACTTTCGAGGCATTGAATGGCACGACTTCGATAGCCAAGCATGATTTGAAGACAAATGTTCCCATTCAGCGCAATTGGCTGACGACAATCTTGGGCAATATACTGACTGTGGGTGCCGAGTTTGAGATTTCGATCGACGAGAATTTTAATAATGATTGGGTTGTCGGCGAAGAATGGTGGCGCGGCCAAGACATAAATCCCGTGGAACCGCCATACGATGAAGCCACCAAGACTTATACCGTATCTACCCGTGACCAGTTTGCATGGTTCTCGGCAACAGATGCTGAAAAGACTGCCGAAGAAGGACGCACGGTTCAGAATGCCGAAAGCCTTGCCGGGAAGACAATTGTTTTGGCCAACGACATTGACATGAGTGGCATTGATTGGCAGCCGATATTTACGCAAGGAGAAACAACTTACACGGTAGACGGGCAAGGACATGTGTTGCGCAATTTCTCCATGAACGGTAAGTTTGGCACTGTTTACGTGTATTCGGCACTGGGCGGTTTAATCAAATTGGAATATGACGCATATACAGGCGTTTGGGGAAAATTCGAGGGTGTAATGAAGGATTTGACATTCGAGAATATCACCATTAACGGACGTGCAGATGATGAGGTACATACCGACATAGACGGAAATCCGGTAGACCATAGCAAAGAGTCGGCTTATTTTGCCGGGTGTATCGGATACACAGGTGCAAACTATAGCACAACTGTCAATATACAAAACGTGCATGCCAAGAATGTGCGCATCAAGGCATCGGCTACGACAACACAGAATGTTGGCGGACTGATCGGATGGATTGGTATCGGCGGCGGTAACACGTGGTTAGACGGTTGTTCGGTTGAAAATGCCAATCTCATTAGCGGCTCTCAGGTTGGCGGTTTGGTTGGTCAGGTTGTCAGTGGCCGATATGTAGGTATTAAGAACTGCAAGACCGATGACATTACGATTAGAATGACTTCAAAGTACACCAAGAGTAAATCGGGATTTATCGGGCAAATCAACACCGGTGCGGGAACTGAAATCTTGAATTGCACGCCTCCGGCTAATGTATTATATATCGATGATGCAACCGGCGAACCCGTAGATTATGCTCCGAACAATGAGTATTATGGAACATGTAGCAAAAATGCGGATCAACTTAAAATCGAATAATGGCTTAGAGTCGAGATAAGAATATTTGACGAAAGGAAACCGTATCAACGCTCCTTCAGTGGGGGTGTTGATACGGTTCTTTTTTGTGGCAATGGTCTTACAGCAGCACTTTTGCAGCGAAGTTGCCGACCTTGACTATGTACAGCCCCGGTGCAAGCCCGGTGATTACCGGTTCGCAGCCACTGTATATGTGTACTCCGGCAGTTGTGAATACGCTAACCAAGCTGCCGCTTTCGGCACCGTTGACAATGATGGCATTGCCTTCGGTGGTTACAGTTATGCCGTTGTCATGCTCGATATTTCGTACTCCCGAGAAATCTGTTTCTTCGATATTGAAGAAATTGCACCATATATCGGCTGCGGCATAATCGCTTTTGCTACCGATGGGAACATACAGTGTGGCATTTGTGTATATTTCAGTCGCTGTATTTGCAACCAGTTATTACTCAATATTTTGTGAGTTATAAGTCAGAAATATGGGCATAACCTTTAGGGGGACATTCTAAAAGGTGAAGATTTGACCTTTTTATTATTTCTTAACACTCAAAGAGCGGTGGTAGAGGGTATTTTCCCTCTTTTCGGTACTTTATTGATGGT
>CALUMZ010000089.1 GCA_944321865.1 uncultured Muribaculaceae bacterium
CTGCGTGGAGTGAGCGTAGCGAACGTAACCTGCGGTACCCGGTTCACCCTTGAAATACGGCTTCGGAGATGCCGAACTAATGCAACAGTTTAAGTTCGGCATCTCCGAAGCCGCTTAGTGTACATATCTGTCTTTCCGCAGGTTACGTTCGCTGCGCTCACTCCACCGGCGGTTAAACTGAGTGCAGCCTCTCCGAGGCTGTCCTTGTGGCATACAAAAAGATTTTGCTGCATACCCGACTTCCTTTTGCTGCCATTACTCTATGCTTGCAAATATATAAAATGTAAGGGGAAGTTACTGTAACTTATAATTCGTAAGTAACGTTGCCTCATTTATCAATTTTGATACACCCTCACCCCAAAGCCCTCAATATGCCTTTTAAAAAAACACATGTTTTTTTGTCTTTCTGTCTAAAAATCAAATATGCCTTTCTGCCTAAAAAATAAATCACTACTTTTGCAAACAAATCAAAGCCTTTTTACAAAATGACACTTATCGACGGAAAAGCAATCTCTGCCCAAATCAAGCAAGAAATAGCCGAAGAAGTAAACCAAATCGTGGCCGCCGGAGGCAAACGCCCCCACCTTGCCGCAATATTGGTGGGACACGACGGCGGCAGCGAAACCTACGTTGCCCACAAAGTAAAAGCATGCGAACAATGCGGGTTCAAATCGACCCTCATCCGTTTTGAAGACGACGTGACCGAGGAAAAACTGCTCGAAACAATCGCCTCGCTCAATGCCGACGACGACATCGACGGCTTCATCGTGCAACTCCCCCTGCCCAAGCACATCCACGAGCAAAAAGTAATCGAAGCAATCGACTACCGCAAAGATGTCGACGGCTTCCACCCCATCAACGTCGGGCGCATGTCAATCGGCCTGCCGTGCTACCTCTCGGCAACCCCGGCAGGAATCATCGAGCTGCTCCGCCGCTACGAAATACCCACCAAGGGCGCAAGCTGCGTGGTGCTCGGCCGCAGCAACATTGTCGGCAAGCCCGTTGCCTCGCTGATGATGCAAAAGTCATACCCCGGCAACGCCACCGTCACCGTCTGCCATAGCGCATCAAAGGATATTGCCGACGTGTGCCGCAATGCCGACATAATAATCGCCGCACTCGGGCAACCGGGATTCGTCACTGCCGACATGGTAAAACCGGGTGCAGTAATCATCGACGTTGGCACCACTCGCGTCCCCTCCACCCTCACCAAGAGCGGTTGGAAACTCAAGGGCGACGTAGACTTCGACAACGTGGCACCCAAGTGCTCATTCATCACCCCCGTTCCCGGCGGAGTGGGTCCAATGACCATTTGCTCGCTCATGCGCAACACGCTGCTCGCAGCCAAGAAAGCCGTATACACCATCTGATGCCCGATATTGAGGCACTGCCCATAGCCACTACAGGCACACAAGGCAGTGCCTCAAAAAAACAAATTCCCGCCACATGCACCACTTGCTCCCAATCATTATACTGTCGTTCTTGCAAATTGCGGGAGTCCCCGACGATGAAATCACACTGGCTTTCGTCGGCGATGCCATGCAACACACGCCGCAAATCACAGCCGCAACCCGCAGTGATGGCTCGCTCGACTATTCACAATGCTTCTCTTTGATTCAAGAAGACATTGAGACGGCCGACTATGCCGTTGCCAACCTTGAAGTCCCACTTGGAGGCAAACCCTATTCGGGCTATCCTGTATTCAGTGCTCCCGATGAGTTTGCCGAACAGTTGCACCGTTCCGGATTCGACCTGCTGCTGACGGCCAACAACCATTGCCTCGACCGTGGCAGCCGTGGAGTGCGGCGCACTATTTACGCATTGCGCAAGATAGGCATCCCAAGTATTGGCACATACGCATCGGCTGCCGGCCGCGACTCGGTGATGCCATATATTGCCAACGTAAAGGGTCGACAAGTAGCCATACTAAACTATACTTACGGAACAAACGGAATGCCCATACGCGATGGCATAGCCGTCGACCTGATTAACCGCGAAGCCATGCGGCACGACATCGCCCTTGCACGCAATCATGGTGCACAAATTATATGCGTGTGCATTCATTGGGGCGAAGAATACCATCGCACACCCGGCAGCGACCAATTATCCCTCGCCGACTTCCTCGTCGACGAAGGCGCCGACATTATAATCGGGAGCCACCCCCACGTCATACAGCCATTTGAACTTCGCCACAGCCCTCGCCTCGGCAGAGACGTTGCAATAGCATACTCCCTCGGCAACTTCATCTCAAACCAGAACGACATAGACTGTCGCGGAGGAGCAATGGCTATTGTGAAGGTAAAATTTTCCAACGGGCAAGTCTCAAAAATAAATATGGACTACAAGCTGCTGTTCTGCCAGAAGCCCGACCGTCAAAAAAACGGAAAAGACAACTACAAACTTATACCCGTATCGATGCGCGACTCGGTAAGAACCGACCAACTCCAAGCATTCGACAAATTCCTGCAACGCACACGCACCCTCCTGTCGCGGCACAACAGCACAGCCGTAACCGAGCTACAATAAAACTCGAATCGGTCATTAGATCACACCTTGAAAGGCCACCGACAGGAACTAAAAAGCGGCATAAAAACATATTCAAAACAAATATTTGCGGCCTTATGGTCGATTGGGGTTTAAATTATCGTAAACCCACGCTTTGTTTCACAACAAATTAAAAGAAATTTAGTATCTTTGCACTTAGATAGCGTGTGCTGCCCACAAAATAACCCCTACGGCACACCACAACAAGCAAAATTAAATACAGGAGAATCTCGTTATGGACGTAAACAAAGTGTTATTCATCTCTCAAGAAATTGAGCCATACATGCCTAAGACCGAAATTTCAACCGTAGGAAAAGAATTGCCGCAAGGCATCCAAGAAAAAGGGTTTGAAGTAAGGTCGTTCATGCCCAAGTATGGTTGCATAAACGAGCGGAGAAACCAACTTCACGAAGTTATACGCCTTTCGGGTATGAACTTGATTATCGACGACACCGACCATCCACTGATCATCAAGGTCGCCACCATGCTACCATCGAGAATGCAAGTTTATTTCATCTATAACGAAGACTACTTCCAGCACAACCTCGTCAAGGAACTTGAAACCGAATCTTCGCCCGAAGACAACGACGAGCGGGCCATGTTCTTTGTCAGAGGGACACTTGAAACCGTAAAAAAATTAAGATGGGTACCCGACATAATCCACTGCAACGGTTGGATTTCGGCTCTCACTTCAATCTATATCAAACATATATATAACGACGACCCGGTATTCAGAAATGCAAAGGTTGTATTGTCGTTATATGGCGACAACCCTCTTAACACCCCGTTAAACAATCGGTTTGCCGAAAAAATGGAAATGGACGGCATTCCAAATGACTATTTAAAAGATTTAGAGGGAAAAGAAGTCGACTATGCCGGACTGATGCGCCTTGCATTGGCCAATTGCGACGGCGTGATACAACACAACGCCGACGCCCCGGCCGAATTTATCGACTTTATAAAAGAAAAAGGCATACCTTTCCTTCCTTACGAAGAACGGGAAAACTACATCGACGCGTATGCCGATTTCTACAAGTCGCTATAACACACCGCATCACACTTTCTGATTATTGCGACACCGCGTCCCTTTCATACAAACATAACAATGAGAAAAGTTATTTTGTCATTTGCAGCAGCATCTGCACTGCTTGCCTTTCAATCTTGCACCGAATCGGGCATAGGTTCTTCTCTTGCCGTGACACATACCGAGGTGGTTATGGATTCTTCTTTCACAATCTCGGGACGAACTGTGGCAAACAACACCTTGCCCGCACGCACCATAACACAATTGTTGGGTTCGATCCATGCCGACAACTATGGCACACTGTCGGCCGACTTCGTTTCGCAAATGATGCCCGCATGGCCCATCGACACAAGCTATATAACCGAGAACGAAATAGACAGTTGCTGCTTCGTTTTCCGAATCCCCAACGGCGGATACACCGGCGATAGCGTAACACCCATGAGAGCCACGGTATATCGCCTGACAAAACCGTTGCCTCGCCCCATCAACAGCTCTTTCGACCCGACCGGTTATTACGATAATACCAATCCGCTCGGCACAACGGCCTACACTGCAACAGCATTGCAATCCGACTCCCTTGCCGAAGCCCTTGACGGATACCGCGAAATCCGCGTCAACGTCGATCGAAACATCGCCGTTGAAATGTACCGTGAATTCAAGCGCAATCCCGGCACTTTCCGTGACCCGGGGGCTTTTGAAAACTACTTCCCGGGCATATACGTGACTACGACATTTGGCAACGGGCGCGTCATGAACATATACAACACCGAGTTTAAAGTATATTGCCGACGTCTCTACAAAGACGAAACCATCGACACCGTGATATACCTCGACCGTAGCTACATGGGGGCTACCGAGGAGGTCTTGTCAAACAACAACCTCAGGTTAGACATAAGCAACACCATCAGCGACATGGTCGATAATGGTGATGCAATTATCCAAACCCCGGCTGCCTATGACGTACAACTCACACTGCCGGTACAAGAGATTCTCGACCGTTTCCGCAACGACACCGAGGCCAGCACCGTGTTCAACAGCGTCAGCCTGCAAATCCCTGCCACCGAACTGGTCAACGACCGTGGCATAGCCCCACCCGAGTACCTTCTGCTCATCCCCGAGTCGAAAAAGAACGAATTCCTCTCATCGACCAACGTTCCCAACGATGTCACATCGTTCTATGCCCAATACGACGGCACCAACAAATGCTACACATTCTCTGAAATGCGCCAGTATTTCTTGAAATTGCTTGACGAGAAAGGCGGCGTGGCCGATGCCGAAGACTGCACTTTCTCACTCACACCCATCGACGTACTTACCGACAACAGCGGTTCAAGCGGCGGATACGACTACACAACCTATATGTATTACCTGCTATATGGCTATTACCCAATGCCTTCCACCGGTTCATCATCATCTCTGATTGAGGTAAAACCGGCCATGGAACGCCCGTCGATTGTCAAGCTCGAACTTGATAAAGCAATTTTAAAGCTATATTATAGCAGATTATTCGAAAATTAATACTATATTTGCACTCGCATTTGGGAGTTCAGATGCATTAATACTTTTTCAAGCCGCAATAGCTCAGTTGGTAGAGCATTTCATTCGTAACGAAAAGGTCATGGGTTCGAGTCCCATTCGCGGCTCCCGGTAAAAGCGCAGATTCACAACCGCACGGTTGACGATCTGCGCTTTTCTCATCCCCCCAACCACAATTTGCAGATGGCGCACCAAAAATACGATTTCATCAATTATCGAGGCATGGCCGTGCCGCGTCTCGATTGTATTAAAGACACATAAGACATTTAACATCAACAGTTTATCCAATCCGGTTGTAGAGAGTGTATCAAAATGCGATTTTGCCATGAGTAGAGACGTGCCGTGCCGCGTCTCGATGTTCGCAACAACATATAAAACATTCAATATCAATAGTTTATCCAACCAGATTGTAGAGGGTGTATCAAAATGCGAACGGGCGGCAAAGCCGTCCAACTATGCGTAACCGCTGT
>CALUMZ010000090.1 GCA_944321865.1 uncultured Muribaculaceae bacterium
GCCATTGTTTCATGCCACAAAGATACGTCTTTTACAAGAAACGAGCATGAACCGCAACCGGGTTTTCGGACTGACCCGTGTTTTGGGGCTAAAAACAAGGAGTAAAAACAATAAAAAAGAGAGCTACATCGCTGTAACTCTCTGATTTTTCATGTGGTGCCAACGGGAATCGAACCAGTGACACAAGGATTTTCAGTCCTTTGCTCTACCAACTGAGCTATGGCACCATTGTTGCTTGTTTGCGTGTGCAAAGTTACGGCAAAATATTGGTTTGCGCAAATTTTAGAGTGCATTTTTTGCGTTTTTTTCTTTTTTACGCAAAAAAACACAATATCGCAGCCGACTTCATGGAACTGATTCAAAGAGTTTTAGAGCGACTGTGTGAAAAAGAAATATACAAACCGGCATGGGGTGACATTTGTCGCAATTTGCCGGCCGGTACGAACCTCCCGGGCGTAATTCATTATATTACGGCTTCGGTGGCAAGTCGAAAAACAGGAAAAATGCGTAACTTCGCAGCATAGAAAGATTGAAACATGGCATGACGAACGACGGGATTGACATAAGCGTATTGATGCTCACATATAACTTCGAGCAATATGTCGATGAGGCCATCCGCAGTGTGATGCACCAGCGGTGCAGCCACAACTTCGAGTTGGTGATAGGCGACGACCACAGCACCGACGGCACCGTGGAGATTTGCCGCCGGTGGGCGGCGAAATATCCGGGCCGGATAGTACTGTTGGAGAGCGGGGGCAATCGCGGACTGATGCAAAACTTTGCCGACACCTACTCCCATTGCCGGGGCAAGTATATTGCCATCTGCGAGGGTGACGACTACTGGATCGACCGCTCGAAGCTGCAACGGCAGGCCGATTTCCTCGACACTCACCCCGACTATGCCCTATGCGTACACCGGGTGGTGAACTATTATGAAGAGGACGGCAGCATGAGCCTGAGCAACGGCAGGCAGAAAAGCGACAACGACATCATCGACCTTGCACGCAGCAACTTTGTCACCAATGTGTCGGTGATGTTCAGGCATGCCAACATCGATCCGTTGCCCGAATGGATTACGCAGGCGGCAACCTACGACTATGCCATGCACATGCTCAACGCCGAGCATGGGAAAATACGCTACATGAACCGCTGCATGGCCGTTTACCGCAAGCGGCGCGAGGCGTTGTGGAGCCGTGCCGGTGCCGAAAAGCAGTACCGCATGGCCATGCAGGTGCGCAAGATGCTGATGGAACACTTCTCGGCCGTCGGCCGCGACAACGTGCACGAACTGCTGCGAAAGGCCTACATCGACAACGCCGTGGCACTTGTCCGCCACTATCTTGCCCTCGGCAATGAGACGCAGGCCTCAGCCGTGGCCCGGGAGGCAGCAACGGCGGCCGGCGGCATCGACGCACAACAGATTGCCGCGCTTGCAAGGAATCCTGTCCCACGGCCGGGCGCGGCGCAACTCATCGCCCGGCACATTATCGCACCGCTGCGCCGCAGTGTGTCGCGCCTTCTGCCTGTCCCGCACGCTCCCCGGTAACGTGTCGGGTGGCGTATGTCACTTCTCGTTTTCCTCGTCGTCGGCAATCATTTGCCACAACTCTTCGGGCAGGGAATCTATGTCAACGAACACTCCGTTTATCATTGCGAGATGGTTGAAAGGATTATTGTCTTGCATGTGAGCCGTTGAAAACTCGGGGTCGAAATAATATGATATTTTAAGTTGCTCACGTATAAGTTTCGCCTTTGCCGATACGGTGGAGCTTTTGGTGCCAAAGTACTCATGAATCTCTTTCGGGTCGATGTATGGCTCGAACGATTTGTCAAACAGGAAATTGGTGCGCCCAATAGTGTATACCACAGCGGCAGCCCATATATTAAGGTTCCCTCTTTCAAAAGGGCAATTCCTTTTTCGCGACATTTTCGCGACAAGTTTTGTACACAGGTCTTTATATTCATCATTTATTTTGCTGTCGCAAAATGCCGACACGAGTGCCGTCAATTCGTCGCGTCGTTGTTTGAGTTTTTCCTTGTCCATAATTTGGGAGGTGTATAGTGTGTGTTCGTAATAAAAATGTCAAGTCGTAAGCATCCTACCTATGCTTGCAAATTTAGCGGAAACATGTCGGAGATGCAAGATTGCACAGCTTCTCGTCGCGTACCACCGTGCACGTGGTTCCCGGCTTGGGACGATGCGACAAAACGGCATAATGCCGGAGTGATATGGAACAATCGGCGATTTGTCGTAAAACGTGGTCAATTATTCGCATAATGGCGTTATTTGATGTGTAACAGGTTAAAAATGAGAATGCAAAAGCATATCTTTGTGGCTTGCGGGGATTCCCGGCGGTTTTCCCGGCTGTTGAAGTAACATAGGCGTTTATACGAACAAACGACATAGGGTAAATTAGGAGTTTTTAGGTTTTGGCCCGGCTGCGCACTCTAATACCATGGCGGCCGGGCTTTCTTTTTGTGGCCGGGCTGCCGATTGGCAGGGGGGATGCCCGGCGGCGACTGCCAAAAGTGTCAGCCCCGTGCTGCCACGCCGCCGCGCCGGAAGCCAAACGGCGGCGGCAATGAGGCCCGGGTGCGAATAAAAGCATAAGTAAGCAAAATAATCTAAATTATGGCGGTGGCGACGGCCGTTTGGTGTGCTTTTTGCACGATGTCAAGAGAGGGGTGGACGATCGTGCCTTTATTTGCGTGAAAACGAGCCAATAAAGGTTAGATACAGGCCTCCAAACCTAATAAATATTAAAAGGGCAAGCATTAAGGAAAATTTTCCGTATTTATTCATTCCAGTGAAAAAAAATAACTAACTTTGCATTGCCTTTCAAGGCATAAACGCGACGCAAAAAATATTTTAATCTCTTATTATATTAAAATAATATGGCAAATTTAGATTTAAGCAAGTACGGTATCACCGACGTGAAGGAAATCCTCCACAACCCGTCTTATGAAGTACTGTTTGAGGAAGAGACCAAATCAAGCCTCGAAGGCTATGAAAAAGGTCAAGTTACCGAACTCGGTGCAGTAAACGTTATGACCGGTATCTACACCGGACGTTCGCCCAAAGACAAATTCTTTGTAATGAACGAAGCCAGCAAGGACACCGTATGGTGGACTACTCCCGAGTACAAGAACGACAACAAACCTTGCTCGGAAGAAGCTTGGGCCGACCTTAAGGCTAAGGCCGTTAAGCAATTGTCGGGCAAGCGCTTATTTGTAATGGATACCTTCTGTGGTGCCAACCCCGCTACTCGCTTGAAAGTTCGTTTCATCATGGAAGTGGCTTGGCAAGCTCACTTCGTTAAGAATATGTTCATCCGTCCTACCGAAGAAGAACTCGCTAACTATGGCGAACCCGACTTCGTATCGTTCAACGCAGCCAAGGCAAAAGTTGACAATTACAAGGAACTCGGATTGAACTCTGAAACAGCTACCGTCTTCAACCTCAAGACCAACGAACAAGTTATCTTGAACACTTGGTATGGTGGTGAAATGAAGAAAGGTATCTTCTCAATCATGAACTACCTGAACCCGTTGCGCGGCATCGCTTCGATGCACTGCTCGGCCAACACCAACATGGAAGGCACCGACACTGCCATCTTCTTCGGTTTGTCGGGTACAGGCAAGACTACCCTTTCTACCGACCCGAAACGTCTGCTCATCGGTGACGACGAACACGGTTGGGACGACGAAGGCGTATTCAACTATGAAGGTGGTTGCTATGCCAAGGTTATCAACCTCGACAAGGAAAGCGAACCCGATATCTACAACGCCATCAAGCGCGACGCCCTTCTTGAAAACGTTACTGTTGACGCCAACGGCAAGATTGACTTCGCCGACAAGAGCGTAACCGAGAACACTCGCGTTTCTTATCCTATCTACCACATCAACAACATCGTTAAGCCGGTATCTAAGGGCCCGCACGCTCACCAAGTTATCTTCTTGTCGGCTGACGCATTCGGCGTATTGCCTCCGGTATCTATCTTGGATTCTGAGCAAACCAAGTACTACTTCCTCTCGGGCTTCACTGCAAAGTTGGCCGGTACGGAACGTGGTATAACCGAACCGACTCCGACATTCTCGGCTTGCTTCGGCGCAGCATTCCTTTCGTTGCACCCCACTAAGTATGCCGAAGAGCTCGTTAAGCGCATGGAAGCCGTTGGCGCAAAGGCTTACTTGGTAAACACCGGTTGGAACGGAACAGGCAAGCGCATCTCTATCAAGGATACCCGCGGTATCATCGATGCTATCCTCGACGGTTCTATCGACAAGGCTCCGACAAAGACCATTCCTTACTTCAACTTCGTAGTTCCTACCGAATTGCCGGGTGTTGATCCGAAGATTCTCGATCCTCGCGACACTTACAGCGACGCTTCGCAATGGAACGAAAAGGCAAAGGATCTTGCAGGCCGCTTCATCAACAACTTCACCAAGTTCACAGGCAACGAAGCCGGCAAGGCATTGGTTGCTGCCGGTCCGAAGCTCTAAGTCCGGAACACTCCTAAGCTAATAATAAAACAAGTTTAGATAAATTCAATCATAGAGGGATTGCCCACACGGGCAGTCCCTCTGTTTTTTGTGCCCGGCGTGTCGCGCAAAGGGTCAGTAGAATGTTTGTATTAAGAAAGTCCGGTTGTTGTAGAGGGTGTATCAAAATGGGAAAAGGGGCTGCGGAGCTGCCCAATTATGCTTAACGCCGGGCAAGGCGACCTCAAGGGAGCCGAACCCGGTGTAGTCATAACACCTGCACTGCCGTCCCCGTAGGGGGCGAATAACAACCTGAATACAAATATGTTCGCCCTCTGCGAGGACGTTTTGTGTGGTGGAGGCAGTTCCACACCGGGTTCGGCTGCGCCTCGCCCGGCGCAATCTATGTTAATATGCAAGCAAAATCCTGTTTTTTTATGCGGCTTGTTGAAAATATTTTCC
>CALUMZ010000091.1 GCA_944321865.1 uncultured Muribaculaceae bacterium
AACCGGGTACCGCAGGTTACGTTCGCTACGCTCACTCCACGCAGCGGTTAAGCAAAGTATTGCCTCTCCGAGGCAACTAACCACGCATATTCAGTTATAAATCGTAAGCAAGATTTGCCGCACTTGTTATTTTGCTACACCCTCTAGTTCCTATTCTGCCTTAGTTAAGTGTATACTTATTTTACGATGAGTTTCTTCACCGTGTCTCCGGCTTTTACTATGTATGACCCGGGTTCTATTGCGATGGAGCAAGATTGCGATGCGTCCAAACTCTTGACGGTAGTGCCGTCAATGTCGTAGATGGCGATTGCTATGGTTTCGGGGCTTGTTATTTCAATGCGCCCTTCCCCGGCATTGATTGTTGCGGCGGTGTCGTCTCCGGCCTGTATCTCTTCAACGCCTGCTGGCGGAGCTGTATAAATGTCTTCGCCATCGGTGAGCCATGCAAGAGAGAATCGCATGAAATAATTCTTCGTGGTGCCACCTTGTTGGTCTTCGGCATATACGCCTATTGTCCCGTCGGGGAGTTTGATCATGGTGGAATATGCCGAGTTGCCCGAGAACAATTGTTTCTTGCGAGTCCATGTTTTGCCTTCGTCATAACTTAGGTATATCGACACTTTTGCACGAGATTTGGAGCCGTCGTTTATCGGCAGGGAATGCAGCGTGCGGTTTTTGTCATACCCCTCGAATAGTGTTGTGTATTCCAGTATGTCGCCATTGCAGGCATTTACCTTGAGGTCGCTCCAAGTTGCCTCTTCCGACCAAGTTTCGCCTCCGTCGGTCGATGTCACGTAACCGCGTTCGTTTTGGTTGGCGCCACTGCCGGTGCGGCGCACGCTCATTAATATTGTTCCGTCGTTCAATTCGGCGACTTTTGATTCGTCACCGTTGCTGTAGGCTTGTTCCGATACTTTCCATGTGAGGCCGTTGTCGTCGGAGTAAACGGCATAGTTATATAGGATGCCATTGTTGCGCACGGCAGTCACGAACATTATGCGCCCGTTTTTGTCGGCATTCTCTCCCCTCTGGCGTGAAAGGCACAGCCCGCGTCCCGAGCCGAAGAAGGCCGCCGTGCCGGCAAGACGTGTGGCATCGCCGTTGCAGTCGGGGCCCCATATTTGAGAAGTGATGTCGCCTTGTCCGCCCTCTTCGACCGGAGTCCATGTCTTGCCTCCATCGGAGGAGCGGCTGATGAACGATGAAATGGGGTCGTTGACCGAAGAAGCTACAAGTCCGTTGCCACCCACGAATGCGGCAATGATGTCGCCGTTTGGCGCTACCACGAGGGCGCAGTCACCGCGTCCGTTTTTGGCATCAGAAGCTGTGGCGATAGGGTATTCTTCGCTCCAAGTGTAGCCGCCGTCCTCGCTGATGCGGGCGATGATGTCGATGCGGTTGGCAAGGTCGGCTTCGCTGTCCCATCGCCGGTCGATGGCCGTCACGATGTTGCCGTTTGGCAGAATCACCATCGCAGGTATGCGGTAGGCAGTTGAGCCATTGTCGCCGGGAGAATAGAGCAGCTTGCGAATCATCAATATTTCGCGGCTCCCATCGGGATTGCCATTGCTGACGGCAATGGTTTCATCGCCGGCAGTCAATGATACAAGTGTTGCGTCTAACTTGTTTCCCTCCTTGGCATCTTCCGAAACCGCAGCCACAACCCAGATGAAGTTGAAGCCCGATGCTTCCAAAGTGACCGGAGTGGTGAGCTTGCACGACATTGTACCCGATTGAGGCTCATATTCCCCGAGCAGAACGGCATCGCCGCCATCTTTGTCATCGAATGTGGGCGACTTGAGCATGTCCGACCCGGTGGAATAAATTTTTACTTTTTCATAATCGTTAATGTCGGTGGTGCCGTCGAGTGTTATGTCGACCGATGTCAGTTCGGCGGCATCTCCCGTTACGGTTATCAATGCCGACAAGATGGGTTCGTATTGATTGCCGCGGCCGGTGCAGTTGGCGTTTTGCGTGACTGACACGCTCGAGATGCCGGCCGATGCCGGAAGTGTGCAGAATAAGCTGCAAAGCGACAGCAGCAGAATTGGAATGTGTAGTTTCTGTTTCATGTCATGTGGGTTTATGTTTGTAATATTTTCCAAAAATACGTATGTTTTTCGGAATAATCAAGTGGCAAATGCTTTGCAAGCGTTCTCCGATGGGCTAATACTCATGTATTTGCATTTGGGTTGACAGGGGTTGCGAGTTTGGCTTTTTTTCTTAATTTTGCAATCACTTTATTTTAAAACCACATTATAGAAGCAATGAAATTTGAAGAGCAATACATTAAGGGGGTTTGGCTCATAAAGCCGGAGCGTCACGGTGATGCACGCGGCTATTTCTGCGAGAGTTTTAAGAAGGCAGAATTTGAAAATGCAGTGGGGCATGTGGAATTTGTACAAGACAATGAATCTATGTCGTCGCGCGGCGTGCTTCGCGGCCTGCATTTCCAACGCGGCGAGTACAGCCAAGCCAAGCTCGTGCGAGTGTCGCAGGGGCGGGTGCTCGACGTGGCAGTTGACATCCGCAAGGATTCTCCCACTTTCGGCCGTTACGTGGCTGTTGAGTTGAGCCAAGAAAACGGTTGCCAACTGTTTATTCCGCGCCACTTTGCTCATGGCTTTTTGGTGCTTAGCGATACGGCGCAGTTCCAGTATAAGGTCGATAATGTTTATGCACCTCAGGCCGAAGCCACATTGCGGTTCGACGACCCGGCACTCGGCATAAAATGGCCGACCGAGGGTATGCAATTGAATTTGTCGGAAAAAGACAAAAAGGGCATGACTCTTGATGAAATAAAGTTAAATATTGCAAAATAAATCAAATGGGTAAGTTTCCATAATTCCCTGCCATTAATCGTCGGCACTGTGAAAGTGGGTGTTACGGCACTGAAATAGAGGAGAATTAAAGGAGTAAAAACATTTGGTAATTAGAATATTAGTGCTTATCTTTGCACAGTTTTTCAGCCAATGTTGCGTTTTGTTATGTCTAAATCGTTGATTTAGTGGATAAAAGACGGCGTTTTTGGGTGGAAGCAAAGTATAAGACAAAAAACTAAAAACAAAAGTAAATTTTTTAATAAGCAAAAAGAACTAAGATGCCTACAATTCAGCAATTAGTAAGAAAAGGCCGTGTAGCACTGGTTGACAAGAGTAAATCGCCCGCATTGGATTCATGCCCGCAACGTCGCGGCGTGTGCGTGCGTGTTTACACCACTACTCCCAAGAAGCCTAACTCGGCTATGCGTAAGGTGGCTCGTGTGAGACTCACCAACGGCAAGGAAGTAAACTCCTACATTCCGGGAGAAGGACACAACCTGCAAGAGCACTCAATCGTGATGGTTAGAGGCGGTCGTGTTAAGGACCTTCCGGGTGTGCGTTACCACATCGTTCGCGGAACTCTCGATACCGCAGGTGTTGCAGGTCGCACGCAACGTCGCTCTAAGTACGGAGCAAAACGTCCGAAGGCAGGAGCAAAGAAGTAATCACAGTATACTACAACTGAGTGACACTGCCGCTTACTTAAAATCAACAAGGGAATAGACAATAACCCTTGGACAAAAACGACAAAAAAGAATAAGTATCAAACTTAGTTTTTGGTTTTATTGGATTTGGTATTACGGTTGAGTAAATGAGGCATTGGAGAATGCCCGTTGAAGATGTAAGACAACAACCAAGCGAACAAAAAACGCAATTTTTAAAGATTGAAATGAGAAAGGCAAAGCCAAAGAAGAGGGTCATACTGCCCGACCCCGTATTTAGTGATGTAAGAGTTTCTAAATTCGTAAATCACTTGATGTATGACGGTAAGAAAAACACGTCGTATAAGATATTCTATTCGGCGCTCGAAATAGTGAAAGCCAAAATGCCCAACGAGGAAAAGAGCGCACTCGAAATATGGAAGAAGGCGTTGGAAAACATCACGCCGCAAGTGGAAGTTAAGTCGCGTCGTGTAGGCGGTGCTACATTCCAAGTTCCTACCGAAATTCGCCCCGACCGCAAAGAGTCGATATCGATGAAAAATCTAATCTCGTTTGCCCGTAAGCGTGGCGGCAAGACAATGGCCGACAAGCTGGCTTCGGAAATCGTTGACGCATATAACGAACAAGGAGGCGCATTCAAGCGCAAAGAGGACATGCACCGCATGGCCGAGGCTAACCGCGCATTTGCACACTTTAGGTTTTAATAATTTGAGAACGTTATAAAAGATGGCTACAACTGATTCGCAATTAGTTTTTACGCGCAATATCGGTATCATGGCTCACATCGATGCCGGTAAGACAACCACATCTGAGCGTATCCTGTTCTATACCGGATTGACTCACAAAATTGGTGAAGTTCATGACGGTGCTGCCACCATGGACTGGATGGAACAGGAACAAGAACGTGGTATCACAATCACTTCGGCTGCGACCACCACATTCTGGAATTACGGCGGTAAGAAATACAAAATCAACTTGATTGACACCCCGGGACACGTTGACTTCACCGTGGAGGTTGAACGTTCGCTTCGTGTGCTTGATGGTGCCATTGCCACATTCTGCGCCGTCGGTGGTGTGGAACCCCAGTCTGAGACTGTTTGGCGTCAAGCCGACAAATATAACGTGCCGCGTATAGGCTACGTGAACAAGATGGACCGTTCGGGTGCCAACTTCTTTGAAGTAGTGCGCCAAATGAAAGAAATACTCGGTGCAAACCCATGCCCGATACAAGTGCCTATAGGTGCCGAAGAAACATTCAAGGGCGTTGTCGACCTCATTTCGATGGAATCGCTCATCTGGCATGATGAAACAATGGGTGCCGAATATACTCGCGGCCCGATTCCCGACAATATGCTTGCCGAGTGCGAGGAATGGCGTGACAAGATGCTTGAAAGCATTGCCGAATTCGACGATGACTTGATGGCAAAATACTTTGACGATCCCTCGACAATCA
>CALUMZ010000092.1 GCA_944321865.1 uncultured Muribaculaceae bacterium
AACTTTAACACATAACTACCTTGCTATGTGTGATTTACACTAAAATGTTAATGAATCTTTGGGACAGCAGTGTGGCGTGCCGCGTCTCGATAACATTAATGATTCATAAGATGCTTAATATCAAACAGTTTGTCAACCCGGTTGTAGAGGGTGTATCAAAATTATCATTTCAATGTGGCAGTAGAGACGCAAAATTTTGCGTCTCTACAATCTGGTTGGATAAATTATTGATATTGAATGTTTTATATGTTGTTGCGAACATCGAGACGCGGCACGCCACGTCTCTACTCATGGCAAAATCGCATTTTGATACACCCTCTTGTGGCGCACAAAAGAAACTACGCTACAATGCCCCCTCATTTGCTGCCATTGCACATCGTTTGCAAATCTGCCAATAAATTTTGAGGATGTTAGTGTTACTGGTAATTCGTAAGATGTGTCACCTGCGGTAAAATCAAACGCACTTGACATTCAAATTGTCAGAACATGTAACACACATTCAAGGCCAATCGCGATATACCGAATTTGTGCTTGCTGCCATCTTTTACGGCTCGTGATGCGGCGCTGCTTACTGCCGGGTCGACAAGATTGCAGTCATATTTCGTATATACATATCCCATACCTATCTCTGCTTCCAATGCAAAATGACGGCATAATATAAAACGATGCCCATACAAGATGCCGGCCGAATACAAGTTGCCTTTATAATAATTATCGGCAAGGTTGGCTCCGGCAAATCCAATTCCGCCAATATCATAATTGGCATATCCGGCATACGCGCCCACGTAATCGCCTTGCATAGGCTCGCTGCCAAGCCAATATTTCAATGCCGGAGACACAGCCACATGGAGCAATCGTGCATCACCAAGCGGCCAACGATTTATGCTTACAGACAATTCGGCCGAAACATGTGCGCTAACAGGCAATTCCAGTGTGGCATTGGCCGATGCCGATGCAAGTAGTAGAGCATTTGTCTTCAGCACTACCGGCAGCACTGCCGACTCGTCATTGCAGCGGTCGGCAGGCCACTCTTGTTCTATATCGGCATTCACCGTTCCTTGCAATGGCTTTTCTATTTTCGGCACCAACATCTTGCCATGCTTGCAAGCCAAGCGGCATTCCATCTCATGCCGGCGATATTCACATATCCTGTCTATGGCAGCCTGCTCTTTTTCTCGTGCCTCTCGTTGTTTCCTTAATGCAATCTTTTGCTTGTCCTTAAACAGATAATAGACCCGGTCTGACACCTTGCCATATCCGTAATCGGTTCCCGCCAACAATTGTGACAATGCATTGCCTACCGTCGATGAAAATCGCGGTATGCTTTCAACACCTACGGCATCGGTTTGAGACGGGCTGTATGAAATAGCGACATCATAATGCGCCGACACGCGCTCCAATGCCGAAGTCAAGGTTACTGCCGCAAAAAGTTTGATGCAAAGTGACAAAAACGCGAAAAACGCAATAAGTCTCATAACCACTCGTGCTTGTATTACTCTGTACGTCCCGTCACTCTATTCTGTGCAACACTACCTTGCCGTCCTTTAGCGTATAGTCGAAGCCACACGATCTAAACACCACTTCGAGCGTTAAATCCATGTCTTTCGGATAAAACACGCCTGTATACGTCACTCCGTCGCACAACCATTTATTGCCGACTGTCACACCGAAGTAATGCTCTATTTCAGCAACCACATTGGCAAGTTCCTCACGGTTGTAATTCAACAATTCGGGAATGTCATCGCCATCTTCGTTGTCATCGTCCTCACAAAGCATCACTGCCGGTTCCGAAACTCCCGTTTTACCCACCTCGACCTCTTCGCCTGCCTGCAACATCACGCTTGGCGCATCGGGAGAGTCGGCTGTCACTTCCACACAGCCTTTGAAACATTTCACTATCATCTTGTCGGTCTGTTCCGAGACTTCAAATTCTGTCCCATGCACCGTCACTTGTCCATAATCCGTAATTACGACAAACGTTCCCTTTCCTTTTTCTACCGAGAAACGGGCTGCACCGTCAAGTTCGACACGGCGCAAGGCCATATTCCACAAGTGAGGCCGGTAACTTATCTCTCCGCCGGCAGCAACGCACACGGTAGAGCCGCACGGCAACGACATCACCGTGCCATTCCCGGCACTGCCAGTCACAGTGACTACTTTCAACATAAACAAGGCTACTGCCACAACCGCAGCCACAACCGCTGAAACCCAAACAAAATTCCGGCGATGGCGACGACGCAGCGCATCAGCTTCAAACCGACGTCGCGAATCCCGCATGGCCGCCAGCCTGTCGCCGATCTCCTTTTTCCTCGTAAATACTTCATGTTTCAACGGGAAACGGCTTATTTCAATTTTTTCAATATCCATGCCTCTATCCATGTCGATTAAAACACATAAAAATCACACAGGCACAACAACATAATCATAGCCTCATTACTAAAATACTGCGTTAAGACTTTGTTTTCACGCAATCGGGCAATAGCATTGTTGGTGGTGTTGTATACCGTCCGCTTGCTCACATCGAGTATTTTTGCTATTTCCTCGATTTCAAGACCCTTATAGTATCGCAAATACAGCATTTCTCGTTGCTGCCTGCTCAACTTGTTTAGTTCTTCTTGGAACAAACGATACCTTTCACGCTCGTTCTCGTTTGCAATCATTGCACACTCGGCATCGAGTTCAAGCTCAAAATCATAATCCCCCACCGATGCGTCGTTATATTCGTCCCTGCGGCGTACAGCCACACTGTTCATCTCGTTTATCAAAATATTTTTCAACGACCTGCACAGATAGGCTGCCACCGAACCGGGGGCAGCAAGACGCTTCCGCTTTTCAAATATGTTCATGAAAAGCGACTGTATGGCATCGACAACCATTGCTTCGTCGGCAACGATTTTCATCCCATAGCCATAAAGCAAGTCGCTGAAACGCTCATACAATAACCTGTAGGCACATTCGCGACCTTCTGTAATATCGCTCCATTTTATTGCGTCTTCCATAAAAAAGACAATTTCAATGTCATTATTTACCAAAAAACAGTATAGAAATTTTCATCTGTTTTCTACTACACCTTTTTTTGAGGTTCAAACACAGGCTGTACCATTTTCGTTATGGCTCCGCAAATTTACTTATTATTTAAACCACAGCCAATATTACGGCAATTCTAAACCTCTCTTTACACCCGAGAATGCCTGCACAATACAACGTTTCCAACAAAGAAACATTTTTTCACACATTTATATTGGTAAAAACAGGCGGTTCGCTTGTCTGTAATATGAAATGCAACTAATAGATTTGATTAGATGTAATTGGATAACATATGTGTAGGTGTTGGCTTGATGTGAATCAAGTCAACATTTTTTTATTATGTTGCACTTTTATGGGCCGGTCCGAAAAGTCGGTTGCAGAGCCAACAAAGGCAAAATCATAAAAAAGAGATGCGCCGCCTAAAAAGGCATCACACATCTCCTCTTTTTTACTTTTGCATTTATTCATTGCCGCACAAACCGGCTGCGCGGTAATACCATCTGACCTTTTGGTTTAAAGCAATGTTGCCGGATTGAGGTTTGCAGCCTCTATATCCTTGAAGTAGCGGTAAGTAGAAACCTTAAGTTCCATTACGGCATCTTCGTCGGCAACAATAATTGCCTTCGGGTGCATTTGCAATGCGCTGATAGTCGACATTTGCGATACACCGCCTTCCACACCGGCCTGCAAAGCGCGAGCCTTGTTGTAACCGTTAACTATGAGCAACACGCTTTGAGCATCCATTATGGTACCGACGCCCACTGTCAATGCAGTCTTGGGCACCTTGTTTACATCGTTATCGAAGAAGCGGGAATTGGCTATTATAGTATCTTGTGTCAAAGTCTTTTCACGAGTACGCGAAGTCAACGATGAGCACGGCTCGTTAAATGCTATGTGCCCGTCGGGGCCCACGCCGCCAAGGAACAAACGTATACCGCCGTATGAACGAATCTTTTCTTCATAACGTGCACACTCTTCTTCCTTGCATGGCGCATTGCCATTAAGCAAGTTCACGTTTTCCTTCTTTATGTTGATGTGGCTGAAGAAATTATTCCACATGAACGAATGGTAACTTTGCGGATGCTCCTCAGGCAAATTGCAATATTCGTCCATATTGAATGTAACCACATTTTCAAACGATACTTTTCCGGCTGCACACAACTCGGCAAGTTTACGATACATTCCGAGTGGAGAACTTCCGGTGGGGCAACCCAAAACAAATGGACGGTCGGCTGTCGGTGCAAAATCATTGATTTGCCGTGCCACATAATTGGCAGCCCATTCCGATACGGTGGCATAATCGGGTTCGATGATAAGTCTCATAATTTAGTTTTATAGGTTTTTAGAAAATGAATTATACTATAAGTACAAAATTACAGAAAACTACTGTAAATAACGAATTTTATGCCCCACATTTTTTGCCGCTGCAATTTTTATCGTTTTTTACTTGCCTATATTAACAAAAATATCTACCTTTGTGCCGCTGTTTCAGTAGAAGCCCGGGTGGCGAAATGGCAGACGCGCTGGTTTCAGGTACCAGTGGAGTAACATCCGTATCGGTTCGACTCCGATCTCGGGCACACAACAGAAAAGCCTTTTGCAATTTGCAGAAGGCTTTTCTGTTGTTTTCAGGCAAGAAATGGAGCCGTCCGAAAAATGGGGTCAGTCCGAAAACACAGTTGTACAGTTTTTCAGGGACAAACATGACGAATATGGTCTATTTTGCCGTCTTCTAT
>CALUMZ010000093.1 GCA_944321865.1 uncultured Muribaculaceae bacterium
TGTTGCTTGAAATCGAACAGCACATAGGGGAGGACACTGCCCGCTGTGTAGCTATGGACAGTACCGACGGTTTACAAAGAGGCATGGAGGTGGAAAACACCGGTACATCGCTCTCGGTACCCACAGGTAGCCAGGTCAAGGGTCGCCTTTTGAACGTAATGGGCAACCCCATCGACCACCTTGCACCCTTGAAGGGTGAGTCACGCCGCCCAATCCACCAACCGGCTCCCGAATTTTCGGACCTGTCGATTACCAGCGAGATACTGTATACCGGTATCAAAGTAATCGACTTGCTCGAACCTTATTCAAAAGGAGGTAAAATCGGTTTGTTCGGTGGTGCCGGAGTGGGAAAGACGGTGCTGATTATGGAAATGATTCACAACATCGCGCGCGGCCACAACGGATTCTCGGTGTTCACCGGCGTTGGAGAGCGTACCCGTGAGGGTAACGACTTGTTGCGCGAAATGATTGAAAGTGGCGTTATCAAGTATGGCGACAAGTTCAAGGAAGGCCTTGAAAAAGGGGAGTGGAACCTTGCCGACGTGGACATGGACGAAGTGAACTCGTCGCAGGCAACCCTCGTGTTCGGGCAGATGAACGAGCCGCCGGGTGCGCGTCTTCGCGTGGGCTTGGCCGGGCTGACAGTAGCCGAGCAATTCCGTGACCAAGATGGCGGCGGCAAGGAAATATTGCTGTTCATTGACAATATCTTCCGCTTCACGCAGGCCGGCTCGGAGGTTTCGGCATTGTTGGGCCGTATGCCCTCGGCCGTTGGTTACCAACCCACGTTGGCCTCTGAAATGGGGGCGTTGCAGGAACGAATCACGTCGACCAAGCATGGCAGCATCACCTCGGTGCAGGCCATCTACGTTCCGGCCGACGACTTGACCGACCCTGCGCCTGCCACCACATTCAGCTTCCTTGACGCAACTACGGTGCTAAGCCGAAAGATTGCCGAGCTGGGTATATATCCGGCTGTGGATCCGCTTGATTCCACTTCGCGAATACTCGATCCGCATATCATAGGCGAGGAGCACTACCAAGTGGCACAAGCGGTGAAGCAATTGTTGCAAAAGTATAACGAATTGCAAGACATCATAGCTATTCTTGGTGTCGACGAATTATCCGACGACGATAAGCTCGTGGTAGCACGTGCGCGTCGTGCCCAGCGTTTCCTCTCGCAGCCATTCTTTGTGGCCGAGCAGTTTACCGGGCTCCCGGGCGTAATGGTGCCGCTTAGCGAGACCATACGCGGCTTCAAGATGATTCTCAACGGCGAAGTAGACGAATATCCCGAACAGGCATTCCTCAATGTGGGTACCATAGATGAGGCAATCGAAAAAGGAAAGAAGCTGCTTGCCGAGGTAGGATAATCTTGAACTTGAGTTAGAGCATTTTAAATTAAAAAAAGAACTGATTTATGACACTGAAGATAATATCGGCCGAAAAGGTGGAATACACCGGCGAGGTGGAAGCTGTGACCATGCCGGGCGTAATGGGCTCGTTTACCGTGCTCGACCATCATGCCGCGATGATCTCGGCGCTTGGCGCAGGCCGTCTGATGTATGGTGCTGCCAATGGTGAGAAAGAGGGTCGCGACATAAAAGGCGGTATTGCAGATATCAACAATAACGTTGTGTCGGTGTGCATATATTAAATTCCATGCTTTGAACTATGAAGAAGGTACTGACCATATTATCCACGTTGCTGCTGTTGCTCGCATTGGGCACGCCGGTTGCATCGGCTGCCGAAGGCGAGAGTGGCGAGTCGGGTAGTATAAATCCCAAGGAGATTATCTTTGAGCACCTTGGCGACGGTTATGGCTGGGAGGTGCCGTTCTCTCACTCTCATCGCATACCGCTGCCGGTGATTGTGCGCGACTATGAGGGCGGATGGCATGTGTTCAGTTCGGCAAGGCTCATGCACGGCGGGGAATATGACGGGTTCAAGATCGCCGAGGGTGGCGAGTACAACGGCAAGGTCGTTGGAATGCAGCCCGACGGCAACGGCGGCATGACTGAATACCGCCCGCTCGACCTGTCGATAACCAAGAATGTGGCAGCCTTGTGGATATCGGCACTTGTGGTGGCTCTGATGGCCTTTTGGCTCGTAAGGTGGTACAAACGCAATGGAATGAAGGCACCCCGGAAGGGTTTGGGGGCATTTGAGGTGACGGTCGCTTACATCTATGACGGTGTGATAAAGCCCACCCTTGGCACCAAAGCGAAGAAATTCGCACCCTATCTGCTCACCGTGTTCTTCTTTATCCTCACGATGAACTTGCTGGGGTTGATAGTGATATTCCCCGGCGGAGCCAACTTGACGGGTAACCTTGCAGTGACATTGGTATTGTCTATATTCACGTTCTTGTTGACCAACCTTTTCGGCACCAAGCATTATTGGAAAGACATATTTTGGCCCGATGTGCCTTGGTGGTTGAAGGTTCCCATACCGATGATGCCCATAATAGAATTATTCGGGGTATTCACCAAGCCGGCGGCCTTGACGGTGCGTCTGTTTGCCAACATGATGGGTGGCCACATGATAGTGATAGTATTGACACTCTTGATATTTATTTTTACCGCAATAGGCGGGTTGGCAATAGGTGGCTTGACGACGGTTGTGTCATTGGCATTCTCGCTGTTCATGCTGTTGATCGACACCCTTGTCAGTTTCATCCAAGCCTATGTGTTCACGATGCTTTCCACCCTGTTTATATCATTGGCGCAAGCCGGTGGCGAACATGGAAGTGAGGCCGTGGCCGAGGCAAAAGATTCTACCGGAATGTTGCGTGCCGAATAACGCATCGCTCCCGGGAGAATAACAGAAAAATATAAAACAAAAGAAACAAAAAAACAATAACTTAAAAAAACTTACTACTATGTTAGGAATGATTTTAGCGTTGGAAGGATTAGTTGGTCTTGGCGCTTGCATAGGCGCCGCAGTAGCAGCAATCGGAGCAGGTATCGGTATCGGAAAGATCGGTGCATCGGCAATGGAAGCCATTGCTCGTCAACCCGAATCTACCGGCGACATCCGCAGCAACATGATTGTAATCGCCGCCCTCGTTGAAGGTGTTGCCTTGTTTGCTGTAATTGTTTGTATCCTTTCGTTGTTCCTCTAAAAACTCGATATAGATGGAACTGTTCACGCCCGAATTGGGTCTGGTCTTTTGGATGTTCGTGTCCTTTGGCTTGCTATTCGCAATATTGGCGAAGTTTGCATGGCCTTATATCATCAAGAGCCTTGCCGAGCGAGGCGAGATGATCGACAAGGGTGTGCTTTATGCCAAGAATGCCAAGGAACAGCTGGACAATGCCAAGGTCGAAGCCCAAAAGTATGTAGCCGAAGCCCAAAAGCAACAAGCCGACATATTGCGTGATGCAGCCAAGATGAAGAGCCAAATCATCGAGGAGGCCAAGACAGCCGCCCAAGAAGAGGCAAAGAAAGTAATGGACGCTGCCAAACTTGCCATCGAGCAAGCACGCAAGGAGTCGGAACTTCAGTTCCGCAACGAGGTGAGCAGCTTTGCTCTTTCCATCGCCGAGAAGATGCTCAAAAAGAACATGGAAGGCGACAAGGCGCAAGCCGAATTGGTGGACAAATTGTTGAAAGAGGTTGAAAATAAAAACTAACAAGAGATGAACGACGGATTAATTGCACGCCGATATGCCAAGGCCTTCTTGAAATATGCCGACGAAAAGAAGGCATCAAAGCAGGCTTACGGCCAAATGAGGCAGCTCGATGAGGCTTATGCCGCCGAGGCAAAGCTGAAGAAGGCGGTGGGCAACCGTTTTATCTCCGTCGCCGACAAGGAGCAATTGCTCCTGACGGCAGCGGGAGCTAAGCCGGGCGATTGCTTGGCAAAGTTCATAAAACTTGTTATAAGTCACAACCGCGAGGGTTTCATGCGGGAGATGTCGAAGGCTTATCAGGACTTGTACCGCGAGGCCAACAACATAGCCCAGATTGAAATTGTTACGGCGGCACAAATGCCTGCCGCTACCTTGAAGAGAATAACCGACGTGGTGAAAGGCTTGCTTGCTGGCAAGCAGATCGAAGAGACGCACCGCATCGACCCAAGCCTGATAGGAGGGTTCATAGTGCGTGTCGATACAGTGCAGCTTGATGCGTCGATTAAGAACGAACTAAAGAAATTGCGATTAAAACTCCTTAAAAATTAAATATGATTGACCCAAGTGAAATATCAGAAATATTGAAAAGCCAGCTCGACGAGGTTCAGGGTAAAATGAACTTCGAGGAGGTAGGCACCGTGCTTGAGGTAGGAGATGGAGTTGCACACGTTTACGGCCTCGACAATGTTAAGGCCAATGAGTTGGTGGAATTTGA
>CALUMZ010000094.1 GCA_944321865.1 uncultured Muribaculaceae bacterium
TGAACCGTAACCGTTTCTGCGACATCCTGCAATGTCGCAAGTTACATCATTCCCTAATTTTATTTAGGACAATATTGCTTGACAACACGAAAATGAAGCTCAACCAGATAAGCCTTAAATTAGGAATCGATGACCAATACTATTTTTCACGGCTGTTCTCTAAAATAATGGGTACTTCGCCTAAAGCGTATCGCGAACGGCAAAAAGCCTGACGCTACCGGGTGCGGCGATATGCCACAGGCGACATTCCGGTGGCTTTCTTGAAAAATTTCCCAAGGCTCGACTGGTCGCAGAAGTTGTAATCATAGGCTATGCGTTGCACCGAATTACCCGACACGAGCAACTCTCGCTTAATCAACGTGACTATAAACTGCGTTATCACTTCCTTGGCCGTGAAATGTGCCTTCTTGCGAGAGATTTCATTAAGGTATTTTGGCGTAATGTGTAACTTTTCGGCATAAAAGGCTACATCGTGGTGCATGCGGCAATTCTCCTTTATCAATCGCAGGAAACGCCTGAAATAATCATCGGCCGACGAATATGCAACATTACGCGGAGCCACATGTGACAACATTCTGAGGCGGATGTCATATATGGCTATATAAATGCAATGTATGGTCCCATACACAAAATCTTTCTTATGCGCCGATGCCGGCAGTTGCATAAAGATGCGCATGTTTTCAAGCATGTTGCACAACAGGGTCAACTCCATTTTGTCGGAAATGAGAAAACATGGGTCGCGGTAAATTATGTTGAACATCTCGGTTTCAAGGCCTATGAACGATGACAACGCAGTTTCTTGTGACGTTTGCAACACAGTGGTGCAGAAATCCTCCGACACCGACCGGAACCTTACCATCACGCCGGGAGGCATGGCAAGGCATGAACCGGCCTGCAACTCATATTCAAGCATGTTCAGTTCCACAACAGCCTTCCCGCCGGTGCACAACAATACCATGCTGTCTTTGGTCATCGCCAATGATTGCAACGACTCGGGCGAGCGACAATCATAAACCACATACCCGTAATTTGAGATTAATTTTTCTATATCGTGGTCGTTCATCGACATTGGTTGCATTTTTATAAAAAGTTCTGTTGCAAATGTAGCCCTTTTAGGGTTAACAACTCATTAATCGCACAAGCAATAAGATTAATATTATAACAATAATACTTAATTTAATCTAATGCCATTAACATATACTCACCACCGCACACCAAAACCTCTGTACTACCGTTTGTAAAAGATGTAAACTGTTTCTAAATTTGCATATTATAAATCTTTATTGGAATGGCATCGAAACTTTGGGAAAAAAATACACAAGTTGACAACAACGTAGAAAAATACACTGTGGGGCGAGACCGCGAAATGGATATGTTCCTTGCACCTTTTGATGTATTGGGTTCAATCGCACATATCACCATGCTGCAAAGCATCGGGCTGCTCACTGCCGATGAACTCACGTGCCTCACAGCCGAATTACGGCACATATATAATGAGATAGAACAAGGGCGCTTCAACATCGAAGAAGGGGTTGAAGACGTGCACTCTCAAGTGGAACTGATGCTTACGCGCAGGCTTGGAGACATCGGGAAGAAAATTCACTCCGGTCGCTCACGAAACGACCAAGTGCTTGTTGACCTGCGCCTGTTCATCCGCAGCCGCATAGAGGATGTTGTCGCCGCCATGACGCAACTGTTCGGAACGCTACAGGAGCAGTCTGAACGATACAAGCACATATTACTACCCGGCTACACACACCTGCAAGTGGCAATGCCGTCGTCGTTTGGTCTATGGTTCGGAGCATACGCCGAGTCGCTTGCCGACGATCTCACTTTGATGCGCGCAGCATACGATATTAACAATCGCAACCCCTTGGGCTCGGCCGCCGGATATGGATCGTCGTTCCCGTTAGACAGGGAAATGACTACGCGCCTGTTGGGATTCGCCTCGATGGACTACAACGTGGTGTACGCACAAATGGGACGCGGCAAAACCGAGCGCATCGTGGCTCAAGCCATTGCAGGCATAGCCGCAACAATCGCAAAACTGGCTTTCGATGCCTGCATGTTCAATTCACAAAATTTCGGATTCATCAAGCTTGCCGATGAATTTACCACCGGCTCGTCGATAATGCCGCACAAGAAGAATCCTGACGTGTTTGAACTGACACGCGCAAAGTGCAACCGCCTGCAAGCCCTTCCCGGTGAAATAACCCTTATCACGAGCAACCTGCCATCGGGCTACTTCCGCGACCTGCAACTCATAAAAGAAAGTTTCTTGCCTGCATTCGATGAAATAATCGGCATTCTCAATATGGTAAACGCCATGATGAGAGAAATAAAAGTCAATGGCCACATTCTCGACGACAGCCGCTACGACTTGATGTTCTCGGTCGAAGAAGTCAACCGGTTGACGCTCGAGGGAATGCCGTTCCGCGATGCTTACAAGAAGGTGGGGCTCGAAATCGAAGCCGGCCGGTTCAAACCGATGAAACAGGTGACGCACACTCACGCCGGCTCGATGGGCAACTTGTGCAACGACAAAATCGAGGAAATTTACCGCCAAGAACTCGGCAAGTTTGACTTCGACACTTACCACAACGCATTCAATAATTTATTAGGAACTAAATAGCACCACCATACAAATGAATCGGAATTTACTGACAATCACATTGGCAATCACACTGGTTGCCTGCAAGCAAGTAAATGATGAACGAGTTCCGTCCTATCCGGTACGAATGGAATTCAAGCCTACGGTATGGGAACTTTATGGCGTGCACACTTACGGCGAATATCGCATATTTGACCACTACACCAACACCCCGGCGGGATACTTCAATTACGACCCCGACGCATACACCGGCTACGGCGGCATATTGCTCGTGTCGGGCTATAATTTCGAGACGGGCGATTACAATTCCCCGATTGCATACGACCGTGCCTGCCCCTACGAGAACAACCGCGATGCAGCCCTGCTGCAATTTGACGAAGACACATTCGAGGCATTTTGCCCCAACTGCAACTCGCGCTTCGACGTATGCGAAGGTGCCGGCGTACCCGTTTCAGGCCCCGCCGCCGAGCGCAACTTCGCTCTACGCCGCTACACCGTCTCCCCCCGTTCCGGCGGCGGCTACATCATCTCCAACTAACCCCTAACCAATTGGACCAATTTGACCAATTGGGGGGAAAAAGGGAAGCCCGGGCAGCGACTTGCGTCCTGTCCGGGCTTCTTATGGGGCGGTGACCTACTCTCCCACTTT
>CALUMZ010000095.1 GCA_944321865.1 uncultured Muribaculaceae bacterium
GTCACTGCCAGTACCGAGAACACGATAATTGCAATTGCAATTATGAAATACGCAATTATACTTCCTAATGATTCCATGTGATTTATTTATTTTCTTTATTTTCTTCTACTTTGGCTGCGCCATTGGCGGCAGCACCCGCATCGGCTGCTTTTTCGGCACGGGGCGCAGGAGCCGGAGTCTCTTTCTCGGGCAGATAATTCAATTGCTGCACGAGCTTGTCGCGGGTAAATACGGCCTGCTCGAAGTCGTTGCTGAATTCGATGGCGCCATGAGGACACGACAGCACACACAACTGGCAGAACGTGCAGCTTCCCAAGTCATACATGTATTTATCTAATTTTCTTTTCTTCTTGCCGTCGGGCAGTTCCACCATCTTGGTTTCTATGTGGATTGTGCCGTTAGGGCAATTCATTTGACATAACCCACAAGCTATGCACTTGTGATTGCCCTCGGCATCATAAACAAACTTCAGCGTTGCCCTGAACCGATCGGCTATCTCCAAATTTGAACGATTCTCCGGATACTGTTTCGTTACTTTTGGGGTCACAAGTTCCTTTCCCGTCACTTGCATTCCTTGCAATAGACTCCATGTCCCTTTGAAGAGAGATGAGAAATAATCTTTGATAGTCATAGATAAGTCAAATCATATAAAAAATTTATACCGGCACAAATAATTATGTTATTTCTTTTTTGCTACGAATCGGGGAAGTCCGGTATGTTACTTCCTCTCTTCATTATATCTTCAAAAAACTGCCATGCAGGTGCGCCATGTTATATGCGCACGGCACACCTTCATGCAGCGTTTTTATTGCTGTCATTATCTTTCGACCTGCCCGCCAAGTATGTCGAGCAGCTCGGTGGTAATGCTTTGCTGGCGCAACTTGTTATACTCAAGTTGCAATTCTTCAAGCAACTTCTGCGCATTGTCGCTGGCTGTTTGCATTGCCATGACACGAGCGGCTGCCTCCGAAGCATTATTCTCGGTACACACTTCCTGCATCACCGAGTTGATGTAAAGCGGCAATACGGCATTGAAAATGGCGTTGGCATCGGGCTCGAATATGCACGGAGCATTCTCATTCTTCGGCTTTCCGGTACCGTCGGCGCTCCCGCTTGCCGCAACTATTGCCTCGTGGCTCACAGGGAGCAATTGGTCGATTTGCATAACCTGCCGGCTCGGCGACTTGTAATGCATATACAGCATCACCACCTTGTCGGCCTGCTTTTGCAAAAACGCATCTTTCAGGTTTTCGGTGAAATCGCTTATCTCGGCCGCCGTGCTGCGGGTGTTTATTCCGGCCACGGCAACAGTGACATGCCCTCCTTCCAACTTTTTTGCGGCCCGCGCCATCTTTTTCCCAACGGGATAGACGACGATTTCCACATTTGCCCCGTAACGGTTGCGGCAATCACCTATAAACTTCAACAAATCTTTAAACAGATTTATGTTATAAGCGCCGCACAAGCCGTCGTCGGACCCGAAAACAATTATCGACAGTCGCTTAACATCACGAACCTCTATCAGCGGTGAATCATACTCGCCATCGGCTGCAAGCAGGTGCCCCATGACAGTCTGTATCTGGCTGCGGAAGGGCACAAGCCGCTTGAGGGCTTGCTCGCTCTTGTGCATCTTGGCCGAAGAAATCATCTTCATCGAGCTTGTCACTTTCCCGGTCGATGCCACCGAGCCGATTCTTCCTTTTAATTCTCGTAATGTTGCCATTTGCCGTTATTTTCAATTACTGTATTTGCTACTAATATCACGTGCGGCCGCAGTCAACTTAGACTTGACATCATCGTCGATTACTCCGCTCTTCAAAACATCGAGCACGTCGGTCTGGTGCTTGGCTTTGAGCAATTGCAGGAACAATTTCTCAAATTCGGCCACCTTGTCGAGAGGCACCTTGTCAAGCAGACCTTGCGTACCGCAATATATCACAGCCACCTGTTCTTCCACACTCATTGGTGAGTATTGGGGCTGGATAAGCAGACGCTCGTTTTTACGTCCCTTGTCGATGGTACGGGCAGTAACGGCATCGAGGTCGCCACCAAACTTGGTAAATGCTTCCAGTTCGCGGAACTGCGCTTGGTCGATTTTCAGCGTACCTGCGACTTTCTTCATTGACTTGATTTGTGCATTGCCACCCACACGCGATACCGAGATACCGACGTTGATGGCCGGGCGTATACCACTGTTGAACAAACCTGTTTCCAAGAATATCTGTCCGTCGGTGATTGAAATTACGTTGGTCGGGATATATGCCGACACGTCACCGGCCTGTGTCTCGATGATAGGCAGGGCCGTAAGCGAACCGCCACCCTTCACCAATGGCTTCATAACCTCGGGCAAGTCGTTCATGTCCTTGGCCACTTCGTCGTTTTCAATGATTTTTGCGGCACGTTCGAGCAAGCGGCTGTGCAGGTAGAATATATCGCCCGGATATGCCTCACGTCCCGACGGACGCTTCAAGATAAGCGATATTTCACGGTATGCCACGGCTTGCTTCGACAAGTCGTCATATATGATAAGGGCATCACGTCCCGAGTCACGGAAATATTCACCTATAGCCACACCGGCAAACGGAGCATAATAGCGCATTGCTGCCGAATCGGCGGCTGTTGCAGCCACAACCACGGTATAATCAAGCGCATTGTGCTCGCGCAACTCGTTGACGATTTGAGCCACCGTCGAAGCCTTCTGCCCTATTGCCACATATATGCAATACACCGGCTTGCCGGCCTCGTAATTGCTACGCTGGTTGATGATGGTGTCGATGGCGATGGCAGTCTTGCCTATCTGGCGGTCGCCAATGATAAGCTCGCGCTGTCCGCGGCCGATAGGCACCATCGAGTCGATAGCCTTGATACCGGTTTGCAAGGGTTGCTTCACCGGTTGGCGGAAGATAACGCCCGGAGCCTTGCGCTCAAGCGGCAGTCGTATCATCTTCCCTTCGATAGGCCCGCGCCCGTCTACCGGCTCGCCAAGTATGTTGATTACACGGCCCAACAATCCCTCGCCGACCGGAATCGACGCGATATTGCCCGTGCGGCGCACCGTCATGTTTTCCGAAACCGAGTTGACATTATCAAGCAAGATAACGCCCACGTTGCTTTCTTCAAGGTTCATGGCAACACCGCTCGTGCCGTTCTCAAATTCCACCAACTCATTGGCCTTAACATTGTCGAGGCCGTAAACGTGTGCAACTCCATCTCCTACCTCAAGCAC
>CALUMZ010000096.1 GCA_944321865.1 uncultured Muribaculaceae bacterium
CAAGGTTTGACAAACCATTGGAAACTGTCAGGCAGTACTATGAACCCTCGCTTTTTGATTTTGGCAAAATGCCACTTGTTTAATCGAATTTTCGCGTTTTTTGGATTGTTAAATTTTTTTTGGGACACCAGTGCGGCGCGCCACGTCTCTACAAGAGCAACAACATATAAAACATTAAATATCAACAACTTACCCCATATAGCAGTAGAGACGCGATTAATCGCGTCTCTACTGCTATATGGGGTTCGGGAAATGCCTCGCCGCCTAATGAGGGTGTATCAAAATTATCATTTCAATGTGGCAGTAGAGACGCAAAATTTTGCGTCTCTACAATCTGGTTGAATAAACCATTGATATTGAATAATTTTATACGTTGTTGCGGACATCGAGACGCGGCACGCCACGTCTCTACTCATGGCAAAATCGCATTTTGATACACCCCCTACACGAAAACATCTGCCTGTCTATGGCCTTGAACCAACCGGGAAACCACCGTTTCGGCCTTATGCGATGCCGAACTCGGCTTTCAGGCGGTAGCAACCATCTCTTTTCCTATGGCCTTTATGCCGTTCCTTATTTTTTCCAACACTTCTGACGACGGAACCCAAATACCGTACCTGAAACGTGCAAGTTTGGTCCAATGCATACCGAGATATTCAGCGAATTTTTTCATATCTATGTATGGGAAACGAGAAAGCAGATGATTTACCTCATTGTCGTAATTCACCGTTTCTTGCTCAAAGAAATTGGATATATGAATATCCTCATCTATGCCTTCCCATCGTATGCTTTTACCGTCATCCCACACGTAATAATTTTCACGTTGGGCATTGGTTGCGTAAAACAATTCGGGAAACGCTTCAAGCGGTTGGCTATATTGTTTCCCAGCATCAGTCAGAATATATATCCTGCCACGTTCAAACCACAATTCCTTAATCCTTTCGTCCATAAAGCAATTCGTTTCTTTATGCAAAAAACTCTTTCCACGCAATGACAATGTCTTCTTTGTAAAACCGTACAGTATCAACAGCTTTTTTTATTATTTGTGCTTTAATTCCGTTATTCTCCACAAGGGCAACTTCCGGTTCCACTTGAATTTTTGCAGATTTCCCTTGATATTCGATATGCACATGAATAGGCTCATGGTCATTTGGATAAAAGAAAAAACGGATTCCGAATACAAATAATATAGTGGGCATCTTCTATAATTCTGTTATTATACAAAGATAGCACAAGGCGAGCGCAATTGCAAATCATGCTTGCATGAATTTGCTCATTGCCGATCCGCCGCCTGCCTTATGCGATGCCGAACTCGGCTTTCAGGCGGTCGACGTAATCGAGCTTCTCCCATGTAAACAACTCTACTTGCACGGTCTTGTCGCCCTCATACTTTGAGTGGAAATGCTTTTCCACCACTTGCGGCTCGCGTCCCACATGGCCGTATGCCGCCGTTTCCTCATATATGGGGTTGAGCAACTTCAAGTCGCGCACAATCGCGCTCGGGCGCAAATCGAAGATGCGAGTGAAGCGTTCGGCAATTTCGGCATCGGTCATTGCCACATGCTTGGTGCCAAATGTGCTCACATAGAGGCTCACCGGTTCGGCCTTGCCAATGGCGTATGCCACCTGCACGAGCATCTCATCGGCAATGCCTGCCGCAACGGCATTCTTGGCAATGTGGCGCGCGGCGTAAGCAGCCGAACGGTCCACTTTCGACGGGTCTTTGCCCGAGAATGCACCGCCTCCGTGTGCTCCGCGACCGCCGTAGGTGTCTACAATGATTTTTCGCCCGGTCAGCCCCGTGTCGCCGTGGGGACCACCTATCACGAATTTTCCCGTGGGATTGACATGCAATATAAGCCGGTCGTCAAAGAGGGACTTCACTCGCTCGGGCAACTTGGCTATGACACGCGGCAACAATATGTCGCGCACGTCGGCCAGTATGCGGTCGTGCATTTCGCGGTCGGCTGCATCTTGTGCCTCGGCACTGCCGTCGGCGGGCAGCACAAACTCGTCGTGCTGAGTGCTAACCACGATAGTATGTACCCGCACAGGCTTGCGGTCTTCGCCATACTCCACCGTCACTTGGCTCTTGGCATCGGGACGCAGGTAAGGCATCACAGTGCCCTCGCGGCGAATGTCGGCCAGTTCGCGCAGCAGCATATGCGACAAGTCGAGCGTCAGCGGCATGTAATTGTCAGTCTCGTTGCAAGCATAGCCAAACATCATGCCTTGGTCGCCGGCACCCTGCTCCTCGGGGTTGCTGCGCTCCACACCGCGGTTGATGTCTTGCGACTGCTCATGCAGTGCCGACAGCACGCCACATGCATCGGCATCAAATTTATACTCGCTGCGGTTGTACCCGATGCGGTTAATCACGCTGCGCGTCACATCCATCAAGTCGATATACGCGCTCGATTTCACTTCGCCGGCAATCACCACCTGCCCGGTGGTCACGAGAGTTTCACAAGCGACCTTCGACGTCGGGTCGTAAGCAAGGAACTGGTCGAGAACGGCATCACTGATTTGATCGGCCACCTTGTCGGGATGGCCTTCCGAAACTGATTCGGACGTAAACAAATAATTCATTTTTCCAAACATTTTTTGTGCTGTGGAAAAATGCTAAACGGCTTTTACACCCCTTGTGAATATGGGAGATTCAATGGGTTGAGAATCGCAATTTTAGCATTTTTTTGTGTGGTTGCAAGCAGCCAAATTTTTCCACATTGTGTGAGTTTTCAATAAACCTATATAATCTCTTTCGGTCTGCAAAGATAGTGAAAATCGAGCGCAATATGAAAAATAAAGCCATTTATTTTTTTCATATTGCCGAGATGCATCCTATCTTATCTAAAGATAGTGAAAATCGAGCGCAATATGAAAAAATAAAGCCATTTATTTTTTTCATTGGGCCATACAAGCCATATCGAACACTGAATATAAGTCCACTAACAATCAACCAACCCGGTTGTACGGAGTGCATCAAATAACATTAATGATTCATAAGATGCTTAATATCAATCAGTTTGTCAACCCGGTTGTAGAGGGTGTATCAAAATATAGAGAGGGGCTGCGGAGTTGAGGGTGTATCAAAATTATCATTTCAATGTGGCAGTAGAGACGCA
>CALUMZ010000097.1 GCA_944321865.1 uncultured Muribaculaceae bacterium
CTACCTTGCTATGTGTGATTTACACTAAAATGTTAATGAATCTTTGGGACAGCAGTGCGGCACGCCACGTCTCTACACCTGAAAAAATCGCATTTTGATACACCTTCCGAAATATCATGGCGTCTCTAACATATCATTGTGACTCATGATTTTTAGACATAAAGACAAAAAAACAAATGTTTTTTTAAGACATATCGTGGTTGCATCAATATTCAGGCAGAAAAACAAAAAAAAACATATTGAGGATTGCGTGTTTGTTGTAGAAGGTGTATCAAAATTACGGAAACTACTGAAAAGGGGCTGCGAAGCTGCCCAATTATGCTTAACACCGGGCGAGGCGACCTCTGTTGGAGCCGAACCCGGTGTAGGCAGGACTCCTACACTATCGTCCCCGTAGGGGGGGGCGAATAACCACTTGGTTCAATTAAGTTCGGCATCTCCGAAGCCGGTGTAAGGGGTGGTATCGAAATCCGAGGGTTACGCTTCCCGGTGGTCGCTCCACACCTCGGTTAAGCAAAGTGCGGCAGCTCCGCAGCCGATTTTTTTGACTGAAAACCTCCACCACAATACGTCTTTTAAAAACATCTGTTTTTCTCCTTTGTGTCTAAACCTGCACCATCCACCCGAATAAGTCTTTAAAAAAACATCTGCTTTTTTGTCTTTATGTCTAAAAGAAACAACATGTCTATATGTCTAAAAAATATCTATGACTCGGTCACGGTGGGGATTTTAAGGTCGACGGCAGTGGCACGGCTGCGGACAGCAACCCCGGTGCACTCAGTGGCAATCACATACAGCCCTATTGCGCGCGTCATCACCATGTCGTCATGCCGCCCCGACATAGCCCCGTAGCCACCTTGCGGCTTCCGTTCAAACCACGACAGCTCATCGACAGCCTCCTGCGAACGCTCCACATAAAGCCCGTCGCGCACCTGCCGCATCAATTCGTTCACCACCATCGACTTGGTTGAAACATTGGTGTGAAACCCGAGCCGACCGTAATGATTCCCTGCCGACCGCCGACGATACAAGTTTGGGTAGCTGTGCGACAATATTTCGAGTATATACCCACCGCCATCGTCGGTATACTCTGTTTCAAGAGTATTACTCTCCACCACAAGCAATGCCCGGCGATACCATGTGCCAAGCTGCGCCGCCTTCCATGCCAGCAAGTCGTGATAAGTATGCCCACGCCATTGCGCCACCACCTCAGGCCGTCCGCCGAAATTCCGGGCGTCAAACACCGTTATCACCGAGAAGTCGGCCTTGTCGCTCAGTCCGCCCACGTCCACCACCGCCACGTAGTGCTTTGCCGCGGCAGCCGCCACAAGGTCGGGCGGCGTCCACACGGCAAGTGCGCCCGCCTGCATCGGCTCGGGACGCAAATTGCGCAGCGACGCCGGTCCCGACACCGCATCACCGGCAATCTCACCCACCCACAACGCCGGGCGGCAGTCGCGCCGCAGACGGTCAAGATAGGATGGGTCGAAGATTGAACACGACATACATGCAAAAGCCTCGATGTCGTTGCCCGGATACTCGGCCTTCATCATGGCGTGCGACGAATACTCCTTGCGCTTGCAATGGTACCAGCTAATCATTTCAAGCGTCAGCCCCTCGTGCGTCCACAACCGGCGTTCATAATCATCGAGCTCGCACCACAGTTGCCAAGCGTCACCCACCGGGCAGCGGTAAATCTCAATCTCGTGCCAAGGCACAAACACCGGCACCTTGTCGCTGCGCCCCGCCCTTGCCCGCAGCCATTCGCCATGAAAGTAATTCCCCGTGCCGTTGGCAGTGCTCTCCATCACTATCACCGTGTCGGGCTGCAATGCCACCGACCCGCACACCGAGCGCACAAGGCTCTCCGGCGAATGCTGCGGCGAAGTACGCCAAAATGCCACTTCGGTCAAGTGGGCCATCGCTATGTCATAGCCGCGTATCGCCTCTTGGCTCTCGGCCGAACCCATTGCCACAAGGCAATCGCGTCCTGCGATACGGCTCACGTTGCGGCTTCCTTCGTAAGCCGTGAAGCGCGGCTCGCAATCGTGAGGCCACAGTTCGGCCGGATAAGAAGCGAGCAGGCGCGAATACATACCCTTTATAGCCGATGCCGCATCTTTAAGATGTCCGCAAATAAGGCTGTTCCAGTTGCGCCGCAACACTATCTGAATCCACGCCATGTAAATCTGCACAAGCGTCGAGCCACCCCACTGCCGTGCCTTGAGCATAATGAGGCGTATCGGTCGGCGCGACGTGCGCATATCCTCGAGCATGGCAGCCACACGGCGTTGCGGCGCATTAAGCACAAACGGCACTATGCGGGCAGTCACCTTGTCCTTGATGCGCACACACGCAGCGCACCAGTATTCAAAATCGTAACGAATGCGGCAACGGGCATGGCCCACTCGGTCCATTACCGGGGCAAATTCCTTGTCGCCGCTCATCGCCTCGGGCACCATCATCACACCCTCGCCCGTGACTGTGCACTCCACCCTGCGGCCACAGCACCCTATGCCTCGCAATGGGTCATACTCCCTGTTCAGTCGCCTGTTACGCTCGGCATTCTCGGCCACGAGCCGCTCGGCCGTCCATTCCTGTTCTTGATTCCTTGCTTGCATGGCAGCAAAGTTACCCCTGCCGGCCGTCCCCGCCATCCACCAAAAGCCATATCAATTTTCCACAAAGCCACCCCCAAAAGAACATGTATCCCCTGTGTAGAGGGTGTAGCAAAATGCTATTTTGTCAAGGTGTAGAGACGTGGCGATGCCGCACTGGTGTCCCAAAAAAAATTTAACAATCCAAAAAACGCGAAAATTCGATTAAATAAGTGGCATTTTGCCA
>CALUMZ010000098.1 GCA_944321865.1 uncultured Muribaculaceae bacterium
GAGGTGCAGCCTACCTTATGCAAAGGTAGTGCAAACCGAGCGCAATATTGGGAAAACAGGCTTGCATGTTTTTACATATTGCCGAGGTGCAGCCTACCTTATGCAAAGGTAAACATTTATTTGCATTTTTATCTGTTTCGGTCTGAAAAATAATCTTTCTGCAAGCATGATAAGGATTTTTGCACATTCACACACGCCATATCCGACAATTTTGTACCATAAGGAGTTACATCCGAGGCAGCCTTTTTCGGTGGCGAATTTCTTACACCCGGCAAAAAACACTACATTTGTGCCTGACAACGACATAAACAAGAATGACCAAACCAACAACTGCCCCCATAAGGTATATATTGGCTGCCACATTGCTGTTGGCGTCACTGCACGCCGTCGCCCTCCCGCAGCCCAAGCGCGAGTTCCGCGGAGCATGGCTCAATACCGTCTACCAAGAACAATATGCACGGCAATCCACACTCGACAATCAGGTATACTTGTGCCTGCTGCTCGACAAGTTGCGCAAAGCCGGGTGCAACGCTGTCATCTTCCAAGTGCGCCCGCAGTCCGACGCTTTCTATGCATCTGAAATAGAGACTTGGAGCAAGCATCTCACCGGCAAGGCAGGCAAAGCCCCGTCGCCCGAGTGGGACCCGTTGCAATTCATGGTCGAGCAAGCCCACGCACGCGGCATGGAACTGCACGCATGGCTCAACCCTTACCGTGTCACACTGTCGGCCAATGAAACCCCTCCTCGCGGACACATATACCACAAGCACCCCGAGCGATTTGTGAAATATGCGGGGAAAATATACTTCGACCCGGCATATCCCGAGAACCGAGACTATATCACCCGCATAGTGAAAGACATCGTGAAGCGATACGACATCGACGCAATCCATTTGGACGACTATTTTTACCCTTATCCGGTCAACGGGAAACAATTCCCCGACAACAAATCTTACCGAAAATTCGGCAAGGGTATGAACCGCGACAACTGGCGGCGGCAGAACGTGAACAAGCTCATCGAGCAGTTGCACAATGCCATTACAGCCACAAAACCGTGGGTGAGACTTGGCATCAGTCCCTTCGGTATATGGCGCAACAAGAAGTCGGACCCCGACGGCAGCGACACCAACGGGCTGCAAAATTATGACGACCTCTATGCCGACGTAACACTGTGGACCCGGAAAGGATGGATCGACTACTTGATACCGCAACTTTACTGGGAACTTGAACACAAGGCCGCACCGGCACTCACGCTTGCCCACTGGTGGAACAACCATGCCAATGGCAGGCACATGTATTTAGGGCAATCGGTAAAAAAGACAATGGACTTCCCGGATATCGACGGCTCGGGAAACGGCAACCAATTGGCACACAAAATAGGGCTGTCGCGAGAACTCGCCAACGTGCAAGGCAATTGCTGGTGGCCGGGATACTTGATTACCGACAATTACAAAGGCGTAGCCGACATGCTGGAGGAACGTTTCCAATCGTCTATGGCACTCGTGCCATCATATCCATGGATCGACGACATCCCGCCCGGCGAGGTGCAACGGCTTAAATCACACTGCGACAACGACGGCACGGTAAACCTGCAATGGGAACCGCCTGTCACCGACGACCGTATGCAACGGGCGCGGGCTTACGTCGTATATCGGTTCAAGAAAGGAGCTGGAATCGACCTTGACAATTCCGATGCCATCAGAGCCGTAACCTACGAAACACATTTTTCTGAAACAGTGCCAAAGGGGAAATACACTTACGTTGTGACCGTACTTGACTATGCCAACAACGAAAGCCCCAAAGGGGAAAAAACCGACATTAAATATTAATCAACCTGTATCCTTACGTATATGACAAAACGCAAAACCCGCAAACACATAATTTGGGCAATCCTATTAATCCTTGCAATTATAACAGCCGCTATCGTGATAAATGGTTTAACACACGATGCCATCGACGACCACGCATGGGAAAGCCGTAACTCAAGTCCACATGTCGAGGTCGACACAATCTCACCCGGCTGCATAATCGACAGCACCGGCATTCGCGGCATGGTACTCATCGGCGAAGAAACGGCCACGGCTGTGAAACGTCTTTCCGACCGATTCGACATTGACAGCATTGTCGGACCCGAAGGAGCCAATTATACATTGAGCAAAAACGGCAAAACCGAAATCATATTGCAAAACAGCCATCTTGGGCGCATAAGTGCCATTTTCATCCTCGGCAGCGATTATTTCACCGATTGCGGCATAGGTGTGGGGGCGACATTCGCATCGGTATTTGCCGATTATCCCGATGCCGAAATGCGCCTTGGCGAGGCCGAAGACGGGCTCAACGGCAGCAGCGAGCTGTGCAAGGCTCTCCCGGGAATGCTGTTCCTGAAATGGCTCGGCGACGATGCCACACCTCACATTGCCCATTACGGACAAGACGGCAACATGACTGTCCTACGCAACGATTATCACTTATACCGTGTCGATGAAATCATCATCACTCCCCACATCTGGTAACCGGCCTCCCAATCGGCCATTGTGAGCTATGCGCCAAGGCATAGGCAACAATTGATTCACAACACTTTATACAATGCAATAGAGGACATATCAAAATTTCTTTCTACAACCTTGTGACAGTAGGGGGTGTATCAAAATTGTTATTTCAATGTGGCAGTAGAGGGTGTATCAAAATGCGAACGGGCGGCAAAGCCGTCCAACTATGCGTAACCGCTGTGTGAGG
>CALUMZ010000099.1 GCA_944321865.1 uncultured Muribaculaceae bacterium
TAGAAGACGGCAAAATAGACCATATTCGTCATGTTTGTCCCTGAAAAACTGTACAACTGTGTTTTCGGACTGACCCGATTTTTGTCAGGTATTATTTTGCCGATGTGAAAAATAGAAGCAGACCTGTGAAAAAAAGACTTTCACAGGTCTGCTTTCTGAAGTAGCGGGATCGAGAATTGAACTCGAGACCTCCGGGTTATGAATCCGACGCTCTAACCAACTGAGCTATCCCGCCATCATTGTTGCTTTTGCGAGTGCAAAGATACAATGTTTGTCTCAATTGTGCAAGGATTGTCGGGCTTTTTTATTGAAAAAAGAATGCGAATTATTTGGCGCTGTCGGTAATTATATGGTTATCATGATTATATGTGTATAGAAAAGAATTAATGTGTTTTGATATATTTTACAATCCATTCTCCAACTTCGCGTGTGCCGTATGTTGCACCTCCGTTAACTTGTATTTCCGGAGTACGAATGTTGGCGTCAAGAGATGCATTTACGGCATTCCGGATTATTTCCCCTTCGTCCATTAAGTTGAAATATTCAAATAGCATTGCCACCGATAAGATTTGTGCGATAGGATTGGCTATGTTTTTACCTTTAGCTTGGGGCCATGAGCCATGTATAGGTTCAAATACCGGCGTTCCCGTACCTGTAGATGCCGACGGGAGCAGTCCCATCGAGCCCGAAATGCATGAACCTTCATCGGTCAGAATGTCGCCAAATGTGTTTTCAGTAACTATTACGTCAAAGAATCGCGGGTCTTGTATCATTTTCATGGCTGCATTGTCGACATACATGTAGTCGGTGTTTACTTCAGGATACAAAGGGGCCATTTCTTGTGCTATTTTACGCCACAAGCGACTTGATGCAAGAACATTTGCCTTGTCCACGACTGTCAGATGCTTACGTCTTTTCAGGGCATATTCAAATGCCACTTTCAAGATGCGTTCTACTTCGTGGCGAGTGTATAAGTTGGTGTCGAATGCCTTGTTGTCGTCTTGATACTTCTCGCCGAAATACATCCCTCCGGTCAATTCTCTGATACATATAAAATCGGCTCCGTCAACAATGTCGGATTTTAGCGGAGAATTGTGTACAAGGCACTTGAATGTCTGAACCGGACGAATATTGGCAAACAATCCCAGTTTTTTGCGCATTGCAAGCAACCCTTGTTCGGGACGAACTTTTGCAGTAGGGTCGTTGTCGAATTTTGGATCACCTACAGCCGAAAATAATACTGCGTCGGCCTCGCGGCATATTTCAAAAGTCTCTTGCGGAAACGGGTCTCCGACTTTTTCAATGGCATCGGCACCGCAAACGGCTTCTTTAAATGTTACCGAGTGGTTGAATTTTTTACATACGGCTTTCATGACTGCCACGCCCTGTACTGATATTTCGGGGCCTATGCCGTCGCCGGCAAGAACTGCGATATTAAGTTTCATATTACCTGTGATATATTTACATGTTTTCTACTATGTTTAACATTTTCAAAGTTGCTTGTATTGCAGCTTCGATTTGGTCGGCATCAAGTCCACGGGTTTTTATTATGTGCCCATTGTGTTCCCAAGTGATGTTGGTTTGTACGAGCGCATCGGTTTGCCCTCCGGGAGGAATGCTGACTGTGTAATTTGTCAGGGTGGGGAAACGCCGGTTTAGATTCTTGGCGTATATTTTTTTTACAGCTTTTACGAATGCATCATATTGTCCGTCTCCGACTGCGCTTTGTTGAAATTCCACACCATCGACTTCAAGTTTTATTGTTGCAGTAGGGCGCAACCCTTGTGAAAGATTTAATGCGTAGTTGATTATGCGAACCTTGTTGGCCGGTATGTTGTGTTTTAACACATCGGATACGATATATGGAAGGTCGTCGGGAGTGACGATTTCTTTTTTATCTCCAAGTTCGATTACGCGCTGAGTAACCTTTTTTATGTCTTCATCGGTTAGTTCTATGCCAAGCGATTCAAGATTTTTGCGAATATTGGCTTTGCCTGACATTTTTCCAAGGGCGTATTGGCGTTCCCTGCCGAAGCGTTCGGGTAACAAGTCATTATAGTATAGATTATTTTTGTTGTCACCATCGGCATGAACACCGGCGCACTGAGTGAAGACAAATTCACCAACTATCGGTTGATTGGGAGGAACTACTATCCCGGAGAATGACTCTACGATGTGGCTGACTTTGTTGATTTTGGTTTCATTTACATCGGTGCTTTTGTGCAGCATGTCGTGGATGACGGCGACTACACTTGCAAGTGGCGCATTTCCGGCGCGTTCTCCAAGGCCGTTCACGGTGCAGTGTATGCCTTTTACGCCTACAAGCCCGGCGGCAAAAGAGTTGGCTGTGGCAAGGTCATAATCATTGTGTGCGTGGAAATCGAAATGTGTGCCGGGATACCTGTTAACCATGCGTTTGCAATATTCATACACTTCGTTTGGATTCATGATTCCAAGTGTGTCGGGCAGCATGAAACGTTTTATGGGCAATGTTATAAGTTTGTCCATTAAATCATATACATATTGTGGAGATTTGGTTATTCCGTTGGACCAATCTTCAAGATATATATTTACATCCAAGCCATCGTTTACCGCCTGCAATACGTTTGAGCGTATGTCGGTATAATGCTCGTCGATGTTTTTGCCCAATTGTGACACACAATGCTTGAGTGAGCCTTTTGCAAGAAAGTTTATAACTTTCCCTCCAACGCTTTTTACCCAATTTATTGATAACCCATTGTCGATAAATCCAAGTATTTCAATTTTATTGATATTGCCTGAAGAGCGAGCCCAATTACATACCGAGCGCACCGATTCAAATTCGCCTGAAGAGACTCGTGCCGATGCAATCTCAATGCGAGGTACATTGAGTTCGCATAAGACAAGCCGAGTGATGTTTAATTTCTCGGAAGTGGAGAATGACACTCCCGAGGTTTGCTCACCTTCCCGCAAAGTTGTATCTAATAATTCTATTTGCATAATATGTAACGATATAGATTAATATGGCATGCGATTGGTAGTTTCCCACGACTCAATGTCATTGAGGTTGTTGAGAAGAAAATCTATATCGTCAAATCCATTTAGCAGACAATCTTTTTTATATGGGCTGATGTCGAAGTGCTCGGTTTCTTTTGTTGCATTGTTGGTGACTGTTTGTTCCACTAAATTCACCGTTACAGTCGTGTTATGGTCATTTTCGATAGAAGAAAAGAGGCTCGTGAGAAATTCTTCGGAAACAACAACCGGGAGCAAACAATTATTGAGCGCATTGTTCTTGAATATATCGGCGAAGAAACTCGATATTACCACTTTGAATCCATATCCGGCAACAGCCCATGCTGCATGCTCACGGCTTGATCCCGAACCGAAGTTCTTGCCGGCGACGAGTATCTTACCGCTGTATGTCGGGTCGTTCAATACGAAAGAATCGATTTTATTTCCGTCTTTGTCGAATCGCCAGTCGCGAAATAAATTGTCGCCAAATCCCTTGCGAGATGTGGCCTTAAGGAATCGAGCCGGAATGATTTGGTCGGTATCGATATTTTCACGAGGAATGGGAATACATGTAGATGTAAGTGTCTGGAATTTATCTTTCATTGTTGAAATTCTGTTATGATAGTGAGTTATGTGTTAGATGAGCGATGCAGGATTGGTTATTTTGCCTGTTACAGCAGCTGCGGCAGCAACGAGTGGACCGGCAAGTATGGTTCTTGCGCCGGGTCCTTGACGGCCTTCAAAATTCCTGTTTGATGTGGAAACGGCATATTTCCCGGTGGGAATCTTGTCGTCGTTCATGGCAAGACATGCCGAGCAGCCCGGTTGCCGAATCTCAAATCCGGCTTCTTCGAGAATTTTGTCGATGCCTTCGCTCTTTATCTGATTAACCACTTTCCAAGACCCCGGAACCAACCATGCGGTGACACCGGGTGATTTCTTTTTCCCTTTGACTAATGATGCAAAGGCGCGGAAATCTTCAATGCGTCCATTGGTGCAACTGCCGAGGAATACATAATCGATGGGGTGGCCTTCGATTTTTTGCCCCGGAGTAAATCCCATGTATTCGAGAGACTTCATAAAAGAGTTTCTTCCCGACGCATCTATTTGTTCCAAGGTGGGTATGACTTCGTCTACTTCAATTCCCATACCGGGATTGGTGCCGTAAGTGATGCGCGGATTAATGTCGGCTGCATCGAATGAAACCTCTTTGTCAAAAATGGCATCATCGCCGCTTTTTAATGTCTGCCAATAGGCTACGGCTTCGTCCCATTTGTCACCTTGCGGGGCATATTCGCGGCCTTTGAGGTAATTGAACGTTACTTCGTCGGGGGCAATCATACCGCCGCGTGCCCCCATTTCGATGCTTAGGTTGCACACAGTCATGCGTTCTTCCATCGACAGATTGCGTATGGCTTCGCCGGCATATTCCACAAAGTAGCCGGTTGCACCGCCTGTTGTCATTTTGTTGATAATGTATAGTGCAATATCCTTGGCCGTGACAAAAGGTTTTAAGGAACCATTAATTGTTATTCGCATGGATTTTGGCTTGGGTTGCAATATACATTGTGATGCAAGAACCATTTCAACTTCACTTGTTCCTATGCCAAATGCTACAGCTCCAAATGCACCGTGGGTAGATGTGTGGCTATCGCCGCAAACGATGGTGTATCCGGGCAGAGTGAGCCCGTTTTCGGGTCCGATGACATGGATAATACCGTTTTTGGGGTCACCAAGGTTGAAAATAGTGAGGTTAAAATCACCTGCATTCTTTGTCAGTGCATCTACTTGGTTTCTTGACACCGGGTCGGAGATTGGTTTGTCTTGATGCAGGGTGGGAATATTATGATCGGGAGAGCAAAATGTCTTTTCGGGGCGGAAAACCTTTATGCCGCGTTCACGCATGTCGTTGAAGGCCTGCGGACTTGTAACTTCGTGGCAATAGTGCCTGTCGATGTATAACAAAGATGTTCCGCCGGGTACGGTTTTTACGGTATGTGAATCCCATATTTTGTCAAACAATGTGTTCATTTTTTAGATGTTTATATTTTATGAATTAGTGTACGAATTTGTTTATTGCATCAATAAAAGCTTCGGCTGATGCGGCAACTATGTCGGTGTTGGCCGAGAACCCATAATAATGGTTGCCTTCATATTCAACTGTGATGTGAACTTTTCCCACATCGTTGCTTCCTCGCGTTATTGCTTGGATGAGGAATTCTTCGACGACCATTCGCCGGTGTATGATTTGTTTTATTGCATTTATTGCGGCATCGACAGGCCCGTTACCCGAAGAACATGTTTCAAATCGCTCGGAGGCAATGTCGAGGCATACACTTGCAACAGATTGCAGGCCTATACCTGACGTTACTTGAAGGAATACGAGCTTGATGCGAGCGTTTTTGTTAATATGCTTGCCTACAAGCATCATTATATCATCGTCGTTGATGTCTTTTTTGCGGTCGGCTAATTTTAAGAAAGAGTCGTAGGCCTTGTCGAGATCTTCTTTTGAAAGTTCCACTCCAAGCAGGTGCAGACGGTGCTTCAGTGCGGCGCGGCCACTGCGGGCAGTCAAGACTATGGAATTCTCGTCGATGCCCACATCTTTTGGGTCGATAATTTCGTAGCTTTCCCTGTTTTTGAGCACTCCGTCTTGATGGATGCCTGATGAGTGGGCAAATGCGTTGCGCCCCACGATTGCCTTGTTGGGTTGCACGGGCATGTTCATCAGGCTTGAAACCATGCGGCTCGTTTTGTAAATGCGTGAAGTGTTTATGTTAGTGTCGATGCCTATTTCCTTGTGGCTCTTGAATATCATTGCAATTTCTTCAAGAGAAGTGTTGCCTGCGCGTTCTCCGATGCCGTTGATTGTCACTTCGGCTTGGCGTGCGCCATTTAAAATGCCACATACAGTATTTGCCGTTGCCATCCCGAGGTCGTTGTGGCAATGGGTTGCTATTATGGCTTTGTCGATGTTGCTGACGTTGTCGACAAGATACTTGATTTTTGCCCCGAATTCTTGCGGCAGACAGTAACCTGTGGTGTCGGGAATATTTACTACTGTGGCACCGGCCTTGATTACGGCTTCAATAACGCGGGCAAGGTATTCATTGTCGGTACGTCCGGCATCTTCGGCATAGAATTGGACATCCTCGACGAACTTCTTTGCATATTTTACGGCTGCTACTGCGCGTTCGATTATTTCTTCGCGCGTGGAATTGAATTTGTATTTTATATGGTAGTCAGAAGTTCCGATGCCTGTGTGTATGCGCCCATGTTTGGCATATTTCAGAGCTTCGGCAGCAGCATCAATATCTTTTTCCACGGCACGTGTCAGTGCGCAGATGGTGGGCCATGTAACTGCTTTGGAAATCTCTACTACAGAATTAAAGTCGCCAGGACTTGAGACCGGAAATCCGGCTTCGATGACATCAACGCCAAGTGCTTCGAGGGCTTTGGCAACTTCAACCTTTTCTACGGTATTAAGTTGGCAACCCGGGACTTGCTCCCCATCGCGTAATGTGGTGTCAAAAATGTAAAGTCTGTTGTTTTCCATATCTTATAAAATAAAAAAGCCTTTCTTTTGTTGGAAGAAAGGTGCTTGGGGTTAAAATGCGAATATTTTCGTGCATCTTATACATGTACACTGATTATCTTCCACTACCGTGAATGCTGATTTAGTAGTAGAATAGATAGTGAAATGTTTTCAATGCTGAGGCAATTGTTCATTTTATTGTTTTTTGTTTAATATGGTGCAAAGTTAAACTAAAAAAGATATAATACAAATGAATTGCAATAAAAAGTGGGGATTATGTGAGTTTTTTATACGTGCGGTGCGGAGTTGTGTACTTTGGGGTGCGCTGTTTTAGTATTGAATTGCCCTAAAAATTGATTCCAATTCGCACCGACATGCCGCTGAAGTTGTTTATGTCGTTGTAGATGCCTCCTGCATAGAAGCTGTCCATGTTCATAAACGTGTATGCCAATATGATGTGGGACTTGAATTCTTGGGTTGAGTACAGGTTGAAACCTACTCCGACTGCCCCGAAGAAAGAGTCTTGTGTCACATCGTCGGTTAAAGTGTTGAATGCGTAGCCGGCTCTCAGGTCGAGAAAGCATAGGGAAGGAGTGTTTGAAAAATTTGTGCGCAAGATTGCGTATACGGGTATGCTTGTATAGCTGTTGCCGATTGCGCTTTTTATGCCTGCACCCAAGCCGACGGTCCGGATAAACTTATTTTTGTAGCCGAAGAAAGCATCAATGTCGATGGTTGACATGTCGTTACCGCTTATGTCGATAGTGCTGCCAATGTCGGCTCCCCAAGTGAAGTGGTTGATTTTGCTTGAGGCTTGGGCTTCGTCGCTTTTGCCGGCTGCCATTATATGCAGGGACATCAGTAATGTGATGGCAATGGTTATTATATAATGTTTCATATAGTGAATTTTTTGCTAAGGTAGTAAAAAATGGCAATAACAAAAAAGTCTTTCATTATATATTCCGGCATTTTGCCTGCGGCTCTTTATTTTAACCACTAAGGATGGTGTCGTAGGAAACATATTCCCTCAATACTTCGGTAAAGAAAAAGGCTTCCTGCCGTGTGGCGGGAAGCCTATGCTGTCGGTTTTGTTCCTTACGTTGGGGTTAGTCGCCGAGATATGATTTCAGGAGACGGCTTTTCTGTCCTTTCAGGCGGCGTATTGCCTTCTCTTTGATTTGGCGCACACGTTCACGTGTAAGGTCGAACTTTGCACCGATTTCTTCCAACGTCATTTCTTGGCAACCTATACCAAAGAACATTTTAAGAATATCGCGTTCTCGTTCATGCAATTGGTTGAGTGCTCTTTCAACCTCCTTAGAGAGCGACTCTTGGTTAAGGGTCGAGTCGGCCATCGGGGAGTCGTCGTTAGGCAGAACGTCGAGCAGGCTGTTGTCTTCACCTTCAACAAAAGGAGCGTCTACCGAAATGTGCCTGCCTGAAACTTTCAGAGTGTCAGAGATTTTGTCGACAGGAATTTCCAGTTTGTTGGCCAATTCTTCGGCTGACGGGCGTCGTTCGTTTTCTTGCTCGAATTTTGAAAGAGCCTTGCTGATCTTGTTGAGCGATCCAACTTGGTTGAGCGGGAGGCGAACTATCCTCGACTGTTCGGCGAGGGCTTGCAGAATCGACTGTCGAATCCACCACACTGCATAGGAGATGAATTTGAAGCCACGTGTTTCGTCAAATTTTTGGGCAGCTTTAATCAAGCCGAGATTACCTTCATTGATCAAGTCGGGCAGACTTAATCCTTGGTTCTGATACTGTTTAGCCACAGAAACGACGAAACGCAGGTTGGCCCGTGTTAACTTTTCCAAAGCGGCATGGTCACCTTTTTTAATGGCTTGAGCAAGTTCTACTTCTTCTTCGACGGTAATGAGGTCTTCGCGTCCGATTTCTTGCAGATACTTGTCGAGCGATGCGCTCTCACGGTTGGTAATTGATTTGGTAATCTTTAATTGTCTCATTTATGCTCAAAATGATTTTAGTGTGCAAAGTTAAATATATTTTATGAAAAATATATTTGCGTATATCGTAAAAAAATATAAATCGAGGGGCGTGGTTGAATAAATATTCCACTTATTCACGATATATAAGTTATAACAAACGAATTGGAAAAATGTTGTGACGAAATGGCCTGTTTTTATGATATTTTGGTTTTTTAACCCAAATCGGTCATTAGATTTTATGCCGATTTTTAGGATTATGCCTTGAAAAGATGCCGGCAGAAACTAAAAAGAGACATAAAAAGCATTTTCAAAACTAATATTTGCGGTCTAATGACTGTTTTTGGTTTAGTTGTTGCGAAAAAGTGCAGCCGCTTAAAAAAAGGGGCTGCACTTCATGTAAAGGATATGAATTTATGTCTTATTCGCTCAAGTCGACGGCATAGTATCTTTTTACCTTAGTCGGGTATACGCCTGTTATAAACATTACTTTGTCGTTGTCGTTGCTGTTTATGATTGAGTTGTATATCGCTTCTACGTCGTCTTGCGACTTTATTCTCTGTCCGTTGATGTCAAGAATTATGAAACCGTCTTTGATGCCTGCTTCTTTAAATTTGCCGGACTTAAGGCCTGATACTTGTACTCCCGAATTTATCCCAAGGCTTTGTTTCAAGCTGTCGGACGGTTTTTTGAATGCACACCCAAGCGAAGTGAAGTCGGTGGCTTTGGTGACGGTGGTGCCACCTTGATTGTTCTTCATTGTGGCTTTTGTCGTATGTGTTTTGTTGTCACGGACATAAGTAATTTCTACGGTGTCGCCCGGACGCAATTTGTTCATTTGCTCCATCATTTGGCCGCTGTTTTTTACCGGATTGCCACCAAGTTTTATGATAACATCGCCTTCTTTGATGCCGGCTTCCATTGCTGCACTTTGTTCGCTTACTTCGGCAACGTATATGCCTTCCTTGGTTGCTGTGATGTCCTTTTCACGAGCCATGTCGGCATTGAGTTCTATATAGGAGATTCCAAGAACTGCCCTTTGCACCGTGCCATATTGTTGGATGTCGGTAACTATTTTCTTGACAAGAGCCGAAGGAATAGCAAATGAGCAACCTGCATAATCGCCGGTTTGTGAATATATGGCAGTGTTTATTCCCACCAATTCGCCGTTTGTGTTGACTAATGCACCACCACTGTTGCCTTTGTTGACGGCTGCGTCGGTTTGTATGTATGATTCAATACCCATGGGGCGCCCATGTGTGGCCGAACTGATGCTTCGTGCCTTTGCGCTTACTATGCCGGCCGTTACTGTCGACGTGAATCCGAAAGGATTGCCAACGGCCAATACCCATTCACCGACTTTTAGAGCATCGGAATCTCCGAAAGGTATTGTCGGAAGGTCTTTGCCGTCGATTTTAAGCAATGCAATGTCGGATGATGCATCAGTGCCAATTATAGTTGCGTTGTAGGTGCTGTTGTCGTTGAGTGTAACTTCGAGTTTTTCGGCTCCTTCAATGACGTGGTTGTTTGTAACGACATATCCGTTTGACGTTATAATGACCCCCGATCCCAATCCGAGAGGTTGGGGCGTTGCATCTTGTTGTTGCCTTTGGCCTCTGTTGCCATATCCGGGACCAAAGAAGAATTCAAACGGGTCGATGAATTGCTGGCGAGAACTGCGAGGGGTTGCATAACTTTTTATGCAAACAACGGCATTCACCGATTTTTCGGCAGCTGTTGTGAAGTCGGTGTCAAATGCAGCCGAAGCAGAAGTCCTAATGAAGTGCCCTTGTGTGTCTACATTGCTGGTCGAATGTATTTCTTGAACAAAGTTGTCGTCATTATCATTATTAAAAGCCGAGGTTGCAAGGATGGTTGCTGCCGATCCGAGCACTGATGCTCCTAATAAAAGGAGTGTGATTTTAGCTGTTTGTTTCATAATACTTATTGTTAAATTATTATGTGTTTTAAAATTTACTAACTTAAAAATTAACTTTTAATTCTGCCGTAAAAGTAGAATAATATCTGATACGATGTATACTTAAATGCTTATATTTAAAATAAATTAATATGCACGGAGCATATTTAGAACAAATTAAAATTTCTTTGTCAAAAAACACAAAGTAGTATATATGACATACGTGCAAATGGTGTGCCAATTACATGTTTTGCCATTGCAAATTTGGCGGTGTTGCATTTGAAACAAAAAAGACGAATGAAAGAAGTTCGTTGAGATAGAGAGTAATCTGCGATGCGGCAAATTCATGCCCTCATGATTTGCATTTGCGGTAGTCTTACACTATCTTTGTCATAAAATGCACTTTTATGCGGTGCCCTTTTTCATGATGCCGGTGTGGATTTCATGATATTGTGCATCAGGATTATGTAGTGTGATGCAAAGTTAGTTTTATGTTATGGATAATAAAGCTCTTACAGAAATATTAGCCAAGCGATTAAATAGGAAACCGGAAGATATAGAAAAGTTGCTGGAGGCATTTATTGCTACAGTCAAGAATAGGTGTGGTGATCTTGATAGCGTGGCAATACCGGGGTTTGGTACGTTTGAAGCAAAAAAACGGTTAGAGCGTGTTTCTATAAACCCGGCTACAGGCAAAAGAATGCTTATTCCTCCTAAGGTCACACTTTCGTTTAAGCCAAGCGCATTATTGAAGAACAAACTGCGATGACTTTTCCGTGAGTGGTGTAAACACTGTAAATATGAATTTTTTGTCCCGATATAAAGTGATGAATAAAAAAATAACATTTCCCGAATTAATCGAAGCTGTGGCTGCAACAACAGAAACATCCAAACGCACAAGTGAAATGTTTCTGAAAGAGTTGTTTGCTGTGGTGTCAGAGGCATTGGTGAAAGGGGAAAATGTGAAAATTAAGAATTTCGGGGTCTTTAAGCTGACTGAGGTAGGTGAGAGGAAAAGTGTAAATGTGAATACCGGCGAGGAGATGAAAATACCGAGTCACACAAAAGTCTCTTTTTCTCCCGATAAATCACTCGCCGATGCCATAAATATGCCATTTTCGAGTTTCGAAGCAGTAGAATTGAGCGATAATATCACTGAAGATGATTTAATAAAGATGACTTCGCCTGATTTGCCGGACGAAAACAATGCCGATATTTCGCCGATTGAGGAAGATGTGAATGGCATTAATAAGCCAAAGGATACTGAAGTGCATATTCAAACCGGAGTTGCCGATGTTGATAAAAGCGAAGTGGCGTCAGACAGCAACGAAACTCACGGAACAGAAATAGAAGCTGACACAAGAATGAGCGAAAGCGATGCCGCAGAACACGATAATGTGGGCATGGTAGCTCCGTGCGGTGTGTCAGAGCCTTTGGAAACCGCAAAAGAAGAAGTGCGACAAAACAATGCCGTAGAACCGAACAAAGAAAATAACGAGGAGAAAAGTGTGTCGTCACAAGGCAAAAGCGTTCCGGAAGAAGATAGCTTGGATGAAATACGCAGGCAATTAGAAAACAGATATGTTTCGCCCTACAAAAGCGCATTGTTCTTCAAAGGATATTTTTGGGGTGCAGTAACGATGTTGCTACTGTCGGCAGTTGCTTTCTATTCTTATTATTTGTATAATGAGGAGAACAAGGCTTACGAAGAGGCGGTAGACTTCGCTTTGAGAAATCAAGCGCCACAGGTTTCGGAAGAAATTGTAAAAGTCGAAGACAATAAAGCGGAAATTATGATGGAGCCGGATAGCGCGGCGCATGAAGCAACAAACAATTTGCATGCCGACGACGATGAAGAATCGGAAGTGTCGGTTCGTGATGTTCAAAAGGATGTTGCACGGTATGATACTGTGAGCCGCAGCCGGTATTTAACAACGATGTCGCGCGAATATTACGGTGATTTCCGTTTTTGGGTATATATATATGAAGAAAACAAAAGTAAAATAGACAATCCTAATTCGATTGCCCCCGGGACGGTGGTCGAGATTCCTCCTGCCTCCAAATACGGCATAGATAAAAATGACAGGGAAAGTATAGAAAAGGCAAAAAAAATGGCAGTGTCAATATTAAATGAGCACAAATAACGGCATAAAAGCCGGGTGCGCAAATGTTTTACTAATAAATAATGGTTTAACATTTCTAACTTAAAATATTATAAATTAACTCGCTACGCCGCTTGTTTTAATGCGTAAAATGATAATTTTGCAACAACGAAAAAGGAGACAAACTTAAAGAAAAATAATACAATAAAAATATATAATCAGCATGGATGAATCTGTAAATATCCGCGAATTAAATGACTTGATTGCGAGCAAGAGCCAATTTGTAAATATGATTACACAAGGCATGGATCAGATGATAGTCGGCCAAAAGCACTTGGTCAACTCTCTGCTTATTTCATTGCTTGCAAACGGACATATTCTGCTGGAAGGTGTTCCCGGATTGGCAAAGACATTGGCAATAAAGACATTGGCATCGTTGGTTGATGCTAAATATAGCCGAATTCAATTCACACCTGACTTGTTGCCTGCCGATGTTGTAGGTACGATGGTGTATAGCGTCAAGCAAGAAAAATTTGAAGTAAAGCAAGGACCGGTCTTTGCTAATTTTGTATTGGCAGATGAAATAAACCGAGCCCCGGCAAAGGTGCAAAGTGCGTTGCTCGAAGCTATGCAAGAACGCCAAGTTACAATAGGGGAGATGTCGTTTAAACTCGATGATCCGTTTCTTGTGTTGGCCACCCAGAACCCGATAGAACAAGAAGGTACGTATCCGTTGCCCGAAGCACAGGTGGACCGTTTTTTGATGAAAGTCGTGATAGGGTATCCCAATAAGGAGGAAGAAAAGCAGATAATACGTCAAAACATAAAGAGCGAGAAGAAAAAAATAATTCCGGTCGTTACCACAAAAGATATAGTGGAAACTCGCTCGGTAGTCGAGAAAATATATATCGATGAAAAAATAGAAAAATACATTGTGGACATTGTGTTTGCTTCGCGCTATCCAAAGGATTACGGATTGAATGACTTGTCGAGCATAATATCATTCGGAGCCTCTCCCCGTGCCTCAATAAGCCTTGCAATAGCTTCGCGTGCATACGCTTTCCTCAAAGGACGGGGGTATGTAATTCCTGAAGATGTGCGAGCTGTATGTCATGATGTAATACGTCACCGCATAGGTCTTTCTTATGAAGCCGAAGCCAATAATATATCGGCCGATGAAGTAGTTAGTGGTATTCTCGACAAAGTGGCAGTACCATAAAGTGCAATGGCACGCATGTCTGCGACTGCGTGGCACAAATGCACAATGGGTGGCTTTGGGCTATACTAAACATAATTACGTTCATAGAGAAAGAAGTTACATGGATTCATTAGAGTTACTTAAGAAAGTCCGGAAAATAGAAATAAAGACCCGGGGATTATCTCAGAATATATTCGCCGGTGAGTATCATACTGCATTTAAAGGACGTGGTATGACTTTTTCGGAAGTTCGAGAGTATCAATATGGCGATGATATACGCGATATCGATTGGAACGTGACGGCAAGGCAAAACAGGCCATACGTGAAAATATATGAGGAGGAGCGAGAATTGACGCTCATGTTGCTAATCGATGTGTCTGGGAGCCGGAATTTTGGTGCGTTGGGTGTAGAAAAGAAAGAAATGATAGCGGAAATAGCGGCAACTTTGGCTTTTTCTGCAATTCAAAATAACGACAAAGTAGGGGTGATATTTTTTTCTGATAAAATTGAAAAATTCATTCCCCCGAAGAAAGGAAGGAAACACATATTATTAGTTATAAGGGAATTGCTCGACTTTACGCCCGAAAGCAACGGAACGGATATAAATAAGGCTCTTGAATATCTTACAAGCGTGATAAAAAAGCATTGTGCGACATTCCTTATATCTGATTTTATCGATTCAATCGATTATTATAAGTCATTGTCAATTGCTAACCATAAGCACGATGTCACTTGTGTTCAGGTTTACGACAAGCGAGAGGCCCAGTTGCCTAATGTGGGACTTATGAAAGTTGTGGACTCTGAAACAGGTGCAGAACGATGGGTAAACACAAGTTCTTCCAAGGTTAGGCAGGTGTATAATAAATGGTGGTATGAACGTCAATTGCGTATGAACGAAACTGCACAACGTTGTGCTGTCGATATTGTATCAATAGCTACCGATGAAGACTATGTTAAAGCCTTGATGGGCTTATTCAGGAAGAGAACTGTAAGATAGGGTATATAACAAAATAGCAAGAATGGGCAATCTATTAAAAACATCGGTTTTATCAGTAGTACTTACATTGATGTCGGTGGCGGCTTATGGTAACGCTGCAGTGGTAAGTGCCAAACTGGATTCTACCGTTTTGTTAATGGGGAAACAGACTGCATTGCACATTGAGATATTGCAGGCGAAGAATGTCGAAGGTGCGTTCACTAATGAATCATCAGATACTATATGCAAATATGTAGAAATCGTCGGTCGCACCGATGCCGATACCGTCGATGTGGGAAATGGCAGGGTGCAAATCAAGCGTGATTTGATTTTGCAATCATTCGATTCGGGTTTATATGTGTTGCCTCCGATACAGTATGTTGTTGGTAAAGACACGTTCAAGTCTCAGCAATTGACATTAAAAGTCTTGCCTGTGAATGTAGATACATTGGCAACCATACACGGCTCGGACAAAGAAAGCGTGTTGATGTATGACTGGCAGTGGCTGTTTATCTTTGATTATTTGCCCGATTTTATTGTTGATTATTGGTGGGTGTTTTTAATAATCATTGTAATCGCAGCAGGCGGAATATATGTATTTATGTTCCGCAAGAAGAAGGGCGCAGACCCGACTGTTGTGGTAAAACTTGTACCTCCCTACGATGAAGCCATGCAGCGACTGGAAGAACTCAAGACACGCAAGTTGTGGCAAAACGGCCAAGAAAAGGAATATTATACTATATTGACCGATATATTGAGAAACTATATAGATCGCCGATTCGGCATAAATGCGATGGAAATGACATCATCGCAAATAATTTCGATATTAAGAAAAAACAAGGAAACGAAGGCTGTGAACGAACAGCTCAGCCAAATTTTGGAAATGGCCGACTTTGTGAAGTTTGCAAAAGTACGTCCGTTGCCCGATGACAATGAGGCTGCCTACGTGAAAGCCGTAAACTTCGTTGCCGAGACCAAACCGCTGCCGCCACAAATAGAAAACGAGACCGAAGGCAAGCCGCAGGAAGGTGAAAATGCAAAAAACGATACCGGGAAAGGAGGGGATAAGAAATGATACAATTTGCGCACCCCCAATTTATGTGGCTTTTCTTGTTGTTTATCCCGCTTGTAGCGTGGTATATAATGCGTCACAAGAATAATAATCCCACATTGCTTGTATCGTCTACCATGCCGTTTGCAAAAATGGGCAATTCGTGGAAGTTGTATTTAAAGCACTCTATGTTTGCGGTTAAATTGGCTGCATTGGGGTGCTTGATAATAATTTTGTGCAGGCCTCAGACTTATGATAATTGGTCAACAACCGAAACAGAAGGAACCGATATAGTATTGGCTCTCGACGTTTCGACCAGTATGCTTGCCAAAGATTTTGAGCCAGACCGATTTAACGCGGCTAAAGATGTCGCACTGCAATTTGTATCGGGAAGGGAAACCGACAATATAGGAATTGTTATATTTGCCGGTGAAAGTTTTACGCAAGTGCCATTGACTCTTGATAAAACAGTGCTGCTTAATTATATCCAAGATATTAAGATAGGTACCCTTATAGACGGAACAGCTATCGGTGATGGCATAGCCACATCAATAAATCGCATAAAAAACGGCAAAGCCAAATCCAAGAGTATAATATTATTGACCGATGGCTCAAATAATACAGGGGTAGTTGCCCCATTGACAGCTGCAGAAATTGCAAAAGAATATGGTATAAAGATATACACTATCGGAGTTGGTAGTAACGGCTCGGCAAAGTACCCTGTGGGAATCAATTACTACGGTAAGATGGAATATCAAGTATTGCCTGTTGTAATAGATGAAGTCACATTGAAGAAAATAGCAAATGTGACAGGTGGAAAATATTTCAGGGCAACCAATGAAAATGTCCTAAAAGATGTTTTCAATGAAATCGACCAACTTGAGAAAACCAAAATGGATATTAGGAACTTCAGTAACGCAGAAGATAATTACATGCCTTGGGCTGTGGCTTTGTTGATTCTTGTATTGATTGATTTGATTGCAAGATATACGTTACTGCGCAACATTCCTTAAATGTAATGTTAAAGTCATAAAAATAAGAATATGTTAAGTTTTGCATATCCGGAATATCTATATTTACTGCTGCTTATACCGGTAATTGTCGCATTATATATATATGCGAGATTTTCAAGGCTGAAAAATCTGAAGCGTTTCGGCCGTACAAATGTATTATCGGCATTGATGCCCGATGTGTCGAAGTATAAACCCGGTATAAAACTGGTATTGCAGCTCATTGCGCTTGTGATGATAGTAATCATGCTGGCTCGGCCTCGAGCAGGCGCAGTGGAACAAACCATGAAAGTGCGCGGCATTGAGGTAATGGTTGCCCTTGACGTTTCAAATTCAATGAATGCTTCATCGAATGAAGACCCGAAAAGCGTGAGCCGCCTGCAGCGGGCCAAGTTGTTGCTGGAGAGGTTGATTGATAATTTCGGCGATGACAAAGTGGGATTGATAGTGTTTGCTGGGAATGCTTATACGCAATTACCCATAACTGCCGATTTTACATCGGCAAAGATGTTTATAAATAGTATAAGCACGGATATGGTTTCATCGCAGGGTACAGCAATAGGTTCGGCTATAAAACTTGCAATGAACAGTTTTTCGAGTAACGATAAAATTCAAAAGACAATAATTGTCATTACCGATGGAGAAAATTTTGAAGATGATGCGGTAATGGCCGCTAAAAATGCTGTAGACAAGGGAGTCACGGTTAATGTTATCGGAGTAGGGTCTACCAAGGGTTCTCCCATTCCATTGGGGAACGGTGCTTGGATGAAAGACGGCCAAGGGAATGTGGTGACAACTTATCTAAACGAGCAAACGGCCCAACAGATAGCAAAAGCCGGCAACGGCGTGTACGTGGCAGGCAGTGCCGGGGATGCTGCAAGTAGAATGTCGGAAGAACTGAACAAATTGGCAAAATCTGATTTGCAGAAAGTGGTTTATTCGCAAAATAGTGAACAGTTTCCCATATTTGCTTGGATAGCCTTGGTATTCTTAATAGGCGACATGTTTGTATTGGAACGCAAAAATTCATGGCTTAAGAAAATCAATTTCTTTACAAAAGAAGATAAACAGCGACATGGCAAATAAAACAGGAATTAAAATAAAAGGGTTGTTGGTTTTGTTTATTATGCTGATAACCATATTGACTTCGTTTGATGCTTATGCAGACGGGGTGGAAAGCAATCGCAAAGAACGAAATTTCATCAGGAAAGGAAACAGCCTGTATGAACAGAAACGATATGCCGAGACCGAAGTAGAGTGTAAGAAAGCGCTGGAAGCTAATCCGAATTCAGAATTGGCAACATATAATTTGGCTTTATCATTGTTGAACCAATCGAATGCAAGTAATGCCAAAGACGACAATAACCCGACTAAGCAGGCATCTCAAATGTTATCGAATCTTGCCGCTACGACTAGCGATCCTATTCTGGCCTCTAAATCATACTATAATCTTGGAAATATACATTTCCAACAAGAGCAATATGACCAAAGTATAGAAATGTACAAAAACTGTTTGAGGCGTAATCCAAACGATGACAATGCGCGTGAAAATTTACGCCTTGCACAAAAGAAGAAACAACAGCAAGAACAACAGCAGAATAATCAACAAGAACAACAAGACAAGCAGGAACAACAGCAAGACAAACAAAATAAAGATCAAGATCAACAGCAACAGGATAATAAAGAACAGCAAGATAAAGAACAGGAACAACAGCAAAATCAACAAAACACACAGCAAAATAGTCAGCAAGGCATGAGTCAAGAGAATATCGAACAGATATTAAAAGCTATGCAGAATGCCGAGCAGAATACACAACAACGTGTGAAAGAAGAAAATGCCAAAGAAGAGAAGGTGAGGGTGCAAACAGAAAAAAACTGGTGATGATAAACCCAAGTCCTTTGTAATTGGCGGAATAATCTCTGTTTTTCCTTTATATTAAAATGGCTATGAATGATATATATAGAATATTTTTAATTGCGTTAATTACACTGGCAAGCGCAATCCCTGCGATAGCGCAAGTGTCGTTTAAAGTCAATGCCCCACGGCAGGTGATAGAGGGAAACAAGTTTAATATCACCTTTGTGCTGCGCAATGGCGAGGGGGATTCGTTCAAGGAACCAAAGGTGGAAGGTGCAAACAGATTGTATGCTGCCACATCACACAGTTATGGCTCGCAGTGGGTTAATGGTGTGAGTACAAGCAGTACGTCGGAAGAATATACCATAACTTACAGGGCTGTCAAGGCCGGCAAATACAATGTGGGTGCAGCAAAAGTATTGGTCGATGGCAAAGAATATTCGACCGACCCGTTTACTCTTGAAATTCTGCCCCCCGACAAGACCGCTTCGGCACAAGGCAGCGGAAGTAGCGGCGGTGTACAAATAGACAATTACGACAGTCAGTCGGCCGGAAAACAGGTGAGTGCCAATGATTTGTTCATACGGATAAATTTGTCGAAATCGAGCGCGTATGAGCAAGAGGCCGTGGTGTGTACTATAAAGTTGTACACAAAATACCAGATTTCGCAATTCATGCCAACGTTGCAACCGTCGTTCAACGGCTTTTTGATAGAGGAATTGCCCATATCTCCCTCGCTTAACAATGTGGAGCATGTGAATGGCCAAAACTACATGGTTGCAGAGCTGAAGAAGTGTATATTGTTCCCTCAACAGTCGGGAGAGTTGACCATTACTTCGGGTAATTATGATGTTACGGTGGTTCAATTCGAGAATATCAGAACCATGTTTGGCACAATGCGCCAACCGGTGGAAAAGCAGTTGTCGGTAAAGTCAAATTCACAAAAAATAAGCATCAAGACACTGCCGACCCCCAAGCCTGCTTCATTTAATGGAGCCGTGGGTAAGTACACCGTACAAAGCGAAATCAAGCCACAAGTGTTGAAAACGTATGAGGCAGCAACATTGTCGGTTGTTGTAAAGGGGCAAGGCAATATAAAATACATAAAAGCACCACAAATACAGTTCCCGGCACAATTTGACGTTTATGATCCTCAAAATACAGCAAATGCCTCCCCATCGGGAAATAACGTAAGCGGTACCATGACATTTGAGTATACGTTTATACCTCAATATGTGGGGAAATATGAAATACCGGTTACCGATTTTTCATATTTTGACCCCGCCAAAGGCGAGTATGTTACATTGAGCATACCGGAATATAAACTATCGGTGGCAAAAGGTACGGGTACTGCATCACAGGTTCCTGTCTCAAATGGCATAGAGCGAAAAAATACCGATATATTGCATATTAAGACAGGGAATCTTAATTTGCAAAAAACGCATGAGTCATTTATTTCCGGTTTCGCTTATTGGTTATGGTATTTAGTGCCGGCTGTAATGTTAACGATAATATTGGTATATTACAGGAAGTCGTTGAAAGAACATCAAAATATTGCATTGATGCGTACCAAGCATGCCAATAAGTTGGCAAAAAAGCGCTTGAAACTGGCTAAAGGTTACATGATGACAAATGATTCTAACAAATTCTTTGGAGAATTGTTGAATGCAATATGGGGATACCTTAGCGATAAACTTGGCATACCTGTATCGGAATTGAACAAAGAGAATATCTCGGCGGTGTTGGCAGCGAGTGAGGTAGAAAGTGAAATAATTGCCGAACTTATGGATTTGCTTGATAAATGCGAATTTGCCCAATACGCTCCCGAAATAGCAGATGCAAGCATCAAGGATATGTATGACAGGACAGTTTCATTGATGAATAAACTTGAAAACCTTAAGAAAAAAAGATGATGATTATGGAAGTAAGAAATAAAATTATGATATTATGCTGTACGTTGGCTTGTATGTTTATATCATACTCTGCAAATGCACAGTCTTTGTCCGAGAAGGCATCGGAAGCGTATAATAAAGACGACTTTGGCACGGCATTAAAATTATACTTGGACGCAGCAAAAGAAGATGGTACGTCGAGTGAATTGTATTACAACATAGGTAATTCATATTACAAACTTGACAAGAATGGAATGGCTATATTGTATTATGAACGAGCCTTATTGCTGGATCCAAACAATAAAGATGCACGCAGCAATCTTGAATTTGTCAAAAGCAAGGCAAACTTGAATATCGATACAGGTGCTACATATTGGAAAGATTCACTCGAGGCATCGGTAAAAAGCATGTCTTCTTCATTATGGGGGGCTATAGCTGTCATATCATTTATTCTGTTTATCATATTATTGGTGATATATATTTTTGTAGATACTATAATATTAAGGAAAATAGGTTTTTTCGGGGGCGGGTTGATGCTTATATGCTCAATCGTTGCTAATATTTGTGCCTTTTATGTCAAATCGCAAGCCGAAGCACGCAATCAGGCAATAGTGGTGATCCCTTCTGCTACGTTGAGCACATCTCCACGCCTTCCAAAGGATAAGACCGAAGAAGCCTTTATGCTTAATGAAGGGGTAAAGGTGGAGATTGTCGATTCTGTCACAAATACGGTATCGGACAAGAAAGAAAAATGGTATGATGTCAAGGCCGATGAAACTCACCGTGCATGGATAAATGCTGATGCCATTGAGATAATATAGGAAAGTTAAACCCAAATCGATCTGATGTCCGTTTGGGTGTTAATGTTACAATGAATAACAAATGCACCTTGGCCGGAAAGCCAAGGTGCATTTGTTATTGGAATAGAGTTTGTGGGTTATCGTCCACTATGATATATCATGTTCTTGATTTTAGTGTTGAACTCTTCGCACGATATTAATTCTTCAATGGTGAGATGCATGCGGTATCTCCAGTAGTGAGGAGATACTGCCGGGTTGTTTATTTGTTCTTCTTGCGGATTTTTGCGTCTTAATTTTCCATCGATTGAGAGCCAGTCTTGTAAAGGCAGAATCGTGAGCATTGCAGGGGAGTTAAGGTGCATGGCTACTATGCGTTCGCAAATCCACGGTTCGGCATAATATGGAGCGTTCCCCCATTCATGTAACATATTGTTGAAGAAGTGCTGAGTTTTTTCTCGGTCTTCTTCCCACCATGCTCTAATGCCGGGCATGTCGTGTGTAGATGTTGTACACACCGACAGATAAGGATATGTCATGGGATTGCCAAATTCCATTTGTGGATCTTTGGGCATACGTTGTATTTCCAATGACAGTATCTTCAATCGGTTCATGACGGCAGGAACGCAATCGGGAATCATGCCAAGGTCTTCACCGCATACGAGCATGTCGGTTGAGTCGAGCAGAGGCGGAAGTTTCCACATCGCTTTCCCATACCAGAAATCATTGTGACGGTGATAAAAGAAGTCGTTGTACAGTCGGTTGAAGCACCAACGTTCATAATCGTTTAGCGAACGGTATATGTATGTGTACTGTGCCGAGATGCGTGGGTGATATTTTCCCTTCTGCTCAGAATCTTCGATAAAGAGTACATCGTCGATTAATCCAAGCAATGCATTCTTGAACTTTTCATTCTTTTCGTTTTGTTCAAGGCTGTTGAAATATTCCACAACTTTTGCTTGTGTGTCATATTCTTCTTTCAATCCGTATCGTCCCGGGGACTTGACGTATAGGAATCGGTTTTTAGCTTCTTCGGTATATTCACCAAAGAAGTCGTTCAAGAAATAATCCATAATGTATGGAGTGGTCTGCAAATCCTTGTCAAGCCAGAAGTCATATTGGTTGCGCATCTCATCTTCAGAGAATGGCAGGGCGGGGTAGAAAGTTCCCAAAAGCCCGTGTGTGGCTGTCATTGGGATTTGCCAAATGCGGAAGAACCCGAGGATGTGATCAATGCGGTAAGCATCAAAGTATTCAGCCATTTTGCGGAAACGATTTTTCCACCATTTGAATCCATCTTTGTTCATCTCTTCCCAATTGTATGTGGGAAGCCCCCAATTCTGCCCGAGGATTGAGAAGTCATCGGGCGGTGCACCGGCTTGGCAATCAAGGTTGAACAGTCGGGGATTTTCCCACGCATCGACACTTTCGCGGTCAATTCCGATAGGTATGTCTCCTTTTAATACAATACCTTTGGAATGTGCATAGTTGCGCACTTCGCTAAGTTGCTTGTCGAGGTGGTATTGTATGAAATAGAAAAAGTATATATCGTGTGAATTTTCCGTACACAATTTATCTATAGTTTTTTCGTCATACGAGGAGTAATATCCCCATTGAGAAAAGTCGGCAGTCCCTTTTGTGTCTCGCAGGAAGCAAAATGCGGCATAAGGTTTAAGCCAATATTCATTTTTTGATTTAAACTCTTTAAATCCATCGGATTCAAAAGTTTCGGTGCCATATTGTTCATATAGGTCATGAGCATACTTTAGTTTCCATTCGTTGGCTTGTTCGTAGTCAACTTCGGGAAGGCTGTTTAACTCTATGGCTTTTTCCTTATACTGTGCAAGGCGTTCTTCATCGCTAAGTTTGCCAATGGCATCGGGGCGCAAAAACATGGGGTGAAGTGCAAATATGGAGTTTGCACTGTAGGGGTACGAGTCGACCCAAGTATGCGTCATTGTTGTATCGTTAATAGGCAATATCTGGATAAATTTCTGCCCCGTAAGTTGTGCCCAATCAATGATTTTCTTTAAATCATAGAAGTCTCCGACACCGAAGTCTTCATTTGAGCGCAAAGAGAATACCGGAATTGCCGTACCTGCACCTTTCCAATTTGGCAAAGGATTGCAGAATTCGTGTAATGTTATAAATGTCAACCCTTTGCCTATGTTATATGCAACGGGGTCGAAATAACGGTTGTTTCGGTTTTCCCAAGCCACAACTTCGTGTGTGTCTTTCTTAAGAATAAGGAATTTATATTCAAATGGAGCAGTTATGTCGGCGACATTTATGCTGAAGAACCATTGAGGGAAACTATAATCGTTTAAGATTAAAGCTCTTTGAGGATTCCATTCTCCAAGGATTTCGCAACTGCCCGATACGGCAAGTGTTTCGTCACGTTTTATTACCGGGGCATTAATGCGAAATAATATTTCGCCACTGTTCCCAATAATAGGGGTTTTGACTTTTTCTCTCGAAAAAATTCCTTGAGTGAATGCCGAGGAATAAAATGACTTGTCGTCGGGAGCATCTTGCCAGATGTCATGAATTTCGCAGTCTACCTCATTTGACAGCATCAAGCAGTGCGGTTTGCCAAACTCATGCCTTACGTTTGTGTTGAAATCAGACTTTACAATGTAACAATAAGTGAATTCTTTCATCGAGTCGGGAAGAGTCAACGTGTAGGACCACGTACTTATCCCGTCGAAATCCATTTTTATCAAATGGTTTTCTTCGTCAGCGATGGAATTACAGCTTACCAAATAAACCGATTCTCCCCAATTGGTTCGGTAATCGATATAAAATGTTAGCTTCATAAGTTATTTGATATTAGTTGGATTACAGTGTAGTGAAATTTTTTGATAAAAATAAGCATTTTTGTTGGATATATGGTTCCCTGTCTTCAAAAAACTATGCCTGAGTAATTATTTTTGTGAATTCAACGGCCGATAGATTTGGCAAAACGTATACAACTTTTTTGTGCAGGGAAGTACAATGATAATAATGTGTAATTTTCAATTGTGGCGTAAACGTCATTAACGAAAGGTTTCATCATTGCATCATACCAAACGAGACTGAAGTTGTCGATAAATTGGGTGGGCGATATTTGCCCTTTAAGCATTCCGCAAGACCAGTCATGATTGTTCACTTTGGCTCCGTCGACATATATTATGTCGTATCCATTGCCGTTGTTCACGAGTGCAATTGTGTATCGGCCTCCAAGTTTCAACCGGTCTTCACTGAGCTCCTTGTCAAAGAAAGTCCAGAAACCTTCGCAAGGGTCTGTTGATTGCTCGAAATGTTTTTTGAGTGACTGTAGAGTCCAGTCAGTTCTTAATCGATACTTCATGATTGGGCTGTAGCGTAATGCGATTCGTTCCACGGCAACTTTTGCAGCCGGACCGGCAAACAATCCATATTGGGCGTTGGGCGCATATATGATATCATTATATTGTGCTATATAGCGTAAAGATTTGTTTCCGATGGCAATGGATGTTGTATTTCCGTCGTATTCGACATTGAGTGTGTTGTACCCGTCATACAGGTTAACGTTATCATTCAGGTCCAGAGTTTTCAGTATTGTCATTGAAGCATTGGATACCTTTACGATATTCACACTCATATAACGATTATCGAATAAATCGTCATGAGGATTTGAGTTATGGCAATTCAGTAGCACGGCATAAAAATTTTCCTCGTTGGTATAACCCCATACTATGCCATGTGTCGTTTCTGATGTTTTTTTAATTGTGTTGTCATTAAGGTCGGTGTACTCGTAATGTTTGTTTTCTTGGTTGTTTAGGTTTGCAAACCGCACATAAAACTTAAATTTATTAATCCCCGTTGATATTGTGTCGGTGATTATAATGTCTTTAGAGAATTTGTTGTCTATGATGAGACGTTTGTCTGAAATATGCACATTGCAGCTTTCATGCGATTCAGCCTGCTGCATAAATGGACTGAAATCGTTTAGGTAAGTCGAATAGTGGCTCTGTGCAAATGTTAACGAGCATGTTATGAAAAAAGTAATTATTGTAGATATTAGCCTTGTCATATTGGATTTAGATGTGGTATATTGGACAAAGGTAATAAAAAACTGATTTTGTGAAATAACATATAATGGTTGCATATATGAAATTTTTAGATAGAGCACAGGCTTTCTATTGTATATAATGATATAACGGAAACTCTTTATAAGAAAAAATTGTATCTTTGCATAAGAACAGAGAAACGTATATAAATGGAGTTATTCCTATACATAATATTGCGAGGTTTTGCAATAGGTGTCTTGATTTCTGCTCCAATGGGGCCGGTGGGCGTGTTGTGTATACAACGTACATTAAACAAGGGCCGGTGGGCCGGTTTTTATACCGGATTGGGTGCGGCTGCTTCTGATTTGTTGTATTCGCTGTTAGCCGGATTGGGCCTGTCGATGGTTATCGATTTCATTGAGACGAATCAGAATCCGTTACAAATAGCCGGAAGTATAGTGTTGCTTATATTTGCAATATATTTATTGAGGCGGAATCCCGTAAGGGAGTTGAAGAAATTGCGAGATAAAAAGAAAAATTATGTACAAGATTTAATCACCGGATTTTTGTTTACTGTTTCCAATCCGTTGATTTTGTTTTTGATAATAGGCCTGTTTGCGCGGTTTAACTTTATGTTGCCGGATTATAGCATATATCACTATATGTTAGGCTATCTGTTCATATTTGTCGGAGCCATATCATGGTGGTTTGTAATTACACTATTTGTAAATGCAGTTAGGGCTCATTTTAATTTGCGCAGTATGTGGCTTGTAAACAGGATTATAGGCGCTATAATTTTAATTATGTCGCTTGTCGGATTGGCTATGGGAGTAAATAATTATATATCATAGGATAACGAAAAAGAAAAAATGTCATGGAAAAAATCAACGAAATTAATGTGAAATATTTTCCTCAATTAAATGATATAAGGATTGAAGAAGTTGGCGATTTTTTGGAATTAGAAGCTGAAAAATATTCAATAGCGTGTAGGAATTGGGCCGATGAATATCCGTACCACCCTGTTACGATTTTTACCATCGGAAGATCAGACAGTGCAATATTCATAGATTTTTTTGTCAGAGGAAATTATCTGCGTGCAGTAAATTATAAGAATAATTCACCCGTTGCCGATGACAGTTGTGTGGAATTTTTCATGAAGTTGCCTGATAGCAAAGAATACTGGAATTTTGAATTTAATTGTATTGGTACTGTGAATGCTTCTCATCGTGTTGAACGAACTTCCCCCACACGTTTAACCGATGAAGAAATATCAACTATAAGGCGTTATGCCTCGTGCGGAACACGTCCTTTTGAGGAAATGGAAGGAGTGTTTGCTTGGAATCTCACAGTGGCGATTCCATATTCATTAATAGGAATTGATGCATCTAATCTGCCTGATTACATACTTGGCAATTTTTATAAATGTGGGGCGAAGATGAGTTTGCCACATTATTTAAGTTGGGCTCCGATAAATACACCCACCCCCGATTTCCATCGTCCGGAATTCTTCGGTAAAATAAATTTGGTATAAGAACGTAAATATTAATATGCGGGAGATTGGGTTGTTGTGGTGTCGATTACCGTCACATTGCAAGTAGAACTCATGTCTTGACAAAATACGGTAACATCGGCAAGCCCGATGGCTTTTGTTATGATTTTGCCGGAATCGTTTACTTCGACAATGTCGGCATCGGAAGTTTCCCACCTGACTTGAATCAGGTTCGGATCTTCAAAATCACCACCTTCATATACAATCGAGAATGTGAGTTGTGTTGTGTCGTCGACAGTAGTGGTTAATTCAGTCGGGCATATTTCCAAATAAGTAACTTTGAATTCTTTGCTGCACGATATGGTGGAAATTGAGATTATGAATGCTGTTATGATGCCAATTAAAATTTTCATAGTCGATAAATTTGCTGATGCAAAAATAAGTAAAATAAATAATACAAGGGTAATGTCGGGTGGATAAAAATATGCTATATAATATTGTTTTGCGATTATTGTAGATATGGAGTTTTCGTAAAAGTGAAACTATTTCGAGTGGATTAAATTGTAATATATTAATAACCAATGAAATAGATTTTAAAATGGAAAACTTGTGGAAAAATTAATGAGATAATGTTTATTGTATTGTTGTAATTGTATTATCTTTGCGAAGTGAAATAATTGTTGCAAATATACAGCATTATCATGGAAGAAAAAATTTATACTTACGAAGAAGCCTATGCCGCAACTAAGGATTATTTTAAAGGTGATGAACTTGCTGCACGTGTGTGGACAAGCAAATATGCTTTGAAAGATTCCTTTGGCAATATTTATGAATTGACTCCCGATGACATGCATCATCGATTGGCATCGGAATTGGCTCGAATTGAGCAAAAGTATGCCAATCCCATGTCGGAAGATGAAATATTTCAGTTGCTGAAAGGATTTAAATACATTGTTCCCCAAGGTAGCCCTATGGCAGGAATTGGGAACCATTATCAATTGGGGTCTCTTTCTAATTGCTTTGTCATTGGCCTTGATGGGAATCCCGATTCTTACGGAGGGATAATCAAGATAGATGAAGAGCAGGTGCAATTGATGAAACGGCGCGGAGGAGTCGGGCACGACTTGTCGCATATCCGTCCAAAAGGTTCACCTGTGAAAAACTCGGCATTGACTTCGACCGGATTGGTTCCATTTATGGAAAGATATTCCAATTCGACTCGCGAAGTGGCGCAGGATGGCCGTCGGGGAGCCTTAATGTTGACGGTCAGCATAAAACATCCCGATTCAGAGGCCTTTATTGATGCAAAGATGACAGAAGGCCGTGTGACGGGTGCTAATGTGTCGGTAAGGATTGATGATGAATTTATGAAAGCCGCCATAAATGGTGATAAATATACCCAGCAATATCCGACGGAATCTAACGACCCAAAGTATAAAAAAGAAATTGAAGCATCGGCCTTATGGCATAAAATTGTCCATAATGCATGGAAAAGTGCGGAGCCGGGTGTTTTGTTTTGGGATACAATAATACGGGAATCGCTCCCCGATTGTTATGCCGACCTTGGTTTCAAGACCATATCGACCAATCCATGTGGAGAAATTCCGTTGTGCCCCTATGACAGTTGTCGGTTGATTGCTATTAATTTGTATTCCTACGTCAATAATCCGTTTACCGACAAAGCTTCATTTGATTACGATCTTTTCAAGAAACACGTTGCGTATGCACAACGGTTAATGGATGATATTATCGATCTTGAAATGGAAAAAATCGATAAAATCATTAATAAAATAGAGAGCGACCCCGAAACCATGGAAGTCAAGGAAACAGAACTTCACTTGTGGGAAAAAATTAAGAATAAAACATTGAAAGGCCGCCGAACCGGGGTGGGAACTACGGCCGAAGGAGATATGCTTGCGGCGATGGGATTCACTTATGGTAGCAACGAAGCCATAGATTTCTCGGAAAGTGTTCATAAGGCACTTGCCATAGCTGCATACGGTTCTTCGGTGGTGATGGCCAAGGAACGTGGTGCATTTGAAATATATGATGCAGAACGGGAACGTAATAACCCATTCGTGAACAGGTTGAAAGAAGCCGATCCGGGATTGTATGAAGAAATGGTGAAATATGGGCGTCGCAATATTGCTTGCTTGACCATAGCACCGACAGGAACAACAAGTTTGATGACCCAAACAACATCGGGGATAGAACCCGTTTTCTTGCCTGTATATAAACGTCGTCGTAAAGTTAATCCTAATGATCCGGATGCAAGAGTGGATTATACAGATGAGACCGGCGACAGCTTCGAGGAATACATCGTATACCATCATAAATTCATTACTTGGATGAAATCGGTGGGCATTGAAGCCAAGGATAGCTACAGCCAAGCCGAAATTGACGATATAGTTGCGAGGTCGCCATATTACAAAGCTACTTCCAACGACATTGACTGGCTTGCTAAGGTGCGCATGCAGGGACGTATACAGAAGTGGGTAGACCATTCAATAAGTGTTACTATAAACTTGCCGAATGATGTTTCAGAAGAGTTGGTTAACGAACTTTATGTAGAAGCATGGAAAGTGGGCTGCAAAGGGTGTACGGTTTATCGTGACGGTTCTCGTTCAGGTGTATTGTTGTCGACCAAGAAAGAAGAAAAGAAAGGGCACTATATTGCCGACGAGGAACATATATTGAAACGTCCCATTGAGCTCGAAGCTGATGTTGTCAGATTCCAGAACAACAAGGAAAAATGGATTGCGTTCATAGGGCTTATAAATAATCGTCCATACGAAATCTTTACAGGATTGGCCGATGACGATGAAGGTATCTTCTGCCCGAAATCGGTGACAAAAGGTAAAATAATCAAGGCAGTGGATGATCAAGGGAACAAGCGTTATGACTTCCAGTTTATCAACAAACGCGGTTATAAGACCACAATTGAAGGATTGTCGGAGAAATTCAATCCCGAATTCTGGAATTATGCAAAGCTTATTTCGGGCGTGTTGCGTTATGGTATGCCTATCGACCAAGTGCTTAAATTGATCGGAAGCCTCGAACTTGACAACCAGTCGATCAATACATGGAAGATGGGTGTGGAAAGAGCCTTGAAAAAATATCTGCCAAATGGATATAAGGTAAACGGGCAAAAATGTCCCAAGTGCGGACAAGAAACCTTGATATATCAAGAAGGTTGTTTGATATGTACGTCTTGCGGAACATCTAAGTGTGGATAATAAATAGGATTATCTATAGAGTCGAAAAGAAGGAATCTGTGCATTTATAAATGCCGGATTCCTTTTTATTTGAATATTGATAAAAATTATAACAAACATAATTTTTAATATAGAAAATTTATTAACTTAGCTATGAAATTCTTGTGAAGCCATGAATATGTCGTTTTCGGAATGGACTTTTATCGCGATTGCCGTTGTATATACAATAACGGTATTCAGTATTATTGGCGTAGTAATATCCGAAAACCGCAATCCCGTGAAATCGTTGGCTTGGATAACAGTGCTATTGCTTTTGCCTGTAATCGGGTTGGTGCTTTATGCATTTTTCGGACGAAGTATGAAAAGCAAGCGGCTTATATCCAATAAGAACAAGAAGAAACTGCAACGTATCGAGCCATTTAAAATAATAGATGAGGAACAGTTGCCGTTGAGTGTGGAATGCAGGCAAGAAATACGGCTGGCCAAATCGCTTACCGGCGCAAGGTATTTTCCGGGAAATGAAGTGGAAGTGTTTACCGATTGCAACAAACTATTTTCCCGATTCAAGCAAGACATTGCCGGAGCAAAGAATTTTATACACATACAATTTTATATTTTTGAAGACGACAAACTCGGGCATGAAATACGCGACCTGCTTGTTGCAAAAGCCAAAGAAGGGGTAAAAGTGAGGGTTATATATGACCATGTGGGTTCGTTCAAGGCAAAAGACAGTTTTTTTGCCGAGATGCGTGAAAATGGTGTCATGGCTTTGCCTTTCATGAAAGTGACATTCCCACAATTAGCGACAAGAATAAATTGGCGCAACCACCGGAAGATTTCGATAATAGACGGCAAACTTGGGTATATCGGCGGCATGAATATTGCCGACCGTTATGTCGAAGGACTTAGTTTCGGGCATTGGCGCGACACACATCTGCGCATTACAGGGCCAGCCGTCGCAGGGCTGCAATATAATTTTGCGGTTGACTGGAATTTCATGGGGCAACCGTTATTGACAGAAGAGGCTACGACACCTTATGTCAACGTTCCCGATGGGGTAGAGGTGGGTGTGCAATTAGTGTCGAGCGGTCCTACAAGCCAATGGGGAAACATATTGATGCTTTTCTTGAAAATCATAGGTAACGCCAAGCAACGCATTTATATACAGACTCCATACTTCTTGCCCACCGAGAGCCTGTTGAAAGCTTTGCAAGCTGCCGCTCTTTCAAAAGTGGATGTAAGGATAATGATTCCACGCAGGTCTGATTCGGCTATGTTGCGTCTTGCATCGTTTTCTTACATATCGGAGTGCATAAAGGCCGGGATAAAAATCTACTTGTATAACAGTGGAATGCTGCATGCAAAAACATTGTTGGTGGATGATGAATTTTTCACGACAGGTTCAACGAATTTTGACTTCAGGAGTTTTGAACATAATTTTGAGTGCAATATATTTATATATGACTCAATGGTAAACAAACAAATGGCTGACGTTTTCTTGTCGGATCAAAGAAATTGTTTGAGAGTATTACCGAGCATTTGGCGCAATCGGCCTGTTTATGAAAAATGTTGTGAATCTCTCGTGAGGCTTTTAAGTCCGGTACTTTAAACATAATTGCAATGGACAGGAATGTAATACTGAGAATCATAATTGCAGTAATTATAGCAGGTTGGAATTTGAATGTCAATGCCGCAATTGACGGATATTATCCAAAGTCATTGAATGGATTGTCGGGAAAAGATTTAATGGTTGGTCTAAGGAACCTTGTCCGTAATCACAATAATGCAATGCCTCAATTGGATAATGATGTGTTATGGAATATATTCAAGGAAATAGATGTTCGCGATGACGGTAGTGTGTGGGACATGTTTTCGCCCGAGCATATAAAATTTAGTGATACCAATAATGTGCCATGTGGAATGGGATTTTGCCGGATTGTGCCGTCGGGGTGGGTTGGCGTTGCAAATGCAGACAATGCCGACATATCGCTCGATATACATAATTTATATCCCTGTAATTTGGACGTTGCCGAATATATAAAAAACCTATTTGCGTGGAATGTTTATAATGTTGAATATGACAATGGGGCGTTACGAGTGGGGAAGGCCGATTTAATGGGAACTATATTAGATGCATACGAGCCATGTGATGAGTATAAAGGTGATATAGCCCGAGTATTGATGTATGTGGCAATTTGCTATGGTGGGGAATTCGATTGGGTTGGCAGTAGATCGTGGAATATATATGGAGCCGATTCATATCCGGTGTTATGCGAATTGTTTATTTCGGTTGCTCTTGCGTGGCACAATCTTGACCCAGTAGATGAAAAAGAGCGAAATCGCAATGAAGCGATATACAAATTGCAAGGGAACAGAAATCCATTAATTGATTATCCTGAAATAGTAGAACACTTGTGGGGTAATATGGTAGACACACCTTTTGATATGGATGGTGGGCAAGGTGCCGAAAATGGTTTCTTGCAATCGGAATATAAAACAGACGATATAATATGGTTGAGATGCCGTTATGTATCGGATGATGCGGTCTGGAGTGTTGATGGCCATACTGTGGAAGGGCAATGTATCGAAGCTAATAAGCTTGGAGTAGGTCTGCATGAATTGAAATTTGTGTCGTCATCGGAAGAAGGTAAAGTCGTAATAAAAATAGAATGATGAGGGGCTTGTATTATAAAATATTATATATGTTGGCCATGATTCTATCTATGTCTGCATGTTCCGACAAGACATGGTTCAGTCAAGATTCAACAATAGAATTCTCATTGTCCAACCGTCTTGTTGAGATTGAGCCCGGAGATACAGCTATAATATATGTCTCGGGAGAACTGGAGTTTGCGGTAGAAAGCCAAAATGAGAATGTGGCAGTGGCAAATAGGGAAGGGCGGAAAGCTGTAATAACTGCAATCGCCGAGGGGGAGACAGATGTAATCTTTTTATCTCAATTCAACGACATCGCTTGTAGAGTAATAGTTAAGGAAAAGCTGATAGACGATGAACAAAAGTTAAATGATGCAACAGTAAGGGTAAAAGGAAGCGGCATATCTCTTGTATATGGAGAACCGGGAATATGATTATAAAAGGGGGAGGATATATCGAATTTGTCGATATTGACACAGCTCAGAGCGTGAATTTGTTTCACACTTCGGATAAAACTGTCTCGAGAGTAGAAGTAAATGGCGTTGAATATGATATATTGAGTTGCCGTATCCTAAAAGAAACCGATGACAGATTGTGGTACAAGGTTTTACTTGACAGTGAGAAACTGGAAGGTTTCTGGGCTGTGATTGAAAAATAAAATTGAGATTAAGAAACTGTTTTGAATTTATACAGAAGATTTTTTTGCATTGAACAAAAAAATCAAAGAAGTTTCTAAAAATATCGGTTGTGAAGTGGTTGGAATGCGGCAGATTGCTTTACAGCCTCGATCCAATTGTTTAAACTGTCGCACAATACTGTGTCACATTCTCTTAAAATAACAGGTTGAAATTGTGTGAAACTTATTTTTGTTTCATAACTTATATCGGGATATTGTTCCGATAACTCTATTGCTATGGCTTCGTTGATTACGGCATAGTTTATTTCTCCGGTGGCTACGCGAAGGAATAATTGCTCGGGGCCATAGTTGTTGTCGTCAATAATATATATGGTATCACCAATTTCATGACTTAGATTTTCAAGTCTTGAGCGCATAGGTGAGCCTTTTACAATGTATACGGTATCATTAGCTATATCAAGTTGAGATTTTATTGGAACATTGCCTAAGCTGTCTTTTTGTTGTATCAGTACTTGATTGTCAAGGTACAGTGCGTTGGAAAACAGATATTTATCCCGGTTCTCTTTTGTAATTGGGAATTGAGCAATAACCATGTCATATTCATGTTTGTTTAATGCTTTTAATGCATCTTCAAGTTTTACAAAAGGGTGAAAAATAAACTTATATCCTGAGTGTTTTTCAACCATTCTCATAAAGTCATAACTGAATCCGCCCAAAGTGTCGTTATATGTATATAGAGACAGTGGTGAATATTCAATTGCAACGTTGATGGTGTCGTTAACGCTATTAGTTTGCACTTCATGCCGCATATTGCCGGGACACTGTTTTAGTGCGACCATGGAGGCAATTACGATTATAATCAATATAATGTAAATTGCCATATTTCCCTTTTTGGGTTTTGCGAAATTGCTTGTCGACATATAGGAGAGGAGATTTATGATATTTAATTTGCGAAATCAACAGATAAACCCATTTGAAATTTCATGCCGTTTAATGGATAATGAGGGATAGCAAAATATTCTCCCCCCATGAAACTTTCGTTAATATGGCTCATCATTACGAAAAATCGCGTTTTTTTCAGCTTCATGTTGGCATAAGCATTCATGAAAGCAAAGTTACCGCACATTTTTTCGTGTTGGGTATGGAATGCCATTATGGCCGGGTTGTATGCCGGTGCATAATAGCGTGTGTAATAGTTACAATCAACGCCAAATTGTACGTGTAGGACGCGGGCGATTGTAAATTGCAGGAACATATTGGAATATACCGAAAGTTTTGGCAGGGGCAGAATGTTCTCGTCAGAAGACGTTTGGTATGTCACTGAGTTGTTCCAATTGAAAATGCCAAATTTGAAGTTTTGGTCTAACGTTGCGCTGAAAACTTGTATATTCCCGCCGTTTTGAGCCGGCACTCCTGAATTGTTGAAGTAAATGAAGTTTTGAATGTTCTCGGCTCCCACATTAACTTTTGTCCGTGTGAGAGGAAAGTCGAGTATGCCACCGAATCGCACACGTCGTTCTTTCCCAAAATCATTTTGCCAGATAAAATGGTTTGAAATATAATTATTTATAAAATATGGTGTTGATTTATTCTTAAAGTAACCATATCCGGTAATTTTCACACTATCGCTTTTCAATCGGAATTTAGTGGATATGTCACCCGATACGTCAATATCACCGGCTACCGACCCTACCAAACCAAATTGTGCAGTTGCATTGTAAGTGATTAAAGAGCCGCGTTGCTTGGTAAGTTGTCCCCCGACCCATATCAAGTTCTCTGAGAATGTATGGGGTATTGAATACTGTGGCAATGGCGTCAGCAACCCACTTTCGGCAGAAGATGTTTCAATGGCATCGGAATATTGGGTATATTTGCGGAATTCATGTGTCACATAAGCGGCAAGACCAAATTTTGCATATTTGTTAAATCCCTCAAGCATGGATACGCCTAATGTGTTTGATAGTTTCCAGTAGCTTGTTTCATCGTTGGTCCCTTGTAATGTGAAATATGTATTGTCGAAATATGTAGTGTCTTCTGCTCCGGTGCTGAGAAACAGATGCCGGTTGCTCTTGTAATTCATGGTCCAGATAAAACTGGTAACCGGTATATATGTGCGGCTGATAATTGTGTCGGTTATCGAATCCCGGTGGTTTTCATAATAGCCAACTTTGTAACGGTGGTTTAAATATAATTCTGTACCGTATACCCTTGAATGTGCATTTGAAAGATTGGTGGGTATAGTTTGATTGTTGACAGTAGTCGAACCTCCCTGTACTGCAGCCGGGTCAGTTATGTATCTATCGTCAACTATTCCACCGTTTTCCTTGTTTAAGAAGTTATAGCTGTTAAAGAATGCTTGAAGTTCGTATCTGTCGCCTGTGTATGAGCCGAATATTCGCCATGTGAAATCGGATGTAGATTGCCCGCTATAAGTACCTTTGGAATAGATGTAGTCCATGGCAGCTCCGGCTTCAATGGCCTTGTTGACATTTCCCGAGAATATGGCCGACAAGCGGTCTTGAGTATTGTCGCTTGTTCCACCCGTATTGTAGGAGAGGATTGTCATGGGAATTCTCGTATTATAATATTTTTGCGTTTTTATTGAAGGTATCCAAGCATTAAGGGCATCTTCAAAGAAGAAATTTGAAACAGGGGAACGGTCGAAAAAAATCTGGTCCTGCCCTTCGGCACCAAGGTTCCCGGTGGTGGCATAGGCTTTGCTGACCATTGAAGGAATGGCCTGCTGGTAGTAATTATATTGTAATGTATCGATTGTGGATGTATACCTAAGGCCAAGGGGCTCGGATATAGTCCATGCGTAAGATGGCTCAATTACCGCATCTTTAGCCCAAATGGGAGACAAACTTAGTGCAGAAATGATAAATGCGAGGAAATATATATATTTTTTTTCCATTAATTGCCGTATTATGTACGTAAAGCAGGTTGCTATTATTTTGCAAAAATACAAATAAAAAATAACAACATGCAAAGTTGGCTCGATATTGGGGTGATTCATAAAAATAAAAGAGGGGCACAAGGCTCCTCTTTTATTGGCGTTCATGCTTGTGCGGTATGGTGCGCACGCTATTTTTTAATCAAATATTTTGTCCCAGTCTTTCCATACGACTTCATATCCAAGATGGTGTATATCGTCGCTGACATCTTGAGGCGACCGTTCGTCGCTAACGGCAAATTGTTCTAATGCTTGGTGTGCTTTTACATATCCGCCGGGTTCGGTGCGACTGCCTGCGCTCATGGAGGTTACCCCGAGTTTCATCATGTTTTCCCTGAAAGCGGGGCTTTCGCGAGTGGAATAGGATATATCAACATCGTGGTCGAAGATGCGGAATGCGAATGTTATTTGTGCCAGTTCTTTGTCTGTCATAATTACATTTGGCTGGAAGTGTCCCTCGGCCGGTCGCATTCTGGGGAAATTAACAGAATACCGCGTTTCCCAATAGTTTCTTTGAAGGTAACGCAGGTGATATGCCATCATTGTAATATCTGTGCGCCAATCTTCAAGCCCAATTAATACCCCCATTCCTATTTTGTGTAATTTGGCCGCTCCCATCCGGTCGTATCCGTTCAACCTCCACTCGAAGTTTGACTTCATGCCGTGTGGGTGATATATGTTATACCTGTCGCGATGATATGTTTCTTGGAAGCATACGCACCCGTTCAACCCTGAATGGGTGAGCCTTTCATAGTCGCATTGCTTCAAGGGCATCACTTCGATTGTGAGGTTGTTGAAGTAGGGGCGTGCAATCTGTAATGCACGCTCAAGATAGTCAACGCCTGCAACCGAAGGGAATTCGCCGGTGACAATCAACAGATTTTCAAACGGGCCCAATCGCCGGATAGCTTCGCATTCGGCTTTTATTTGTTCCTCTGTCAGTGTGGTGCGCTTAAACTTGTTTCCAAACTGGAAGCCGCAGTATACGCAAAAATTGGTGCAGGCATTGCTAAGGTATAGCGGAATGTACATGCTTATTACCTTGCCAAAACGCTCTTGCGTATAAAATTGCGATAGCCGGGCCATCGGTTCAAGATAAGCAGCAGCAGCCGGGGAGACGAGTGCCATGAAGTCATCGACATTCAGATTTTCTTTATGCAATGCTTCTTCAACATCGACATGATTTTTGCTTAAAATCTTGTCGGAGGTTTCGTCCCAATCAATTTTGTCTAATATTTCAGAAAACATTCTTATTTTTGTTCTTTACATATTTCATTAGAAACCGATTGCGAAATGCGCATTGCACAGAAGTTTGGCCCGCACATTGTGCAAAATTTGTTGTTGTCGTTATGTGTTTCAACATAATATTGACGGGCACGGGCCGGGTCGAGAGATAGATTGAATTGATCTTTCCATCGGAATTCATATCGAGCTTTGCTCATTGCGTCATCGCGCAGTTGCGCTCCGGGAAATCCCTTTGCGAGGTCAGCGGCGTGTGCGGCAATTTTATATGCAATGACACCGTTGCGAACATCTTCGAGGTTTGGCAGGCTCAGGTGTTCCTTTGGTGTGACGTAGCATATCATAGCAGTCCCATACCATCCTATTTGGGCGGCACCTATTGCCGATGTGATATGGTCATACCCCGGTGCTATATCTGTAGTCAGTGGGCCAAGTGTATAGAACGGGGCTTCGTGACATGCCGAAAGTTGTCGGTCCATATTTTCGCGAATCTTATTCATTGGAATATGCCCTGGCCCTTCGATTATCACTTGAACGTCTTTTTCCCATGCAATCTTGGTTAATTCACCAAGTACGTCAAGTTCCATGAATTGAGCTTTGTCGTTGGCATCATGTATACAGCCCGGTCGCATTCCGTCGCCGAGAGAAATTGCCACATCATATTGATTCAGAATGTCGCATATATCGCTGAAATGCTCGTACAAGAAACTTTCCTGATTGTGCAGGACACACCATTGCGACATGATGCTGCCACCACGCGAAACCACCCCGGTGAGACGCGAAGATATAAGTTCGGCATGGGCACGCAACACGCCTGCATGTATCGTGAAGTAGTCAACGCCTTGTTCGCATTGTTCTATGAGCGTGTCACGATAAATTTCCCATGTCAAGTCTTGTACGCGGCCATTTACTTTTTCGAGGGCTTGGTATATAGGCACTGTCCCCATCGGAACAGGGCAGTTACGTATTATCCATTCACGTGTCTCGTGTATGTTGTCACCTGTGGATAGGTCCATGAGAGTGTCACCTCCCCAATAGCAACTCCAAATTGCTTTGTTGACTTCTTCTTCGATTGATGAAGATAGGGCAGAGTTGCCAATGTTGGTGTTAAGTTTGACAAGGAAATTACGGCCAATCACCATAGGCTCGGCTTCAGGATGGTTAATGTTGGCCGGTATAATTGCCCTGCCTGCTGCGATTTCTTGCCTTACGAACTCGGGCGTAATGTGTGTTTTTATGCCCATAGCTTCGTTGTTCATGTTCTCGCGGATAGCTGCATATTCCATTTCTGCCGTGATAATACCGGCTTTGGCGTAGGCCATTTGTGTGACATGCTTGCCATCGCGCGATTTTAACGGTCGATGTCTTATGGGGAAACGAATTGCATCAAGGGTGTGGTCGTTAAGGCGACGATTGCCATACTCGGAAGTTATGTTTTCGAGCTTGACGGTATCTCCGCGTTCTTCAATCCATTGCTCGCGTATTCTGTTTATCCCCTTGTTGATGTCTATTTTTACATTGGGGTCGGTGTATACGCCACTTGTGTCGTAAACATAAACCGGTTGGTTCTCGGTGAAAACTTTGTTGCCTTCATTGTCGACGGTTACAGTCGGTGTAAGGTTGATGCGCCTCATTCCCACTTTAATGGGGAACAGTTTGCCGTCAATGTATACTTTTTCGGATCCCGGGTAGGAATCAACTTTCATGTAGTTTATTTCCATAATGTAAATTTTTAATCTAAGAAAGCTGTTAATGGACTGCTTGCATTTGCATAATTGGATTGGATGCCAAGTCCAGCAAGGAATGCCGAACGTCCGGCTTCGACTGCAAGTTTGAACGCGTGTGCCATTTTTACCGGATCTTTAGACATTGCGATTGCGGTATTAACGAGCACTGCGTCGGCTCCCATTTCCATGGCTTCGGCAGCATGAGACGGAGCACCCAAACCGGCGTCGACAACTACCGGGACACGGCTTTCGGCAATGATGATTTCTATAAGGTCTTTTGTCTTTAAACCTTTGTTTGTTCCAATTGGTGCACCTAATGGCATCACTGCCGCAGTGCCAACATCTTCAAGCCGTTTGCATAAAACCGGGTCGGCTTGAATATACGGAAGTACAATAAACCCTAATTTAGCCAATTCTTCAGTAGCTTTCAACGTTTCGATAGGGTCGGGCAGTAAGTATTTGGGATTTGGATGAATTTCGAGTTTTATGAAATTGGTACCAAAACATTCACGTGATAATTTAGCCGCAAAAACAGCCTCCTCGGCATTTCTCACACCTGAAGTGTTGGGCAAGAATTGAACGGCTTCCCGGTTGATGTGCTTTAACATTTCATCATCGGCATCATTGTCCATATTGATGCGTTTCATGGCGACGGTAATCATTTCAGACCCCGAAGCTATGATTGCCTGTTCCATAAGGTCGTTTGAGGAAAATTTCCCTGTTCCGACAAACAGACGGGATGAAAATTCTCGATCCCCAATTTTAAGTTTATCCATTTTAATATATTTGATTATGTTATTTTTTTAAGCGTTTGTCTATAATGTCTTGTAGCAATTCAATCATTTGTCGAGTCTTGGCACTTGCGTCCGGTGCATTTGTAATGGCTCCTGACACGGCAATTCCATTCACGCCGGTATTCATAATATCGGGAATGTCATCATAGTCAATCCCCCCGATGGCAACTGTGGGAATATAGATTTTGTTTCTTCGACATTCAGCCATAATTGAAGTATAACCTTCTAACCCAATTATCGGGCTTAGGTTTGCCTTGGTGGTTGTATATCTATACGGCCCCAATCCTATGTAATCGGTATCTTGTTTGGAAAGGTTGCGAATGTCTTCAAAGGTGTTGGCTGTGCTGCCAATTATTGCTCCCATACCGAGTATTAGGCGGGCTTGGGCAACCGACATGTCACTCTTCCCCAGATGTACGCCATCAAGTTGCAATTCTTTTGCAATTTCCACATAATCGTCAATTACCAGAATACAGCCATATTGGGCGCAGATCTGTTTTAATTCGCGTGCAGTGGATATAACAATATCGCGCGGAGAATTTTTCATGCGTAACTGTATCCATTTGCAGCCACCCTCCAAGGCTGATTGCGCTTGGTCGATGACAACCGATGGCAGAGCTGAATTGGTTATAAATTGTAACATTGTATATATGTTTTGATATTCGTTAATTTTTCGTTTAGCTCATTGAGACTTTTGCTGTTGAACAGGTAACCCAAGAATGCCGCGCCGGCAAATCCCATTGCGGAAATGTCAGACAGATGATCCGGAGTTATCCCGCCAAGGGCTATTATTTCCCCTTTGACACATGGACTATGGAGAGTCCCGGTCAATGAATCTTGCGTAAACCTGCTTTTATACCCATGTTTTGAAATACTGTCGAAAATCGGACTGAGAAAGACATATTCATATTCACCCAAGTCGGTCAGCTCGTTTACGTCGTGGCACGATTTGCTTAGTTTTATGGGACGACTTATGCCTGTCGGAATCAAACTTGCCTGTCGGTTGATGTGCAAACCGGCAATGTCAAACTCAGATATGAGTGAAAAGTGGCTGTGCAGTTTTAACCGGTTGTGGTATTGTGCCGGAATTGAACTGACATATCTGCGCATTTCCGACATTTTGTAACCGGGCTTACGCACGTGCACATAGTCGAAGCCATGTTCGAGAATCGCGGAAATAAATGTGCTTTCGTGTTCGACAGACTGTTCCGGGGTTATTGCAATGAGTTTCATTCGTCAGCGGTGCAATAATTAGTTGTTTCAGCCTCCGTAAAAGGCTTTTATGACAGTGAGCTTGTCTCCATCCGCCAATACCTTTTTGCCCCATTCGGTTGCGGGAACTACTTCGTTGTTCAGTGCAATTGCTATCCCTGTGGTGGGAATATTAGGCACTCGGCTTAAAGCGTCGCTTATGGTGACTGCCTGCTCCAATGCGTACTCTTTATTGTTGATATATATATTCATAATTATTTGTGGATTTTTAATGATGAAGGATTGTATAAATGGTTAACCGGCCCGTGGCCTTTGCCTATTGTTATTCCTGCACCTGCGGCAATAGCACCGGTCAGGTATTGCTTGGCGGCTTTTATGGAATCATACAAATCATAACCGAGAGCAAGGTATGAAGCAATAGCCGACGAATAGGTGCAGCCTGTGCCGTGTGTGTTGGGCGTGTCGATAAAAAATGATTTAAACCCGATTAAGTTGTCCGGCTCTTGTGCCGTGAGCAAATAGTCGGTCATGCTTTTGTCGTCGAAATGTCCCCCTTTTATCAAAACAGCTTTGGCTCCCAGTGCAATAATGCTGCGGGCTGCTTGCAGTATGTTTTCGGGTGTGCCTGTTATTTCTTGTCGGGCCATTATTGCGGCTTCATGCCTGTTGGGGGTGACAAGTGTTGCAATCGGTAGCAACCGTGTAATCATCGAGTTTATTGCATCATCGTTGATGAGCTTGCAGCCTGAGGTTGACACCATCACAGGGTCGAGTATGATGTTTTGCGGCATATAAAACTCCAATCGCTCGGCGACGACATCAATAATTGAGCTGTTTGCCAGCATACCTATTTTTACGGCATCCGGACGGATGTCGGCAAAAACTGCGTCGATTTGTTTCGACACATATTCGGGCGGCACAGGCATTACGCCGGTTACGCATGTGGTGTTTTGGGCTGTTATGGCTGTTATTGCAGTCATGCCATATATACCTATTGCCGAGCATGTTTTTATGTCGGCTTGAATGCCGGCACCTCCGCTGCTGTCAGAGCCGGCAATTGATAAAACTTTATAGTAGCTGTCCATTATCAATGAATTTGTTTGCATTGACGGGGACGCAGGGGAGTATAGGTAATGAGGAATATTTGTACGTGTGTTATAAACAATTCCTACGCCGGCATTATCCGGTTCAGGTTCACAGGGTATAATCTCAGCCTATCCGGCACCCCTTTGTCTGTTTGCAAAAATACAAAAAAATCTGATACCCGCAATTTTTGAAAACTAAAGAGTTGCATCATGTCACCTCGTGTCATGTGAAATGAAAAATTTGATATTACAATTAAAAAAGGTACATTTGCATACAGGAGACAAAAAAGTAAATTTCTAAAACAAATTAAATAATTTTTATGGTCATACAAAGATGGCAGAGCGTGTATTTGCTCATTGCCGCAATATTAATGGCATGTTATGCTTTTTTCCCGATTGCCGGGACCGATAGTATTGAATTATCCTTGTCGGGGTGCGAGTATGTAAGTTCAGACGTCAGCAATGCTGTCGATGCAGATGTGTTGCAAGAGGTGTTAATGTGGCCGTTTCTGTCGTTAACCATCTTGATTTCGGCATTGTCGTTGGTGAGCATATTCAAATTTAAGAATTTGAAGTTGCAAAAGACGTTGTGTTCGGTTTGCATCGTCTTGACTGTGGTATTGATGGCATCTTTGGTAGTCTTACTTTATGGCCAGACAGACATAAACTTTTATTATTCAAATTTGTTGCCCCTCTTGGCAGTAGTGGCATACGTGTTGGCAATAAGAGGAATTTCAAAGGATCAAAAAACGTTAAGCAGCTACGACCGCCTGCGATAAATCTCCTCGACCGTATCGTGAAAATTGAAGATTCATTATTTAAACAATAATAGTATTAAGATATGATAGAGACGATGATAGTAGTCTTTGTTATTGGCTACTTATTGATTGCGACGGAACATCTGTTGGAAATCAACAAGGCGACTTTTGCGTTGTTGATGGGTGGGGTGTTGTGGACGATGTTTGCGTTTACCGGAATGGTAGACAACATTGATGCGGTGTTGGTCGAGCATCTTGGTGACACATGTGAAATATTGGTGTTCCTGATAGGTGCGATGATAATCGTAGAATTAATAGACAAGTATAAAGGGTTTAACTTTGTGACTCATGTCATTCACTCGCACAATAAGAAAAAGCTGCTGTTCATGATGTCGGTGATTACATTCTTTATGTCGGCGGTGCTTGACAACATGACTACGACGATAGTAATGATAATGTTAATGCGCCGATTGCTAACAGAAAATGAAGATCGTTGGCTTTTTGCAGGAGTGATAGTTATAGCAGCCAATAGTGGAGGTGCATGGTCTCCGATTGGAGATGTTACCACGATAATGTTATGGATGAATGATAATGTGACTTCATTGGATTTGATTGTGAATCTGTTTGTACCCTGTCTGGTGTCGACAATTATTCCTGCATACATGGCATCCTTAATGATAAAAGATAATACCGTGGCGGCTATAACATCCACCGGACAAACCCGGTCGGAGAGCGAAGAAGTGTCTTCGCAACTAAGTCGGTTGGTCCTTATCGCCGGGGTAGCATCATTAATTTTCGTACCTGTATTCAAGACATTCACGGGTATGCCACCATTTATAGGGATGATGATTTCACTAAGTGTAATGTGGCTGATAACCGAAATAATAGTAAAGAAGAATCATTTTGCACCATCGTTTGAAGGGCGTGTTACACAAGCCGTAAGGAACATAGACATGTCAACGATATTATTCTTCCTCGGGATATTGATGGCGGTGGGCGCATTACAGGCCGCAGGAATACTGAGTGACATTGCGCATTTCCTCGACAGGACTATTCACGAGCCGTTTATCATAAACACTATAATCGGAGCGTTGTCGTCGGTTATAGACAATGTGCCATTGGTAGCCGCATGCATGGATATGTATCCGATAACCGATGCTGCACAAGTGGCAATGGCGGCCGACCCGGTATATGCCAATTATTTTATCAGCGACGGGTTGTTCTGGCACTTGTTGACATTCTGTGCCGGTGTAGGAGGCAGTATGCTTATTATCGGTTCGGCTGCCGGTGTAGTTGCCATGGGGCTCGAAAAAATTTCGTTTTGGTGGTATTTGAAACGTATCTCTTTATTGGCTCTTGCAGGATATGTGTGCGGTATATTGACAATTTGGGTACAACATACTTTAATAGGAATTGGATAAGCTGCTGTAATTAAAGAATAAAGTGTAAAAAGGCAACTCTTGATTTTGAGAGTTGCCTTTTATGCTTTATAATGCACTGATAAAATCAATCCTATGGCATGAATGGTTAAAATAGTGTTAAAAGTGTGTGTTTGTGCCGGAAAAGTATGTTTTATAACATAAAATATGCTATCTTTGCATCGTTTTCATAGTAATAGTTTTTTAGGTAACTGATTTCAAATGCCGCGAGGCAGGAGTTTCATGTTTTTAGGTTTATGTTAATGGTATTAAAGGTTAATTGGTAAGCGATCCCGGGCAGTGATGCCGGGGATTAATTTTTTATATAAGACTGGTTGGGGATTGGTTGGAAAGTTGGTATAAAAATAAAAAATACTTGTCATCACGACAAATATTTTTTACCTTAAATCTAATACCATGAAAAACTTGTGCAAAGATACCGATAATGTTCAAACTACAAAAGATTGATGGGTTAAATATATTTAAATTATGGCAGGCTAACTTATTTGAGGTGCTGTATCAGCAATGCCACTATTTATTATTGACAGGAATTGTTCTTCATTTATTATTTTGATTCCTAATTTGTTGGCTTTATCGAGTTTAGCCGGACCCATGTTCTCTCCGGCAAGAATGAATGATGTTTTGGATGAAATAGAACCGGAATTTTTGCCACCGTTGGCTTCGATTATTTTTTTGTATTCATCGCGAGAATGGTGGTTGAATATGCCGCTTATGACAATGGTTTTGCCCGACAGAATGTCGGACATATTGGTTGCATCTTCATTGGTGTGCATTTGTAATCCGGCATTGCGCAAGCGTTCAATAATAGAACGATTCTCGGGTATTGCAAAATATTCGACGATGCTTTGCGCTATTTTGTTTCCAATTTCTTCAATGGCCGAGAGTTGTTCGACATTCATATCCATGAGAGTGTCTATGTCTTTTGTGGCAAAAGCTATTTTCTTTGCCACGGTTTCTCCGACGAACGGTATGGATAGGGCGAATATGACTCTTTCGAAAGGGATATTCCGACTTTCTGCGATGCCGTTCATTATGCGTTGCGCCGATTTCAGCCCGAAACGGTCGAGAGATAATAATTTATTAATATCAAGGTCGTATATATCTGCGATATTTTTTACAAGCCCCGAAGCAAAAAGCTGTTCTGCAACTTCTTCTCCAATTCCATCAATATTCATGGCGTGCCGCCCGACAAAATGTTCTATTTTTCCAGTGATTTGTGGCGGACAATTATATTTGTTGGGGCAAACCCATGCGGCTTCGCCGTCAACACGCCGTAATAACGCGCCACAAGCCGGACAATGTGAGACAAAGCTAATGGGAGAACTGCCGGGAATGCGTTTTTCGATGTTTACACCTACGATTTTGGGTATTATTTCTCCCCCTTTCTCGACATATAGCATATCGCCATCATGAATGTCGAGATTGCGAATGATATCCTCGTTGTGTAATGATGCGCGTTTTACTATTGTACCGGAGAGTAATACAGGTTCTAAATTTGCAACCGGAGTTATAACACCGGTTCGGCCTACTTCAAACGACACAGATTGTAGTTTGGTACATTCTCGTTCTGCTTGGAATTTGTATGCAATTGCCCAACGGGGATTTTTTGCCGTGTAGCCCAAATTTAATTGTTGGCGTAGAGAATTCACTTTAAACACCAGTCCGTCGGTAGCTACGGGCAGATGTTTACGTTCTTTATCCCAATATGCAATGAAGTTTTCGACATCATTGATACTATTTAATACTTTAACGGCTTCTGACACTTTGAATCCCCAGTCCTTCATTGCCATCAAGTTGTCGTAATGGTTGTCGAAAGGGAGGTTGTCGCCAAGTAAATAATAAAGGTACGCATCGAGTTTTCGTCGGGCAACTTCGGTCGAATTCTGTAGCTTCAGTGTGCCGGCAGCTGCATTTCTTGGATTTGCGAATAGGGGTTCTTCATTGTATTCGCGCTCTTTGTTTAATGAATCAAAGACTTTCCAAGGCATTAATATTTCGCCCCTTACTTCAAAATGTTGCGGATAATTGCAATTTTGTCGGAGTTGAAGAGGAATGCTGCGTATGGTTTTTACATTGTCGGTTACATCATCGCCTTTTAACCCGTCACCTCGTGTGACGGCTTGTGTCATGCGTCCATTTTCATAAGTAATGGAAATGGAGGTCCCATCGAATTTCATTTCACCAACAATCTGGAATGGTTCGTCGCCAAGAGCATTTTTTACACGATTAAAGAATTCCGTGACCTCGGCAACAGAGTATGTGTTGGCCAATGATAACATGGGACGATTGTGTGTTACCTGTTTAAAAGACTTGGTAATGTCGCTCCCGACACGCTGTGTCGGAGAATAGGGATCGTAATATTGTGGATTTTCTTTTTCGAGTCGTTCTAATTGTGCCATTTTGTCGTCAAATTCCTTATCGGATATGGTTGGGGCATTTAGAACGTAATATTTATAATTGTTCTCATTGAGCTCTTGGCGCAATTCATCAATTAGCTGTTTTATGTTATCCATACGAAAGGCATTTTTATGATTATGCTAAATTAATTAATTCTGCTTAATTCGGCAAACCATAAGTGTGAGGTTATTCATGAGGAGTATTACATGTAGTAGTTCCCCATGATGTTATGTTCTTGCGGTGTTGTGTTTTGTCTTTTTGTAAAGTTGCCAACTATTAATGGCATTTTGCCATACAATATAGGCTGCCGGGGCAACAGATACTATTGGATTTAAGTATGTCAAAGTCATCCACAGACCCAATATTGTGTTTTTTTGCCCGAGGCCCTGTGCTCCGGATATTTTGTCTCCATACCGTTTGCCAATTTTCCTCCCGGTATAGAATTGAATGCAGCACACGCATAAAGCTATTATTGATAACCATATCATATCGGGAAATTCTTCTAAAGGCTGTTTAATCATGTGGCTTACGGCTTGCCCCATGACAATGAATAAAGATGCGGCCCATATCCAGAAAGAGATGGCTTGATGGTTTGCGATAGCCGAGTGTGCCCGTGGCGCAAAATATTTAAGCATAATGGCAACGGCAAGCGGAATCAATAGCAATGGAACGACTTCTGAACAAATAGTAGTGAACGATGAAATAAAATCTACATTCCCTCCATTGGCAAGCGCTAAAAATGAAGGTGCACTAATGGCAACAACCATATTACAAAGTAGGGAATAAGTTGCGATTTTTGTTATACTGCCCCCTAACATGCCGGTGATTACAGGTGCCGCCGTTGCAGTCGGCATAAAGAAGCATATAAACGCTCCGGCTGCCATGTTGCTGTCTATGGGTAATAGAGCTATATATGATGCCGTTCCTCCCAATAATTGAATGCTCAATAGTGCCCATTGAAATGCCGTTACCCGAAATTCCTTTATTTCTAATCGGGTATATGTTATGGTTAGCATTGTGAAGATTAGATATGGCGTAATTGTCGATAGTTTGTCGATATAATCGTGCAATAATATTCCACCTAACATAGACATGGGTAGAACCCATGATTTTAAGGATTGGCGAAAATGAAATTCTATATGCATGGATTTATGAAATTAGGTTCATTGAGGGAAATCTCAAATGGAGTCCCGCAATGAACCGACTATTATTATGATGAAAAGTTTTTTTAGTTGAGGAAACGCAATGCCCCGTGAATGCTATCTTAGCATTTCGATTAATTGTCCTATTGTCAGGGAGACTTGTTCTCCTGTGGACATGTTTTTAAGCGATATGCAATGATTGGCAATTTCGTTTTCACCCACAAGCGCAACAAATGGAATCTTTAAAGCATCGGCATAAGCCATTTGCTTTTTCATTTTTACAGGCTCGGGATATATTTCGGCTGCAATTCCTGCATTACGTAGCGTCGTGACTAATTTTAAGCATTCATTGCATTCTACTGTCCCAAAATTTATAAATATTACCTTTGTTCCCGTTGCAGTATCTGATGGATACAAATTAAGTGCATTTAAGACATCGTATATGCGGTCTGCTCCAAAGCTGATTCCAACACCAGAAACACCTTGCAGGCCAAACACGCCCGTCAGGTTATCGTATCGTCCGCCTCCGCTAATGCTGCCAATTTCAACATCGGCAGCCTTAACTTCGATAATCGTGCCGGTATAATAATTCAGTCCGCGGGCAAGTGATACGTCAACCTCTATATCAGCGTTGATTCCAAGTTTTGAGAGGTTGTCGATGATGAATGACATTTCCTCAATACCTTTCAATCCAATTTCGGATGTTGCGAGCATGGATTTCAGGGTATCCAGTTTTTCGATATTCGAGCCTTTGAGTTGCAGCAATGGTTGTAACTTGCCAATGGCATCTTCCGGAATACCTTTGTTAAGTAATTCTTGGTTGACATTATCAATGCCTATTTTGTCAATTTTGTCGATAGCTACCGTTATGTCAACGATTTTATCGGAAGCTCCGATAAGTTCTGCGATCCCGCTTAGGATTTTGCGATTATTTACTTTTATAATGACTCTTATCCCGAATCGTTTGAATACATAATCGAGTAGTGTCAGCAATTCAATTTCGTTAACCAGTGAATCACTGCCTACGATATCGGCATCGCACTGGTAAAATTCACGATACCTTCCTTTTTGAGGCCTGTCGGCACGCCAAACCGGTTGTATCTGGTATCGCTTGAAAGGAAATTGTATATCGTTGCGATGTTGAACAACGAAACGCGCGAATGGCACAGTCAAGTCATAACGCAACCCTTTCTCGCAAATATGAGGGGTGAGATGTTGGATGTCGTGTTCCGAAAGATTACAGTCGGGGACATCTTTTAAGTAATCTCCGCTGTTTAATATTTTAAACAATAGTTTGTCACCTTCTTCTCCATATTTGCCCATTAATGTTGACAAATTTTCCATTGCCGGAGTTTCTATTTGACGAAATCCGTACAATAGAAAAGCCTCTTTTATAGTGTCAAAGATATAGTTGCGTTTCGCCATTTCTTCTGGCGAGAAATCTCTTGTTCCTTTTGGTATACACGGTTTTTGTGCCATATTTAATTGTATTTTGGGACAAAATTACAAAAAGGTTGGTTATTTCTACTTTAAAAGCTACAAATATTTATTCACGACGGCTTCCAAGGAAAATCATTATGTAGTATACGAGTGTGGCTAATGAACTTAAAGCAGCTACTACATAGGTATAAGCTGCCGAGCGCAAGGCATCTCCGGCGTGACTATGGTTAATCCCAACTGCTATTTCACTGGAATTCAGCCATGCAAGGGCTCGACGGCTTGCATCTATTTCGACGGGTAAGGTAATGAAACTAAATAATGTGGTAATTGCAAACAAGACTATTCCAATTATTAATATTTGCGGCAATGTATTTACGAGGAGAATCCCGGCCAGCAGAATCCATGACATCCATTGAGAAGCAAAATTTACTGCGGGGACCAACTTGGAACGCATTTGAAGGTATTTGTATTGTGTTGCATGTTGCACGGCATGTCCGCACTCGTGTGCTGCAACGGCAGCTGCAGCTACACTGCAACTGTTGTATACGCCTTCACTCAAATTCACTGTTTTGTCCATCGGGTTATAGTAATCAGTAAGAAATCCATTTGTGCTGCGGACTTGAACATCATATATTCCATTGTCCCGAAGCATTTTTAATGCGATGTCTCTTCCGCTCATGCCCGAAGGTATGGGTTCGCGCGAATATTGTTCAAATTTGTTTTTCAGTGAAGCTTGTACAAGATAGCTCACTAAAGCAATTACAATAAAAATTACAAACGGTATCATAATAATCAAAATTAGTACAACTTAAGTGCATCAAAAATTATGCCATTAATATAATTCATAAAAGCGCGCATAAAAAACAGCATAAAGCTTTACCCCTTTTCAGGAATTATAGTTAACTTTGCATGAGAAGATGCTTTTTTGTATAAGATGCATTTTATTGATGACAATAATACCTAAATGCTTCATAAATAAATGAAACCTACACTACTTGTCTTGGCTGCCGGAATGGGTAGCAGATATGGCGGTTTAAAACAATTGGACGGCATCGGTCCAAACGGAGAGACCATAATGGACTATTCTATATATGATGCAATTCGTTCAGGATTTGGAAAAGTGGTCTTTGTAATCCGGCATGATTTCGAGAAGGATTTCAAAGAAAAGATACTGAGTAAATATGAAAACCACATTGCAGTAGATGTGGTTTTCCAGTCGATTGACAAATTGCCCGACGGATTTGTTCCAAATCCCGAAAGGACCAAGCCATGGGGGACTAACCACGCCGTGCTTATGGGAAGTGAAATCATAAGAGAGCCGTTTGCCGTAATAAACGCCGACGACTTTTATGGACAAGACAGCTTCAGAGTACTCGCAAAGGCTCTAACCGACATGGAGGGCAAAACCGGAGAGTACTGCATGGTGGGATTCCGTGTGGGGAATACGCTCAGTGAAAGCGGAGAGGTTTCGAGAGGTGTGTGCCACATATCGGACGATGGTTTCCTGACTACCGTAACCGAGCGTCACCATATTATGCGCAGAGATGGCGGTGCCGTTTCTTTTCTTGACGAGAGCGGCAATGCAATCGTGCTTGACGATAACGCACTGGTTTCTATGAATATGTGGGGATTTACACCCGATTATTTTGAATATTCAAAGAAAGCATTTGTTGAGTTTCTTTCAGAACATGGCAACGACCTAAAAACAGAATTTTATATACCATCGATGGTAAATGAGCTTATTACCCGGGGAGCCGCATCTGTAAAAGTATATGATACCACATCGTCATGGTTTGGTGTAACTTACGCAGCCGACAAGCCTTCGGTAATGGCTAATGTGGCCAAATTGGTTGAGGAAGGAGTGTATCCGAATAAATTGTTTGATTTTAAATAACTGAATTATCATGAAAGGTAAAATTTTAGTAACAGGAGGAACCGGTTATATAGGCTCCCATACTGTTGTTGAACTGCAAAATGCAGGTTATGAGGTTGTTATAATCGACAACTTGTCAAACAGCAACATCGAGGTGCTTGACGGAATCGAGCGCATCACAGGTGTACGTCCTGTATTTGTAAAAGCCGACTGTACCGATTTGGCTGCATTGACAAAGTTGTTTGAAGATAACCCGGGCATAAACGGAATCATTAATTTTGCAGCAAGTAAGGCAGTAGGAGAGTCGGTTCAAAAACCGTTGTTGTATTACTACAATAACCTTACTACACTGATTAATCTGCTTAAACTTATGCCGCAATATGGTACGAAAGGCATAGTATTCTCATCTTCTTGTACCGTATATGGCGAGCCCGATAAAAACCCTGTTGATGAGACAGCTCCCATAAAGAAGGCAACATCTCCTTACGGAAATACAAAGCAAATTTCCGAGGAAATCATAACCGATTATATTAATTCGGGAGCTCCCATAAAAAGTATAATCTTGAGATACTTTAACCCTGTCGGTGCACATCCAAGTGCAGAAATCGGCGAATTGCCCAATGGCGTTCCTCAAAACTTGATTCCATATTTGACACAAACTGCAATCGGAATCAGAAAAGAATTAAGCGTATTTGGGAATGATTATAATACTCCCGATGGTTCATGTATACGCGACTTTATTAACGTCGTAGACCTTGCGAAAGCTCACGTCACGGCTCTTGAAAGAATGCTTGAAGACAAGAGTGACGAGAAGTTGGAAATTTTCAACCTCGGTACCGGCGTGGGATTGTCGGTTCTTGAACTGATTAATTCATTTGAGCGTGCCACAGGCGTTAAAGTTCCGCACAAGATTGTGGGACGTCGCAGTGGTGATATTGAGAAAGTATGGGCCGATCCAAAGAAGGCTAATGAAGTCCTTGGTTGGAAGGCTACCACATCGATAGATGATACTATGCGCTCGGCATGGAATTGGCAATTGAAATTGCGCGAAAGAGGAATTATGTAATTATAGTACATACAGATTAAAAACAATGGCGTACAGTGTTCTTTATTGTACGCCATTTTTAGCCTAAATGGGGGCTGACAGAACGGGTGAATGATAAAATTTCACAATGTTTTTACATCACTCCTTAATGCAATAGCCTCGGCAAAGTGAGATGGTACCCGCCAAACATGAGCGAGCAATCTGCTCGAAGTTTAATAACCGATAATTATGAACAAACTTTTTATATGTCTATGTTGCCTAATTTGTTGCATTCCTATGTATGCTCAATCATGGGAGCAAGATGATTTGGGCGATAATTATTTTAATAAAGAAATATGGTTCCCCGATGATTATTCCGGGAAAGTGAAAGCTACCGTTGTAAAACAAACATGTAATTTTCAAACCCGGAAAGCCGTGTTATATGTGCATGGTTATAACGATTATTTTTTCCAAAAAGACCTCGGTGACAAATTTGTAAATAATGGGTATAATTTCTATGCCATAGATTTGCGCAAATATGGACGGTCTTTAATGTCAGGGCAAACGCCGTTTGAAGTCAGGGATTTGAAAGAATATTTTGCAGATATAAATGCAGCTATTGATATCATATTAGAAGACGGGAACAGTACAATAGTGTTAATGGGGCATTCGACAGGGGGCTTAATAACATCGTATTACTTGGCCGAAACGAACTATAAAAGATTTCCTATAAGGGCCTTGATTTTAAATAGCCCGTTCATGGATATGAATCTTGATTGTGTGACCGAAGATTATTTATTACCATTCATAAAAGTTTGTGCACGTGTCATTCCTGATATTTCCATAAAACAAGGCGGGGGAAACATGTATGCCCGAACGCTCTTGGATTGCTATGAAGGGGAATGGAACTATAATTTACAATGGAAGTTTGAATGGCCGCAAGCCGTATCTGCCGGTTGGCTTAATGCTATATCTCAGGCTCAAGACAGATTGCATCGTGGGGCCGATATTGACATTCCTATATTGTTGATGCACTCTGACCGTAGTTTTAATGAGCAAGTCGTGACAATCTCTGATGCCATGTGTTCCGACATAGTACTTGATGTTAAAGAAATTTCCATATATGGGAAAAGGCTTGGGAGTGACATTACAGAATTTATTGTAAAAAATGGAATGCACGACTTGTTTCTATCGAGCATTCCTGTAAGGTATTCGTTATATTCGCATGTGTTTGAATGGTTGCGTGCTAAGGATCTATAATTTTGTTTGTTCGATTTGCCGCTTTGCAATTTCCATTCGTTTAGTCAAATATAATTTGTCTTTTTCCGCTTTTAGACCGGCTTTAATGGCCGAACTGTACCTAAATGATTGTGCAATTGCTTCTTTTAAATAGGTTGGCGCTGTGATAGAATAAGAACTGTTCCCAACGAAATCTATTTTAAGTTTTTTATTGGCATTATCGGCGATAAACCGGCAGAATTCCTCACACTCATCAGCATGAAATGTAACCATTTCATTGCTAATGCCATCGTTGTTGAAACGATAATTTTGTGCATTGTCGAAAGGAACTGATGATGTTTCGGCATAGTCCCCATCAGTAGCGGTTACTCGTAACTTGGTGTGCTTAACAGGTTTGCCATGTAATAATGAAACTAAATAAATACCACCGTTATCGTCAATGCGCGGTTCGATTCCTGTACGGTTTATTAATGTGTTATTCTTTAGATTCTTATAGATACGATAATTCTCTACAAGGTCGGGATTTTTTATTACAATAAAGTCTGCCGCTATTTCATTTACAATAATAGCATTCTCAGATATGACGCTATCGGCTTGGGCAATTCCTTTTATGCTGATTTGTTCCTGAGCTTTTGCCATTAAATGTATTCCGTCTCTTATAATATCGGTTTCTGCCGGATATTTTTTGTATAAAGTATCAAGGACAGACAGCACGCTATCATACTGTTCTGTATCGTATAGCTTCATGGCAGAATTATATAATGACGATGCTTCATCCTTCTGCCGGTTGTCGCAAGAGGCTATTATTAATGGCATTAAAGCCGCACAAAGTATAGAGATCGATTTAATTGCTGCGTTGTACATCTTTTACTCCTTTCACTGTTTTGATTTTCTTAATTAGCTCGTTTAATGATTTTGTATCGTTTACTCCAATAACAAGGTATCCTCGGAAGATACCATCGTTAGAGTCAATGGAAATGCTACGTAACGATGTGTCATTTTCCTTGTTTATGAGAGAGGTTATGTTTGTGACTATGCCAATGTCATCGTTGCCGATGATGCGTAGAGTAACAGCAAATTGCTGCCCCATTTTCCCCGACCATGCAGCATTGATGCAACGATATGGATAGCGTTGCATTAAATGTTGCATGTTCTTACAGTCGGAACGGTGTATTTTTATTGCCCCATCGGATGAAGTAAAACCTGTTATCTTATCACCTATAATAGGGTTGCAACATCTTGATAATTTATAATTTATGCCTTTTATATTATCTCCTATGATTAATATGTCGCGGGTCTCGGGAATTTCATTTGTGGCGTGTTGCTGAAATGTGAAATTTTCGGCCGACTCGGGAATAAATGACTGATCTGTTGGCTCAGCAATAGATAAATATGTGTTAACAACATCATTGACATCAAGTTTATCCAAAAGGTCGATATAAAAGTCGGTAGCCGTTTTATATCCAAGTTTTTTTATAGCTTTGGTGAGGATAGATTCGTCAATATCAATTTTGCGATTTTTGAAACGACGTTGTAGCAATTCTTTTCCCAACCCTACATTTTTTGAGGTCTGCTCATTGAGGGATTGGCGTATTTTATTACGGGCTTTGTTTGTAATAACGATATTCAGCCAGTTGGGATTTGGTGTTTGTGCCGATGATGTTAATATTTCTATTGTGTCGCCGCTTTTAATTTTATATGTTATTTTCTTATTCTTACCGTTTACTTTCCCTCCCGTACAAGTGCATCCTACATTTGAATGAATGGCAAACGCAAAGTCGAGTAGGGTAGCACCGGCCGGTAATCGAAACAGGTCGCCCTTGGGTGTAAATGCGAATACTTCTTCATTGTAGATATCCATGTTTACATCTCGCATGAGTTCAGTCGGAGTATTGCCAGATTCAAGAATGTCGCGAATATTGTTCATCCAGTCGTCGATGCTCCCTTCACTCTTGATACCTTTGTATTTCCAATGAGCCGCCAGTCCACGTTCGGCAACTTCGTCCATTCGTTTGGTGCGAATTTGCACTTCTACCCATTTTGATTGAGGCCCATACACGGTTATGTGCAGGGATTCATACCCGTTGGATTTCGGGTTTGAAATCCAATCTTTCAATCTTGCAGTATTTGCCGTGTACATATCAGTCACTATGGAATATGCAAGCCAGCAATCGGCCTTTTCGGATTTCAAAGGTGTGTCTATTATTATGCGGATCGCAAACAGGTCGAATATATCGTCTACATCGGCGTGCTGCTTTTTCATTTTGTTCCAAATCGAGTTGATAGACTTTGTTCGACCTTTTATATCGTATTTCAGGTGTGTATTGTCAAGAGCAACTTTTAATGGTTCGATGAAATCGCTGATATACTTGTCACGTGCAGCCTTGGTCTCATTTAATTTCCGGGCTATTTGCGTATATGTCTCACGTTCGGTATATTTAAGCGACAAGTCTTCAAGCTCTGACTTGATTTTATACAGGCCTAACCGGTGGGCTAATGGTGCATACAGATATTTGGCTTCAGATGAAATATCATGCACGAATTTCTCGTTGGGGTGGTGGTTAATCATCCTCATTATGCCTAACCGGTCGACTATCATAATCAAGATAACCCTTATGTCTTGAGCGAAAGTGAGAAGTAGTTTATGGAAATTCTCACTTTCCACAGCAGCCTGTTTTTTATACAGTGATGAAATTTTTATCAATCCGGAAACGAGTTTAAGAGTGTCGTCTCCGAATTTATTTTGAATTTCTTCGGGTGTAATCGATTCGTTGTGACATAAAGAATAGATTAGCACGGCAATTATCATATTGCGGTCGGCATGAATGTTTTCGGCAAGCAGAATGGCCGTGTTTAAGGTTCTGATTACGGGATTAATGCCATATTTATCGCGATGAAGATGTCCGTTCTCTATACCTTGTTTAATGATTTCATATAGCAATCGTATGTCGTCATGAGACATGATGCCTTTTGACAACATGACGAGCTCTTTGCATTGCTTGAATGCAAGAATCTTTTCTGAATTGTTGAAATAACTATCTGACATGATTCTTGATGAGAAATTTTGCACGAATATATTAAAAAAAAAGTAACTGCCGTGTAGAAAAAAGATAAAATAATTTGTAATTTTGGTAAGGAATTAAACCTAAAAATCAAGAAATCATGTTGACTCAAGAAGACCTAAAACTATTAAAGAAAAAAGGGATAACTCCCGAAACGCTTGAAGTACAAATTAATCGTTTTAAGAGTGGTTTTCCATTCTTAAAAGTAAAATCAGTTGCAACTGTCGGAAATGGAATAATGCGGCTATCAGACGAAAGTGCAAACCATTATATGGATTTATGGAATGCCCGATTGTCGGAAGGTTGCAAAGTGGTAAAATTTGTGCCTGCTTCGGGTGCGGCCAGTCGCATGTTTAAAAATTTATTTGAATTTATATCGTCAGGTCGTCAAACGCCGGAAACCGACTTTGAAAAAAAATTTTTTGAAGGAATAAAGAATTTTGCATTTTATGAATCTCTTGATAAAGCATGTATAAATAAGCATGGACAAGATATAGACGCTCTGATGCAAGCAGGCAGGCACGTCGATATAGTGAAGTGCTTGATAACGAAAGACGGCCTTGATTATGGAAGTCTTCCAAAGGGTTTATTACTGTTTCATAAGACCGGCAATGTAGTACATACCCCGGTAGAAGAGCATCTTGAAGAAGGTGCACAATATGCAAAGGACAAGGACGGTGTAGTCAATATACATTTTACGGTATCGCCCGAGCATCGTGAAAAGTTCAAGGAACTTATAGACGCAAAACTTGCTTCAGTGGAAAAAGAATGGAACGTGCGTTATGATATATCAATGTCGGAACAAAAAGCATCAACCGATACCGTGGCGGTGACATTAGATAACGTCCCATATAGAGATGAAAATGGGGAACTCGTATTCCGTCCCGCCGGGCATGGTGCATTAATTGAGAATCTGAATGATATTGATGCCGATGTAGTATTTATTAAAAACATAGATAATGTGGTTCCTCGAACTTTGCGTGACACAACGGTAAAGTATAAGCAAGTAATAGGCGGTATATTAATTGAGGTTCAGAAGAAGATTTCGGAATATGTGACGATGCTTGAATCGGGCAATTATACAATGGAGCAAGTGCGAGAAATTATTGCATTTATGCACAATGTTTTATGCACTCGTTATGATGAGACTAAGCAACTCGAAGATTCTGAGCTTGTTATATATCTCTTGAAGAAACTGCACCGTCCGATACGTGTTTGTGGAGTGGTAAAGAATGACGGAGAACCCGGTGGTGGTCCGTATATAGCTTATAATAGTGACGGGACTTCATCTCCGCAAATTATGGAAAGTGCCCAATTTGATAAAAATAACCCCGAATCTGTTTCAATGATTAAGAATGGAAGCCATTTTAATCCGGTTGATTTGGTATGCTATATAAAAGATGTAGATGGGACTCATTTTGACTTAAAGCGATATGTAGACCATAATACAGGCCTTATTTCTGAAAAATCCAAATCAGGGGTTACTATAAAGGCACTTGAATTGCCGGGATTATGGAATGGATCGATGAGTGACTGGAATACCGTATTTGTAGAAGTTCCTATCGAAACATTCAATCCGGTAAAGACCGTTAATGATTTATTAAGGCCTCAACATCAAGGATAGTAGGAGATATGAATGTAAAATATTTTATTGTTTCTTTTTTGGTGGGTCTTTTTGCCATATTGGCGGAGGCGAAAGTCAACGATGGTGTGGTAAATAGTATTACGCAGAATGAATATCAGTCTCTCGTTCATGATTACGAGTCGGATGCCAATTCGTGGAAATATAAAGGAGAAAAAAATTCCATTATAGAATTTTCTGCGACGTGGTGTGGACCGTGTAAGAGGTTAGCTCCTATACTTGATGAATTGGCAAAAGAGTATTCAGGTAAAATCACTTTTTATAAAGTAGATATAGATTCATGCCGGGAATTGGCCCAAGTTTATGGGGTTTCGTCTGTGCCGACTATTTTATTTTGCCCTGCCGATGGTAGTCGTCCCACGGTAATAACCGGAGCTTATCCCAAAGAGGAAATAATAAAAGTGATAGAGTACGTTTTTAAGCAATGAGAAACAAAGAGGGAGGAAATTAAAAATTTCTTCCCTCTTTGTTTCTCATTGTTATAATGTGTTTTGTTTCAATTGTTCGACGTAGGCATCTATGCGGTGTAATTCCTGTGGAATGTTTATGCCTTGAGGACAATGAGGTGAGCATTGATTACAACCAATGCAATGGCTCGCTTGACGTAATTTAGGTACACTACGGTCATATCCTATTAAATAAGCCCTTCGTGCTTCTCTATAATGCTTGTCTTGGGAGCTTGCCGGTATATTATCTTCATTTAAACATTTATTGTAATGTAATAAAATAGCGGGTATGTCTATGCCATAGGGGCACGGCATACAATATTTACAGTCATTGCATGGAATGGTGGGGTATTGCATCATAAGGATTGCAGTATCATGCAAGAATTTGTTTTCGTCGTCGGTTAGTGGTTTAAGTGGTGAATATGTATGCAAGTTGTCTTCCAAGTGTTCCATACGTGTCATTCCGCTTAGAACGGTAAGAACGTTGGGATAAGAGCCGACGAACCTGAATGCCCAAGATGCAACGCTCCGTTCGGGTTCTTGCTGCTTTAGCCGAGCCATTATGTTGTCGGGCAGATTTGACAACCGCCCACCAAGTAACGGTTCCATTATGATTGCCTGAATATTATGTTTTACTAATTCATTATATAGATATTCGGCATCAGTATTCCTCTCATTTATATCTTTGGCATGATTCCAGTCGATATAATTCATTTGAATTTGTACGAAATCCCAGTGGTATTTGTCATTTTGGGCAAGTAAATTGTCATAAACGTTTATATCGCCATGAAAAGAAAATCCGAGATTGCGTATTCTTCCTGCTTTACGCTCTTCGATCAAGAAGTCAAGAATACCATTTTTTATATATCGGTTTTCAAATTCTTCCATTCCTCCATTCCCGACGCTATGAAGCAACATATAGTCGATATAGTCAACTTGTAGTTTTTTTAGGGAATTATGGTACATTTCTATTGATTTTTCTCTTGACCAAGTTGACTTTGCAAAATTCGACAATTTGGTTGCTATGAAATATTTATCACGTGGATAACGGCTTAAGGCAATCCCTGTGGCAGTTTCCGACATACCTTGGCAGTAAGCCGGGGAAGTGTCGAAATAATTTACGCCATGTTTTATTGCGTAATCAACCATTTGATTGACCATCTCTTGGTCAATTTCTCCATTACCGCCTTCTCGGGCACTGCGCCCATCGACAGACGGTAATCGCATCATGCCAAAACCAAGCAGTGATACTTGGTCTCCGGTATGAATATTGGTGCGATATGTCATTTCTCCGTCTGTAGGAACGACTTGAGACGTCTGTGTGTCGTTATTGTTGTTGCAACTTAACAAACTTGTCGTTGCGGTTACTGTTCCGACAGCCCCTAATGTTTTAATAAAACTGCGGCGAGATATGTTATTTTCTTTCATAGTTCCAGTGTTATTGTTCGTGGTGTACTTTGTGACCTTCAACATATATGGCGCTAAACGGACGTGAAGGACATAAATTTTCGCATGCTCCACAGCCTATACATCTTTCCTCGTTAATTACCGGAATTTTTACCGATTGGGAATCATTTGAATCCGATGGTACCATTTTGATTGCTCCAACGGGGCAGTGGCGTGCGCAGTTTCCGCATTCAACACCGTCGGTAAGCGGTATGCAATTTTTTCTTATCCATACGGCATGGCCTATATGAATTGCCGATTTCTCCGCAACTGTAATTGGAGTAATTGCTCCGGTTGGGCAAACTTGTGAACATTTATTGCATTCCGGACGGCAATATCCGCGTTCGTATGACATTTCGGGTTGCATGAGTCTTTCGATATCGCCCGATGGACGTAACACACCATTGGGGCATACCGATACACATAGCTGGCAAGCAGTGCAATGTTGGGCAAAATGTTGCAAACTTAGTGCCCCGGGAGGTTCGATATGAGTGTTCCGGTTGGGTATCTTTTTATCTTCTATTATGGCAAGTCCGCCATCCACAGTTTTTTCTTGTGCTTTTAATGCTGCAGTTGTAGCTGTGGCTATGGCCGTTACAATAAAAGAGCGCCGGGTATTATTGGGTTCTTCAACTGTATAATATGGATCGAATTTTTGTTTTTTCTTTTTAGCCGGGCCAAAACTGATTGCATCAAATTCGCAACTGTCGATGCAGTCCATGCAATCCACACATCGGCTATAATCGATAGCATGGTTTTTATAATCGATGCATGCCGCTTTACATTGCCGGGAACACAAGCTGCAGTTGTGGCATTTGTCGGGATCTATGCGGACTTTTAGTAAAGAATATTTTGATATAAATCCAAGTACCGTACCAACCGGGCATATTGTATTGCAATATGTGCGGCCGTTTTTCCATGCGAGTATGGCAATGATAATAAAGGAACCAACGGTGACAATGAATGTAGACAAGCTCTTTATCCATACGTCTGTTTGGTAGAATGCGTAACTGTCGGCACGTTCGGCAAAATAGGCTAATATGTTATTCCCACATATATATAACGGAGCAAGCAAATTGTTTGCGATGCGACCGTATGAACTATAAGGGGCTAAAAGTGTAACAACAGAACCGATGCCGGCAATCATGGCTGCTATAAATAGGATTAATATAGTGTATCGCATCCGACTTTTTGCCGACGAATAAGAGAAACGCCGTTGTTGTTTTTTGCCTCTTCGTGAATTAATCCATGAGATTATGTCTTGCATGATGCCTAATGGACAGATCACAGAACAGTATACACGTCCTATTATCAATGTAATGATTATCAAAGCTGCGATTATGCCTATGTTCAATGCAAGAACGGCCGGCAGGAATTGAATTTTTGCCAACCAACCGAACCACGCATGGATTGTTCCGGTAAAATCAAGGAACAACAATGTAACGGCTGTGAAAAACAGGATGGCAAGAGTTAATCTTATTTTTTTTAACATAGTAGTTAGTTGCAATTATAATATTTACTACGTTACAAAATTAATAAAAGTAACAATATTGTTGTTATATATATATTACAGATTAAGTTACCATTATTACGGTATTGGGAATTGACGGGGAATTTATTTATACCCTGCCAATATGGATTGAAGGTTTCTTCGGGTTATGTAGATGCGACTTTTTACGGTACCTATGGGTAATGAAAGTTTTTCGGCGATTTCTTTATAGGAATATCCGGCAAGGAATAATTTAAATGGTTGGCTGTCATTTTGGGAACAACAGTTTATAGTATTCAGAATTTCTTTTTTTGACAAATTGCTTTCGGGTGATACTTCTGATGCCTTATTACACATGGAATCGGGAATTGCGTTCCACATTTTCTCTTCTTTTGGAGGTCGTATTTTTGCCAATCGGCGACGATGGTTGATAAAAATGTTTTTCATTATTACACTTGACCAATTTCTGAAATTTGTGCCTTGATTAAAGCGATTTTTATTGTCAAGGATTTTTAGTATGGTTTCTTGCAGCAAATCTTTGGCATCGTCTAAATTGAGAGTCAATTTATACGCTAATTTGAGAAGCCAAGGTTGTGACATTAAAATTTGAGAAGTAATGTAATCATTGCCCGCCATAAGCATAAGTGAAAAAAGTGATATTCAAATTTATAAATAGTTTTCAATATTTCAAAGTTAAAGAGTTTTTATTTCAACTGAATAACAATGGCATTTGTGGGGATAAAATAATTTAATGATTCAGATATACTAATAGCCGTTATTGTTGCCAGCGATTGTAAAAACATAGTTACGGGGTGTCCTAAAAAAGACTTGCATTTTCTTTATTTTGGTTTTCACACGATTGCGTGCTTGTAGTTGATTAGTGTAATCGAAAACAACTATAAGAAGATACATTAACCATTGTTTTGGTCGGCGTGTGGGAGGATATAATTTTGCAGCACGAAAAAATAAGGAAATTTATGACGACTCATTTAATCATTACATGGTTTGCCATTATAGGCATCTCGATCGTTGGTATTATGCTACGATGTATTGTGAAATTTAATAATTACACCAATCATTACCAGTTTATTAGTTTCAATACTCCTGAAGATTTCTTTGAAAGTGACGACGATGACAACGATGACGAGACCGAAGAGTAAATATATTGACATGGACGATGGTGAAATACACGATTATTTGAAAAGCACCTGTCTATTCTTGTCGAAATACGCATCTGCATTATTAGGCTGTGGCGCTACGTGTATAAGAATTGAAAAAAATATAGGTCGTATTGCCGACACGTTTGGTGTACATGTGGATATGACATTGTTGCCGGCTCATGTCATAGTAGTGGTATGGGATTGCGATCATACGCATTCTTATAATTGTTCGGCGAAACCGATAGGCGGCATGACAGATTTTTGCCGTAATATAGAATTGAGTAAATTGAGTTGGCGAATAGTTGAGAAAAATTTATCATGTGATGAAGCGGCAATAGAACTTGATAGAATATTGAGCTTGCCTCAACTTAACAAGTGGATTGTATTGTTATTGACATCGGCTGCCAATGCTTCGTTTTGTCGATTGTTTGGCGGAGATTTCAAGGCTGTGGGAATAGTGTTTTGTGCGACTTTACTCGGATTCTTCTTAAAGCAGATAATGATTGAAGACAAAATCGATTTGCGCATAACTACTATCGCATCGGCCTTTCTTGCGTCTGTGGTTGGAGCTTCGGGATATTTATTCGGGATAAGTAACACACCGGAGCTCGCGCTTGGAACAAGTGTTTTGTTCCTAATACCGGGAATTCCGTATATAAATGCCGGCAGTGATTTGTTTACCAATCATTATTTGTGTGCAGTGAGCAGGTTTATTCAAGCAGTCATTCTTACAATATGTCTTACGCTGGGCTTGTGTGGTGGAATGTTCTTGATGCAAATGAAATTCTTTTAAAAAAGCAAGAATATGGAACTTTTAATTGAAATAATACAAGATATATTTTTCTCGGCCATTGCGGCAATTGGTTTTGCGAGCATAAGCAATACCCCGTTTTCGGCAATGAAATACTGTGCTTTTCTTGCGGCTATAGGGCACAGCCTTAGATTTGTCATGATGGAAAGTATGGAGGTTCACATAATAGTGGCAGCTGCCATTGCTGCATTTGTCATAGGTGTCGTGGCTATACCGTTGGCCCCTAAAGCAAAATGCCCGCCCGAAACATTTTCATATCCGGCTTTATTGCCAATGATACCGGGGATGTATGCCTACCGTGCAGTGCAGGGCCTTGTGATGTGTTTGTCGAGCAGTGGGGAAGAGGCTTTTATGCATTATTTCTATTTGATGAATTATAACGGCCTGACATGTATAATTGTAGTTGCAGGAATGGTAATAGGGGTTACAATGCCCATTTTTGTATTCAAACGCATAGCATTCAGTGCAACACAAAATGTTACAAATGATTAAACCCAAAGTGAGCTTTAGATTTGGGTTTAATAAAAATTTTTATCTTTGCAAAATAAGCGGTGCTTCGGGTTAATGTTAAGGTATAACGTTTATCCGTTTCACACTTGATTTGAGCTATATTAATGCATACTGAATATGGAATTGAGACAATTGAAATATTTTTGTAAAACTGCCGATTCACTTAATTTTTCAGAGGCGGCAAAGTCATTGTTTGTAACACAAAGTACATTGTCTCAGCAAATAAAGCAACTGGAGACAGAACTCGGAGTACAACTTTTTCAGCGGAACAGTCACGGAGTGGCATTGACAGAGATGGGACTGGAATTGTTGCCATATGCAAAATCTACGCTCAGTAAAGCTGAGTCGTGTATTGAACATATCAGGGATGTCCAAAATCTCATGACAGGTACATTAAACATTGGTGTGACATACACTTTCAGTCCGACTTTGAATGAGACATTGCTCACATTCATGAAACGGTATCCGGATGTTAAATTGAACATCTATAATAAAACGATGGAAGAACTAATGTCGATGCTTGAGAAACGTGACGTCGATATAGTTTTGTCGTTTAAGCCGACTCAAGCATACGGCCGTATTGAATCTCACATTTTGTTTGACAATCACCTTGATGTGGTTGTTAATAAGAATCACGAATTAGCTACATGCAAAAGTATTGATTTGACAAAATTACAACAATATAAAATTGCCTTACCCGGCAAAGGATTACAAGCTCGCAACCAGTTTGATATAATCGTAGCAAATAAAGGATATGAATTTGACTGCCCTATAGAACTTAATGAAGTGAATATATTGCTGAAAATAGTATCACACAGCGACTTTGTAACCATATTGTCGGAAGCGACAATCTATGGGGAACAAAACCTTGTGGCTGTGCCAATAGATGCTCCCGGGACGCAAATGGAGGGGTGTGTGCATGTCTTAAAAGACAGTTACCGCAAGTGTTCGGCAATAGAGTTTGTGAAATTATTGTGTGAATCTGAATCGATAAAGAAAAAAGCATTTAATTGGCTTCATAGTTCATAGCCGACAGGAGTTTGTTAAGGAATCAAGTCAAAGTGGTATACACATGACGTATGCTACTTTGACTTGTTTTGTTTTTATAAGGTATTGCAAAGTGCCATTTTGGGAAAACTATTTGGAATTAAACTCAAAACGGTCATTAGACCGCAAAAAATTTGTTTTGAGAGAACTTTTTATGCCGCTTTTTAGTTTCTGCCGGCAGTTTCCCAAGACATGAATCTTGACATGCCTGCGGTTCATGCCTTGAAAACCTGTTGACATAATTCTAAAATCGTCATAAAGTCTAATGACCGATTTGGGTTAAAGAATTTATTTCTTGATTTTGCTCATTGAATTATTTCGCAAAAATAGTATATTTGTATAACAATGGAATATGAAAAAATGAAGAAAGAAAATAATGATTATATGCGCCGTCTGTTTGACTTCTTGAACAGGTTGGCTCAAAATAACAACCGTGAGTGGTTTCATCAAAACAAAGATGAATTTGACGAGTTGCGGCTATTGTGGCAACACGATGTGCAACGACTTATCGATACAATGGCTGAATATGACGATACATTAAATGGTGTTGATGTAAAAGATTGCGTATACCGTATATATCGAGACATAAGATTCAGCCCAAATAAATTGCCATATAAAATATATTTCGGGGCCGTAATTGCACAGGGTGGAAGGAAAACGCCCAAGGGATGCTATTACTTACATATTCAACCCGGGGCGAGTGGACTGCATGGGGGAATATGGTGTCCTGAAATGCCTTTGCTCACTCAATTACGCCATGAAATAGAGGATAATATAGATGAGTTCGTCTCAATTCTTAATGATAAGAATTTTTGTAACAGATACTCATTGACCGGAGAATCATTGAAAACTATGCCGAAAGGGTTTGATAGAAACTCTCCGTATGGCAAGTACATAAAAATGAAAGAGTTCTTGGCGTCAATGCCTGTGGCAGACAATTATTTTTATTCCGAAGATTGGGTGTCGCATGCAGCTGCCGATTTCAAACACTTGAAGCCATTTAATGACTTCTTGAATTATGTGTTTGAAATGTAATATCTTGCGGTAATATTGGCACAAACAAGCGATAAATGTGCCAAAGGTTAATCTTTGGTTAAACGTTAATACCGCACCGAATTATTATTAAATTTGTAATAAACAAACGACTATATACTATATATACTATGGCAAAGATAAGAGGCGCTGTAACAGTGAACATAGAACGTTGCAAAGGTTGCAACTTATGTGTTGTGGCATGTCCCGCAAAAGTATTATCACTTCAACCTAAAGAGGTAAATAATCGTGGCTATCATTTTGCATATATGAGCACCCCTGATAATTGCATAGGGTGTAGCAGTTGTGCATTGGTTTGCCCTGATGCTTGTATAGAGGTTTATAGGGTAAAGGTTGATGAATAACGAATTTAATAATGAAAAATAAGGCTTACGAGATATGGAAGAAGTTAGATTAATGAAAGGAAATGAAGCCTTGGCTCATGCTGCGATACGGTATGGGGCCGATGGCTATTTCGGGTATCCTATAACACCTCAGTCGGAAGTTCTTGAGGTATTGGAAGAGCAACGTCCATGGGAAACAACGGGAATGGTTGTCCTTCAAGCCGAGAGCGAGCTGGCTGCCATAAACATGGTTTATGGAGGAGCCTCGTGTGGAAAGGTGGTGTTCACGTCATCATCAAGTCCGGGCATCAGTCTGATGCAGGAAGGTATTTCTTATATTGCAGCAAGCGAAGTACCGGCATTAATAGTAAATGTAATGCGGGGAGGTCCCGGTCTTGGCACTATTCATCCATCACAAGCCGATTATTTCCAAGCCGTGAAAGGTGGTGGGCATGGCGATTATCATCTTATAGTACTCGCACCAAGCAGTGTGCAAGAAATGTGCGATTTTATGTGGCTTGGGTGGGATTTGGCTTTCAAATACCGAACTCCTGCCATGTTGCTTGCCGACGGATTGGTGGGACAGATGATGGAAAAAGTGATATTGCCGGAACCGCGTCCACGTAGGACGGAAGAACAGATAAGGGAACAATGTCCGTGGGCGATAAACGGGCGTAAAAATATGAGGAAGCGTAATGTTGTGACATCTCTCGAACTTGATGACGAACTCATGGAGCAGAACAATTTGCGTTTTCAACGGACATATAAGGAAATCGAAAAAAATGAAGTAAGGTATGAAGCTATAAATACCGATGACTGCGATTATTTGTTTGTGGCATTCGGCAGTATGGCCAGAATATGCCTGAAAGTTATGGAAATTGCAAAGGAGCAAGGGCTTAAAATAGGGTTATTACGTCCCATAACATTATGGCCTTTCCCATCAAAACAGATTAAGGAGATTTCCCAAAATGTGAAAGGGATTATGGTAGTGGAATTATCGGCCGGACAGATGATTGAAGATGTGAAATTGGCTGTGGAATGTAAACTGGATGTTAAGCACTATGGCCGATTGGGTGGTATAGTCCCGACTCCGGAAGAGGTACTTGAATCTTTGATTGCTCAATTTTCAATTAACCGATAATGAATAATATAATAAACTATGGATATTCAAGATATAATAAAGCCCGAAAATCAAGTTTATAGAAAGCCGGCGTTACTCAACGATTCCCACATGCATTATTGCCCCGGGTGCAGCCATGGGGTTGTGCATAAATTGGTTGCCGAGGTTATTGAAGAATTGGGTGCTGCCGAAATAGCGATAGGCATAGCACCGGTGGGGTGTGCGGTATTTGCATATAATTATATAGACGTAGACTGGATTGAGGCCCCTCATGGCAGAGCTCCGGCCCTTGCTACAGCGGCGAAACGTTTGCAACCCGATAAACTTGTATTTACATACCAAGGCGATGGTGACATGGCTGCAATTGGAACGGCAGAGTCTCTTCATGCTGCAAACCGAGGGGAGAATATTGCAATGATTTTCATAAATAATGGCATTTACGGTATGACCGGAGGGCAGATGGCTCCCACTACGTTGCTTGGTATGAAAACTTCTACGACTCCATACGGGCGCAGGGCCGATTTAAATGGTTATCCATTGGCGATTACCGGATTGATGGCTCAACTTGACGGCACATGCTACGTGACGCGTCAGAGCGTGGAAACACCGGCTGCTGTGCGCAAGGCAAAAGCTGCATTGCGTAAAGCATTTGAAAACAGTATGAAAGGAAAAGGTACGTCGGTTGTGGAAATTGTGAGTACATGCAATTCGGGATGGAAGATGTCGCCGGCTGATGCCAATAAGTGGATGGAAGAAAATATGTTTAAAAAATACCCCATAGGAGACTTAAAAAACGAATGACAATTATGAAAGAGGAGATAGTAATAGCAGGTTTCGGAGGCCAAGGAGTCTTGTCAATGGGTAAAATTCTTGCTTATTCGGGACTTATGGAAGATAAGGAAGTAACATGGATGCCCTCGTATGGTCCTGAACAACGTGGTGGAACTGCAAATGTTACGGTGATATTGAGTGATGATCGTATAAGTTCTCCGGTACTGAATTCGTATGATACGGCTGTAATTCTCAACCAACAAAGCCTTGACAAATTTGAAAGCAAAGTAAAACCGGGCGGTGTGTTGATATATGATAATTACGGCATTCACACGCCTCCCACTCGAACGGACATTCATATATACAAGATTGAAGCAATGGAGGCTACATTTGACATAAAAAATGCGAAAGCTTTCAATATGATAGTACTAGGGGCATTGTTAAAAGTGAAACCAATAGTTTCAATAGAAAGTGTAATAAAGGCATTGAAAAAAACTTTGCCCGAACGTCACCACCATTTAATACCCATGAATGAACAGGCATTGCAAATGGGTATGGGGTTGATTAAAGAATAAATGTAATAGTAGTGGCTGTGTTAAAAAATGAAGTACCCCCCGGAAGTTTCTTGTCAAACTTCCGGGGGTATTTCATTAATTACCATGTAGCCCTTGTTTCTACGATAGGGGCTGCTATGTGCCTGCATGACCCTGCTACAGGCATTTTTTTTATATACTGACTGTGAAGTTGTCGGCATCTTTCCACGCCGGAAATTTTTCTTTAAATTGGCATAAGGCATCACGATTAAGCGAGTGGGTTATTATTTTCCCAAGAGGTATTTTTATTTCCTGTGTTTGGCATTCTATGCCTTTGTAATCATATATTACAGACGAAGAAGCATAATCTATGCCATTGGGATCTATTCCTGATCTGTTTGCTCCACACACGTAGCATTCGTTTTCGATTGCGCGTGCTGCGAGCAGGGTATGCCAAGGGTGTACTCGTACTTTTGGCCAATTGGCAATTGTGATTAGCAGGTCGTAACTTTCATTTTTGTCATATTTGTTACGGCACCAGACGGGGAAGCGCAAATCATAACATACAATTATTTTGATATTCCATCCCCTGAATCTGATAGTCGGGGGTAAGGTGACTCCGGGATTGTATATTTCACGTTCGCCCCCCATTCTGAATAGATGGTGCTTGTCATAGAACGTTTCATCTCCGTTTGGCTCGATAAAGAATGCCCGGTTATAAAGTTGGCTTGCAGTGGAAGCAAGGAAACTGCCAGTTATTGCAACATGATGAGAGGCCGCAATTTTATTTAATGCAGCAATTGTTCCTTGAGTGTTCCTTTCGGCCAATTCTGCAGCTTTTTCATAGCTGTCGGTTATGAACCCTGTTGAGAACATTTCGGGAAGAATCACGACATCGGTGCCATGTGGAATTTTATTAAATGCGTCAATTACTATATTTAAATTCGCATTTTTGTCGCCCCATTTTATGTCGTATTCTAATATGGCAATGTTGAGATTACTATTTAGCATGTTTATGTATAAGAAATGCGTAAGAGGCAGTTATAGTTGCCTCTTACGCACGGTATTAACATAGGGATTAAAGTTATTTGCCGGTTAATTGTTGGCAACTTTTTTATTTATTTCTTTTTGCTCGGGAGTGAGCATTGTGTTCATCTCTTCTACGATTTTTTCAAGACTGGCGATGAATTCTTTCCATAAAGAAGCATAATAAGTTTTGAAATATTTTTTTCTTGCTTCCCGATAAGTTTTAACATCGGCAAAATCGGCAACCTTTTTGTCAAATTTTGTAGATACTTTATCTATGGTGTCAATTTGAAGAAGCGCGATTTGGCAAACAATATTTTCAATTTTATCCTCATCAAGATCTTCAAAAGTCATTTTTGCCAATAAGCATTCGCCTGCTACATCGCCGCAAGCATATCTGATGGATTCTTTAAGAGAGCGTTTACTTGTCATAATAATTTATTTATGTGATTTATTGTGCTAAGATAATAAATAGATGCCTAATAACAAATATGTGGTATGGAAAAATATTTAAAATCGTGATTCGTTAGTTTGAGCCCATTCTATTTCATCAAGGATATTAGTGCAAAGAAGTTTAGTGAGTTGACAATTTTTGCTAAGTTCAAGTTTCGCCTGTTCTTGTAAAGTATTGTAATTGCGTATATAACCGGAACATAGTAAGTTCATGGCAATGCGAAAGGCTGTATATCGCAGTAAATCGTTTGCCGACAGTGAATATTCTTGAAACAATGTCTCGGCGTATGGTAATTTTTTCAGTAACTTATGGCACAGGTTGTCTGATACTTCTGTATTTTCAACACTGTCTATCCATGAGTGGGCTTCTTCAATGGACATATCTTCACTGGGGAAAATCATTGGTGCAATCAATCGGCTTTCCCTGCTATCAGAATTAAACCATAATTGACGGGCAATATTGGCATTTTGCCCGGTTGCATTTGCTATTTCTACCAATTGGGGGATATTTAATCCAAATATAACTTTGTGGCGATCGCCTGCGTTTCGCAACCGGTCGGTAATTACGCCGTTGCGATAGGCGAAAAATGATTTTTTTATGTTCTTAATAATATCTTGTTCCATATAGGAGCAAATATAAATAGAATTTGACTAATGGGCAAATTTGCTTTAATTTTGCATGAATACAGAAAAAATAGAATTGATGAAAAAAATAAAAATCTGGATAGAATGTGCCCGGTTACGCACGTTGCCTGTATCGGTAGCCGGGGTAGTCATGGCTTGTGGATTGGCTGTACGCGAGGGGGAGTTTTCATTAATACCTGCGATATTATGCTTTATATTTGCGGTAATGGCGCAAATTGTTTCAAATTTTGCCAATGAATATTATGATTTTAAACGAGGCGCAGATAAAAAAGGCAGAGTAGGCCCTCGCAGGGGCGTTACAGAAGGAGATATAAAACCACAAACGCTAAAAAAGGTTACATTTGCCACTTTATGTATAGCATGTTCTATCGGCTGCTGTTTAATCCCATTTGGTGGGTGGTGGTTGTTGGCTGTTGGGGCATTTATTGCAATTTTTGCATTGGCTTATAGTGCCGGGCCATATCCGTTGTCGTATCATGGTCTTGGTGATTTAGCGGTATTATTGTTTTTTGGTATTATACCGGTAAATTTGACTTATTATGTGCAATCGGGAATATTATTTGATGTTAATGTATTTTTGGCATCGGTGTCAATAGGATTAATGGGAGTAAACGTACTGATTGTTAACAATTATAGAGATATGGAGGATGATAAAGAGGCCGGGAAAAGAACCTCGGTTGTCATAGTTGGGAGAAAAGTGGCATCGATTATATATTTGCTTAATGGGTGTGTAGCTATTATTTTGATGTTGCCTATGTGGGTTTCGGTTAATTATATTATATATCTGATACCTGTATTATACTTATTGCTCCATGTTGTGATTTGGCGAAAATTGGTTACGAATAGCGGAGCTGCCTTAAATCCTTTGTTGGGCGCAACATCAATAAACATGTTAATGTTTTCAATATTGATTACATTGTATTGGAGCATAGGATAACAGGAACTGGTTAATATTGAATTATATGGGTTTATTATATTCAAAATTAACCGGTTCTTATGAATCGCAATATTTGTCAATCGGCTGTAATTCCGGTCATTACAACTGTAGTGATGTTATTGTCGATATTAAGTGTTTTTAAAAATGAATTAAATTCTTCGAGAGTTAAAGATTGGAGCATATCTTTGAATTCTGAATAACTGTCATTCCCTGTGGCAATGTCATTGATAACACTAATCCAATATGCATTTGTGTGCAAGCTGTTTTCATATTGTTTTATTGTTACTTCTTTTACTCTTAGGAATTCATTTTTATCGGCACCATCCTTTAAAATATCACATAATTTGCGGTTCGATATATTAATGAGGCTATCACATTGTTGGGCATTTGCTGAGAATTGGTATGCAATTGCCCATTCGTCATTGTATTGAGATATATAAGCATCGACATTGGCTCCAGATATTCCTCCTGCTTCTCGTAAAGAAGGAATATATTTAATTGCCATGATTTCACGCAAGAAACCAAATATCATATCATTGTATACCGAATACTTCATATTTCCCGAATAGCAGGCATATACATTCGTTTTCGGGGAAACCATGGGGTGGGTAAAATAATTGGAAATTATTCCATTGGAGCATTCAAGCGTAAATGATGCTTTTTCGCGAATGCCGTTATCGGGCAAAGAGGCGATATATTTCGTAACCAATGGCCTGATACTGTCGATGTTAAAACTACCTACGATAGAGAAAGTAAAGTCTCCGGCATTGGATACACGTTGCTTATATAAAGACAGGCATTTGTCGTAGTTGATTGAATCTATATCGGCAGTAGTAAAACTGCGGATTAATGGATTATGGTTGTATAAAGTGGAATAAACAGAATCTCTAAATATGTATGAAGGATTATTTTCATACAGTGCAATTTGTGATTTTAAACGACTTTTTAATGCTTCGAATGATTGGGTGTCTTTGTTGACATTAGTAAACATGAGGTAATTAAGTTGTAATAATGTTTCAAAATCATTCGTTGCACAGCTTCCCAATATGTTTTCTGTTGTAGATTCGAGAGAAAATGATATTCCTAAATATTTGCCTGCTAAATGTTTATTAAGATCGGATTTGGAAAAGTCTCCTAAAGCACTGATTCCAACTATGTCTGACATTAATTTTATTTCAGGACATGATTTTCCGTTGTATGCCCACGTCCCTCCATTACTAATGGCACTTAAACATATTTCATCGTTTTTGAAATTTGTTGGTTTTAAATATACAGTTGCCCCATTTGACAATTTCCATACGGTCGCATCGATATTATTGTTATAACTCTCATTAATTATTTCTCCTTCAGGTTCAAGTGTAGATATTAATGGTTGATTTATAATGTTGTCGATATATGCAGAAACATCGTTGGAGAGTATCTCTCTGAATGCTAACGTTATATCTTCTTTTGTCGGATAGGAAATATTGTCTTTTTCTTGTCCGGAAATGATAAGGCTTACATTATCCTCGGATATTACATTTTTTATGAATTCAGAAACTTCGGTTATGGTGATTGTGGATAGTATTTGCATGGCTTCTTTTGTTTCTATTTCTATACCGGGTAAATAGCCTCCTCGGGTAAAGAAATTAATTATAGATTGAGCTAAATCTAAATTTTTCTGACTATTCCGTTTGGCATATTTGTTTTCGACAGAGGCTTTTACACTGGCTTTTGCCCGGTTGAATTCACTCGGTGTAAACCCGTGTAAATTAACTCGTTGAGCCTCGGTTAATAGCACTTTGAATGCTTCAAATGCGTACCCTTCTTTTGTCATGGCTATTAGTGAGTATGCGTCTTTTGTGGCAGAAATAAAGAAAGGACCGTCTTGGCCTATGGCATATATGAATGGAGCATCTTTCTTCTGAGCTATCTCGTTAAAACGGGCATATAGCATAGAGGTGCATAGCATGTTGATTATGTCCCGACGTAAATGGTCCCGAGTGTTTTTTTCTTTTAATGGTATGGCCGGGTGTTGGAAATATAGGTATATAAGTTCCATCGAAGCCTCAGGGTCGGTATATAAGGTATAATCAATGCCTTTGTGGTCAGGGACGGTGAAGTATTCACGCGTAGGGGCATTGGTGGGTGCTTTTATTTTAGTGAAAAGATTAATTACTTTCTTTTCCATTTCTGCCACATTAAAATCGCCAACTAAAATTATTCCTTGCTGGTCGGGGCGATACCACCTGTGATAATATTTGCGTAACTCGTCAGGTTCAAAATGCATGATAACATCCATAGAGCCTAAAGGTAGGCGATTTGCATATTTGCTGCCACGGAATATTTCTGGCAATACAGCCTCATGCATGCGCTGGGTCGCATCGTTACGGGTGCGCCATTCCTCTTGAATGGCACTTCGTTCTTTTTCAATTTCATCATCGAGCAACGATATACCACAAGCCCAATCATATAGTATGAGCAATGTCGAGTCAAGTAATGTCTCGCGTTCCGTGGGAACATTTGATATTCGGTATACAGTTTCGTCAAACCCGGTGTATGTATTAATGTCACTACCAAATCTCAGCCCGTTGTTTTGGAGATATTCAAGCATTGTTTTTCGAGGGAAGTGGGCTGTTCCATTGAATGCCATGCGTTCAAGAAAGTGTGCCAACCCTCGTTGATTATCTTCTTCGAGAATGGAACCTACTTTTTGTGCAATATGGAACTCTGCGCGATTTTTAGGCCCTTCATTGTGCATGATGAAGTAGCTTAATCCATTGTGCAGGATGCCATGTCTTATGGCAGTATCTAAAGGAAGCTGCTGTTCAAGAGTAGTCGGTGATGCACAAACGTCGGATAATGAAATCCAAAGGAATATCGGCAAAATTATAAAATAGTATTTTATGTCGGACATAGAGTGGAAATATATTATAGATTAGGCTAAGATTCCGTTCATCATTGCATATACACACAGCCCCGACACACTTTTTATTCCTAATTTGGCTGTAATGTTTTTTCGGTGGGATAGTACGGTGTTAATGCTGATGCTTAAGTTGTCGGCTATTTCTTTATTGGTAAATCCTTGCGCTACAAGCCTAAGGACTTCGATTTCTCTTGCCGACAATTCCATCTGCGGCATATTGGTTTGGCTTAACTTTTTTAATATGGCAGCAATTGTTTCTACGATTGTATTTTCATTGTCATAGCAATTAATATGCTGCCATGAAATATAGCTGTCGTTGTCGATATTTGTGATTATGACAGTTCTGTTTTTTCGAGGAATAAGCAGGTCAAGAAATGCCATGCAGTTGTATTCATCTGCAAAAATGATGTCGCACTCGGCAATTTCGTTGACAATTGCTGAATGTATAATGCGAGCATCGATACCAAAAGATGATTTTAAAATTTGTTTTATACCCGATGCCCGTAGTGTATCTTGTACTATTATTATTGCTGATAAGTCAAACATTGTCCTGATTGGGCTTTAATAAGTATTGGTAAATTGGCATCAATATCTTATTACGGATTCTGTTATTTTGGCAGATGTCTTTTTTTAGATTAATAATGGCAAAAAGTACAGCAAGGCATAGATTAGTATCGTAGTTCCCTGACAAGTGAATGACAAACATGTTCACGAGGTCGTTGATTTTGTCTTCTATTGCATTATCGACCGAGATTGAGCGTAAGGCTTCATCGGACGGTTCGTTGGTGTCTATAAAGTTGCTGTTAAGTGAAATTATTTTTGTGAATAATTCATTGGAATCAGTCTTAATGCGATTGATTAATTCTGATTTAACTTCGAGAAAGAATTTATATAATAATTCAAGATTGGTATTATTGTCGGTACTTCGTTTTATTAGAAGATTAAAATGGCTTTCAATATTAGGTATTATAAAATGCAAATAATAATTGTTGGTGCAATTGAGGTAATCGATTATTGTTTTTGCATCAAAATTTTTAAATAGTTTTTCCGGGAAATATTCTTCATTCGAGAATGTGTTCAATATGATAAGAAAAAAATCGGTGTTTAATTTTTTTTCATTGCACATTTGTCTGATGGTCTTATCTCCAACACCAAGGAAAATATTGAACCGATTAAGTACTGTTACAATCGATGGGTCTTCTAATATTACATCAGATAGCTTTTTGTCTTTGTCAATCAGGACCATATTAATATATATGAATTGAATAAGTAGGAGTGAAGATATAATTCATTCTTATATCATGATTATCTGTCGGTAATATATCCAATATTTGAAAATCATAACCAATGCCAATTCGTAATGCTCTTGAATTGCCGAGTAACTTGTCGTAATACCCTTTGCCGCGCCCGAGCCTGTTCCCATTTGTGTCAAAAGCTACTGCGGGTACTATTATGATATCTAACATGCTTGGTGATATTTTGTCTTCGATATTGGTTGGCTCGCTTATCCCAAATGCACCGGACGTGATTTTGTCGGGGGCATATCGTATGATATCCAAATTCTTCCCATTAACCTTAGGAAGGTATATGTTTAAGTGCTTGCTCCATCGACAAAGTGCATTGTTAGTGGGAAACTCATCGGGGAGTGAGTTGTATAACAATAAATTATTGCAATTTTTAAATTGTGGTAGAGACTCCACTTTAGAAATTATATTGTTTTCTAAAGTGGAGCCTTCGGCAACAAGGGGTATTATATTCTTTTTTAACTCCCGTATTACATTTCTAATTTCGTATTTCCCCATTATTTTTTATTTCTTCGGTGATTGGGAATTCTGCCAAATGTTTGTTAAATGCTTTTATTGCAGCGTCAATGTTATTATCATCTTCGTTAAAGATAGCATAGAATGCATTGTCGCCCAAAGCATACTGAGCTATCAGAGCCTTTAATTGGGAAGTCAACAGTTGCCGGGATATATTTATATAGTACCACCTTGCCGGAACTCCGTTGCGCGAAGCATAGTATACGAAGTCGTTTAATAAGACATCATCATTGGGCAGGTGTGAGAGCAGGTCTTTGTAGTTGCTAATCTTTGTAAATTCATTTCTGGATGTGTCAACATACCTGTAAGCATATCTTTGAAGAAGTCCCGCATTTGCGACTTTCATGTAGTATGATGTTATGCCCGAGGTGTCATTAGGGACAAATATGTCGGGGATGATGCCACCGCCGCCATAAACTTTTCGCCCATGTGCGGTGACAAATATTTGAGTTGTGTCTATGCGAATACTGTCTTGGCTATATAGTTCGCCATGACTATAGCGGTCAAGAAGTTCTTGGTTATACTCATCTTCACCGTGCTTGTAATCTTTTTGTATGCAACGTCCCGAGGGTGTGTAGTATCGTGATATTGTCATTCTAATAGCACTACTGTCGGGAAGCGTAAATTGTCGTTGTACAAGGCCTTTACCAAAAGAACGTCGTCCGATAATGAGACCTCGGTCGTTGTCTTGTATGGCGCCGGCGAAGATTTCACTTGCGCTTGCCGAGAGTTCATCTATCAGGACTACTATTTCGTCATTCTGAAAAGAGCCGTTGCCATCGCTCCATACCTCAGAATCATTGCGTTTTTCGCGTCCTTTTGTAAATACGATTAATTGATTCTGTGGTAAAAATTCATTAACCATCAGTATTGCCATTTCCATATATCCACCCGCATTTCCCCTAAGGTCGATTATGAATCTTTCTGCTCCGGTGCTTTTTAAAGAAATCAGAGCATTGAGAAATTCATCGTAAGTTGTGCGTCCGAAACGGTTTACTTTAATGTATCCGGTTCCCTTTTCTACCATGTAAGCTGCGTCAACCGATTTTTGTGGGACATCACCTCTGACTACATTGAAATTTAATAAATCAGTATTGCCATTTCTTTTTATCCCTAATTTGACGCTTGTATTTTTGGCACCCTTTAGATGCTTGTCACGTATATCGGTTTGATTGAGATTGGGACCCACGAAAGTTGAATCGTTTATTTTTATTATGCGGTCTCCTGCTAAAAGACCTGCTTTCTCAGAGGGACCTCCGGGTACGATTTGTGTAACTCTTATTGTGTCATCGAATATGGCAAATGCAATTCCTATTCCACTGAAACTTCCTTCAAGTTCATCATTGACAGTGGTTAAGTCTTTTGCCGGTATGTATACTGTGTGGGGGTCAAGGTCGGTTAGGATTTTAGGTACGGCTTTTTCTACCAAATCGGGTATCGTTACGGTATCAACATAATCATCGGCAATTAAATTAAATATTGTATTTAATTTTCGGTCATAATCAATAACATAAGGTTTCCCGGAAAATAAGTCCCCAAGCATCATTCCGCCAACAATAGCAAGCGAGATGGCAAGCGGTATCCATACGTAAGGGTCTTTATATTTCATATAAGCGTTGATATAAAATGTGTGTGTCGGTGTGTGTCGTTATTGTTCTATTGGCAACTTTACGCATTCAATGCCTGCGCGTTTCAGCAGTTTTAGTCCATCGTCTATACGATAAGATTTAGCGTAAACGATGCGGCATATTCCTGCTTGAATTATAAGTTTCGCACATTCTATGCATGGCGCGTCGGTTATGTATAATGTGGCACCTTCACTGCTGTTATTGCTACGTGCAACTTTAGTTATTGCATTTGCTTCGGCGTGTAAGACATAAGGTTTAGTCAATCCGTTATCGTCTTCACATATATTCTCAAATCCGGATGGAGTCCCATTGAACCCATCTGAAATAATCATTTTATCTTTAACAATCAAGGCACCTACTTTGCGGCGAGTACAATAAGAATTCTCAGCCCATATACTTGCCATTCTTAGATACCTTTCATCCAACAAATGCTGTTTTTCAGATGCAATTTCGTTATTCATATTTGCTTGTATGCTGCAAAATAAATTTAGGATAAATAAGTTATGCTTGCAAATGTACTAATTTTTAGCGGTATGAGGTTAATCTGAGAGGTACAAAAACAAACATCTCATAAAATTCTTTTGGAGAATGCAATTAGAAATGAATAGTTTTGAATGTGATAATATACAGATTGATATAATGATGATATATAGCCTTAACAGACATAGGGCCGGCTCTTTCTACGAGCCGACCCTATGTATTTGTGGACAACGCGTGATATTAGTGCTTTATACCGTCACGTTTGAGTAATGCATCTATTGTGGCGTCACGCCCCCTGAATCGTTTATATAGAATCTTAGGATCTTCTGTACCGCCGGTGCTTAGAATGTTGTTTTTAAAGGATGTGGCTGTTTCCTGATTGAAGATTCCATCTTCTTCAAATTTAGAAAAAGCATCAGCGTCAAGAACTTCCGACCATTTGTAGCTATAATATCCGGCAGCATAACCGCCTGAAAATATATGAGAGAATACGGGGGAGATTAAGCAGCCTTGGGCAGCATCAAATTGCTTCACATCTTTTATGGCATCGGCCTCAAAAGTGAATACGTCGTCGATGGGAGCTTCGATGGTGTGGTATGCCATGTCGAGGTAGCCAAAATTAAGTTGACGAACACACAAATATCCTGCAGCATATTGAGATGCAGCCACAACACGGTTGATTAATTCTTGAGGAATTGGTTCTCCGGTTATATAATGTTTGGCGAAAGTGTCGAGAAATTCACGATGGAGCAAGAAGTTTTCATTAAACTGCGAAGGCAATTCTACGTAGTCTCGATATACATTAGTCCCTGAGAGTGATGCATACTTAGTATTAGCCAATAACCCTTGTAGCGCATGTCCGAATTCATGTAAAAAAGTTTCCACTTCATCAAAAGTCAATAATGAAGGCTTGTCGGCGGTAGGCTGGGTGAAATTCATGGTAATCGAAACTATTGGTCGAATGTTTGTACCGTCGTCGGTTATAGATTGTTCCCGGTAATTAGTCATCCACGCTCCACTGCGTTTGGTCGCTCTTGGGAAAAAGTCGGCATACAAAGCTCCTACATATTTACCGTTTTGGTCGGTAACATTGTAAACTTTTACGTCGGGGGATGGAACTTGTGCATCGTAATTTTGCTCGAAATTCAGGCCATATAAACGTGTGGCAAGTCCGAAAACTCCAGAAATTACATTGTTAAGTTCAAAATATGGGCGTAACATTTCATCGTTAAAATTGTAGAGCTTATCCTTCTGCATTGAAGAGTAATAGCTATAATCCCATGCTTCCAATGTCATTTTCTTGCCTTCTATGTCTGACGCAAAGTCGGTAAGGGTCTCTAATTCAGATTTCATGACAGGAATATAAGCTTCACGCAATTGGTCAAGAAGGTTGTACACACTTTCGATATTGCCCGCCATAGTGCGTTTAAGGCTGTATTCGGCATAAGTTTTGTAACCTAACAATCGTGCAAGTTGGTACCGTTTCAGCGTAATTTGCTTTATATTTTCCATATTGCTGTATTTTCCATCGGTACACAAGGTGTTATACATTCGGTAAAGTTTTTCTCTTAAATCTCTACGCGATGAGTATTGCAAGAATGGACGATAACTCGGAGCCTGAGTAGTAAACAAATACATGCCTTTGCGGCCTTTTTCTTCTGCAGCTAATTGGGCTGCGTCTATAAGGCTTTGCGGCAGCCCGTCGAGATCGTTGGCTGATAGCCATAATTCTTGTTCGTTCATTGCTTTTAAAGCATTCTGACCGAACGATAGGGTAAGGTTGCTTAAGTCGGCGGTTAGTTGTCGGTATGTTTCTCTGTCTTTACCTTCAAGATTGGCTCCACTGCTGACAAAATCTTCATAAGTTTTTGTCAGTAGCATTTTATCTTCGTTGCTGAGTTTTGATTTGTCGCAGTTGTCGTAAACGAATTTTATTCTTTCCCATAACTTTTCATTAAGAGAAATATTGGCGTTATGGTCAGATAGAATAGGTGACAACTTTTGAGAAATGCTCATTAGCTCATCATCGGCATTTGATGACAGCATTGCGTAAAACACATATAACGTCCGATTAAGCGTTTCGCCACTTTTTTCAAGGGCAACGATTGTGTTTTCAAATGTGGGCATGGAACGTTGATTGACGATAGACGCTATTTCTTTATTTTGTTCTTTTATGCCTTCCATTATAGCCGGTTCAAAATCGGCATTAGTAAAATAGTCAAAAGGAATAAGACCATTTGTTGTCTTAAATTCGTGTAAAAACACATTGTCGGCTTTCATCATAACAGGGAATTGTAGAAGCGAAACTAATAATAAAATCAATAATTTTTTCATTGTGGGAAATATATGGTTTGTTGAATTTTATATGTTGTAATGAACTATGTCAAGAATTAATGCCATGTCGTGACTTGCAATACCATTTGCAGAGAGGTATTTACTATCGTTGTTGAAGTCGGACGCAAACTTTGAGAAATCTTTCCCGGATAGTTTGACACATTCGGCATAGGCATTTATAGCATCTTTAATGTTGTTTTGCACAAGTTTTAAATGCCCATAGTTCATATAGTCTTCGGCAGTGGGTGAAGATGCTAAAATTTTATTGTAATACTCCTCACTCTGTATGAATTTTTTTTGTAAAAACAGGCACCAAGCAATGGGACGCAATGTCTTGTTGTCGGATGGTTTGAGGTAATTGACTTTAAAATAATATTTTAAAGCATCATCAACCTTGTTTAGCTCCAATAGGCAATGCCCGATATTAAGGCATACGGATAGGTTGTCGGATGCGATTGATTCGGCTTTACGATAATATTCAAGAGCTTTTTCAATATTGCCGGCTGCTTTAAAAGAGGCCGCAATGTGTTTTATATTCCAAAGGTTTGTATTATCGAATAAGTCGTATTTTGAATAATATGTTATGGCTTTGTCGTACATTTTTAGGTTTTGGTAACAAAACCCGATTTTTTGTATTATGTTTGGTTGGTAGTTGTCAGCTACTTCAATTTCTTTTAAGAAAAATGTAAGTGCCAAATTATAGTATTTTCGTTTTAAATAATATTCTCCAATCAATATTAAATTATCGGATTTGAGTATTACATGGTTTAATATTGAAGTGTTTAATATATTGCCGGTGAATGGATTGTCAAATTCGGTACGCCGGTTGTAAAGATTGAAGAATCGATATAAGTCTTGCATATAATTGGCAATGATTTGCTTTAAAGGTGTTTTTGTGTCGATTGTTTCAACCTGTTTGATTTCATCGAGCATTTCATTTTGGGCATCGAATTGCGTTAACATGGCTTCTTTCTGTGTGGCAGGGATTGAATCTATTGATAAGCAGAAAGAAAACCGGTCACTGTCACAAAGGAACCGTGCATTAGAGATAATGTTCATTATGAGCTTATTATCGGCAATGGACGAAGCCATTATTGCCGAATGATTGGTAGAAAATGGCACGAACCAGTTAGACACGTCATGGAAAAAGGGGAATGTTTTTAATTTAGAGAATGTTCCTAAAAATACATCTCCTCCGTCCATTTGAATTTCATTTAATTCTTTTATTTTATTGGCAAACCCACTTTTTTCAAGGAATTCTTCCCATTCGGGATTCGACTCAATTTCGGTGATGTCATTAAGGTCGATTTTTTGTTTTTTTAAATTCTTCATAAATCCGGAACTTGCGTTCATCAGCCCCGGCAGAAATTCTTCTTGCATCATCTTTGTGAGCTTGTCGGTGTCACAACTTTTTATGAACTGCAATATGATTAATTCCAATGCATCATTAAAGTTTGAGTCGTCTTTTAATGTCTGTATATGGTTCTTTATGGGAGTCGATAGGATTGCGATGTCGTTATACTTATGTAACAATAAGAAGATACAGCACATTAATCTTATGGCAAGTTCATCGTTGTTGTTATACAAAAGATATAGGTCGAATAACAGCAATAATAAATTTTCATCATATGAATTATTGAGGTTAAGGAAAATTGCCGAGATAAGTAAAGACTTGACTTCATCGGATACGTCAGGTTTATAGAGGAAATTTTTTAAAGATTCAAGTTCGCCGGTGTCGGGACGATATGAGGTCCATATATAATTAAATAATTTTGTTTCGGTTTTTTCTACATTATGTTTTAATTCCGCAAGTTGTTTTTTATCGGTATTATTTTCGGGAACGTCAAGGTATAATTGGTATTTTTGGCATTCGGCATTGTATTGCTCAAGCATGATTGCGATACGCGCATTTGATTTGGAAAAATCTTGTCTTATTGCATAATATTGCGAATGAGAATATATCAACATAAGATGATGGCAGTAGCGGTCAAGCAAACCATACAATGATAGCAGTATATTATTGTATATTTGTTCTTTCTGTGGATCTGCGGTTCCTTGCGCCATGTACATTAGCATGTACTTATAAGACATTTGCAACTTGGAAAGGTCTTCACTAATTTCCCAATTGGGATTAGCGTTAAGCAATTTGTCAAATTCTGCGAAAGCCTCGTATAGCCGAGCGTTCTTGAGCAATGATGTTATGTTTGTTTTATATTTTCGTATTTCAGATTCTGTCATATTGGGAATAGTTTGATTTATTAGACCAATAAGTTATTATTGCCATAAAAATATTAATGAACAAAAGCTATGCCAATATTATTATTTCTCGTAAAATGATTGTACTCTTTGTGATATAATCAAGACCGGAATAGAATCGTTTAACATTGTGGCGAATATATATATATTGCCGCCGTCTTGTATCTTGAGTTTTCTCTTTATTTCCTCGGCTGAAATTTTAAAATTACGTGTGCTTATATTTGCTTTTGGATATATTTTGTCGATGCCTTTTATGTATTTGTCTTTAAATGGAATAGTTTCAATGACACTGAATTTTCTGCCCGGGAAAGTGCTTAACAATTCGTCGGAGGTATACAAGTGGCTGTTTTTGCCTATCTTAAACAAGGAATTGTACCTGTTTGATAATTCGCCAAATGCCATTGCTTTCATGATGCAGCAATTAGGCTCATAGATATAATCGTGTATTTTATTGCAATACTTTGAGGGAGTATTGTCATAAGACATGGGATATTCCAAGTGCCATGCATCACTGTCATTATAGAAATTTATTGTGTGTATAATTCTGTTTTTTTGCTGAGCGAGGAAGTTTATTCGTAATAATAATTCTTTGCATTCGTTTTTTACGCCAATAATCCAAATGTCGGAAATTAAAGGAATTTCAGAAATTGTCTGTGTAATATCGATCATTGGTGATGTTTTGACATATAGTATATCGGAGACCGATTTTATATCCTCGAGCATGTTTAATATATTAGGTTCGCAATCGTTTATGCCAAAAATGCGTTTGTTGTATTTATCTCTGCGGGCGGGGTCTATAAATACTGCATCGTATCGTAGATTTTGTTCTTTGGCCAATTTGAGATAATTATACGCATCGTCATTTATCACGTTAACATTCTGCCGGTATAGATTCATATTGTGCTCTAGTACAGTTGCCGTTATAGGGATTATTTCAATAGCTGTGAGCGTATTTACGTTTGGGGCTATATAGAAGTCATCTACACCTAATCCTGCCGTAAGGTCTAAAATGTCATCTTTCCCTTTGAATAGGGTTGAGTGAAATTGTGCAACCGATTGACATGTGGCCTGTTCGGTAGATAGCAGTGACGGGAATAAGAAACGTTTAAGTTTTGTTATTTCGGGCAACTTGCCTGTTATGCGATTTCGACATTCGATCTGCAGAGCGGCAAATTTCAAGTCAAATTTATTATTCTTCCCTTTTTTTGACAGTAATATTTTGGATACGTCACAATTTTTATGTGCTTCTATATAATCAAAAAAATCGTCTCCGATACCGTATTCTGATGCCAAATCGGTCATACGCTGTTATTTTTTATTATATACACCTTCGTTACTCAATGTTATAAACCCTTCGTTGACAAGTTGGGACAATGTCGTAACAATTGCTTTCTTGGGGAACGACAATGTTTCGTAAAAATCGGTGAGATTTCTACTTTTCAATGAGAGCATGTACATTATTCCATCAATTATATCGTTGATTGTATATTGAGAGCTACGTTTCTTTTCGATACAATAATCGCAATGTCCACATGGCTTAACGTCAGTTTCCCCAAAATATTCCCGGATTATTTGTTCCCTACACATATTGTCACTGTAGGCATATTTAATTATTTCGTTAATTCGCTTTGCCATTTTATCTCGGAGAGACTCATAGGCATTGCGAGGGATGGTTATATATTTGGGTAATTCGCGTGAAGTCGTATAGTAAATATATGGGGTGCGTTTGCGGGGAATATAATGCAGGATGTGCATCTTTGTAAGAGCAAGTAAAGAATCGTATATGACTTGTGGCTCAATCTTAAACCGAGAAGATATTAGTGCTTCGTTAATGTACACATAATCGGCAAATAATCCAGAATAAGTGCGCAATATAGCTTGTAATACAATGTCGAGATTCGGGTTGTCTCCGGGCAGATGATATAGCTCTTCTTTAGGCGCGAGAATCATTACGCGGGACTGGGTGTCTATTTCTTCAATGAAGTCTAAATATCCCGATTTTGTTAATATTTCAAGTGCGCTATGGGTTGGAATTACAGGATATTTAAATGTCCGGCAGAATAAGATGAAATTGAAATCGTAAACTTGGTTATAACCTTCGCCTACAGGGACATCAAGAAAGTTCCCGACCCGTTCATAAACTTTTTTGATGAAATCCTTATCGGGGAAAGAATCGCTTATTCGCTTTTTAAGAACAGTCTTGTCGGTATTTTTAACCAATAGTATTACAAACGACTTTTTACCATCACGTCCGGCACGTCCGGCTTCTTGATAATATTCTTCAATCGAATTAGGGATGTCAATATGTGCCACTATGCGAACATCGGGTTTGTCAATTCCCATTCCGAATGCATTAGTTGCAACCATGACGCGTGTTTCTCCTGATTTCCACTTGTTCTGGCGGTCGGCTTTATCATTATTTTCAAGCCCTGCATGATAATAATCGGCCGATATGCCATGTGATGTGAGGGCTTCGGCAATTTGCTTGGTTTTTGCCCGGCTTCGTGCATAAACAATTCCCGATCCGGGCACTTTCCAAAATATTTTAATAAGTTGTGAAACCTTATCATCGGTTCTTCTGACGACGTATGTCAGATTGGTGCGAGCAAAGCTTTTTGAGAATATCTTGCCATTATTGAATTTAAGCTTATCCATGATGTCTTTTACAACATCGGGGGTTGCCGTGGCTGTTAGTGCTAATATCGGCACACCGGGGAATATATCACGAATCTTGCAAATATTAAGGAATGATGGTCTGAAGTCATATCCCCATTGGGAAATACAATGTGCTTCATCTACGACAATCAATTTAACCGGCATAAAGCGTAGTTTGTCGATAAATGTTTCAGATGCAATTCTTTCGGGTGATATATATAAGAATTTATACTTTCCAAATGTGCATTTGTCGAGAGTGCGGCGTATTTCTCCTATTGACAAGCCTGAATGTATGTATGTTGCTTTGATGCCACGGGCAACAAGGTTGTCAACTTGGTCTTTCATTAAAGAAATGATAGGAGTTACGATGATTGCCATGCCTTCGATGGCAAGAGTTGGCACTTGGAAAGTAATGGACTTGCCCCCTCCGGTGGGGAGCAAGCCCAATGTGTCATATCCATTAAGTATTGAGGTTATGATTTCTTCCTGTAGCTCGCGAAAAGAATTATAACCCCAATATTTTTTCAGTATCTCATGAATATCAGTATTATTCACCTGTGTTTATGGCTCTTATTTCTTTAACAAAAAGTTGTATTGACGAACCTCCTTTATGGCGATTTTCTTCGATGGTGTAACATATTTCAAATGGTTTGCCTGCTTTTACGCAAGCGAAATTTTCGGCTTGGTTGAATGCAATCCCATTCATCACGCGATTGGAAGAATTGTCAATGAGTTCAAGTTTTATGTGCTCGAGATTTCGTCCCACTAATTTACTTGTACCGTAATCCAAAACGTTTCTTGTGACGAAAATTGGCCTTTGGTTTCCGGGACCGAACGGGTTCAGCAACCGTAGGTAGTACAATAGGTCGGCATTAATATCATGGAAGCATAATTCGCAGTCTATTGAGATTGTCTGAGTCAATTGCTCCGGAGTTATGTTCTCGGCTACATATTGCTCGAACCTTTTTGTGAACTCCGGGATATTCTCTTCTTTGAGCGATAATCCTACGGCATAGGTGTGGCCACCGAAATTTTCGAGTAAATCGCGGGTTGAATCTATTGCCCTGTATATGTCAAACCCTCTTACTGAGCGAGAAGAACCTGTTGCCAAGCCATTGGCAAGGGTGAGTACTACTGCCGGTTTATAATATAATTCGGTTAGTCGGGAAGCAACAATTCCGATAATACCTTTATGCCAGCCTTTATTGTAAATGACTATTGATTTTTTCTGAGAAGTTATTTCCCCACGAGCTTCAAGTATATTATTGGCCTCTTCTGTGATACGTTTGTCAAGTTCTTTGCGATCTTTGTTGTATTGATCGATATTTTTTGCCCTTCGATAGGCATCGGCTGCATCTTTTGTCACAAGTAGTTCGACGGCTTCTATGCCCGATTGCATTCGTCCCGAGGCATTAATGCGAGGCCCTATTTTAAAAATAACGTCACTGATGGTTATTTCCTTGTTTGTGAGTCCGCATATTTTTATAATGCTGCGTAAACCCGTATTGGGATTTGAATTTATGCGTTTAAGGCCGTAATATGCAAGAATACGGTTTTCGCCTATTATCGGAACGATGTCGGCAGCAATGCTCACGGCAACCAAATCAAGCAGGCTGTCAAGTTCAAACATGCTTGACAATCCGTTACTGATGGCAAAGGCTTGCATGAATTTGAATCCCACACCGCACCCGGAAAGGTGCTTGAATGGATATGGATTCCCTTCAAGTTTCGGATTAAGTATGGCAATGGCATTTGGCAGAATGTCATCGGGAACATGGTGGTCACAAATAATGAAATCAATGCCTTTACTTTTGGCGTAATCTATTTCCTCGACTGCTTTTATTCCACAATCGAGAACAATAATCAGTGACACACCGATGCTTTCGGCGTAGTCAATACTTTTATTTGAAATGCCATATCCTTCTTCATATCGAGTGGGGATATAGTATTCCACATTGGAATAATAATTTTGCAGGTACCTATAAACTAAAGCAACCGACGTGGTACCATCTACATCATAGTCGCCATAAATCAAGATCTTTTCTTTTGCCCCCATGGCTTTGTTAAGCCTGTTTACCGCCTTATCCATATCTCGCATCAAGAACGGGTCGTGCAAGTCGGACATTGAAGGATTGAGGAATTTTTCAGCTTCCTCTAAAGATTTTATCCCTCGCAGAACGAGTAACCGACTGATAGCGTAGCAATTTCGCAGATGCGAGGCTAAATCGGCTGTTATGGATGATTGTTCGGGTGTAAAGGGTAAGTAATTCCATTTACTTATCATTTATGTTGTTTTTTATTTTTTCAAATTCAACGGGATTGCAATTTATATTGCGTTACAATACTCTTTTGCCAATAGTGTGATAGAGTAATGCTCGGAGTAGAGGTGCGTTGCATTGGTCCCGTGTTTGGCAGAGTTTTAAAATAATGGAATTCCACTCTCGGTAAATGTGAGTAATTTTGTGGTACTTCCTTGTACTGATGTTCTAAAACTCGTAAATGTGTTGCTTACGCTCAAGCAAGCCTTGTCTATAATTTTAGCCCGCACGCTATGTGTTTGCTTTATCTACACACAATATGGGGCTCTATATTGCAGGTTCTGTTTTACCGTTTTTTGTGCCTGTGCGTTTTTATTGGCAAGGTAAAAAAAACTCTGCATATATTTTGTTACGCAAATATACGCAGAGTTTCTGTAATTCGCTATTAAAGGCGGTATTTTTATTTGGAAAAAAATATATAAAGTGTTAATGTGACGAGTTAACATTGCCCAGTGATTTCCCCACAGACAAGCATAATCGAAGAGACACAAGCTGTGTTCTATTCTTCTTGTAATAATGCCATGTGGCTATTCGGCCTTCGTTACATGGACATCCATTTGCGGGAATGGGAAGCTGAGCCCGTTTAAAGGGTATTCTTTATATATTTTTTCATTTATATCATAAAGAACAGGCCAATAAAATTCAGAACGCGTCCAAGCTTTTATGGTAATCACAATGCTGCTGTCGGCAAGAGATGTTAATGAAACGGTAGGGGAGCAATCAACTTTTACCGGTTGCGGTAATGATTGCTTTCTGTGTTCTTTTTCCCATTTCTCGACATTTTCTTTTATTTTTGCCTTTCTACTGAATATGCGCCTCATGAACGATTTCTTTTTGACGGGTATTATGCTTTTTTCGTCAGTCGTTTCTTTTTCGTTTGGGTGCTCTTCCTGCTCTTTCAACTTTCGCATTTCTTTGTCGTCCTCACGGTATTTCTTGACAATTCTGCTGTCGTTGTTTAAAATGTCAAGAGCTACTTTGCGGGCAATATCCACATCGTCACCGTATGAGATGGAAATGTCCCAACTGATGCGGCGGTACTCTTCTTTTGAATAGTTGTTGATTGTCCCTGTCGACAAGCCTCCGTTGGGTATTATTATTGATTTGTTGTCGGGGGTGTTTAGCACAGTATTGAATATTTGAATCTCTTTTACGGTTCCTTGGTAATTGCCAAATTCTATATAGTCGCCAACCTTATATGGTTTTATGAATAGGATTAAAACTCCTCCTGCGAAATTCTGTAAAGTCCCGCTTAAAGCCATGCCGATGGCAACGCCTGCAGAGGCAAATATGGCGATGAAAGAACTCGTTTCTATGCCAAGTATGCCGATTACAGAAACAATAAGAACAAATAAAAGGGTGATTTTAACAACACTTAAAACGAAAGTGGCTAATGACTTTTCAATGCTGTGTTTTACCAGTATGGCTCTTACTATGGAGTGAATTTTGTTGATTATTAGTTTTCCTATATAGAAAACAATAATTGCCACAAGAATGCGCATACCGATATCGATGGCTCCGCTTATGAGTTTTTGAATTATTTCGTCAAAAGACAACGAGGGGAGCATCGATGTAGATGATTTTACTTCGGTTTCTATAGAGTCGACAACCTCTTTGCCAATGTTGACAGGGTCGGCCATAAAAGCTAAAATGTTGTTTAATATCATGTTATTGGTTGTAATTGTTAATTATGTATTTTGTTGTACCAATCAAGGGTTTTGTAATATTTTTCATTCACGGTTGATGCCGTTCCGGGAATGTATGTTGACAATCCGGAATAATTTTCAGCATCAATTGTAATGTCTCCGAATTTAGGCGTTGCAGCTTTGTATATTACGGTTTTATTGGTCATTTCATATAGTTCTTTGGCCTGCTGTGGAGAAGCCAGTATGGTGGTGTATTGCAAAAAATCATAAAATACATGCCGGCTATTCCTGTTGTAGCATTGTATGTTGCCGGGGACAACTTGTATGTCAGAGGTGGAATGGATTTGTCTACACAAATTGGCAATTTCTTCCATCATTGAGCAGTCAACAAGTGATATTGTGGAATAGCTTCCTTGTGTTGCGTAGTAATTGTGTGTGTTTTGACACGCTTGCACAAGATTGATGTTGCTCTCAAAAAAGCAAGGAATGTTTTTTTCGTAAGGCATTCCCCATGCTAATGTTTCGGTAGGACTTGAGATGTAATATCTTGTTTTATTGCGTAGTTGGTATGCAATTTCCACACATCCCATGTAGCACGCATCGGCATATATGAAATCAAAGGTATTGTCGGGGATGGCGTTGGCAAGGTCGGTAATCGACATTGTATGTCCGTAGTCATCTCCAAAGTCCAATGGATGAGTCGTGGTGTAATCTTTCTCCAATGTCCGCAGCCAGCCGGTGGCGTGCGACCATAATACAAGTCCATATTTATCGGCAGGGGCGTATGATTGCATGTCGGCAATGACTTCCGACATGCGTTTAATTTCAGTAGACCGTATATCGGAGGAATACTTTTTTATTAAATGTTTTTTGGTTGTGCCATTAATTGTGGCGATTTCATATAAAGAAGGTGCGTCATTGTATGTGGCCTCATATAAAAGCAGGTGCGAGCCGGGAGAATTGGCTATGGCTACACCTTCAATCATTTCCTCAATGTCGTCTTGAGCATAGACCGACAGGCTGTTGGTCGCAATCATGTATACCAAGACTGTATGAGGTTCTATATCTTCCTGAGGTAATGAAATATTGTTGTCGCAAGATGTGACCGGCAATAAAAGCAAAGTTGCGTACAATATTATTTTATTCATTTTGTAGCCTTTTAAAATATTTGCAAAATTAGCAAAATATCAATAATACATGGAACTATATCGGTTATATGGGATAAATTTGCATCAAATTTACAAAAGAAGGACGCGATGAAAAAAATATATGTGTTGCTATTGCTATATGCCGGTATGATGCAAGCTGTATGGTCGCAAGATTATTATGCGTTAGTGGATTCGGCTGAATTCTATATAGGAAGTCATGAGTGGGAAAAAGCTGAAGGATATATAAAGCAGGCATTGCAAAAAGATAAAGATGGACGAAATGCATCGTTATTGATGTCAAACCTTGCCACTGTACAACGATATCAAGGAAAGAATGACGAAGCCTTGAAAAATTATACAATAGCATTGTTTATGACCCCCAATGCAGTGACATTATTGAGGAATCGGGCCTCATTGTACCTCGATATGGATAGCATCGACAAGGCGTATACGGATTATAGCAGGGTGCTTGAATTGGATGGAAACGATATTGAAGCCTTGTATAACAGGGGGGTGCTTGCGCTTGAGAAGAAGCGAATGGAGGAGAGTTATGCCGATTTTCAAAAAATTAAAGATATAAGCCCAAATTCGTATTTTGCATATAATGGCTTGGCTATGTGGAGTAAAGCTAATGAAAAATATACAAAGGCGATTGAGTATTACGATGTTATTATAAAAGAACGGCCATCTGTAAACGCATTGGCAAATCGTGCAGAATGTTTCCTTGCGCTTAAACAGCTTAACAATGCGGAAAACGATATAAAAAATGCATTGGAGATAGATCCCCGAAATGGCTTTTTGTATTTGTTGCGAGCTCGATTGAATAAGTATAGGTTTGAAACCGATGCTGTTATGCGCGATGTTAAATTGGCAGAATCGTATGGGGTGGACGAACACGTGATAAAATCTTTTTTGGAGAAAGATTGACAATGCAATGTAATTTTTTTGCCTGTTTTGTGACAAATTAGTATATTTGTACTATGATTTCGGTGTTAGAACATATTGAGTATCTTGTCATGCACCATGATTATGTGGTTGTGCCGGGGTGGGGTGCATTCATAGCACAATATAATTCGTCGTATTGTGACGGAAATGGCATCGAATGGCATAGTCCTGAAAGGCAAATCTCGTTTAATTCTGAACTGACTTATAGCGATGGGGTGTTGGTTAATTCCATAATTCGTCGTGAATCGTGTTCTTGTGACATGGCAAATGATGCAATACGCGATAATGTCGAAATGTACAGGAGGCAGTTGGATGAAGAGCATGAATTGTCGTTCGGTAATATAGGTATGTTCAGACTCAAAGATGGCAGGGTCGAATTTTCCCCATATTCGGAAAAGAATATTGCGACGAGTGAATTTTATGGCTTGGGGCATTTTTCGATGAAGCCGTTGTCTTATTCTGAAGCAAGCAATGCCGCTGAAACTGCAAGTGGCAACGCATGGAGGTTTGCAATAAATAAAAGCTATTTAAAAATAGCAGCATCGATATTGGTCTTGCTTGTGCTTTCGTTTGTGCTGACAACGCCGGTTCCTAATAAGCACAGGGTACAAGATTATGCAAGCATAAGTAGTATGCGATTTTCTGTCGACGATGGCATGCCTGTCTTGTCCAACTTAAGAGAGCTTGCTATAACTTTGCCGCCGGTGGCAGAAGACGGCACGGTGGTTAAAGCATATAAAAGCATGGGGGAGACTGCTCCTCAGGCCGATATAGTAGCCGACAAGTATTTTTTGATTGTGTGTTCTGCATTGTCGCAGCGAGAAGCCGATAGGTTTATTGCCCAACAAAAAAACGATTACGTTTTCAAGGTTTTGGCAAAAAAAGGCCGTTATCGCGTATATGTGGCAACAGGCAATTCTGTAAATGAATTAATGAAATTGAAATATAAAATATCTAATGATTTCCCTGATGCATGGGTTCATTATAGTAAATAAAAAAGTGACACAAAGACTTTCCGGCCAGAGGGTGACTGTCGATGTGTCGCTTGTCACATATTGATGTGTGATTTTTTGAAGACGAAATTAAATTGATTAATTTCGCATATAAAGCTTAACAGCCTAAAATTATAAAAACTTTGGTAAAGTTTTACAGAAAACGGTATTCTGCCGGTTAGCCGGAGGATTATTAGTGAGTATGTTATAAAAACAGTTGACTAAAAACTGGAAACAAAAATATTTTTTTAATACAATTATTATGGGTAAAGAAAAAAAATTCTTGACTTGTGATGGTAATCAGGCTGCGGCACACGTAAGCTATATGTTTACTGAAGTGGCTGCAATATATCCTATCACGCCATCCTCAACCATGGCAGAACATATAGATGAATGGGCTGCTGCCGGTAGAAAGAACATTTTCGGAGAAACAGTATGTGTGCAGGAAATGCAATCAGAAGGTGGCGCAGCCGGTGCTGTACACGGTTCATTGCAAGCCGGAGCCTTGACAACTACCTACACCGCTTCTCAAGGATTGTTGTTGATGATCCCTAATATGTACAAAATTGCCGGTGAGTTGTTGCCTTGCGTATTCCATGTTTCTGCTCGTACACTTGCATCACATGCATTGTGTATATTCGGTGACCACCAAGACGTAATGTCAACCCGCCAGACTGGATTCGCAATGCTTTGCGAAGGTTCGGTGCAAGAGGTAATGGACTTGGCCGGTGTTGCACATTTGGCTACAATCAAATCACGGGTACCGTTTGTAAACTTCTTTGATGGTTTCCGCACGTCACATGAGATACAAAAGATAGAGGCTCTTGAAAACGAAGACCTTGCTCCGCTGATCGACCAAGAAGCTTTAGCCGAATTCCGTCACAGGGCAATGAATCCGGACAAGCCTGTTACACGTGGTACAGCCGAAAACCCCGATGTATTCTTCCAGCATCGTGAATCGAGCAACGAGTATTACAATGCCGTGCCGGGTATCGTTGAAGAATACATGAATAAGATTTCTGAAATTACCGGTCGTAAATATGGGTTGTTTGATTATTACGGAGCGCCCGATGCCGACCGCGTAATCATAGCAATGGGCTCTGTAACAGAAGCTATCAGAGAGACGATTGACTATTTGACAGAGAAAGGTGAGAAAGTAGGGCTTGTTGCAGTACACTTGTATCGTCCGTTTAGTGCCAAGCATTTCCTTGCCGCAGTTCCTGCTTCAACGAAGCGCATAGCCGTGTTGGACCGCACCAAAGAACCGGGGGCTACGGGTGAACCGTTGTATCTTGATGTAAAAGATTGCTTCTATGGAGTGGAAAATGCTCCGATTATAGTAGGCGGACGTTATGGCCTTGGTTCTAAGGATACTACTCCGGCACAGATACTTGCTGTTTATGAAAACCTTGCTGCATCTATGCCAAAGAACCAATTTACACTCGGTATCGTAGATGACGTGACATTCACTTCACTCCCGCAAAAAGAAGAAATAACGCTCGGCTCGAAAGGCATGTTCCAAGCCAAGTTCTACGGCCTTGGTGCTGATGGTACGGTAGGCGCAAACAAAAACTCGGTAAAAATCATCGGTGACAATACCGACAAGTATTGCCAAGCATACTTCTCTTATGACTCTAAGAAATCGGGTGGTTTCACTTGCTCTCACCTGCGTTTTGGCGATGAACCAATTCGCTCTACATATTTAGTGACTACACCTAATTTCGTAGCTTGCCACGTTCAGGCATACTTGCACATGTATGACGTAACTCGCGGCTTGCAGAAGAATGGTACGTTCTTGTTGAATACTATTTGGGAAGGTGATGACCTTGTAAAGAATTTGCCGAATAAGGTAAAGAAATACTTTGCCGACAATAATATTAAGGTATATTACATAAATGCGACCAAGATTGCACAAGAGATAGGTCTTGGAAATCGCACCAACACCATTCTTCAATCGGCATTCTTCCGTATTACAGGTGTAATACCGGTAGACCTTGCAGTTGAACAAATGAAGAAATTCATTGTTAAGTCTTACGGCAAGAAGGGAGAAGATGTCGTAAACAAGAACTATGCAGCTGTTGACCGCGGCGGCGAATATAAAGAACTTCCTGTTGACCCGTCATGGTCGAACCTTGACATTGAAGCTGCCGCTGATGATGATGTACCGGCCGTAATCCGCGACGTCGTAAGACCTATCAATGCACAAGATGGTGACTTGCTGCCTGTTTCGGCATTTGTCGCAAATCCTGATGGTACTTGGGAACCGGGCAGTGCAAGATATGAAAAACGCGGAGTTTCGACATTCGTTCCCGAATGGAATCCTGAAAACTGTATTCAATGTAACAAGTGTGCGTATGTTTGTCCTCACGCAGCAATCCGCCCGTTTGTGTTTACCGCAGAAGAACTTGCCAAGTCTCCGTATAAAGAAGGCGAAACCATCCCGGCTATCGGTAAAATGTTTGCAGGGATGCAATTTGCTCAGGTAGTTGACGACTTGGATTGCCTTGGTTGCGGCAATTGTGTCGATGTATGTCCCGGCAAGAAGGGTAACAAGGCTTTGTCGATGAAACCGCTCGAAACCGAAACAGGAAATCAAGCAAAGTGGGATTATTGTGTGGCAAATGTTACCAGCAAGCAGCACCTTGTTGACGTAAAGGCTAACGTGAAGAACTCACAATTCGCAACACCGCTGTTTGAATTCTCGGGAGCCTGCTCGGGTTGCGGTGAAACACCATACGTAAAGTTGATTTCGCAATTGTTTGGCGACCGTGAGATAATATCCAATGCTACCGGATGTAGCTCGATCTATTCGGGTTCGGTTCCTTCAACCCCGTATACAACCAATGAAAAAGGTCACGGACCTGCTTGGGCAAACTCTTTGTTTGAAGATTTCTGCGAATTTGGTTTGGGTATGCATCTTGCATACGACAAAATGCGCGCTCGTCTTGAAGCAAAGGTTAAAGATGCATTGGCATGTGATTGCACAACTGACGAAGTTAAAGGATTGCTTACCGAATGGCTTGAGAACAAAGAAGATGCCGACAAGAGTCGTGAACTTTCCGATAAGATTCTTGCAGCCATGGACGGTTGCGACAATCCTCTTTGCAAGCAGATAAAAGAACTCGGACAGTATTTAGTAAAACGTTCGCACTGGATTATCGGTGGAGACGGTGCTTCTTATGACATCGGCTTCGGTGGCTTGGATCACGTGTTGGCTTCCGGAAAGAATGTTAATATATTGGTACTGGATACTGAAGTTTATTCAAATACCGGTGGGCAGGCATCAAAGGCAACTCCGCTTGGAGCCATAGCTAAATTTGCTGCTTCGGGTAAACGTGTGCGCAAGAAAGATCTCGGCCTTATAGCTTCGACATACGGTTACGTATATTGCGCACAAATTGCCATGGGTGCAGATAATGCACAGACACTTAAAGCCATAAAAGAAGCTGAAGCATACGATGGACCGTCAATAATAATAGCTTATGCACCATGTATCAACCATGGCTTGAAAGCCGGTATGGGCAAGTCTCAAGCAGAAGAGGCAAAGGCTGTGGAATGTGGTTATTGGCACTTGTGGCGTTACAATCCCGACCTTGAGAAAGAAGGTAAGAATCCTTTCACACTCGACAGTAAAGAACCAAAGTGGGATGATTTTGAGAATTTCTTGAAAGGTGAAGTTCGTTATGCATCGGTAATGAAGCAATATCCGGCAGAGGCCGAAGAATTGTTTGCCGAAGCTAAAAAGAATGCACAATGGCGTTACAATAACTATCGTAGATTGGCTCTTCAACACTGGGGACAGAATCCCGATGAATTAAAGTGACGCTTCGTATATTGCTAAATTAAATCAATTCGGGTAATTGTGGTATGTTATATTCACAATTACCCGAATTTTTATATTAAAATGAAAAATAAGTTTTTTAGATTCAAGCAATTCTGTGTCAGTAATAATCTTGCTGCAATGAAAGTAGGAACTGACGGAGTTCTGTTGGGTGCATGGTGTGATGTGGCCGGGAAAAAGAATGTACTTGATGTGGGAACAGGGACAGGATTAATTGCTTTGATGGTTGCCCAACGTTCACAACCGGCAACCATTGATGCTATTGAAATAGACGAAGCAGCGTATTACGAGGCTTGCTATAATATTGAGAATTCGCCATGGAGTGAAAGAATATCGGTTGTGCATATAGATTTTTCCGATTTGTACGACAAAGAGAAAAAATATGATTTGATTGTTTCAAATCCGCCATATTTTACCAATGGCATATTGCCGACTGACGGGAAAAGAAAAATAGCAAGGCACTGTGAGACCTTGACATTTGATAAATTAATAACACATTCGGTAACATTGCTTTCAGAAAATGGCATCATTTGTCTGATAACACCGGCAGATGCAGAGAATGAAATTACAAGTATCGTGGTACGTAATGGATTGAACATTGAAAAGAAAACCGTTGTGTATCCCAAAACAGGGAGCGTTCCTAAGCGTATTTTATGGCAGATAGGACGTAGCCAATGCTATTGTATTGTTGACGAATTATTTATCGAGCATGAGACTCACCATGAATATACGTCGCAATATGTGGAGTTGACGAAAGATTTCTATTTAAATATGTAATATATTATTGTCAAAATCATTAACTTTGCAATTGTTGTAAGGAATGCTTTATTATAGCATTTGAGAGAAACAAAAACATAAACCTATGATGAAGTATATAGGCGCACACGTAAGTGTGGAAGGGGGGGTAAATAATGCTCCTGTTAATGCGCACAATATTGGTGCACAAAGTTTTGCCCTTTTTACTCGCAATCCGTCTCGTTGGAAATCGGTGCCGTTAAAACCAAATGTCGTCGAACAGTTTAAAGAGAATTGCGAACGCTTGGGGTATAAATCGGATTTTATCCTGCCCCATGACAGCTATTTAATTAATCTCGGTCATCCCGATAAAGAAAAGTTGCAGATTTCTCGCGATGCTTTTCTTGATGAATTTAGGCGATGTGAAATTTTGGGGTTAAAATTGCTAAATTTTCATCCCGGAAGCCACTTAAATGAGATTTCACTTGATGAATGCCTCAATCGTATAGCAGAGTCGATAAACTGTATACTTGACCAAACGGCAGGAGTTACGGCCGTAATTGAAAATACTGCCGGTCAAGGCTCAAATGTGGGATTTAAGTTTGAACATATAGCGCACATAATAGATAAGGTCGAAGACAAATCTCGAGTGGGAGTGTGTATTGACAGTTGTCATGCATTTGCAGCAGGATATGATTTGTCAACCAAGGAATCATACGATGCCGTATGGAAAAATTTTGATGAAATAGTGGGCTTTCAATATTTGAAAGCCATGCATTTAAATGATACCAAGAAAGGCCTTGGCTCACGTGTTGACAGGCATGAGTCTATTGGCAAAGGAATGCTCGGCATCGATTTTTTCAAATTATTGATGCGCGACAACCGATTTGACAACATCCCACTTGTACTCGAAACGCCCAATGAAGCATTGTGGCAAGAAGAAATAAAATTACTTACCAGCCTGTGTGACGAGTAAATCTTAACCTAAAACATTAATATACACTTATTTGCATGAAAACTTTACCAGATCTTAGTTTTGGGAAACTATGGAATATTAGTTTCGGATTTTTCGGCGTACAGATAGCGTATGCTTTACAAAGCGCGAACATAAGCCGTATATTTTCAACTCTTGGGGCCGACCCGCATGATTTAAGTTATTTCTGGATATTACCACCTCTAATGGGTATAATTGTCCAACCCATAATAGGCGTGCTCAGTGATAAAACGTGGTGCCGATTTGGACGCCGCATTCCTTATTTGTTCATAGGTGCATTGGTGGCAGTAATTGTCATGTGCTTGCTCCCCAATGCAGGCAGTTTCGGAATGACGGTCTCAATGGCAATGGTATTCGGACTGTTTTCGTTGATGTTCCTTGACACTTCGATAAATGTGGCTATGCAACCATTTAAAATGATGGTTGGCGACATGGTTAATGAAAAGCAGAAAGGGCTCGCATATTCCATTCAAAGTTTTCTGTGTAATGCCGGTAGTCTCGTTGGATATTTATTCCCATTCATTTTCACATGGATTGGTATAAGCAATACGGCGCAAGCAGGAACGATACCCGAGTCTGTAATATTCTCATTTTACATAGGGGCTGCAATATTAATTTTGTGTGTAATATATACAACTGTAAAAGTAAAGGAAATTCCACCGGTGGAATATGCCGAATATCATGACATCTCACAAGAAGACAAGACAGAAAAGACAAATGTCTTAAAATTGCTTGTCAAGGCACCTAAGGCATTTTGGACTGTCGGCCTTGTTCAATTCTTTTGTTGGGCAGCCTTCATGTTCATGTGGACATACACTAATGGAAGTATTGCCGCAAATGTGTTTGACGCACAACCTGATATGGTAAACCCTTCGATGCTTGATACCGGCTCCGAACAATATCAAGAAGCCGGTAACTGGGTCGGAGTGTTATTTGCTGTTCAAGCTATAGGTTCGGTTATCTGGGCCGCAATGATACCATTATTTAAGAATCGCAAATTTGCTTACGCATTGAGCCTCTTGCTTGGAGGGGTGGGATTCATCTCGATATATTTTATACATGACCAATTTCTTCTGTTTATGTCGTTTCTTTTAATAGGGTGTGCATGGGCCGCAATGCTTGCATTGCCATTCACCATTTTAACCAATGCATTATCGGGTGGTCACATGGGTACATACTTGGGATTGTTTAATGGTACGATTTGTGTGCCTCAGATTATAGCAGCAGTTGCCGGTGGATGGATATTGAGCGCATTTACGACCGAAGGTTCGGTTCCGCCGGAAGTGAATATGCTTGTTGTAGCAGGGGTGTTATTGATAATAGGTGCATTATGTGTATCCATAATCAAGGAGACATCGGGTGCATCGAGTACGACGAAATAAATCTATACAAGATACAATAAAAATCAGGCCGACCCGAGAGATAATGAAGGGTCGGCCTGATTTATGTTATCTTGATTTTAACCCAAAACGGTCATTAGACCGCAAAGATTTACTTTAAGAGTGCTTTTTATGCCGCTTTGGGTTTAATTATTGCTTACCGGAAGTCGCAACCGAAGAATCTATTTTGCGAACCAAACCTTGAAGCACAGCACCCGGACCGAGTTCTACGACTTCAGTCAATCCGTCCTTAACCATGTTTTGGATTATTTGTGTCCATTTTACCGGGGCTGTCAATTGTGCAATCAGATTGTTCTTTATCTCTGTTGGGTCGGTATGAGGCAGGGCATCAACATTCTGATATACCGGGCATATAGGAGTGTGGAAGTTGGCTTCATTAATTGCCTTTGCCAATTCGTCATGAGCCGGTTGCATGAGCGGAGAGTGGAAAGCACCGCCGACCTTGAGTTTCAATGCGCGTTTTGCTCCTGCTTCGAGCATCTTGGGACAAGCGGCATCAACACCCGATACAGTACCTGATATAACGACTTGACCGGGGCAGTTATAGTTAGCCGGAGCAACAATGTCATCGATTGATGCACAGATTTCTTCTACCTTTTCATTAGGCAAGGCTAATACTGCAGCCATAGTTGATGGCGTTACTTCGCATGCTTTCTGCATAGCCATTGCACGGGTTGCAACGAGTTTCAAACCATCTTCAAACGAAAGCGCATTTGCTGCCACAAGTGCAGAAAATTCACCTAACGAATGCCCTGCTACCATGTCGGGGTTAAACTCGTCACCAAGTGTTTTTGCCAATATTACGGAATGTAAAAATATGGCTGGCTGAGTAACTTTTGTTTGTTTTAATTCATCTTCGGTTCCGGCAAACATGATGTCGGTGATGCGGAATCCAAGTATTTCGTTTGCTTTTTCAAACAATTCATGAGCTAAAGCGTTTTGTTCATACAAATCTTTGCCCATTCCAACAAATTGTGCCCCTTGACCGGGAAATACAAATGCTTTCATATTCAAAATCGTATATTAAGTTTATACTAAATATTGGCACAAAGGTAAATATTTTTAACGGCATATAATAATTATATTTGTAGAAAAACTCATATATTTGCATTCAACGTTTTTGAATAAATAATTTTGGAAATAAAAAATATGGCAGGTGTAGTTCCATTGTTTTTGGGAAATTTAGGTACAGGTGAAATTATAATTATTGCTATAATTATTTTATTGCTTTTTGGCGGACGTAAAATCCCGGAATTGATGAGAGGCCTCGGTAAAGGCGTAAAGAGTTTTAAGCAAGGGATGAATGACGTTACCGATGAAATCAACAAGCCCTCGGACGGCAAGGCGCAAAATAACGATATTAAAGGGGATAAATAATAACAGGCACACAAAAAATGCCGAATAAACAAGAGGCAGAAATGACATTTTGGGGGCATCTTGATGCCTTGCGCAAAGTGTTGTTTAAAGTCGCAGGTGTAATAATTTTGTTTACAGTTGTGGCTTTCGTATTTATGCCAACAATCTTCGACAAAGTGATCTTGGCTCCTTGTCGTGGAGATTTTTGGCTGTATAGGATTTTCCATAATATTACGGAAGCATTTCCCACTTTGCCACAATTTGACATATCGGGGTTTGATGTGAAATTGATTAACATACAATTGTCATCACAATTGTTTATTCACATGAGTTTGTCGTTTTGGTTGGCTCTTGTATTCTCGTTCCCCGTGGTTTTGTATTTATTGTGGACCTTTGTCAAACCAGCATTATATGATAATGAAATACGTGGCGTGCGGCGTGCTTTTGTTTTCGGCAATATAATGTTCCTTATAGGGGTGGCTGTAGGATATTTCTTGGTTTTCCCAATTACATTAAGGTTCCTTGCTAATTATCAATTAAGTGAACTTATTCCAAACCAAATTTCACTGGATTCATATATGAATACATTCCTGTCTATGATTTTCATTTTAGGGATTGTATTTGAAATGCCATTGTTGGCGTGGACATTAAGTGCAATAGGGGTGTTACATAAAGATTTTTTCAGACGTTATCGTCGACATGCCGTTGTAATATTGCTAATAGTCGCTGCCGTTATTACGCCTACGAGTGATCCATTTACGTTGGCAATTGTGTTTCTGCCTTTGTATATGTTATATGAATTCAGCGCAATGGTTGTGAAGCCTGCGAAGAAAATGGATCAAGAAGAATGATAAATATGTATATTTAATCAAAAAAACTATATATTTTGGCAAAGAAAAAGAAAGTTTTACCCGAATATGAAAATGTATCCATCAGCGATGTTGCCGCTGAAGGGAAAAGCATTGCTCGAATTGACGATATGGTTGTCTTTGTTCCGTATGGAGCTCCGGGAGATATTGTTAATATCAAGTTGGATAAAAAGAAAAAAAATTATGGAGAAGGGCATATAACAAAAATCATAAATCCTTCGGATTTAAGAGTAAAACCTTTTTGCCAACATTTCGGAATATGCGGAGGCTGTAAATGGCAACATTTGCCATATAGTTATCAACTTAAATGCAAGCAGCAACAAGTTGTTGACGCATTGCAAAGGATTGCAAAGGTAGAATTGCCTGCCATAAATGATATATTAGGTTCGATTAGGACCGAGCGTTACCGCAATAAACTTGAATTCACATTTTCCAATAAATGTTGGTTAACGTTCGAGCAAATGAATAGTGGAGAAGTATATGAAGACCGACGTGCGCTCGGGTTTCACATACCGGGAGCATTCGACAAAGTTCTCGATATAAAGGAATGCCATTTGCAAGATGAAATATCAGACAGGATAAGGCTGTTTATACGTGATTTTGCCATATCAAATAATTATGAGTTTTATGATATAAGGCAACAAAAAGGTTTCCTACGCAATATCGTAATTAGGACGGCTTCGACTGAGGAGGTTATGCTAATTGTGGTATTCAAAGAATATGATAAAAATAGAATAGAAGCATTGCTCGATGCCATAAAAAATGAGTTCCCCGAGATAACGTCTTTGATGTATGTCGTAAATGGCAAAGTAAACGATACTATAAGTGACCAAGATGTTATATTATATAGTGGTCGTGACTATATAATTGAACAAATGGGAGATTTGAAGTTCCGTGTAGGACCGAAGTCTTTCTATCAAACCAATTCATCGCAGGCATTTGAATTGTACAAGGTTGCACATCGCATGGCTCGTCTTAGCGGGAATGAGCTTGTGTATGATTTATATACAGGGACAGGAACTATTGCAAATTTCGTGGCACGTGATGCACGCGAAGTGATAGGAATAGAATATGTGGAAGACGCAATTGCCGATGCTAAGATTAACTCACAAGCAAACGGAATAACCAATACTGCCTTTTTTGCGGGAGACATGAAAGATGTCTTAACGCGAGAATTTGTGGCTGAACACGGAACACCTGACGTCATGATCATAGACCCTCCTCGAGCAGGTATGCACCAAGATGTCGTGGATGTGATACTTGATGCAGAACCGTCGAGGATAGTATATGTCAGCTGTAATCCGGCAACACAAGCGCGCGATATAGCATTACTTGACTGCAAGTATAAAGTGGAGGAGGTGCAACCGGTAGACATGTTCCCACATACGCAACATGTGGAAAATGTGGTTGCTTTAAATCGTAAATAATATCATTATTTCTCTTGAGGTATTGAACCGGAGACTAAGTTGGCATTGTAATAACGACAGTCTCCGGTTACATTTTTACCTATAAATGAGGGTACGTCATAGTTGTAATCGCTTGAAGGAATCTCTATTTCTGCAACGATTAAGCCTTCAAGGTGACCTTTAAAAACGTCTATCTCCCATGTATTGCCGTGATATTCGACTATATATCTTGATTTTTCAATAATGGGGCTATCGCATATAGTACTAATCAAAATGCAAGCATCTGTAACCGGAATGGCATATTCAAATTCAGCGCGAGTGTCACCAATCGTCTCACCTTTAATATTTATAAAGGCTTCATTGTCTTGAATTCTCACACGCACAGTGCGTTGTTTGCTTCTGCAAATATAACCTTGCTTTATTTCTATGATTTTTGATGCTTGTGTTTCAAATGAGTTATCACAAACGAGATATTTATGTTCGATTTCTTTACCCATGAGTTACTGAAAATTAATCGATATATCGCTTTGTTATCTCGGTATATGCATCTATGCGACGGTCGCGCAGGAACGGCCACCAACGGCGCACATGTTCGCTACGAGCCATATCAATAGATACGATAGCTTCGGCTTCTTTATCCTCGGGGGCTTCGTATAATAGTTCACCTTGAGGTCCGGCAACAAAACTTCCGCCCCAAAAGGTAATTCCGGCAGTGTGATTTGAAGCATCGGGCTCATACCCCACACGGTTAACTGCTATAACAGGTATACCATTGGCAATTGCATGAGCTCTTTGTGATATCCGCCAAGCGTTGCGTTGGCGTTGTTTTTCATCGTCGGTATCTGAACTTTCCCAACCGATTGCTGTAGGATAGATTAGTAACTCTGCACCTTTCATGGCCATCAAACGGGCAGCTTCGGGATACCATTGATCCCAACACACAAGGACACCAAGCCGCCCGATGGAAGTATCTATAGGTTCAAATCCTAAATCACCGGGAGTAAAATAAAACTTCTCATAATAAGCAGGGTCGTCGGGAATATGCATTTTCCGATATCTGCCGGCAATGTGGCCATCTTTGTCAAAAACCACTGCGGTGTTATGGTATAATCCCGGAGCACGCTTTTCAAACAAAGAGGTTACAAGCACAACATTGGCATCTCGAGCCACAGCGGCATAAGTCTCGGTCTCTTCCCCGGGAATTGCATACGCATAGTCAAAACAAGAAATATCTTCGGTCTGGCAAAAATAAAGCGAGTCATGCAGTTCTTGCAATACTATCAGGCTTGCCCCTTTACCGGCAAGAGATTTTATTTTTTCGATTAATTTATTTCTGTTTTCAATTACCGAATTTGTATTATGCTGTTGGATTAATCCTACACTTATATTATTAATCATAAAAATATGCTGTTTTTAAAATGTTCCTTTTAGTAGTTGCATGGTAACGCAATGCAGCGAGCCATGCTGCCTTATCAATGGACGGCAATCTATACCTGTGATTTTGCGCTCAGGAAATATTTGACTTATTATCTTTTGAGCTTCATTGTCTTTGTCCTTTTGCCCATACGTCGGTACAAGCACTTGCCGGTTGGTAATTAGGAAGTTGGCATAAGTGGCCGGCAGTCGCATGCCATTTTCGTCATAAATGGGAGAGGGGAAAGGCAATTTTATCAGTTTCAATGGCTGCTCATTTGCATTGGTCGCTTTTTGCAATTCATCTTCCATTAATTTTAGTTCATCGTAGTGAATATCGGCGCGGTCATCACAACCAACGTATGCAATGGTGTTATTAGGACAAAACCGAGCCAAAGTATCTATGTGGGAATCGGTATCGTCGCCATCTAAATATCCATGGTTAAGCCATAAAAACTTAGAGATCCCGAATTGTTCGGACAGATATTTTTCTATGTCCTGTTTGGAAAATTCGCCATTCCTGTTCTTGGATAGCAGGCAGTTGGTAGTGGTGAGAAGTGTACCTTGCCCGTCACTTTCGATGGAGCCGCCTTCAAGTACAAAATTAAGCTTGTTGATGAGATTGGCTTTAAATGCCCCGGCTTTATGCAGCGCAGAGTTTATTAAATTGTCGTAGCAAGCAGCAAATTTAAGTCCCCAAGCATTGAATTTGAAGTCATACAGTAGAGGAACACCATTTCCCATTACAGAAATAGGACCAAAATCGCGGGCCCATGTGTCATTTGTCGGTATTTGAAAGAAATGGAGTTTATCGCTTGGCAGATGGAGCAATTTTTTACTTACCGATTTGGTATCGGGAGTAACTATAATTAAATCTTCGTCTTTTGTTATTGCTTCGGCAATATTTGCGTAACAAGATTCCACCTCGTCGAGCATATAGTTCCAGTCGGTATGTTCATGAGGCCATGCAATTAAGATAGCAGATTGCTCTTCCCATTCGGCAGGCAGTCGCAAGTTTACACTCTTCATTATGTCAAATGATACGGAATAAAGAAATAAATCAAAATTTAATTAGTTCTCATCTTCAAATTGAATGAAAGTGTCCCAAATGGAATTTTCCGAATCGAACATTTGTTGAATGAATTCGTGATATCCACTTCTATATGAGTATCCTTCATCTTCGCACCATGCAATGTAATCATCCTTTAGATTATTGTCTTCATTAAGCATTCGTTTAAATTCACTCTCGACAATATCAATGCTTCTGTGCTGGTCTATAAGAGAACGTAACAGTTCTTCTATATCTGCCATAGTGATAATGATTTAGACTTTACGTGCCAAAAATAATAAATATATGTGTATTACGTGTAACACATGTGTATTTTTTGATAAATACAACGATTTATAACATCTGGTAATTTATATTATCACTATTTTACATGTTGATACGTCGATTGCCTTTAGGACACATCTGTTTTGGCCTGACTAATGATTCAAGAGTATTGAAAATTTATTTAAATCGGCCATTGTGGTATAATATTCATGTTCAATATCAAGTATTTTATTTTCCATGTTCAAGAAATATACCAATTCTTGGATATAATCTAATAATGAGATTTGTCGGCTTTCAAGAGCTTTTGTAAGCAAATCTTGATTATCGGCAAAATTGAATGCTGTGCGGTATGTTTCTATTTGTTCCTTTAAAGAAACCGCTTTTGCGAATTTTGTTTTTATGTTTGTAACACTTGTGTTTTCTATACTTTGCGAAGTATATGCACTTGCAATTTCTTGTGCTTTAGCTGCTTTTGTCTTTTTTCGATTTGAAAATAGTGGTATGGAGGCACCAATTGTAATGCCATTAAAGCCATCACCTATTTCATTAGAATATTTGTATCCTACTGCAAACTTTGGAATCCACCCCATTTTACTAACCGAATTCTCTATTTTATAGGCTTCATGCATTTTTTTATAATAATTGTTCTCGGGATCCAATTCCCGATATTGCATTATGTAGGTTTCAATTGGCAAGAAATCCTCACATGGATATTCCGTAATATTTTCCAACAGCTCCTTTTCGATAGGGGTGTTATTATTGAGCGCAGTTAAATCTTCGACAATTTTCCCTCTTGCTATTTTCAACTCGTCAAGTACTTGCTTGGAATTAATAACCTCGATATGTAATTTGTTAATATCAAGAATCGTTATTTCTCGTTTTTCATAAGCAGTTGAATAGTTATTATATAATGCTTCATAATGATTATATATTTCTTGTTGTATTGCAATTTGTCTATTGGTTTTTATGAGATTTAAACATAGTAGTTTGGCACCATATATGACTTCGAGCTGCTTCATTACCTTTGAGCAAGTAATTGCGCTTGCCTTAGATTTGTTGGCTTGTTTCCGTTTGATATAAACACCGGGCCATTCAAATGCCTGCGATACTCCAACTCCCCATTTGTCTCCAACTGATTTTGCTCCAAACAGGTATTCAAAATCAATCGATGGGTCTTCGATGTAATTAGTGGTTGCCAAATCAATACTGTCACTTGACGCTTGTGATATCGCAGCTTTAATGTCAGGGTTGTTCTTTGATATAGAAAGTAGTATGTCGTTGACCGATGCATTAACATTACTGTTCATGTTTACAATAACCGCGCTAAGGATTATTGTAAATAATTTATATATGTGGCTATTCATTTTTGTTTTTATTATTTAGATAATAAATTATGGGAACTATAAAAAGATTCAGGATAGTGGACGTGAGCAATCCTCCTAAAATTACAATTGCCATCGGGCTTTGTATTTCGTTCCCCGGTTCAGAACTTTTAACGGCCAATGGTATGAGTGCCAATGCTGAAGACAGGGCCGTCATTATTATTGGGTTAAGACGGTCGATAGAACCTGTAAATATTCGATGATGCAAATCCATACCTTCATTGCGCAAGTGATTGTAATGAGACATTAACAACATACCATTACGGGTGGTTATTCCTAATAACGATATAAACCCTATTATAGCCGGAATATTCATTTCTCCTGAAGTGAAGAATAGTATAAAAATACCACCAATCATTGCCAGTGGCAGATTGAGCAATACGGTTAATGCTTGTGATGTGTTTTTGAATTCATGATACAAAAGCATGAATACAATTATCAGAGCTATGACAGATGCAATAGAGAGTGTTTGCGATGCTTGTGCTTCACTCTCAAATTGTCCGCCATACACTATATAATATCCTTCAGGTAATTTGACGTTGGCATCTATTGCGTCGCTAATATCATTTACAGCCCCTCTTAAATCGCGTTCATGAACATTGGCCGATACAATAATGCGCCGGCTGACGTTTTCTCGGTTGATTGTGTTGGGACCATCTGCCGATGTAATATTGGCAATAAATGATAACGGAATCTTTCCTACATTACTGTCGATAGGCAAGTTTTTGATTTCTTCAATTGTGTTGCGATTTTCATCGGGAACTTTGAGTGTTAAATCATAAGGTAATCCATCATCGTATACCTCGGAAACGACTTCGCCGGATAAAGCAATCCTGATAAATTGTGCAAATTGAGGCATAGTGATACCGTATTGAGCCATTAATTCCCGTTTCGGAGTAATATGTAATTGTGGCCGAGATACTTGTTGTTCAAGGTTTACATCAACTACACCTTCGATATTGCTGATACAATTCTTTATCTGACTTCCTAATTGGTATAGTTTAGATAAATCATCGCCAAAAAGTTTTATTGCAATTTGAGCCTTGGAGCCTGATAGCATCGCATCTATACGGTGAGATATAGGTTGGCCTATTTCAATATTTGCTCCGGGGATTGCCGATAACTTATGTCTTAGTTCCTCGATTAATTCATCTTTTGTTCTCTCGGAAAGTTCGTATGGAGCTTCTATCTCAGAAACATTTACGCCAAATGAGTGTTCTGATAATTCTGCTCGTCCGGTTTTCCGAGACACTGTTGTAATTTCCGGGACACTTAATATGATTTTTTCTGCTTCTCGCCCTATTTTATCAGATTCTTCGAGGGATACTCCTGGCATGAGACTTACATTAATAGTGAATGCACCCTCATTAAACGGCGGCAGGAAACTACGTCCTAATGTAAATAATATAACGATTGATATTATAAAAAATGTACCTGTTGAGGCCAGAATCCCTGTTTTGTGTGAAAAACTCCATTTTAGAGCTTTACTATATATTGCTTTTAAACCTTTTGCCAACTGAGATTCTTTTACGTCGTTTTCATTATCGGCTTTAAGTAAATAGCTACATAAAACCGGAGTAACGGTAAGGGCCACAATGGTTGACGCAAGTAGTGACACAATAAATGCAACGCCTAATGGAATTAATAACCTCCCTTCCATTCCACTTAAAAAAAACAGGGGGATAAAACTGGCCATGATTATAAGTGAGGAATTAAAGATAGGCATACGCACTTCTCGAGATGCTTCATTGACAATCTCTATAACCGGTAATCGCTTATCGATAGGTAAGGCTCGGTTTTCACGCAGACGGCGGAATATGTTTTCAACATCCACAATAGCATCGTCTACAAGCGAACCTATCGCGATTGCGATACCGCCAAGTATCATTGTATTTATTGTATAACCAATGTAATGCAATATTATCATGGTTATCAAGACAGATAATGGCAGTGCAACCAAAGATATTATTGTTGTCCTGAAGTTCATTAAGAAAATGAACAATATAATAACCACAAATATTGCACCTTCGATGAGGGAGTGCTCAATATTGTTTATGGAGTTATTGATAAAACGGCTTTGCCTGAATGTATCGGTAGATATATTCACGTCTTGAGGCAAGTTGTTTTTAAGCTCGTCAAGAGATGATATGATTTTATCTGTAAGCTCGTTAGTGTCTGAATTTGGTTGTTTTGTGATGGTTAGAGACACGGCAGGTTTGCCTTGTTCTGAAGCCGTTCCAAGTTTGGGCGTTTTTGACCCCACTTTTACGGAGCCAATGTCGGCGATGGTTATTATTCCCAAGGAATCACTGCGAATTACAGCATTGGAAATTGCTGCAAGGTCGCGAGTGTTAATATTCCCTTTTACAATGTACTCGTTTCCATATTCATATAAAATCCCACCGCCGACATTGTTATTAATATTTTCGGCAGCTTCGGTAACTTCTTGCATTGTGACATTGAAATATTTCAATTTGTCGAGGTCAAGTAATATTTGATATTCTTTGATGTCCCCACCAATTACTTGAACTTCTGACACTCCACCCAAAGCAAGAAGCCGGGGGCGTATAGTTCGGTCGGCTATTGTTCGTAAATCGAGCATCGATGTACTATCGGCCGTGAGGCTTACAATCAGCATCTCCCCTAAGATTGAAGTTTGTGGGCCCAATACAGGAGCCTCTACTCCGGCAGGAAATTGTTGGGTAACGGTCGTTAGTTTTTCCATAACTGTTTGCCGAGCTTGGTATATGTCGGTTCCCCAGTCAAATTCTACAGATACGGTAGAAAAACCGGTAGTTGATGATGACCTTACCCGTCGCACCCCGGTAGCCCCGTTCATAACAGTCTCGATTGGGAAAGTTACAGTTTTTTCTATTTCTTCAGGTGCATATCCCGGGGCTTCTGTCATTATAACCACAGTCGGCGCATTTAAATCGGGGAATACGTCTATTTCAGATTTTATTGTAACATATATCCCAAGAACTATCAAAAACAGCGAGACAAGTAGTACTGTTATTCTATTTTGCAGAGAAAAATGAATTATCTTGTTTAGCATGTCGGATTTTCGTATTAGTGTTCGTGAGAATGTCCCGGTACAGCACCGGCATTGGTTGCAAGTTTAACAATGATTGCGCCTGATGTGACAATATTCATTCCGGGGTTAATGCCCGAAAGTATTTCAACATTTTGGCCATCGCTTATCCCTATTGATACCATGTGTTTGGTATAACATTCGGCATCAACTTTTTCAAACACGAAAAAATCACCTTGTTCTTCCACTAATGCTTCAATGGGAACGGTAAGTGCATTATGTTTCGTTGTGCCAATTAGATAAATGTCGGCATAGGATTTGGTTATTAAGCGATTATCATTATTTAGAGCGAAATATATTGGGATATAACCGGTTCGTATTGAGGTCTCCGATTGGTGCATTAATTTCCCATTGAATTCACTTACACTATATACCGAATCGGTGTATGACGGCCTGAAGTTGGCAGACTTTACTATAAATTTACCATATCGCTCCGGTAAATCGGCTCTTAATATCAAGGAATTATTTGCTATTACAGTAGCTATGGGAGAACCTATTTCCACGTAATCTCCATTCTTAACATATAACATGGAAATTGTTCCTGATATATCGGAAATCGGTAATTCGGTTCGAGGCTTATATGCGTTCAATGCTTGTAGGTATGTTTCCTTGGCGGCAATGTATTCTCGTTCTGTAACTATTTTGTCTTCATATAGTTGCTCGATGCGTTTGTATTCTTGTTCTGCATTTTCAAGCGTTATTTTGGCACTTTTGTCCATGTCTCCGCCAATAATACTGTTAGCCGAGATTGTCGCTACAGGTTCACCTTTATTGATAGTTGTGCCAAGATTAACGTCGCGCATAAGATGCACTATCCCGGATTTTGTTGCGGAAATTGTATATTCGTCACACTGGGCAGGGAATATTTCTCCCGAAACTGACAAGGTCTCATTAAAGTCATGTGGTTCTATAATTGAAGTCGTGACTCCAAAACGTTCGGCTTCTTCCGGATGGAGTATTATTTCATTGACATTATGCTCTTCGACTTCGTGCGATTCTTCATGTGAGAAGTTCGTATTATTGCATGAAATCAGTCCACCCGCAAGGAGTGGTATTATAAATACAATATTTTTCATTATATATTAAAGGCTTAAAATTCAACAGATTTAGATAGATATAAACACAGTAGCGATTAAGCCCCAAATGGTCATTAGACAGCAAATATTAATTTTGAAAATGCCTTTTTATGTCTCTTTTTAGTTTCTGCCGGCATGATCCTAAAATCGCCATAAAATCTAATGACCGATTTGGGGTAAATCACAGGTGGTGAACGCAAGCCTTTATATATAGTATGAAATAAATGGGTTAGAATATTTTTATAATGTCGGCTGCAAGTCGTGCATGTATTACTTTTTAAAATAGGCGGTTGGTGTTCATATATTATGGCGGAAGAAAATAATTCTGGGCTAAGAATATTATTGTCATTGCTTGATATGTGGAAATAATCTAATGTCAGTAAGCAATCTTTGTGCTCTTCCGGGGAGGTCGCTCCGGAGTCAATATGTTCATGCTCCGACAATTGATATTCTCCAATCAGGGTCTCGAAAATAACACTGTATATAATGTGCACGCCACCATTATGCAAATGATGGTGGAATTGAATCATACTGCTTGCTGCTATTGCTAAGGAGTATGACAAAACTATAATATTTTGAGCCATGCGTTTGATCATGTCACAAAATTAGAAAAGAATCTTTGCAATTATGTTGCAAAAGCAGGACCACAAAAGTAGGGCAGTGTCGGAATGAGATGCGTAAAAGGTTCTTTATTTGTCGTCGTCATCATCTTCATCAAGAAAATCATCGTCGAAATCATAGTCATAAAACGACATTTCGGTGAAATGAGCTAAATCTCGACCATCTTTCTTTGTTGGGCGCCCCAATCCTTTTTGGCGATTGACGAAACCACTAATCCGTACCATTTCAAGCAGTTCATATTGGTCTTTTGTCGTAAGGTTTTTAAGGAAGTTAGGAACTAGTTTGGCGCCTACACGAGCTTCCGTTAAACCGATAACTTCAAATGTATAGGTGACAGGTGGCTTTCTTACCGATACGGTCTCTCCAACCTTTACAGTCCTTGACGGCTTTACGGTTACACCATCAATGGCAACTCGCCCTTTTTTACAAGCTTCGGTGGCGATGCTTCGCGTTTTAAATATTCTTGTAGCCCATAGCCATTTATCAATTCGTTCTTCTTGTGCCATAACGGATTATTTATTGTTAAAATGCGTCATAGTGAACGATAAGCCTGAAAGGCAGAAACTTTTAATGGCATCGATGGCAATTGTTATGCGTTCGGACATTATGCTTTGTTGCTCTTCTGAAAAATTTCCTAATACGTAATCAATTTGTGCTCCACGTGGGAATTCATTTCCGATGCCGAATCGCAGGCGAGCGTAAGATTCTGTTCCTAACAAAGATGCTATATTTTTCAATCCATTATGACCACCGTCGCTACCTTTGCCTTTCAATCTTATTGCGCCGAATGGTAGGGATATGTCGTCGACAACTATAAGAATATTCTCAAGGTCAATATTTTCCTTGTTTTTCCAAAATCTGACAGCTTCGCCGCTAAGGTTCATATATGTAGATGGTTTCAGAAGCACCAGATTTTGGTTCTTTACTCTTGTGTAAGCAACATCTCCATACCGCTGTGTGTCAAAATTAATATTGGATGCCTCGGCAAAGGCATCCAATATTTTAAAACCTATGTTGTGGCGGGTATTACGATATTCATTACCGATATTCCCTAAGCCTACAATAAGAAATTTCATTTTTAATAAAACAATATTTCTATATTTTAGCTGTTTGCAGTTGCTTGAGCACCACGGGCTGCACGAGTCAATTGAACCGCACAAACAACAGCATGCTTAGCATTTACAATTTCATACTTGTCAAAGTGCAAGTCTCCAACTTTCAAAGATTGTCCTAACTTAATGTTGTCGACATTGATTACTACGCGTTCCGGTATGTCGGTGTAGATTGCTTTAACTTTTAATTTCTTCATTGACAATACAAGTTTACCACCGGCTTTTACACCTTCGGCATGGCCTTCGAGTTTAACCGGAACTTCCATTACGATAGGCTTCTTTTCGTTAACTTCGAGTAGGTCGATGTGAAGTATTTTATCAGTAACCGGGTGCGTTTGCAGATCTTTGAGTACTGCATTTATTGTTTTGCCATTGAAAGTCAGGTCGATTGCGAAAATATCGGGAGTATATATTAATTTTCTAACATCCTCCATGTTGACTATAAGGTCGGTAGTAATTATACCCTTATTGTTACAAAGTTCCACAACTTTTTGACCCGGGCCAAGTTCTCCGGTGTAGGGGAGTTCTACTATTTCTCCACCGTTTAAAACTACGGGGATTTTAGATTCTTTGCGAAGTTCTTTGCTTGCTTTTTTGCCAAGTACAATTCTCGGCTCGGCGTTTAATTTAAATGATTTCATTCTGTTGATAAATTTGTGTTACTAAAAATTAAGTTATGCTTCTTAATTTCCCATCACACTTGGAATCTGTAAAAAGCGTTGCAAAGTTACATAAAAATATCGGAGCATGCCACTTTATCGAATTTAAAAATGAGGCAATTTAATAATATTATGAACTTTACGCATTTTGATGAACTATTTACGACAGAAGTCGATGAATTTACAGTACTGACAATTCTTCTCGTTTTGAGTTTGTGTAAATGGGACAGATGAATCGAATATTTCGCTTATTACATTCCTCAGAGATTGCATGTATTCATCGTTAATGTCTTCGTAATCTGTGATTTCTTGTTTGTTAACCCTAAAACCGGAATCACTGATCTTGCGTATTGAGTATATGATGGGTTTTATGGTTTCGGTAGGGTGGTGCAATACTTTGTAGATGTTGCAATATAGCATTAGCTGTAACATTGCTTTTGCTCTGTTTTGTGATTTTGCATTGAACATCATTCCTACGGAAGAAACCGATGTCCGGTCTTTTCCGGTTTTATAATCGATAATACGGATATAAGGTTTGCCGTTTATGTCGATTAAATCAACTCTGTCGATGAATTGTTTTATATTGACGCATAATTTGTCATCGATTTGCCAGTATAGCTTTTCTTCTAATTCGGTTTGTAGAATTGTGAAGCTGCATTCTTTATCAAACGAGAGCAGTTTTTTTATTAATAAAAATATAGCAGTTCCTATAATGACAGTTTCTCCGGTGAGAGGCGTGTTGCAGTTGGGCTTGTGTAGGTATATCTGGTTTATGACAGAATGGATTAATGATTTTATCGATAATTCATCTGCCAATATTTTATTTATGATATTTTCGTCTACATAGATACCATTTTTGTTCTTTTTGCCATGTAGTTGATATATTTTTTGAAGAACTGTATGAACAATAGTCCCAAGAGTGCTTGGATCCATGAATTCCATCATCTCGTCGGGAATGTGAAGTTTTTCAATTTTTTCAAAATAAAATGCTAATGGGCAATTAATATAATGGTTAATTGCACTTGCCGATAGGTATTGGTTGCTTCCGTCAGTACGATACCGGTTGAGTATTTGCATTATCCTTTCATTTTTCGGAATCGATATTTTGGTTTCACTTGGAGCATACACGTTAAAGCCTATGTGATTCAATTTTATTTGTGACTGGGGAAACAGTGTCTGCAATTGATATATAAAGCGCGAAGGCTCCCCGGAGCTTATGGACTGGGTTCGGGAATCAAAAAGTAAGGTTACATTTTTGGCTCTACTTATCAATCTATAAAAATAATATGCATACATGCATTCTTGAAACTCCACGGTGGCCATCCCATTGGCTTTGCGTAATAAATGTGGAATAAATGAGCGCGAATAATGTTTTCGGGGAAATATGCGTTCATTCATTGATAATATAATAACATTGTCAAAATCAAGGCAACGTGTTTCAAGAATACCCATTATTTGTAGCCCGTTTAGCGGTTCTCCTTCAAATGCAATAGTTGCTGAAGAAATAATTCTGTCGACAAGGTAAAAGAAAGTATTGTCGTTCATGGGAATATCGTATTTTAAGACAATTGATGCGAGTGTGTTTAGCTTGTCGACATACGATGCTATGAATCCCATTTCAATTGACGACTCGGGAATTAACTTGTTGTTTATGAGATTGTCTTCGGCAAATGTTATTATTCGATTAATGTATTTATACAATTCAGATACGTCAGTGGTTTTGATTACCGGGTCGAATATGTATTTTAGCGACGGAGCACATTGGTTGACGATTGATTGCTCTACATAAAACAAATTGTTTTGTGTTATGTATGTGATTAAATTCGATGTTTCCTCAGGGGCCGTCATTTTTAATAACGGGTGGGTAAGTAGTTCTCTTATATTTTCATGGAAATAACAAAATTCTTCATTTTCTTTCCGTGCATTTTTGTGCATTCGGGCAATACATGCCACAAGCGTTGCAATTCCTGTATATCGTAATGGATACCCCATTGTGATATTTACATTTGTAATGCGAGGATTGATAGAGTCAAGTAACGGAATTAATAAAAACTCTTCGGGTAATACTACGGCTGTATTGGTTGCATTTGCTGTATCGACAATGTCTCCATTGTCGATAAGTTCATCGAGTATTAATTTGGTATATTTGGCTTGTCCTATATTTGAAGGAATCCCTATTGCTTGTATATGAGGGTATGTTATTATTTCTTTTTCATTCAAATTTATTTTAGATTTGAATAATTTAATATTGCGCCCGACAAATCTTGTTGCCTTGTTTTGTCTGTTTTTAAACGTCGGAGAGTTGTAATCCCAATAAAAATCGGCAATTCCTTTTTGTTCAAGTAGTTTGAAAATATAGTATTCTGAAGTGGAAAGGACATTGAAACCTACAAAAATATACTTTTTATATTTGAAATCGGTTATAGACATTTCACGAATTTTTGCAACTGCTGAACGGTATATTTTCCCGGAATATGACACGCCCATATTGTCTGTTGCAACGTTAAACCGCAAATATAATTCATAAAGAATATCCCATAGATTTGCAAACCGTTTAGTCTGTTCGCTGTCTTTCCATAATTTATCGGTCTCGGAATATTGATGTACAGGAGTCTCCCCAAAATATTTCTTGATAACTTCTAATTGCTCCTTATTGAGATAATTTGCTTGAATTTCTTTTAAATCTTTTATGTTTCGAAATAATTGTTTGGGGTCAACGAGATATTTGTCAGTGTCATTGAAATCATTTAATACGGTATCGCCCCAATATGCAAATTTGTCGAAAGTCTCGGCTCTGTCTCCCATAATTGAGCAGTATTCTTTGTATATCAATAATAGACTTTCTATTTTTGAAATTTCAATGCTACCGGTAATATCGGCAACAAATTGTGCGATAGATGTAATTTCAGGCAGTATAATGGCTTTGTTGCCCGACGTATCGGCTAATTCTTTGGCAAAGAAAACGCCACTTCGCCTGTTGGGGAAAATAAAGCAATAATCACGTAGCTGTTCTGCCTCGTTTTCAATAAAAGCTTTTGCTACAAGGCGCAGGAATGGGGTGGGAGATTGAATACCCATGGTTAGCGTTTTATTAAGATTGTGATTTTTATGGCAAAATCAAATAATACAATTTTGCCATTTGCGTTTCCTTGTATGTCTCTTTCGGCTTTCTCTATTTCTGTTATCATTCTTTCGGCATTGCCATCATTGATGAATGGAGAAAAGCGTCGGCTAAATTGCTCTTCGGCTTGATTAAGATAATTCAAGTCGTGTCGGTTTAAGTTGTATATATAATTTTCTCGAATCATTTTAGCTAAATATTGCATAAAACGCTTGATTTTCTCTCGCTTGAAACTATTTACATTCTCCGACCAATTTTTTAATGATTTTAGGTCTCGGGAGTATGCCAATCTCATCAGTTGCACGAAATTTTCAAAAAATTCTTTATTCTCTCCGTTAAGCGAAATTGTTTCTTGTGCAATATTAATGTTTCCATTGGCCGAAGCTGCAACAGATATGGCATCTTGCCGTGACAGATTGTAATTGTTTTCAAGAAATGTGGCAACTTCATCGGTGGAAAGACGCTTTAATTCTATTATTTGTAACCTTGAATATATAGTGGGCAATATCTCCTTAGGAGCATCGCTTACCATGATGAAGATGGAGTCGGGGAATGGCTCTTCGATTATCTTAAGTAATTTGTTGGCGCACTCTTCATTCATTTTTTCGGGAAGCCACATTATCATGACTTTATATTTTGCCGAATATGATGCATAGCTCATTTTATTGATAACGACGCTGCTCTCACTGGCGTATATTTGGGGTTGGGCGTTTTCGTTGTTCAGTTCTTTAAGCCAATTTTGATAATTCTCCACCGGATTTTCGGCAAGGAAATGTTTCCATTCTGTTATGTAATCATCTGAAGTTGGTTTACTATTGTTTTTCCCTTTTATGACGGGAAATGAAAAGAATGTATCGGCATGGTTGAATGTTTGATGCTGACGACACGAAGGGCATATCCCACATGGCTCTCCGTTATTTTTGTTTTCACAATGCAAGTATTGCGCTGCTGCTCGAGCTATGGCAAGCTTCCCTATACCTTGAGGACCGGTTAGTAAAATGGCATGAGGTATGCGATTACTATCAATCATTGACCGTAATCTATTCTTTGCGGCATCGTTTCCTACTATATCATTAAATTTCATAATACCTCTTTTAAAACGTTGCGGACGCTTTCAGTAGCATTCAAGGAATAAAAGTGAATGCTTTTGACTCCGTGCGCTATCAATTCCCGCGATTGCATTATACACCATTCTTGCCCGACCTGTTTGGCACTATCATTATCTTGACAATTCGCCAACTCCTTGGCAAGGTCGTTAGGCAAGTCTACATGAAATATTTTAGGCAGCACTGTTAGTTGGTTTTTGTTTATTATTGGTTTGATTCCCGGAATTATGGGAACAGTTATACCTATTTCACGACACCGTTTGACAAAATTGAAATATTTCTCATTGTCAAAAAACATTTGTGTCACGATGTAGCTTGCACCAAGATCCACTTTGCGCTTTAGATATGTAAGATCTATATCCATATTCGGGGCTTCATCATGCTTTTCGGGGTAACCGGCTACTCCGTAGGTGAATTTATTGTCACTGACAATGTCCATTTTTGTTCCATCAAGGAAATATCCATTGTTGAACATGTTTACCTGTTCTTCAAGTTCGCAAGCATAACTATGCCCGTTTTCCACAGGGACGAATCTGTTTTCGTGTTTCGCTTTATCACCTCGCAACAGTAACAAATTATTAATTCCCAAGAAATTCAAGTCAATCAAAGCATACTCGGTTTCTGTTTTTGTGAATCCGCTGCAAATTATATGAGGGACTGCCGGTATGCCATATTTCTGTTGTATTGCTGCCGCAACAGCCACAGTGCCGGGTCGGCTGCGTTCCGAAATTCGCTTATATAGTCCGTCTGCAGTACTTACAAAAACCATTTCACTCCTATGAGAAGTTATATTGACATATAATGGGGCATATTCCATGAGTTTGTCAATATTAGAGAATAGTTGAGATATTCCCTTCCCTTTTAAGGGGGGGAGGATCTCAAAAGAAAAGGCCGGTTTTTTGAGATCGTTTATTCGGTCGATGATATTCATGATAGGAGAAATTTGTTTTAGAACAAAGTTAAGGATTTTGGATCGAAAAGCCATATACCGACATGTGTTTTTTCGGATATGCAAAAAGCCGGAGTAAGATTTTTAAACCTTATCTCCGGCTTTTTGTAGTTGATTGTATAATTGTATCAATACTGCATTACAATTATTAATCTTCGTTCAAGTTTACGCGGCGGAATGCTATAGCTTTAAGTCCGGCACTTTGCTTGCTCAGATATGTAGCAATATCCATCGAATTGTCAGAAACAAATTCTTGTTCCATTAATACATTCTCCTTGTAGAACTTGTTCAGACGGCCTTGAGCAATACGGTCTATGATAGCTTCGGGCTTGCCTTCTTCGCGAGCTTTTTCACGACCTATTTCAAGTTCTTGCTCTGCGATTTTAGCAGGAACTTCTTCACGGCAAACGGCAATGGGGTTCATTGCAGCAACTTGCATTGCAACTTCTTTTGCCACATGAGCATCAACGCCTTCTTCATTGAATCCGACGATTGAAGCCAATTTGTTGCCAAAGTGGTTGTAAGCTATTGTAGAGGGGGCTTCGATATATTCGTAAGCGCCAAGTTCCATTTTTTCGCCTGTTTTGCCGATTTCTTCAACAATAAGGTCGGCAACGCTTTTGCCATTTATTTCAAGAGCCTTTACATCATCGATAGATTTGGCCTCTTTTTCCATGACAGCAGCAAGAATGCTTTTTGTCAAATTGACAAAACCTTCATTCTTTGCAACGAAATCGGTTTCACATTTTAGAGCCACAATTGCAGCAAACTTGCCATTGGAAGCAGACAATACACAGCCTTCTGCAGCTTCGCGGTCTTCGCGTTTTGCTGCAACGGCTTGTCCTTTTTTGCGAATGATTTCTATCGCGGCCTCCATGTCATTATTTGCTTCAGCCAAAGCTTTTTTACAATCCATCAAACCGGCACCAGTCAAGTGGCGCAGCTTGCTGATTTCAGCCATTGTAACTGCCATATTCTTAAGTTTTTTGTTGTTTAAAATTTAAATAAATGATTTAGATTATTCTGCGGCTGCGTTTTCTTCTGTCGCATTGTTTTCGGCAGAGTCAGAAATTTCAGCATCGTCTGTTGCGATTTCTTCAGTCTCTTCAGCCGGTTTGTTGCGGCGAGAAATGCGAGCACGCTTGGGTTTTACCTCTTCGCCTTCGGCTGCATCTTTATTGTCAACCTTTTCAACCTTGCGTTCTTCAACGCCTTCGGCAATAGCAGAACATACACAATCAAGAATAACTTCGATTGATTTAGATGCATCATCGTTTGCAGGGATAATGAAATCTACTGTTGAAGGGTCGGAATTTGTGTCAACAATACCAAAAACAGGTATGCCGAGACGGTTAGCTTCTGCTACAGCAATGTGTTCTTTCATTACGTCAACAACGAACAGGGCAGACGGCAGACGGTTAAGGTCGGCAATGCTGCCAAGGTTCTTTTCGAGCTTTGCGCGTTGGCGAGTAATTTGCAACTTTTCGCGTTTTGACAGGTTGTCGAAAGTGCCATCTTTTGTCATTTTATCGATAGACGCCATTTTCTTTACAGCCTTTCTGATAGTCGGGAAGTTTGTTAACATACCACCCGGCCAACGTTCAATAACGTATGGCATACCGATTGCTGAAGCCTTATCTGCCAATACTTGTTTGGCTTGTTTTTTTGTAGCTACGAAAAGTATTTTTTTCCCGGCTTTAGCTATGTTTTTGAGAGCTGCCGAGGCTTCGTCAAGCTTTGCGATTGTTTTATACAGGTCAATGATGTGGATACCATTGCGCTCCATGAAAATATAAGGAGCCATTGCAGGATTCCATTTACGTTTCAAGTGGCCAAAGTGACATCCTGCTTCAAGTAATTGTTCAAAATTTGGTGTTGCCATTTTTTTTATGAAATTTGTTTACATTCAACTTAATCAATCATGAGGTAGCCCCGTCATCATCACGAAAGCGAGAAAAGTCCTCACAATTTGGATACTAAACTCTATATAGTAATCGCAAAAATTAACGTTTGCTGAACTGGAATCTCTTGCGAGCCTTTGGACGTCCCGGTTTCTTGCGTTCTACGACGCGCGGATCTCGTGTAACGAATCCTGCGGCACGTAAAGCGGCTTTGTCTTCGGGATTTATTTTAATAAGAGCTCTGGCTATTGCAAGACGAAGAGCTTCGGCTTGGCCTTTGAAGCCACCACCGCACAAATTAACTTTGATATTGTATTTACCTTCAGCTTCAAGCAAAGAAAGGGGTTGCTTTACAATGAATTGGAGGATTGAAGAAGGAAAATATACGTCAAGTGCACGCTTATTTATGGTTATTTCGCCATTTCCTTCGCTAAAAAACACACGTGCAATCGCTGCTTTACGACGACCAACTGCATTAACTTTTTCCATACTTCAAATTATTTTAATGTGTTAATATCAATAACTTTGGGATTTTGAGCTTGGTGCGGATGTTCGGGACCGTTATATACGTGAACATTCTTAAGCAATTGTGCTCCAAGACGATTCTTGGGAAGCATGCCTTTCAAAACCTTTATGTACAAAGGATTGATGCCCGGCTTCAACCCCGGATTTTCGGCTTTCTTCTTCAATATTGCTGGAGTTGCCGAACGTTGTCCGCCGGGATAGCCTGTATATGAAAGGTATATCCTGTCGGTCCATTTTTTCCCGGTCAATATAGCCTTGTCGGCGTTAATGATAATAACATTGTCTCCGCAATCTACATGCGGTGTGTAGCTTGGTTTATACTTGCCACGCAAGATTTTTGCTACTTTAGCACATAAGCGACCTAAAACTTGGTCGGTAGCATCTACTACCACCCATTCCTTTTTTGCGCTTTCGGCATTGATTGAAATTGTTTTGTAACTTAAAGTATCCACTTTTATAATCCTGATTAATAATTAACTAATAAATTCACGCAGGCATCAGATTGCTCGGCCAAAAGCAACTTCGCCATTGCGAATAAATAAATCGGGTATAATTGGACTGCAAAGGTACAAACTTCTGATTGAATTTCAAATGCAATAATTTGACAGAATAAACAAAAAGAATGTTATATTAACAATATTTATCATATTGCCATTGGTTTCCGGCTTCAAAGAGCAGGTGGCTTAGATGATGACTGGCGAAAAGATTAAATTATTTTATTAACTTTGTTGCAAAGTTGGGAATTATTTTAAATTTCTCATTCATTTTGAAGGTGAGAGATAAATTAAAATAATGCTAAATAAAATTGGGGTGACATGAAATATATAGAAGTTGCATTTATCGTATGTCTGTGTATTGTTTTTTATACATATTTAGGCTATGGGATACTCTTGTGGCTTTTGGTGAAAATTAAACGCTTTTTCTCCCACGAATTAAAAACACAGCAATATGAAGCAGAAGATTTCCCTGAGGTGACGTTGCTTATTGCTGCGTATAATGAGGAACTGGTTGTCGATGAAAAAATGTCGAATACTCACAACCTTAATTACCCTAAAGGGAAATTAAGCGTCGTTTGGGTTACTGATGGCAGCAATGACGGTACAAATGAAAAATTAAGACGGTATGAAGATGTAACGGTATTGTATGAGCCGCAAAGACAAGGGAAAACTGCCGCATTAAATCGCAGCATTAAGTATATAGCCTCTCCTATAGTGGTATTCACCGATGCCAATACCATGCTCAACCGGGATGCAATAGTAAACATAGCTAAATGTTTTTTAAATAATCCACGTGTAGGATGCGTCGCCGGAGAAAAAAGGATAGCCGATAAAGAGCGTAGTAATGCTTCGACCGGAGGCGAAGGCCTTTATTGGAAATACGAATCGGCCCTGAAACGATTGGACTCGGAATTATGTACAGCTGTCGGTGCTGCAGGTGAATTGTTTGCAATCAAACGGGAATTGTTTGAGGAAATGAACAACGACACCTTACTTGATGATTTTGTCATGTCCATGCAAATCGCAGCCAAAGGCTATAAGATAGAATATTGTGCCGATGCGTATGCCGAAGAAAGCGGTTCGGCAGATATGCGAGAAGAGGAGAAGCGCAAAGTGAGAATTGCTGCAGGAGGTTTGCAGTCGGTGTGGAGATTGCGTAAGCTGCTCAATGTGTTCAAATATGGAACCTTGTCGTTTCAATATGTGTCACACCGTGTATTGCGGTGGACCATAACACCCATACTCATGTTTTTGATGTTGCCTTTAAATATCATGATAGTGGCAATCAGCCCTTACTTGGTTTTTTATGATATTATGCTGGTACTTCAATTTGCGTTTTACGCAATGGGGTGGTGCGGATATGCATTATCAAAAAAATCCATTAAAAATAAATATTTGTATATCCCGTATTATTTCCTTTTTATGAATGTGAACGTAATCAAAGGTTTCTTTTATTTATATAAACGCAAAGGTAATGGTGCGTGGGAAAAATCACGTAGGGCATAATTATATTTGGGACCATCGACTTCAATTGTTTTTAAAGATCGTGTTTAATCTGACAGTTAATAATGAAGTATAATTTTGTATTCTATACATACGGACTATGTACCATGTTTTATGCTGTTATGGCATGGATATTTTGGCGCAAAGACAATAGCCGCATGTCAAGATTGATGTTTGCACTTATGGTTGCGTTGTGTGTAGAGTGTGTTAAAGATTTACCTTTTTTAGGCGAGAATAGTTCCAACAGTTCTTTTATATGGAACTTAATAACGAGCATTGATATGATAGTCATACCGATATATGCGTTCATATTAATGGAGTTGGTACGTCCCGGTACACATGCTTTTAAGAAAATATTGATTCATGAAATTCCATTTTTATTACTTCTTATATTGTATGCTATAACTAAGTTCGAGCTGTTTTTCTGGGTTCAAGTGGGTTGGGCGGCAATATATGGGACCACATATTTGATATGGACAGAAATAAATATTCCCCGATACAATAAGTTGTTAGAGGAACGGCTATCGTATCGAGAACATGTTAGTTTGAATTGGTTGCAGTACATCCTTTATTCTTTCTACGCAATGTTGACGTTATGGGTCATTAGTTGCATATATGCTTATGCCGGAGTTGAAATTATTTATATGTACGGAACTCTTATTATGTGGATGGTCGTGTGCTATTTTATTTATAATCAAGAACAAGTGAATGATGAACTGTTTAATAAAACAGACATGAATTGTGTGGAGTCAAAAGTTGTGGACGACTCCGTGGCTGTTCGCATTGAATCACTGTTTGTCGACCAGAATATATTTTTAAATCCCTGCTTGAAACTTTCTGATGTGGCAAAAATGATAGGGTCAAATCGTACTTATGTGAGCAATTATTTTAATAGACAAAAACAAATGACATTTTATGAATATGTCAATCGTAAACGCATTGAACATGCTTGTCGTTTGCTAATTCAGACCGACGATAACCTTAATGCCATATCCGAAAATTCGGGTTTTAATTCGCTTTCTACATTTCACAGGGTGTTTGTGAAACTTAAAGGTTGCACGCCAACAGATTTCCGCAAGCAAGTATAAGCCTGTAAGAATCAGTGTTTTTTACTGATTGATATATTGCATTTACGATATGATACAGCTGTTTTTTATCGGTTGATACATAATTTTAAACCATTTAAGATAGTATATAGGTCACCAAATATTACTTTTGAATAAATATTTCATTTTGTTTGCCATTGACATGAATAGTTGATGTTATTGATGATAGTGGTAATGAATATTTAATGAATAACTAATTTTAACCAATTAAACTAAATCGTTATGAAAGTATTGAAATCTTTAGTTGCAATGGCTGTTGCCGTGTTAACACTTACAGCATGCTCCGGTGGTGGAGAGAAGCAAGCAGAGACAACAGGGACAGAATCGGCACAAGAACCGACCGAGTTGAAGCTTGATGTTGAACGTATCGTTTCATATAAAGATAAAGATGCATCGGAAATGACGGAATCGGATTATGATTTCCTTCTTGACCAATATGAAATTATGGCTGAACAAGCAGAAGGTATGTCAAGCGAAGAATATAGAACATATCTGAGCCAATTAAGTGAAAACGAACAAGGTGCCGTAATACTTCTCGGGCTTGCAATCATGGCGGCCGACAACAGCGGCAAGTTCACAGAATCACAAGCAGCTCGTTTTAAAGAAATAGAAAATAAAGCACCCAAACAATGAAACGTGCATATAAAACTATATCGACAATCCTAATCA
>CALUMZ010000100.1 GCA_944321865.1 uncultured Muribaculaceae bacterium
TGAAACGTGCATATAAAACTATATCGACAATGCTAATCATAGGGTTGTCGATTTTTGTCTTTTCATCCACGGTCAATGCCCAATTTTTCGACAAACTTACCAAAGGCTTGGAAAAGGTAAACAAAGCGCTCGATAAAGTCGAAGAGACAATAAACCCCAATGAGGCACAAAAGGACAATAAGTCGGCCGGTCGGTCTGTTACAAGCCCACAGCAAAAGGCAGAAGAAAAAAATGTGCCATCGGCAACAACGACCGAAAATGAAAATATTCCGAAAGTAACCGTACCTCAATTCAACACTCCGCATCTCACCGACAGCACAAGACTGTTGTTGCTTGATGCTGATGAATACCAATCCAATTTTTACCATCAGACATCCTTGACCGATGTATCAGAAGGCATATTTGGAATTAGAAATAAATTTGGCGAATGGTCGTTCTTTGATGCCGAAACGGGGCAGTGCATATTTCCCCGCATAGGTAAGGCATTGGGCAGTGGCCATGAATTGCCACACTTTGACAACGGTGTTGCCCTTGTGAAAGCACGTTCTGGCAATAAGGACGTGTATAAGTTGTTATATGCCGATGGGCGTGTCAAGCAACTTGACGGCAATTATGCTGCCATAGAAGATTTTGTAGATGGCGTCAGTATGGCAAAAACATTTGATGGCAAATATATACCAAGTATCTTCTATATCGATATAAATGGGAATGAAATATATCCGTCATTGGGCCGAAAAGGAAAGAGAATGGGTGATATGCTTTCTACGACCCGTGTCCGTCCCTTATGTGATGGGCTTCGTGCCATAAAGATAGATGGGAAATGGGGATATATTGACTCAAAAGGTGTAGTAAAAATACAACCACAATTCATTTCTGTACGCGATTTTTCGGAAGGCTATGCATGGGTTACAGCCAAAGAAGGTACGGAATATAAAATCGGACTAATTGACACAAAAGGACAATGGAGCATAGCGCCAAAATACAAAGGGTACAATATGGAAATATCAAGCTCGACTTATGGTGACGCACGTTCAGGACGACTTCGCGTAATAGAAGGTGGAGACTTGGTTTATTATGATACATCAGGAACGGAAATAAAACGCATTCCCGGTGCAAAAGGGACTTCGTTTACCGACGGATATGCCTATGTTTCCACATCCGGGAAAGAATATGTAATCAACACAGACATTGAGCCGGTTAAAGTCTTTAGCGAAGACAATTCAATAGACATAACTAACGAAACACCTAATTTCAAGAATTATCCGTTGGCTATTGTCAATCATCAACGTGCGGCTATAACTCCCGATGGGAAAGTGGCAATAGCATTTAATCCATCATATAATCTTGAACTGCGGGATTTCAGTAAAGATGGATATGCCTATGCCGAAACTGTATTTGACGACGAAACGGTTCGTGGATATATCCGGTCTGATGGAGCATATACTGTGGTTATATCTATGGAAACTGAAAAGAAAACGGATTTAGAGCTTGCTCCGATAGATACAATAGGTCCAATAACATTGCCAACGGCCAAATACACAGTCACAACAATTGCCAACCCGCCGGAGGGTGGAAGTGTGAGTGCGGGCACCAGTGTCGAATATGGCGAATCATACACCATTACCGCAACTCCTAACAATGGTTGGAAACTTGCTTCAATAAAATCATCGTCGGCAAGGAGTTACACAAATGACCCGACTACGTTTAATGTATATGAAGATCTTACATTAACAGCCAATTTTATTAAGAAAGACGAGATTAAACCTACAGAAACGGGAGTATGGAGCGGAAATTACCATATTACCTATATGACACCCGAAGGTCTGTCGATTGATGAAAACATACCAATATATCTTGAACTCAAGTCAGACAAATCGGTGAATACTCCATTAGGTAATAAATATGGCATATTGACGTTGATATTCGATGCCGAGAAGGTATATCGCTCCGGAGAAGTGACTAATACGCATGGAGGACATCAATGCCAATTGATGTATATCCCCATGACTGTTGAAGGAAAGATTGAAATCGATGGTAAAGAGTATCTGCTTATTGAAGGTGGACAATTCAAGATTGGCAATATCTTAGTTGAAGACGGATTGAAAGATGGCGGATTGAATGCTTTTGTTGCCAATATATTTTTATACATGTTTGGTAACGACCTCGAGATAGGGCAAGGCTCGTATTTGCTTGAAATATCTAAAAATGGCGATAATATCACTCTTGGCTCGATGAAGCGATTCCACACCGATTATGGATGGCTTGATGCCGGAGATGAGAGGTTTACCAAGTTAATAACTTCAGGAATAATATGGGGCTTTGATTCGGGGCTGCCTGCCAACTTCTTTGACAAACAGATTCTTACGCCGACTCAGGAACGTGATGACGTAATGTGGTACGTTCCTAAATCGTGGTTGCGTGATGATGAAGATTCTTATCGGCAAATGAAGGAAAAATTCGATAGAGCATACAAAGGATTTATCAGCGATTATTTTAAATTGTGGAAATATGAGTAATTAGAATAATTTGCGACTACTCATCACGCGAAGATTCATAAACATTTTGTGATGAAGTTTCGTATTTAAAAGAGATGTGCCAACATTATTTGACTATAATGTAAATTGTTGGTACATCTCTTTTTTGCTTGATATGTATCATGCGCAAACATATAAACAAATTCGTCGTTCCTCTTGTTTTTGAACGAAATAACAGTTATTTTTGTTGCACGATACATTATTAACATAAATCTTAGATAAAAACAATTACGATGAAAGAAGAAATTCAGAAACAGTTTTTGGAACGTTTCGGCAAAACTGAAGCCATTTATGCTTCGGCAGGTAGAATCAATTTGATTGGCGAGCATACCGATTACAATGGTGGGTTTGTCATGCCGGGAGCGATAGACAAATATATAATGGCAGAGGTTAGGGCAAATGGCCTTGACAAGGTCCGTGTTTATTCTATTGACATCGACGAATATGTAGAATTCGGATTGAACGAGGAAGATGCTCCCAAGCAACAATGGGCCCGCTATATCTTTGGCGTTTGCCGAGAAGTAATCAAGAGGGGATTTGTTGTGAAGGGGTTTGACACGGTATTCTCGGGCAATGTCCCATTGGGTGCCGGGCTGTCGTCGTCAGCCGCTCTTGAATCATGCTTTGCGTATGCAATGAACGACATGTTCAATGGAAATAAAATCGACAAATTTGAACTGGCTCGCATAGGACAATCAACCGAACATAATTATTGCGGTGTAAATTGCGGTATCATGGACCAATTTGCTTCGGTATTTGGCAAAAAGAACTGCTTGATACGCCTCGATTGCCGTTCATTGGAATATGAATACTTCCCGTTTGAACCTAAAGGCTACAAACTGGTGCTGTTGGATTCGGTAGTGAAGCACGAGCTTGTTGATTCGCCTTACAACAAACGCCGCGAATCATGCGAAAGGGTGGCCAAGATACTTGGTGTGCCTACTTTGCGAGATGCAGAAATGGCAGACCTCAGTGCGCACAAGGCTGAAATCACCGAAGAGGATTACAAGCGTGCCGAATATGTAATAGGTGAGAAGCAACGTGTGCTCGACGTGTGCGACGCTTTGAGAAAAGGCGACTATGAAACGGTGGGGAAGAAAATGTATGAAACCCATGAAGGGCTTTCAAAATATTATGAAGTGAGCTGCGAAGAACTTGATTACTTGAACGACATTGCCAAAGAGTGTGGCGTAACAGGTTCCCGCATAATGGGTGGTGGCTTCGGCGGCTGCACAATCAACCTTGTAAAAGATGAAATTCATGACATGTTTATTGAAACGGCAAAAAAGAAATTTGCCGAGAAATATGGTCATGAACCGAAGGTATATGATGTAATAATTTCAGACGGAGCACACCGAGTTGAATAAATCATGGAAATTGCCCAAAGAACGGTAACTTCACCGAAAGGTGATATTACGATATACAAAATGACAAATGGGACAGGTGCCAGCGTCGAGATTTCCACTCTCGGCGCAGGCATTGTTTCGATAAATGTGCCTGACAAAGACGGGAAACTGTCGGATGTGGTTATTGGATATGCCAACCCGTCAGACTACTTTTATGACGGCCCGTGTGCCGGCAAGATTCCCGGGCGCTATGCCAACCGTATTGCCAAAGGCCGTTTCGTGCTTAATGGCAAAGAATATAAATTGGCCATAAACAACGGGCCAAATGCTTTGCATGGCGGTCCCGAAGGGTTCCAAAATCAAATATGGAAAGGAACGGCCAATGCCGATTCGGTGGAATTGCAATATGAAAGTGCCGATGGGGAAGAAGGGTATCCGGGCAATATGACGGTAACAGCGAAATACACATGGACGGACACCAACGAATTGATTCTTGAAATGACGGCAACATGCGATGCCGACACGATAATCAATCTTACAAACCATGTGTACTTCAACCTTGCGGGAGAAAACAGTGGCAATATATTCAATCACAACTTGTGGTTGGCCGCACATAAATATCTGCCCACCGATGATACTTTGATACCGACCGGAGAGATTGCCGACGTGGCTGGAACTCCAATGGATTTTACAAAAAGCAAACCAATCGGCAAAGAAATTAAATGCGATTTCCCCGCACTTAATTATGGCAAAGGCTATGACAATTGCTGGGTAATAGACGATTGGAACGGCGAATTAAAAGAAGTGGCAATTTTGGCCGATCCTGTTTCGGGCAGGACTTTGAAAGTATGTACCGACCAACCGGCAGTGCAAGTATATACCGGTAACTGGTTGGAAGGTTGCCCGAAGAGCGTGAGTGGAAACGATTACCATGACTACGACGGAGTTGCCATAGAATGCCAAGGTATGCCCGATGCGCCCAATAAGCCCAACTTCCCGTCGCAAAAGTTAAATGCGGGTGATACATATAAAAGAACCATAAAATTTTCTTTTTCTAAATAACCAATAATACAAAATGAAACCAACTTTATTTGTCTTGGCTGCCGGAATGGGTAGCCGTTATGGAGGTTTAAAGCAGCTTGATGGGCTTGGACCTCACGGAGAAACTATAATGGATTACTCGATTTACGATGCAATCCGTAGCGGTTTCGGGAAAGTGGTATTTGTAATTCGTCACGATTTTGAAGCAGACTTCCGCAGCAAAATCCTATCTAAATATGAGAACCATATCCCGACAGAAGTAGTGTTCCAGTCAATCAATGATTTGCCCGAAGGCTACACTTGCCCGGAAGGCAGAACCAAACCATGGGGTACCAACCATGCTTTGTTGATGGGGCGTAATGTGATAAAAGAGCCGTTTGCCATTATCAATGCAGATGACTTTTACGGGCAAGACAGTTTCAGGGTTATGGCCGAACAACTCTCCAAGGCTACCGGTGAGAATGAATATTGCATGGTCGGCTTCCGCATAGGCAATACCATGTCGAAGAGTGGCACAGTGGCTCGCGGCATTTGCGAAACCAAGGATGGATATCTGACAGGTGTAGTTGAACGTACAGCAATAGGGTACAAAGGTGAAGAAATATGCTTTACCGATGAAAACGGTGTAGAGCAAACTTTGGCTCCCGAGACTCCTGTTTCTATGAATTTATGGGGATTCACTCCCGATTATTTTAAATATTCGGAAGATTATTTCAAGCGCTTCTTGGATGCCAACAAAGATAACTTGAAAGCCGAATTTTATGTGCCATTGTTAATCAATGAATTGGTTACAACCGGTAAGGCAAAAGTGAAAGTGCTCGATACGACATCTAAATGGTTTGGCGTGACATACGCAGCCGACCGTCCTGCCGTAGTTGAGAAATTCGCAGAACTTCATGCATCAGGCGAATATCCCGAAAAGATGTTTTAATATCTGAAATGGAAATATAAGAGAAGCGAGAGACATGGCAATCACACAGTCTCTCGCTTCTTTTATATATTACTCGTTTTTTAATAATTTTATCAACATCAACATGCCAGTCATTGTGGCTCTGTCGATGACACGATCGCGAGTTCCGGGAAAATGGTAGCGTTCTGAAACTATTTTATCATTACATTTAGCACAAATCCATACGGTGCCGACCGGTTTCTCGAGACTTCCTCCGCCCGGACCGGCAATACCAGAAGTGGAAATACTGCAAGCTGTACCCAACAACTTAGCTACTCCGTGGCACATTTGAATGACAACCGGTTGGCTGACAGCTCCTTCTTTCTCCAATATTTCAGATGGCACACCAAGCAGGTTTTGTTTAACGCTATTGCTGTATGACACTATCGAACCCACAAAATAGTCGGAACTTCCGGCAACTTCGGTAATTTCGTGTGCGATATTCCCACCGGTACAACTCTCGGCAGTCGCAACTGTCATCTGTTTAGAACGTAACAAATCTCCCAAAATGGCAGCTACACATTTGTCTTCATAAGATATGATTGAACTGCCTAATATGTCATGGAGCTGTTTGGATAATACATCCAAATCGTTGCATAACTGTGTTTTGTCGGTCAAGCGTCCTGTGAGCCTTAACCGTACCAAACCGGGGCGAGGAAGGTAGGCCAAATGAATATGAGGTGGAATGTTATTCTCGAATTGCTCCAATTTTATGGCAAGAGCCGATTCGGAATGGTCTATTACGATAAATGTGCGATGCTCTATATGTTCATTGGCGCAGAAATGATTTAATAAGCGAGGTATAACTTCATTTTCCATCATCTGCTCGGTTTCAAACGGCACTCCCGGCATGGCTACGAGGACCTTACTTCCTCGTTCAAACCACATGATGGGGGCTGTGCCTACTTTATTCTGAATAACTTTGCATGATGAAGGAACGTAGGCTTGGGCGGCTGTGAGGTCGTTGATTTTTAGATGTCGCAGTTCGACAACTCTAAGTACATTTTTCTCAACCTCTTTGTCATAAACCATTTCACCACCAAAGTATTTCCGCATTGCTTCTTTGGTTATGTCATCTTTGGTGGGGCCTAACCCTCCAGTTGTTATAACCAAATCAGTTTGTGCAAAACTATCTTCTATGGCTTTTATGATTTCTGCCTCGTTATCACCAATCACTTTCACGCTTTTTACATTCCAGCCCAACGGGTTAACATGGCGTGCAATCCAACCTGAATTAGTGTCGGTAACTTGTCCTATTAATAACTCATCGCCTATGACTATAATCGAAATATCCATAATAAACCGTTATTAAACCGATACACGTGCGTATGGAGGAAGGTCCAAACTGCAAAAATCTTTGTTCAAATACTTGAAATATCCGGCAACGGCAATCATTGCAGCATTGTCGGTTGTGAAAGATCGTTTAGGGATAAAGGCTTTCAACCCGTGGCTGTCGGCATATTCCTGTACTCTGTTTCTGAAACCTGAATTTGCCGATACTCCACCGCCAATTGCAATTGTTTTAATTCCTGTTTCTTTTACTGCAAGGGCGAATTTATCCATTAAGATGTCTATTATTGTTTTCTGTAGGGATGCGGCAAGGTCCTGTTTATTTTGTTCGATGAAATCAGCATTTCTGGCAATCTCGTCTCTTAATGTGTATAAGAACGATGTTTTCAATCCGCTGAAACTATAATCAAGCCCCTTGATATGAGGCTTGCTGAATTTAAACCGTGATGCATCTCCCTCGGCTGCAAGCCTATCTATGTATGGGCCACCGGGATAGGGTAGTCCCATAACTTTGGCGCACTTGTCAAACGCTTCACCGGCAGCGTCATCGATTGTTTGTCCCAATACTTGCATTTTGTATGGAGATTCCACTTTTATAATTTGTGAATTCCCTCCCGAGACCAAAAGACACAAAAATGGGAATGATGGCGTTTCGGTGTTTTCGTCTTCTTTGATAAAATGAGACAGAACATGGCCATGCAAGTGGTTAACATCTATTATTGGCACACCAAGCGCAATTGACAAGCCTTTGGCAAAGGATGTCCCGACCAATAATGACCCCAATAATCCCGGACCGCGTGTAAATGCAATTGCGTCTATGTCTTTTTTGTTGATTCCCGCTTGGCGCACAACTTCGGACACGACGGGTACAATATTTTGTTGGTGCGCGCGTGAAGCCAATTCGGGCACGACTCCACCATAAGCCTCATGAACTTTTTGGCTTGCAATGACATTGCCTACAAGTATGCAATCGCGTATGATTGCGGCAGATGTGTCATCACACGAAGATTCAATTCCTAATATAGTTATGCTCATCTTATAATTGTATTGTACCGCAAAATTAAGCACAAACGTTATAACATCAACATGTATTTCTCAAAAAAAGAACCGATGTGATGTATTTTCGAGTTTTATCAAAGTAGTATCCAAAATAAATAATGTCATTTCAAGTATTTTTTGTATCTTGCAGCAAAATTTGTATAAGAAGATATGAAAACTTATTTAGTTACCGGAGGTGCAGGATTTATAGGCTCTAATTTTGTGCAATATATTATTAAAAAACACGATGTAGAGAACTTGCATATAATCATATTAGACTCGCTGACATATGCGGGAAATTTAAAGAATATTGAAAAGGAATTAAGTTTGCCATGTACCGAATTTATCAAAGGCGACATAGGTGACGCAAAACTTGTAGACCGGATATTTGTAGACTATGATATTGATTATGTCGTAAATTTTGCAGCAGAGAGCCATGTGGATCGTAGTATAACCAATCCCCGACTTTTCCTTGAAACAAATATATTGGGGACTCAAACGTTGCTTGACGCAGCTCGAAAAGCATGGTTTGTCGGGAAAAATAACGCAGGAGAAAATTCTTATGCTTCGGGAAAGAAATTTTTACAAATATCCACAGATGAGGTATATGGATCTCTTAATAAAGAATATGATGAACCACAACCATTGCATCTGGATGACAGATTGAAAAAGGTAGTCGAAAACCGACAAGATTTAAAGACTTTTGGCAAGCAATTTTTCACAGAAAATACGCCATTATCTCCACGTTCACCATATTCGTCATCAAAGGCCGCAGCCGATATGCTCGTTATGGCTTATCATGAAACATACGGGTTACCTGTAAATATTACACGTTGCAGTAATAACTATGGAGCCTATCAATTTCCGGAAAAACTAATACCTTTAATGATAAAAAATGTCCTTGAAGGGAAAAAGTTGCCTGTATATGGAGCCGGAATGAATGTGCGCGATTGGCTCTATGTGGCAGACCATTGTAAAGCCATAGACGAGGTTCTCGAAAACGGACGAATAGGAGAGGTCTATAACATAGGCGGATTCAATGAAGAATGCAATATAAATATAGTAAAGTTAATAATTAACACTATTAATGACATTATACGTAACGAGCCTCAGTACGGTCAACTGCTAAAATGCAATCTTGAGGGGATTAATGAAAACTTGATAGAATATGTAGCCGACAGGCCGGGACACGACAAGCGTTATGCCATTGATCCGACAAAAATTGCGACAGAACTCGGTTGGTATCCCGAAACCCCGTTCACGACAGGAATAGTGAAAACCATAAGATGGTATTTGGATAATCAAGATTGGGTAAACAATGTGACCAGTGGGGATTATCAAAAATACTATGAAGAGATGTATGGTAATAGATAAAATTTAGCATAATGTAAGTATGAAAGGAATTGTATTGGCCGGTGGTGCGGGCACTCGTTTATACCCAACGACAAAGGGAATATCAAAACAACTCATACCCTTGTATGACAAGCCGATGATATACTATCCGGTATCAGTATTGATGTTATCGGGAATAAAGGAAATACTCATCATATCTACGCCGGAAGATTTGCCGGCATTCAAACGTTTACTTGGAAGTGGAGAAACCGTAGGGGTAAAATTCAGTTATGCCGAACAGCCTTCTCCCGACGGCTTGGCTCAGGCTTTTATCATAGGAGAAGAATTTATAGGTGACGATGATGTTTGTCTTGTCCTTGGTGACAATATTTTCTACGGACAAAGTTTTACAAGAATGCTCGTAGATGCCTACCATCGTGCCGAAGATGAGAAAAAGGTCACATTATTTGCATATTCGGTAAAAGACCCTAATCGCTATGGCGTAATAGCATTTGACAGCGAAGGGAATGCTACATCTATTGAAGAAAAACCTGCTGTACCAAAATCAAATTATGCAGTAACAGGGTTGTATTTCTATCCCAACGATGTTGTAAGCATAGCAAAAAATATAAAGCCTTCAGCTCGTGGCGAACTCGAGATTACTTCTGTGAATGAAGTGTTCCTCAAGCAGAAACGGGTACACGTGCAAACATTGGGACGAGGATTTTCTTGGCTTGATACGGGTACGGTAGATTCGATGCTTGAGGCTGCGAATTTTATACAAACCATTCAAAACCGGCAAGGGTTGATGGTTGCATCTCTTGAAGAAATCGCATTTAGAAAAAACTGGATTAGTGCAACACAATTGAAAGAAGCGGCAGAGCCGATGAAGAAAAATTCTTATGGGGATTATTTAATCCGATTGGCAAATGGAGAAATCAAATAACCCTGCTTTGATAGATTTGCCAAAGTTTTGTGATCCGCGGGGAAATTTATCGGTAATAGAAAGCATTAAGAACATACCGTTTAAATTTGTCCGTGCGTATTGGATTTATGATGTTCCGGCCGGGCGGGAGCGTCATGGACATGCATTTAAGACACAAGAAGAATTTATTGTTGCACTGTCGGGTAGTTTTGATGTAGTGCTGAATGACGGAACCAATGAACGAAGGTATCATTTAGCTCGTTCATATTATGGCATATATGTCCCTAAGCTGACGTGGCGTGAGCTTGATAACTTTTCGACAAACTCTGTTGCACTTATATTGTCATCGACATTCTATGATGAGAACGATTATATTGAAGATTTTGAACAATTTAAATCACTGATTCGAGATAATAATGATAGATTCGCACAAAACATCTAATGTCAATGATTGCAAAATAATTACCCTTAACAAGTATCATCATGAAAATGGGAATTTAAGTGTAGTTGAAAGTTGCAAAGAAATTCCATTTGAATTAAAACGCGTATATTACATATATGACATTCCCGGTGGTGAAGAACGCGGCGGACATTCCCATCGACATTGCGAGACATTGATATTTGCAGTGAGTGGGAGTTTCGACATCATGTTAAATGATGGTAAAAACAAGCGTACAGTAAGTCTAAACAGACCTAATATAGGATTGCTTGTGAAACCGGGTATATGGAGGTTGTTAAACAATTTTTCCTCCGGTGCCGTGTGCCTTGTATTAGCATCCAAGGAATATGACGAGAATGATTACGTGAGGTCCTTTAATGAGTTCAGAAGATTAACATCAGACAAAATCAATGAAAGCAACGTATCAGTTCCTTAGTTTGAAAGAAGCCAATGCTCCAATGATGGCCGAGATTGAAGAAGCTGCCAATAGGGTAATACGGTCGGGATGGTACATTAATGGCGAAAATGTAAAAGAATTTGAAGACGAGTTTGCACAATACAACCAAGTGAAGTATGCAATTGCCGTGAGCAATGGTTATGATGCGCTCAAACTCATACTAAGGGCATACATAGAACTTGGGTGCATGGCTCCGGGAGATGAAGTTATTGTGCCGACCAACACTTATATAGCATCGGCATTGGCGGTGTCGGATAATGGCCTTGTTCCGGTTTTTGCAGAACCCGATGCCGAAACCATGAATCTGGATATTGCAAAGATTGAGCAATATGTTTCGGACAAGACAAAGGCTATAATGCCGGTACACCTGTATGGTACTCCGTGTTGGAACAAGGCATTGAAAGAAATGGCAGAAAATCGGAATTTAAAAATAATTGAAGATAACGCACAAGCAATAGGAGCACAAGCTGCAGTAGCCGGTATCAACGGAACAACAATTACTGGCTCTCTTGGGCATGCTTCGGGAATAAGTTTCTATCCAACAAAAAACCTTGGAGCTCTTGGTGATGCCGGTGCTGTTACTACAAATGACGAAGAGTTGGCCAACGCTGTAAGATACTTGGCTAATTATGGCGCAGATTATCGTTATCATAATATATATTGTGGGCATAATTGCAGAATGGACGAAATGCAAGCTGCAATACTCAGAGTAAAATTAAAGTATATAGATGACGAAAATGTTCGTCGGGCCGGCATCGCAAAGATATATGACAATGAAATACATAATCCATGGGTTATTAAGCCTCAAATATTCAAGCATTGCAAGCAGGTGTGGTATCAATATGTTCTACGAGTTAAAAATCGGGAAGCATTTAGAAAATATATGTACGAAAAAGGCATAGAAACCGATGTGTTGTATCCAACGCCTTTACATAAGCAACCTTGTTACTCTCATTATAAAGATTCCCGGTTGCCATTTTCCGAATTGCTTGCAAATGAAATAGTAAGTCTGCCCATTTCCATAAATATTGGTCAAGATGATGCCAAATATATAAGCAACATCATTAACCAATATAATGTGTAACATTATTACCGGGATTATAGCAAAAGCAGGTAGAAAATTATCAAAACTTCTCTACCTGCCTGCTTTGGGGAAAGTATTAACCTCGTATTCAAAACAAATATTTACGGTCTAAAAAACGGTTTGAGGTTAATGCATATTTTTCAATGCTTCATGCATGTTTGCTGCAGCACGGCGACCGTCTCCCATTGCAAGGATTACTGTTGCGCCACCTCTAACAATATCTCCACCGGCATATATATCACCAATTGAAGAACGCATCGTGTTGTTATCAACCATAATGGTGTTGCGATTGCTTATTTCAAGTCCTTCGATTGATTTAGGAACAAGTGGGTTAGGAGATACTCCGACGCTTACAATTACAAGGTCAACCGGTATTTCTTCAATAGCACCTTCGATTGGAATCGGGGAGCGGCGACCGGATGCATCAGGTTCTCCTAATCGCATTTTCTGTATACGCATTAAATTGACACGTCCTGTTTCGTCCCCTTTATATTCAACCGGATTATGCAGCGTCAAAAATTCTACTCCTTCTTCTTTTGCATGTTTTATTTCCTCAATACGAGCAGGCATTTCTTCTTCAGAGCGTCGATATACAAGTATTGCCCTGTCGGCTCCCATTCTGCGTGCGGTACGCACTGAATCCATTGCTGTGTTTCCACCTCCGATTACGGCAACATTTTTACCTGTCAGTACCGGAGTATCCCAATCAGGTTTTCCGGCACCCATCAAATTGATTCGGGTGAGGTATTCGTTGCTTGACATAACTCCGTTAAGGTTCTCGCCGGGAATGTTCATAAAGCGAGGTAACCCGGCTCCCGATGCGACAAATATGCCTTTATAACCCATGTTATGCAAATCGTCATACGTCAATGTCTTGCCTATGATAATATCAGTCTCGAATTTAACGCCTATCGCTTTTAATCCGTTTATTTCGTGGTCGACAATTGTGTTAGGTAATCTAAATTCCGGAATCCCGTATTTTAGCACACCGCCGATTTCATGTAAAGCTTCATAAACAGTAACTTCATATCCTAATTTTGCCATATCGCCGGAAAAAGACAAAGCGGCAGGACCACTCCCAACGACAGCTATTTTTATGCCGTTGGCGTCTGCTACTACAGGCAAAGATGAGCTCCCGCTATTGCGTTCATAGTCGGCAGCAAATCGTTCGAGATAACCTATTGCCACTGGTTCGCTGTTCATCTTATGGTGTATACATTTGCTTTCGCATTGTTTTTCTTGTGGGCACACCCGTCCACAAACGGCAGGCAAAGCACTCGTTTCTTTCAAGGTCGCTGCAGCTTCTGCAAAATTTCCTCGTTCGATATTCTTTATAAATTGAGGAATATTTATACTTACCGGGCAACCCGTCACACATTGCGGATTCGGGCAATCCAAGCATCTCTTGGCTTCTAATACTGCCATTTCGGCAGTTATTCCCATGTTTACCTCATCGTTGCATTTTATACGGTATTCGGGCTTTAATTCAGGCATTTTAACCCGGGGAATTTTCATGCGTTCTTTGGCCGTCATGCTGCGACGCAAGTTTTCACGCCATTCGGCATTGCGTCCTTCTATATTGTTATCTTTCATTATTTTCGCTATTTAGTTGTGCTATTAATACGATTTCAACCTCATCATTAATTCATCAAAATCAACATCATGTGCATCAAATTCGGGCCCTTCAACACATACAAAACGTGTTTTCCCTCCAACTGAGACACGACAAGCCCCACACATTCCTGTTCCATCGACCATTATGGCATTTAATGAACATTCTGTGGGAATATTGTATTTTTTTGTCAGAAGCGCTACAAACTTCATCATAATAGCAGGACCTATAGTCATTACATAGTCAACTTTTTCGCGATTTAATACCTGTTCAAGTCCTACGGTTATAACTCCTTTTTGTCCATACGAGCCGTCATCGGTCATTATTACAACTTCATCGCTATACTCCCTTACTTCTTTTTCAAGTATTATTAAGTCTTTGGTGCGTCCGGCAAGAATACTGATTACTTTATTACCGGCTTTCTTATATTCGGTCAGAATTGGCAATAATGGAGCAACGCCTACGCCGCCGCCACAACAGACTACCGTCCCGTAATTCTTGATTTGTGTCGCTTGTCCCAATGGCCCGACTACATCTGTTAAATAATCTCCGGGATTCAACGCGCATATTTTATTTGTAGAAACTCCCACTGCTTGAACAACTAATGTAATTGTTCCTTTTTCTACATCAGCATGGGCAATGGTTAATGGTATGCGTTCACCATGCTCACCACAGCGCACTATAACAAAATGCCCGGCTTTACGCGACCTTGCAATTAATGGAGCTTCCACAACTAATTTTACAACTTTGTCGGAAAAGTACTCCTTATAAACGATTTTATTCATTTGTATTTAGTTTCTTTTTTCTTCAGCAAAATTAGCCATTAATTGTGATAATTCATATTGTATATATTGCTATTTTTGGTAAATATAATACAAACTTGGAGAAGCCTGTTTAATAATAAAACAGGCTTTAAACTTTTGTTAAGCTAAGCGAGAATATTACTTGCCCATGCAGCATGTACCTTTGTATTGTTGAAAATTACAATGCTGCTTGATATCAGCCTTTAATTGTACCATGAATAAACTTTGTTTTGCAAGGCAGCGTCGTATTAAGTTTTACGGCGCAGCCTTTTTTCTTTCACATGCAGGCAGAGTTTCTGTGAACAAACCGAGTAGTGGTTGTGTCAGATGTTGGTTGTTTTGCAAAAAAGAACAATCTATTTTAGCAGCAGTTCGTAATCTACAACATCTAAAATCTGTCCAAATTTTATTCCGACTTGCTTAAAATGTGAAACTTTTTTGAATCCGAATTTTAGATGGAAATTAATACTCGTGGCATTATTCCCGGTTATGCAAGCAATCATAGCAACATACCCCCTAAGCCGGCATTCATTTATTAGCTCAGTCATGAGTTTGGTTCCCATGCCTGTCCTTATATAATATTGAGAGCAATAAATGGTTGTCTCTACAGTTGAATTATATGCGGCTCTGTCTTTCCACTTATGGGCATAACAAAAACCTACAACATCTCCACTCTCATTTTCATATACCAGATAGGGATAGGTGTTGGATATCTCCGATATACGGCAAGCCATTTCATGTTCCGATACAGGAGCTGTTTCAAAACTTATTGTTGTGTTTAGGATATATTCATTATAAATTTCTGCAATAGCTTTGGCATCGGATACCTTAACATCTCTAATCATGTTTTTTATAATTGCATTCCGCCAATGATTTCTTTAATGTCTTCAATCCCATGCCTAACCATATAATCTTGGATATATTCAATGATTTTAATAGTAATAGCCGGATCTATAAAATTTGCTGTTCCAACTTGAATTGCTGTGGCTCCGGCCAGCATGAACTCGATTGCATCACGTCCGTTCATAATACCTCCCAATCCTATAACTGGTATAGAAACTGCATTTGCTACTTGCCAAACCATTCTTACTGCAATGGGGCGTATGCAGGCTCCGGAAAGCCCTCCTGTAATGGTCGACAAATATGGCTTTCGTGTTTCAGTATTAATTGCCATTCCAAGGAATGTGTTGGTCAAAGATACAGAATCAGCTCCTGATGCTTCTACAGCTTTTGCAATCTCGGCAATATCTGTTACGTTGGGGGATAGCTTTACGATCATGGTTTTATTATAACATTTTCTTATAGCTTTGACCACGCTTTCTGCTCCGGAACATGTGGTACCAAAAGCCATGCCCCCTTGTTTCACATTTGGACACGAAATGTTAATCTCAACTGCATTTATTTTTTCTAAAGGTGCAAGTTTTTCACACACTTCAACATAATCAGAAACATTACTGCCGGAAACATTTACTATAATTTGGGAATCGATGTCTTTTATACGAGGATAAATGGTATTAATAAAATAATCTACGCCATGGTTCTGTAAACCTACGGCATTTAACATTCCGGAAGGTGTTTCTACCATCCTTGGATAAGGATTGCCTTCACGATGGTGCAGTGTGGTTCCTTTTACAATAAACCCTCCTAATTGAGACAAGTCTATGAAATCGGCATACTCTTCGCCATAGCCAAAAGTGCCGGAAGCTGTCATTACAGGATTCTTTAACTCAATATTGCCAATTTTTACGTTTAAATTTACCATTTTAACTCATTGATATTAAATACCGGACCTTCTTTGCACACACATACATTACCCGATGATGCAGTATCTTCGACACAACACAAGCATGCTCCGATCCCACAAGCCATCATATTTTCTAAAGATACTTCACATTCAATATTCCGCTCTTTTGCAATATTTGCTACTGCCATCATCATAGGCTTGGGACCACAGCATTGGATGAAGTCAAAATCTGTCTGCATTACGCTGTTTTGTGTAACCAATCCTTTTTCTCCCATGCTGCCATCTTCTGTTGACAGGAACAGGTTGCCATATTGCGAAAACATATCCAATAACAATAAATCACATTTGCTTCTTGCTCCCAATAAAAACGAGACTTCATTGCCGCGTTCTTTCAAAACCTTGCCTAAATATAAAAGTGGAGCTACTCCAACACCTCCTCCAATTAATAAAGAGTGACCGTTATTTATACTAAAGCCATTCCCTAAAGGAACTATCAAGTTTAATATACTTCCATTGGGGCTTTTTATCATGCTATTTGTTCCTTCACCCGCATCTCTTATAAGTAACCAAAGCTCATTTTTGTCGTAATCAATATAGTTTATTGATATTGGGCGGCGAAGATAAGTATTACGGCTGTTTCCTACATATACTTGCACAAACTGTCCGGGCAATGTTTTTGGCATTTGTCCGTCAATAGGGGATAACTTCAAGACCGAGTATTGAGCTGTAAGGCTGATGTTTTCCTTGATCTCGAAATCTTTTATGTATTTCTTCATATTTTTGTTACTGATAAAGTTCCAATGCAAATTTAAAAGAATTACATATTAAATACAACCTTATCTGGATAATTAGCATTATTTGTTAGGTACAAATGACTCAAAACTATTGTCTGAATAAAAAACCATGATATTTACTATTCGTTTTTCATTTGTTACGTTGGGATCTGCTGCTTTTACTGTTTTATTCGCGTTTTTTGTTATATATTCAAGAGTTTGTGTAATATTGGCGTTATTGTTTTCATTTTCGGTGTCGTATATTGAAGTTTCTGTGTCAGAAATATCCGTATCAAAATTTATTCGGTTACTGTCTTCACTTTTTTTTAAGAAAGTGTCATTTGAAAATAAATTTTGTTCCAATATTTCGGTGTCTATGCTTTCTTGCTTGTGAATATTGTCATCTTGCATGGGAGACAGTAGCATAGGTTCTTCCCCAAACATTAACCACATTATGGAAAGGTTAGGGTATGCAGTGTGTATTTTTGATATGACTTCATCACTGACTTTCTTATTCCTGCCATTTAATAATTGAGAAATAGTAGGACGGGGAATATCACATTTGTCGGCAAATTGAGAATTTGCAATTTGATATTCGTTTAAGAATAATTTTATACGGCTAACGATATCCATGATTTACGTGTGCAAATATTTGACAATGCAAATATAATAAAACCTGTTAAGTTTTGCAACTTTGATTATTGGTGATTGCCTTTTGCATTTGTAAATCAAAGTTGACAAATATATCCAACTCTTGATGAAAGCCAATTAATAAATATCAACAATAATATTATATGATAAGACATAATTTACAGAGTAGGAGTTAAGTATAGTATTATATGTGACGAGTTTGTTTAGATGTGGTCAACACAGTCGCAAAACCGAATTTAAATAATTATATTTTTGGTATAATATGCAGTTATTTAGTTAATTGTGTGTTGTGTTAACAAATTAAAAACGTCTGATTTTCTAAACGTAAAGAGATTTCATGTTGAGTGTACAAGAAAAACACGCCCGGCGTCTTGAAGTTAGATATGTAAAAACACACCTGTGCTCGAAGATGTGTTTTTTACATATCTAAACAGTGTTTCTGAAATCGCTATTTGCAATCCAAATGCATGATTTGCATTTGTGAATCGTGCGTTTGAAAATAAACTATCTGCGGACGTTCTTTTTCAAAGTTCCCTCAGAATGAATACCGGTAGATAATACATAGATAACTATGCATATGGTTGAGAAATTCCGCATTTAAGTCGAGAGTTGAAGTTTGTGGCTTTTGTGTATGGCTCGTGTGTAATTTGAATGCCCATGGGCAGTTTGTGTGTAAATAATTTGTATTTTGAAAAAAATATATTACTTTTGCATCGCTTTTGCGCATGTGGCGTAATTGGTAGCCGCGCCAGACTTAGGATCTGGTTCCGTAAGGAGTGGGGGTTCGAGTCCCTTCATGCGCACGAAAGAGAGAGAGGCAGTAGCTATTATGCTGTCTCTTTTTCTTTTTCGTGCGCTCACTTGAGCGATGTCTAACGGGTGCAACTAAGTAAGTACTAATAATGGGAATTCAATATGGACGCCTCGAGATGGAATCTGAAGGATAAACGGTTGGTGGATAAAACTGACATAGATGGGGAGACCGTGCTCATATCCGGGGGAAGGATCTCGAACATGGTTAATAGTTGTCTTTACAGGTCATATAATAATCTGTGAGGAGTCAGAAAAAAAAACTGTAATGTGACAATCGGTTAGGTTGCCTGCAATAGTCGGTTAGGAAATCAATAGGAGATATTTGCTCAAATTCTATTTAACATAATACCAATTATAAAACATTTGTTCGCAAAAAAAATCTGACGTTCAGTTTTTTATAGATTCGACAAATATTCACAAACGATTCCGACATTGAAAATCTCAATGAATGGCAAGTTACATTGCATTCTTTTAATCCGGTGTTGGGATATGCAATTTCGATTGATGCAAAAGGTTTCAATATTCCACGCATCACTTTACATACCAGATGCCTGCGTGTCCCAGAATTGTGTGAAACATTGGGCTTATACGACGGAGTATTGGCTTGCCTCGGGTTGCAAATTATCACCATATGAGAGACGTAACGGCGTTCAATGGTTCTCTCCTACTGGAGACCGCTTTGAAACTGCATCAATATATAATGGAATATGCAAAAGCCGTTCATGGGCATTGCGTGGATTAAAGAATGATTATGAATAAATTAACCTACGATACAAACAAAGAGTGTGTATCGTAATTATCGATGCACACTCTTTGTTGAGTTATGAGTTTGTATTATTTTACAATCACTTTTTCGGTATATATGCATTCACTATCAAATGCTTTGATTCTTATTATATAACAACCTGCAGGAATATGTATAAAATTTTGCCTACTACTTAAAATAAATTTCCCTGAAATGTCATAAACTTCAACTTCTGAAAAGTGCCCAGATATTGAAATTGTTCCGGCGAGACCAGATACTTTGGGTTGATTATGCTTGACCGAATTTATATCTTCTGTTCCGGATGTCACATTTGAAAGTTCAAGCACATAGAATATATATTCATTCCCATTTGGGAGTTGTGTTTTATCATTAGAACTATTCCCATTTTCTATAAGTATAACACCTTTGACCGTTGCCGAACAACCTATGTTAGACGAATTTATAACTCCGCGCGAATTATCTAATTTTAATTTGCCGTTATCGTCGCATAATACGTATCCATCGCCATTAGCATCTGTTTCGATATTTCCTGTTACGGATGCATATTCATTGATTTGTGGTTTCACGACAAATGCGTCCGGGTGCTGTACATCTCCACAAAAGTTGCGTATGCCGTATGTATTGTAACGAGATTCTATTTCTTCGTCCGGATTTACACTTGACATCATTGCGATTTCCAACATTGGTGAAGGAATATCTGTATTTAATCTGCCTATAATACCGGCATTTATACATTTATTCACATAGCTATCAGGTGTGTATTCGGTAGAATTAAGATCCAGTGCTATCCAATCCCTTTGAATGAAACTTGACGCATCATCGTCATAATCCCCTGATTCTGCAGGTGGTGTAGATATATTCGTGCAGGCATCATCACTCATGGTTCTTGCATATAATATTCCATTCTCACCTTCGACTACTCCTTGTAAAGGAATATTAATCATATAAAAACTTCCCGGCACTCCGTCTTTTATGATTGCCGACAAATTATTATCAACAGGCTCAATATTTTTTGTATAAACTGTTATTGCCATTATGGAAGATTTCGCATCTACTGGGGGCGTAATCTCAACAAAATTGGAATATCCTTGCCAAGTCTTTGTCATTTCTCCATCAATCAATACCTCCGTTCTCCTATCTGTAGATACGTCCACTTTTATTATATGAGGAGCCGATACAGTTATTTTACCATCACCCGAGATGTCAATAGTATGAAATGTTTGGTTGTATTTAACTGTACCTGACATATTTAATTCAGCATTACCATACTTCAAATTCATCCCATTGGGTTCAGTATTGTCATCTCCATATATATTTTTAAAAATAAAACTTGCTATTTCTTCATCGTCTGTTGGAAATTCTTCATAAGTAATAGTAATCTTGCTTATATAAGCATTATCTCCTATAATCGTAAGACTGTAATTACTTTGGGTTTCATCTGGAAAAGGATTCTCAAGGCTATTTTCAAAAATCAATTCCCCCCTTTCTTTATTAGTGTATTCATATAAACAACTTGTAATATCCGTGCCGGCCAATGAGTTAAAATACAGCGTATACTCTGCCGAATACCTGTCCATCTTTTCTACCTCCATGGCTATTCTTGTGATTTTATGAAACACGGGTGTTGTAAGAGCATTATTATATATAGTCTTTTTACTGCCAAAATAGAGGCAATTAACATCGTTGACACTCTTAAATTCCAATCTACTACCCATTGTCCACCCCTCCGGAAGTTCTTGTTCGGCTTTTATATCCCAAACATATTGTTTTGTTTCTCCGTTACTTGTAAAAATTGTCATCAATGATATTATCATTGTAAGTAATGGTATTAAGTGTTTCTTCATTTGTGCGTTTTATTTAAAATATTAATAACAATAGGGTTATGTTAAATTTATCACGAATACAAACATACAAAATAAAATAACACACTGTAATAAAATCCAGTAATTTTTTAGGCGAATGGACAATGTTTTGTTTTTCTTGTTCAAAAAACGTATTTGTCTCAGTCGTATTTCGTACTTTTGCAACATGGTCGGAATCTCGTATTTTTATGACAACTACAACAGATAATAACAAACGGATAGCCAAAAATACACTGCTTCTATATGTGCGTACATTGTTCGTCATGTTCATCTCGTTATATACAAGCCGTGTTATACTCAACACTCTCGGAGTTTCTGATTTCGGTGTTTATAATGTGGTAGGTGGCGTAGTAACCATGTTCGGATTCCTAAATAGTGCTATGGCAACAGCTACTCAACGATATATAACATTTGCGTTAGGGAAAGGCGACATGCTACAGTTGCAAAAAATATTCAACACAGCGCTACAAATTCATATTCTTATTGCCGTGTTGATAATAATTCTGGGTGAAACTGTGGGGCTGTGGTTTATGTACACTCAAATGCAAATACCAGCCGACCGTATGGATGCAGCCTTTTGGGTGCTGCAATGTTCAATCATGTCGACGGCAGTCATGATTATCAGTGTACCTTATAATGCCGATATAATAGCTCACGAAAAAATGTCGGCATTTGCGTATATCTCAATAATTGAAGCTGTATTAAAACTTGTAATTGTATATATGCTTATTGCTTTCTCTTCGTATGATAAGCTTATTATTTATGCATTCCTCGTTTTGATAGTACAGTTATTTATTCGTTTCTGTTATAGCCATTATTGTAGTAAACATTTCCATGAAGCAAGATACTGGCACTTATGGGACAAGTCGCTTTTTAAAGAAATGACCAAATTTGCCGGATGGAGTATGTTTGAACACATTTCAGCCGTTTTATTTAGTCAAGGTTTGAATATCTTACTTAACATATTTTTTGGCCCGGTTGTTAATGCTGCTCGTGCTATAGCATTTCAGGTACAGAATGCGATACAACAATTTATAGCAAACTTCCAAGTTTCCATCAACCCGCAAATAACCAAGACCTACGCAAAAGGAGAATTGGACGAAATGCATAAGTTAATATTCCGCAGTGCACGATTTTCGTTTTATATGTTATTTTTCTTGACGTTACCAGTATTGCTAGAAACATACTTCATTCTTCAAGTATGGTTGAAAACTGTTCCGGAAGACACAGTAGCGTTCTTGAGAATCATGATATGCACGTTATTAATTTATTCATTGGCTAATCCTCTGATGGTTGCAAACCAATCTACAGGAAATGTTAAGAAATATCAGATTGTATGTGGTTCGATACGTCTTATGATACTCCCGGTATCTTATATATGTTTAAAACTTGGATGCCCTGCCTATTCTGTATTTATTGTCCACTTCGCAATGGAGGCTATTGCTCAATTGGCGCGTATGATAATGTTACGCCCATTGATAGGAATAAGATTAAAAGATTATTTCATAAATATTTACAGGCAGGTTTTTCTTGTAGTAATTTTGTCTGCAATAGGTCCTTCCGTAATATATTTTAATATGCCGGATAATGTTCTGCGTTTCTTCGTTGTATCTATAACTAGCGTTTTTTCTGTCGGAATTGTTGCCTATTTTGTCGGTCTTAATAACAATGAACGTGTTTTTGTGAAAAACAAAGCGATAAATATATGTCAAAAGATGTTTTATTATAAATTTAAGTAAGAGAATAAATAATTTAGAAATAGACACATGTCGGACGGAAACAATATTAAAGTTTAAAATATTGCAATGAAGAAAAAATCTGTTAGTGTAGTAGTACCATCATATGGGAGAGCTCATTTATTGAGAAAGACATTGCCCTCATACATTCAAGACAATGTCGTTGAACTAATTCTAATCGATGATTGTTCCCAAGACAACACTACTCAAATAGTAGAAGGCCTTCATAAGGATTACCCCATGATACGATATTTTCGCAATGAACATAACATGAAACAAGCCGCATCGAAAAATATTGGGATCGACCATGCCAAAGGGGATTACATATATTTTGGTGATGATGATTCAATCTTATTACCAGATTCAATGGCAGCGTTAATGGAAACTATGGAACGATATGAATGCGATGCAGTGATGTCTCGCCCAATAGTGGCCGGTCCGGACTATCGGGACGATAAAAGGGATATATATCTAAAATGGCGATTGAAGCGAGGATGCGTTTCCAACGAAAAAGATATAATAGACATTGCTCATCTGCGGTTCAATTTTGGCAATTACTTAAAGACTTTTAAACGCTCTGCCATGCCGGTGCCGACTTGTCATGCCGGTGCATTAGTAAAAACCGACTTGGCTCGTCAATGTAAGTTTGATCCAAATTTCAAAGGATGCGCTTATCGAGAAGAAACCGACTTCTTCTTTCGCTTAAATTTAGACTTTAATGCCAGACTCATGTACGATGCAAGGGCGGTACAATTTAATTTTCCTGATTATATGGTTAAGAGTACAGGGGCTCGTGAAGGTGGATATGCAATCTGGAGACAATCAGCAATTGAGTGTAACTTGTATTTCCTTAAGAAAAATTGGGGAAAGATTTGCGCTAAATACAATATCGACAGAAGCATAGAAGATGTGCAAACTGAATTTGAGGCTTCATTGCCTCTACAACCACGACACACATCAGCGTTAAAAGCATTTCTGAAACAATGCTATTTTAGTTTTTTCGTTTATCACAACATTAAGTTTTTAGGGAAACAATAAATTATGAAAACAAAGGTATTGTTCATTGCAAGTGAACATTCATCGGGAATGATTCCTTTTGCGGCAAAAATAATTACAGTCTTAAGTAATGATGAACGTTTTGATGTCTATGCATTGGTTGTTAATTCAGGTAATTATACCTATAAGAGATATTTAAGTCATTTGGATGCAAAAAAAATCATTCAAATAGAGTATCCACAAAGTAAAATATTTAAATTAATTTACAAATTCTATCCTTTTTCTATATTAGAATCAATAAAAAAAATAGTCAATGATGTAAAACCGGAAATAATACATTTATTGACTGTTGACTTTTCATTAGCTCCTTATTTCTTATTTCACAAAGCAGATAACCGTTTCTTTTTTACTGTACATGATTTACATCCGCACGAAGTAAAAACATCTGGTTTGTTTGAAGGTTTATTGCTGAAATACATTCAATGGGGGAATAAATTTCTATACGGTAAAATAAATAATCTTACGACATCATCTAAGCTCCAATATGAGGAATTAAGATCGATATATCCACAAAAAAGAATTCGGTTTACTCATTTCCCGTCTCTTCTAACGCAGCAAATAATAAATGGAAATAAGCAAATTGCAGAATTACAAAATATAAGTAATTATATATTATTTTTTGGAAGAGTAGACGAATATAAAGGTGTAGATTTATTGATAAAAGCATATATATCTTCAGCCACTTTACAAAATTATAAACTGGTTATTGCAGGGAAAGGTTGTAGTTACTCTGATTTGATAGGTAATAATAAAGGCATTATACATATAAATCGTTTTATAGAAGATTCTGAAATAAATGATTTATTTAATAAAGCTAAATTTGTTGTATATCCATATCGTTCTGCAACTATGTCTGGAGTTCTTTCGCTTTCTTATTTCTTCAAGAAAAAGACAATTTTGTCTTCTGTGCCTTTCTTCGTCGAGAATAAAACTTCATGTTCAACTTATTTTAAAACTGGAGATGTGGATGATTTACGAAGTAAAATGGAAATGTTGACCGAGGATCAAGAAAGTTGCTGCGAAAACTGCTACGAAGAAATATATTCAGACAATATATTAATAAATGACTACAATAAGTTGTATTCCAATTTATAATACACTAAAAATATTATTGATTCATGATACAAAAAAATAATATAATTCTTGCTGATTGCTGTCCGGAAGAAGTTGCGACTTTTGCTGAAGGATGCAATTCTATCGCAAATAATCCTTTTAAAATACTATCTTCGATTAGCAATTGGGGACATGGTGGATTTATTCCGAACTTAAGGCGGTATACTACATATTTCACATTCCCATTTAAAATATTCCTTAACAGGGACAAATATAATGTCATATTGGGGTGGCAACAATTTTATGCAATAAATTTTGCACTATTCTGTCGTTTGTTCCATGTAAGAAAGCGTAATGTGGTTATTGCTGCAAATTTTACGTACAGAAGGAAAAAAGGATTTATTGGAAAACTGTATCGAGCATACATGAAATTTAGTTGCGACAATAAATACGTTGATTATTTTCATGTTCCAAGTCATAATTATGTGTCTGTATGCTGTAAAGAATTAAAAATAGACGAAAGTAAATTTATAGTTACAAGATTTGGCATACCGGATACTTATGAAGATATGAAAAACATGAAAGTGCCAATAGATAATTATTCATTGTCGATAGGCCGATCTAACAGGGATTTTGATTTTCTTGTTAATGTATGGAAACAAGATTGCCTTAAAGACAAAATACTCGTTATCGCAAGCGACACATGGAAACCGTCAACAAGTTTGCCTGAAAATATTCTGTATCGCAACGATATAAAATATGAAGAATCATTTGCATGGATTAACTGCTGTAATTTATGTATTACTTCAATAGATGATGGCAGTATTTGTTCTGGCGACACAGTCCTGCTTACGGGCATGATGTTTGCAAAACCTGTTGTTGTTACCACTCCAAGTACGTTGGCAGAAATGTATGTAACAGACAATGAAAACGGGATGTGTGTACCAAAAGATATTAAAGAAGCTGCCCGAAAAATATCTAATCTACTTAAGAATAAGGCGGAAATACTACGTTTAGGAAATGTAGCACGAAAAAGTTTTGTTTCTAATTATTCGAGGTACAGCATGGGCAGTGCTTTGTGTTTAAGCATAAAAGAATATACATAAATAGCTACTTCCGTTTTAGCCCTATTGCAGAATCTTATTTTTGATGTAGTATAATACGGGATATTCAGTAAATGTCCCGTATTAGTGTTAGTGTGGGACAAGCGTTATGTGACATATAACCAACTATATCAACCCCAAGAGTTTAAGGGCTTCGAGCCTTCCCGAATTAATCAATTGCGGATAATGGGCATCGGAGTTTATAAGCAATGTTGCTCTACTTTTCTTCAACATTTCAAAATATCGGATATTCGGGAAAAATCTGTTGTGTTCTGTATAAGCCTTGGTGTTGACTTCAATTATAAGGTGATGATCCATAATGGCTTCAAAAGTGCGCATTACCAAACTATTATACCAATCTTCATTTTCTATCCCTTCTTGAAAATGTCCTGCGTTGTGCCCTATTTTATCAAAGTGCCCTATTATATCAAATCCTCCTGCCTCTATCATTGAAATGGTTTCGTTGTAAAAACATTCAACCACCGATTTTATGTCATTATTGAAATACAATCCCATTTTTTGTTTAAATGCAGGATAGCGGCCGTCAATGTCTATATATTTACCCGAATCATTGAACGATGGAATAAAATGAACCGACCCGATACGATAATCCAATGGCAATGTGTCGAAATATTCATTTGCCGGTCCCCATTGGGTTCCTAAATAATCTATTTCCATCGACATATACAGATTTATCTTATCGCCATACATGTTTTTTAATCGGTAAAATTCATTTATGTACATGTCAACGGCCGCCATGCTCATATTGCAAGGCGACTCAAAAGGTATCGGAGAATGTGGGCTGAAACCATAATCAGTGAACCTCTCGGCAATGGCTTCTTTTACAAAATCTTCCATCGGAGCATGTCCGTCGCAAAACTGTGTATGCGAGTGGAAATTATATAAATTGCCGGTATTAATTATTTTGTCAAAATCTATCATTTTTATTTCACATGAAACAGCCGTTCATATTACACTTAACATGAACGGCCGGGATATTTTTATTTGCCACCCTGTGTAGTAATTGGTTTGGCAATTGATTCTCGCATTGAAGTATCAGCTTCTATGTTTTTCATTTTATAATAATCCATAATGCCGAGGTTTCCATTCCTGAATGCTTCAGCCATCGCTTGAGGTACCTCGGCTTCGGCTTCTATCACCTTAGCCTTTGCTTCTTGAGCTTTTGCCTTCATTTCCTGTTCAAGGGCTATCGCCATGGCTCTCCGCTCCTCGGCTTTGGCTTGCGCTATATTCTTATCGGCCTGAGCTTGATCCATCTGTAACATTGCACCAATGTTCTTACCTATGTCAATATCGGCAATGTCAATCGATAATATTTCAAAAGCCGTCCCTGAATCCAATCCTTTTTTCAATACAAGTTTTGATATTGAGTCGGGGTTTTCGAGTACTTGTTTATGACTTTCCGAAGAGCCTATCGAGGATACAATACCTTCACCGACACGGGCAAGAACAGTATCTTCCCCTGCCCCACCCACCAATTGGCGGATATTTGCCCTTACTGTAACTCGAGCTTTCGTAATCAACTGTATGCCATCTTTGGCAACCGCCGTAACGGGAGGGGTATCGATTACCTTAGGATTGACCGACATTTGAACGGCTTGGAATACATCACGTCCGGCCAAATCTATTGCCGTGGCCATTTTAAATCCCAAATCGATATTAGCTTTGGCCGCCGAAACCAATGCATGCACAACTTTTTCCACATTTCCGCCGGCAAGATAATGCGCCTCAAGGTCATCGCGGTTAACATCGCTTAATCCGGCTTTATGTGCTTCAATCATTGCTCGCACAATAACATTAGCAGGAACTTTCCTGATTCGCATAAGAAAAAGTTGGATTAGAGAAATCCTGACACCTGACACTCTTGCCGATATCCATAAAAAGAATGGAACATAATAAAAAAAGATACCAAGTGCTATTAATACAATTATAGCGACAAGGATAAGTGTGATTTCCATTTGAAACATATAAAGGCTATATTATTTTTGTTTTAATTCTAATCGTCTTATTGCATTTTCTATCTTCTCGATATTACCGGGATAGGCATCGACCTTTTCTTCAAGTCTTAATATTTCACCTTTCAATGAATTACGTTGAACTCCGGCCACTTTTGAGTATTGGACACGTAATCTGTTCAATCGCTCTTTGTCACTTATGTAATTTTGTTGAGTCACAATAAGTTCTTCCATACGATGCCGGGCTTCGCTATTCTTGAATTGGTCAAATCGAGTGTATAACACACCGTTCTTTAAATGAAACAAAAAATCATGCCGTTCTTCTGTCTTATTTTGGGACAATGATTTTATGTCTTGTAATTTGTCACGATAATCTATCCCATTCCATGTAGATTTTATATCGTCAATTTTGGCGTATGATATTAACGAAGGTTCCTCGGGGCTGTAATTTACCCTGACAGAATTAGGGATGAATACATATATTGTCACTTTCCCGGGTATGCGGTTTCTATCAGTCGCCCACCACCCTACTCCGGTAAATTCATCAATTACAAGCATATAATCGTCAAATGGAGAATTATATGGCATCCCAATGTTTTGTGGAGCGTAATATTCTCCCGTCTCCGAATCCTTCCTACTGATAAATATATCATATCCACCTATTGATTCTTTGCCATTGTTTGCATAATATAGTGTGGTACCGTCAGACATCATAAACGGATATGATGAATCACCATCGGTATTAACCGACTTGTCAAGCAACGTTGCTTTATCCCAATTGCCGTCATACAATTTTTGAGTTTCAAACAGGCATTTTCTCGAGATATTTATAGAGTCGTCCATAGAATAGTCCATACCCCACATCATTCTTGAGCCGCTTTCGGGAGCAAAGACCACGGCTGCACTATCAGCGATACTGAACGGCAACGCTGTTTTATCATTGAGAGTACCTGTTCCTGCTGACAACCTGTAATATTTAAAAAACATATCCTTATTTACTACAATACTATCGATGATGGCAATCTTTTCCACGTGATCGAGCATTATTTTCGCTTTGCCTAACTTGTTCTCGGCCTCAGATGCTTCTTGTGATATATTTTTCTTCAGTCTTTTTAGTTCTGCTTTATATTGATCGAACATTTCTTCCCCGCCTTCAAAATCATAAGCATAGAAATCCAACAGAGCCAAATATCTATATGCTTCTACAACTCGCCGAGACTTTGCATAATCAAAATATTTACGAGCTTCTTCATATCGACCTAAATTGTACAGGCATACTCCAATCCATTGGTTAACCGATGCATTGCGTTTGTTCTTACGGTATTGTTCTTCGAGCAAAGGTAATGCAGCTTGGTAATCTCCGGAAAGATATACTTTTTTAGCTTCGTTTAATGTCGCTCCCTGCAACGGGATTACCAAAGATGCGAATATTAAAAATATAATAATACGAATTTTCATTTCACCAAGCAATTGTTATTGTTCCAATTCAAAAATAATTAATTTCTCTTTCTTCTCAAAACAATATCTGCAATAAAAGTGATGTTATTAAAATAATTTGTTGATGCTATCCATTGTCATTATATTAATAATGGATTTCCCATCTTGGGTATAATTGGGCGTGTCAAGTTGCATCAAGTCCCCTATTAATACATCCATTTCATTTTGAGTAAGGCTACGCCCGTATGGGATTGCGGCTTTCTCGGCTATAATCGATGCTATATGTTCTTTAACCCTTGTTGAAGCTGTATGGCCGCCATCGGTTACAGAATCTATCACCTGCAGCAGTAAATCTTTCACATCTATCTTGTCGACTCCGGCAGGGACGCCATTGATAGACCAATCATTTCCTCCAAGATTTGACAAATTAAACCCTGCGTTTTCCAAATCATCTTGTATACTTTCAAGGATTACGTGTTGAGAACCCGATAATTGCAACATTTCAGGAAACATTATCCGTTGAGATATTGCGCTTCTCCCCGACATTTGTTTTATCAGCTTCTCAAATAATATCTTGACATGAGCTCGATGTTGGTCAACTATCATTACACCGGATTTCACTTGGGATAATATATACTTGTTTTGAATCTGTAGGAAATGGGAATTGTCTGTATTTGTTAAATTAAGTGTATTATCTGCTGATGGTTCAATTAAAGTCGCAGTATTAGATTCAAGACTATTAATATGCGAAATGCCGTCTTCTATGTTATTAGACATTTCATAACTTTCCTGCCTTGAAGATTCAAATCGTTGATACAACTTCTCCCAATCCACTGTAGGATCAACCTTTTTTGTATTCCTATAAGCACCAGTTTCGTTAGTGCCAAATGGATTATAGGATGTATCAATCTCAATTTGGGGAGATACCGGGTTACCTGTATTTTCTTTTTCAAGATGGAATACAGGTATTTCTGGAGCATCATCGGTGTCAAAGTCAATTGAAGGTACGGCACTAAACCGGCCTAAAGACTCCTTTACAGCAGCCGATAATATTTGCCAGATTGGCATTTCGTTTTCAAATTTAATTTCTGTTTTTGTCGGATGGATATTAACATCGATTGTTTCAGGATCGACTGAGAAATATAGGAAATAATTAGGTTGCATATTTTCGGGAATCAATTGCTCGTAGCTTGACACTACCGCTTTATGAAAATATGGATGACGCATATACCTCCCATTTACAAAAAAATATTGACAAAAATTGCGCTTACGGGCATTTTCAGGTTTGCTTATAAAGCCTTCAATCCTTACGATAGTCGTATCGATTGAAATTGGTATAAGTTGTTCGTCTATTTTATTTCCAAACAACTGCATTATGCGCTGTTTAATATTGCCCGGTTGCAATTTATACAATATATTATCGTTATTGTACATCGTAAATTCTACAGTAGGATTTACCAATGCCAAACGTTCAAATTCCTTTATGATATTGGCTAATTCAATTTTGGGAGCTTTCAAGAATTTTCTGCGGGCAGGAACATTAAAAAATAAATTTTTAACCATAAAGTTACAACCCGGCGGGCACACATCGGCCACTTGACTCTCGCATTTAGAGCCGCTAATGGTAATATGTGTGCCTATATCGTTGCCTTGCTTTGCCGTTCGTAATTCAAGTTGCGATACTGCGGCAATAGATGCCAAAGCTTCGCCTCTGAACCCCATTGTATGCAACGAAAACAAATCGGCGGCATCTCTTATTTTAGAAGTAGAATGACGTTCAAAAGCCAATCGGGCATCGGTATCACTCATGCCATCGCCGTTATCGATTACTTGTATTAAAGTGCGTCCGGCTTCTTTAAGTATTATCGTTATATTATCGGCATGAGCATCTATCGAATTTTCCACAAGTTCTTTTATTACCGATGCCGGTCTTTGTATTACCTCTCCGGCGGCAATCTGGTTGGCAACAGAATCGGGCAATAGTTTTATTACATCACTCATAGTAAGGAGATAGTTAACTTGTTTTTAATTTTTATGCACGCGGCGAGTATTGGCCGGCGAGTTAAATAATTCCTCCATCTCTTTTGGAATTATAAATATATCATCGGGCGACTTAGGGCGCAGCACATCATACCATGCAAATCCGGCCAGATAGTATTGTGATTTCTTCGCCAAATAAAGTGGCGTTACATTTCCTGTCACTTCGGGCCACATGGTTATTTTGTCAATTTCCTGTTGTGGTTTTAACAATACAATCATGTAGCTGCTTTCGGCATCTACCAATTTATTGTAGGTTGAATCTTCTTCCATCGGATACATGATTAACTGCACGTTTCCACTCACATCAAGTTGGCGTAGCTCCTGATTCACAAAATATGCTTTCATTTCTTTTCCCGAAAGCTGATTGAAATATACATCCTCTATCAATTCAGCCATAAAACCATAATCCGGCAATAACGCATAATCCACAGTAGAATCATTCATGTGAATATCTATGGAATTCCCGGTAATTTGCCTGTTGCCGCTCCAAATGATGGAATGCCGGTCCATGTATAGCATGGAATCTCGTTGCACGTATGTCATTGAATCGCATATACCTTGCATGTTGAATCTAAAAAAACGCACATTGGGTTCTGCTATCATAACCCTTGATGAATCTTCGAGCATATAGGTGCGAATAGTATCACCATGCAAATATAAAGTGTCGCCCTCGCTTATTTCTCTTGCTCGGGCTCGTATCGTTGCAAACGAACGATTTTCACGTTCGTTGTGAAATCCATAGTCTCCATCCAATATGGAATTATGTACCGAATCTGTCAGAATCATGTTACTGAAGGCTTCGCCATATCCGGCTACACGATCGTAATACAACGTATCGCCAGTAAGTTTTATTCCGTTGTTGCCAACCAATAGTGAACGATCATATAATGTAGCTTTGTCAGTTTCGGTATTATACCATCCACGTTGAGAATATATTATGTTGCTATCCGATACAATTGTTGTTGGTCCGACAATATTTGCAATATGCGTTGCCGTATTATAATGTAAAGTGTCGGTTCGCATTACATATTTTTCATTTCTCAACTCAACATCAAACAAGAACTCGGAATCTTTCGTATTCGGGTCATATTGTCCATATATCGATACCAATTCATTTTCACTATCTACAATACGTCCCCCTTCAAAATAATATCCTAAATTCGCCACCATATCATAGTCAAGGCTATCGGTGTACAATGTCATGTCTTTGTTTTCGAGTTTAACATTGTACCGCAACTGTGCTATTTCATCCGTACCACTGTAGTACATAACATCAGAATATACGAAGAGAGTATCGCCTTGAATCATTTTTACATTACCAAAAGCATCGAGCGAGTTACTCGAATCATAAAAATATGCACTGTCACAATACATAAATACTCCCTCTTTCCTAAATATTACATTTCCACGGAGTATCTGATATTCGGTGCTTATTTTTTCATCGGCAACAAGGTAATCGGCATGTTCGAGGAAAACCTTATTTTTCTGTTGGCGGTTGGCAGAAGGCACTTGTGGCACAACTCTCTTGTTATCACTTATTTCATTTCTTTGAGCCCACGTATTGTTGTCAAATATCACATTCAATAAAGAAACAGCCAAAAGGCATAAAGTCAAATTCAAGACTTTATGCCCCTTTGCATTTGGTATTTTTTTTAAAAACATCTTATATCAATCCGCTCAATTATTATTCAACCAATCATACTGAAATTCACAGTTCCGCCAACCTTCTTCAATTCTCACGTATGTCTCTTTTTGTTTCTTTTTTATCCAGTCTTCGATAACTTGTGCTTTAGCACTATTTTCATACATGGAACGAATCATCTGGTAATCCTCACTTAAGTTAGCCTTATGCCCGGCTATGCGATTCTTTAATTTGACTATCGCTACAACCTCTTTGTTGCTGCTTTGGTCAATCATTATAAAAGGTTTTGATATTTCATTCACTTCCAATGTGTCTACGACCTTTGCTACCTCTTGCGGTAATGCTGCCATCTCAAATCGGGTTCCTCCCATCTGTTGATTGACCATCATACCGTTATTGTTTTTAGTGTTTTTATCTTGTGATATGTATTGCGCCCCTATTTCAAATGAGAACTTGTCTGCAACAATATCATTTCTAATTGAATCAAGACGGTTCAACGCATCAGTCAAATCTTTTTCCGACACTTTGGGCCTTAATAAAATGTGACGTGTGTTGATGCGGTCGCCACGTTTTTCAATTAACTGAATTATATGGAACCCAAATTCGGTTTCTACTATTTTTGAGACTTTCTTGGTGTCATTGAGATTAAATGCAACACTTGCATATTCAGGAACAAGTTCGCCACGTCCTTTGAATCCGATTTCTCCACCATATACCGACGAACCGTCTTCGGAATACAAAATTGCCAATGTCGAGAAATCACTTTCTCCCGAATTTATTCTATTTGTATAATCACGGAGACGTGCTTTCACATCGTCTATTTCTTGCTGAGGTATAACGGGATTAAGTGTTATGATTTGTACTTCCACTTGTAATGGTACGAACGGGATACTGTCGGACGGAAGTGAAGAAAAATATTTCCTCACATCCGAAGGTGTTGCCTTTATATCTGACGTTAAATTTCTTTGTACTTCTTGAATGGAATATTGGTCGCGGATAACTTCCATCATCTGCTCCTTTAATTCCGGCAATGGTTTCCTAAAATATTCTTCAACCTTTTCTTTTGAACCGAGATTAGCTATGAAATAATTTATTCTACTATCGGCTTGTTGCATTACCATGGCATCCTGCACTTCTACTGTGTCTATTTTAGCTTGATGCAGGAACAATTTATTAATGGCTATTCTTTCAGGTATTACGCAATATGGATTTCCGTCCATCGACTGCTTCTCATATTGCATTTGCATATATTGTTCTTCAATTTCCGACTTATAAATAGGCTCATCACCAACCACCCATGCAACCTCTTCTATTACATTATTTTGGGCCATGCCCATCATTGTCGAGACACAGGCTATTGCTGTCAATATCAATTTATATCTCACGTTTTTATTTTTTTATTTTGTTATTACATGGAAATTGAATAAATCAACCTCATGTATTTATTATTCATTAATTACTGCAAAGATATTAGTTTTTCATTATTTATTATGATGAAAATAGACTTTTTCGCATTTTTTACCTTTGTATAGGAACGCACGTATATA
>CALUMZ010000101.1 GCA_944321865.1 uncultured Muribaculaceae bacterium
ATAAGAAGCCCGGACAGGACGCAAGTCGCTGCCCGGGCTTCCCTTTTTCCCTCAATTAGTCAAATTGGACTAATTGGACCGGTGGGGTAAATCACAATGCGCGGGGAATGGGCTGCTGCCGTCCTCGCGCATTGTGTGTAACTTAAATTTTTAATGCTGGTATAAATATCGTTTTATTGATCTTTTGGGTGTCTTTTCAAATTCTTCATGCAGAACTTTTATATTTTCGATTTGTGAATATCCTGGCAACTCTTTGTTTAGTGCAGAAATGTTCTCTTTCATTATTTGTGTAAGTTCGTTGAAGGATAGTCCTTGCTTGGACCCATTCTCTATATCCGGATAAATTAATGCAACGAGTCTATTATTCTCTTCCACAATCAACGATTCGCTTACGTATGGCATGTTGTTAAGTTGTTGCTCAATTTCTTCGGGATATATATTTTGTCCTGATGGTCCGAGTATCATGTTTTTACTGCGTCCGCGAATGTAAAGGAATCCGTCGTTATCGATTGTACACAAGTCTCCGGTACGGAGCCAACCGTCACTGGTAAAGACCGATTGAGTTGCATCGGCACTTTTATAATATCCGAGCATCACATTATCACCTTTCACGAGCAGTTCTCCGGCAATATGTGCAGGGTCGGGGGAATCGATTTTTGCTTCCATGCGATCAACGATCTGCCCACAAGAGCCTTGACGACTTTCGTTCCAAGGAGAATAGGATATTAGAGGGGCGCATTCTGTCATTCCATAGCCGACTGTGAATGGGAAATTAATTTTGCGCAGAAATGCTTCAACATCTTTGTTTAAAGCTGCACCACCGATAATGAATTCATGAAGCTGCCCACCAAAGGTTTCTTGTAACTTTTCTTTTATTTTTGCCAATAAACGATCGTCAAGAATGGGAACTTTTAACAGGATTTTCATCAAGGGCTTTTCAAGTAAGGGGAAAACTTTTGTCTTGATTATTTTTTCTAAAATGAGGGGGACGCTTATAATCAATTTGGGGTGAACGGCTGCAAAAGCTTCCATTATTACCTTGGGAGACGGGAGCTTTGTAAGGAAGTATATATGGCATCCTTTAACAAAAGGGTGAAGCATTTCAACAACCAACCCATACATGTGGGCGAGGGGTAGCATACATACCATTCCATCTCCCTGTTTTAAAAATGTGAGATGTTCTATGGTGTATATTATATTTGAGGTTAACGCCCTGTATGGTAACATTACACCTTTTGATAGGCCAGTTGAGCCGGACGTGTAGTTTATCATGGCAAGGTCATTCGGCATAACATCGTCATATTTAACGTCTTCGAGCGTAAAACGTTCGGGATACCGTTTGCCAAATAATTCATTAAGATGTAATCGCGCATAATTCAGTTTTTCGCTGCGAGAAAATAAGATGCCAAAATCTCGAATATGAATGGTTCCAATTATATTTGTTATATTATCAGGATTAAGGTTTTCCCAAATAGAATTGTCTGTAAATAAAATTTTTGCTTCACTGTGATTTATAATGTGGTGAATAGTATCGGGCTTAAAATCATGCAATATAGGAACCGGTACAGCTCCGTATGTGATGGTTGCAAGAAATGCAATGGTCCACTGAGCCGAATTTCGCCCGCAGATTGCAATTTTATCACTTTTTTTAATACCTACAGTATCAAAAGCTATATGTAGTTTTGCTATTTTCCGAGCGACAGTACGGTATTGGAATGATACGCCATTGAAGTCTGTCAATGCAAGTTCTTCCCAATTATTGCGTATTGCTTGTTCGATGTATTTAATGATAGATTGTTCCATGATATAAGCGTGTTTTTGTGATTCGTAAAATTAAGAAAAAATAAACAAGATGTATGCTTATTCATGGAATTTTTTTGAACTATAATGTCGTTTTGAAAGAAATATAATTAATTGCGGATTAAATGTAAATAACAGTTTGTCTTATGTATTATTTTTGTTTTTATCGATAATATTGTCATCACGGTCCTTGTACTCACTTTGTGAAGTAAACAGCAACTTGAAATTTTTTAAGGCCTTCTTTATTCTTAAAAGAGCATTTCGTGCGAGGCTTCCATTTTTATTCAATGTCGTGTTACTTGTTATGGCTCGGGTTTTTCGGGAAATTATCATTTTTAATTTTCCTTTTTTTTTCAATCCCAGAGCCATCATTCCATCTTCGCCTCGTATTATATGTGTACGATATTTTACTTTCTTGCCTTCATTCGCTACGAATGATAATGTCATTCCTCGGACTACTAATTCAGGACGATTTATATTTTGCAGCAATAGATATAAGTCGCGGAACGATTCATATAATTTAAGGTTTAAACGAGAATGCTTTTTGTCGGGCAGGAAACTCCATAAGGAATATGTACATATATATCCCATTGAAAGATATTTTACATGGGTTTCTATGTAATGCGGAGGGTATAATGTGTCGGCATCTATGCACATGTGGTATTTACCGTGGGCGTTATCTAAGCCACATTGTCGTGCGTAGCCGGGACTTTGCCGTGATTCATTGAAATATTTTACGCCTATGGCTTTTAAAAGAGATTCTGTAGAGTCTGATGAATTATTGTTTACAACAATAATTTCAATCGGGAAATTGCAAATATTGTCAACTATAGACCATAAGCAACCCAATATATGTCTTTCTTCATTATGGGCGATGGCAACAATCGAGCATAATGGATTATCATTGTTGTTAAATGTTTTTATTTTATTGGCAATTTCTTGTTTTATGGAGTCAGAAACACTTTCACAAGGTTGTTCAAATGCCTGTAAATATTTGCTATACCACATAAGTAGGCGAGATTTTAATTAAAAGCGTTCCAACCTTGGGCTTTTAATGGAATTTGGTTCCCATCGCGAGTCTGCATTAAACAGCCGTATTCAGGTTTCGTTATGTGACCGATGATTCTGATATTATTAATAGTGGCTATTTTCTCATAATCGCTTAATTTCACAGTGAAAAGCAGCTCATAATCTTCGCCTCCGTTGAGTGCGGCAGTTACAAGATTAAGATTGAATTCTTCGGCCATGCATGCCGTTTGGAAATCTATGGGAATTCGTTCTTCGTATATTAAGCAACCAGTATTGCTTTGTTTGCATATATGCATTAATTCCGAAGACAGTCCGTCACTAATATCCATCATGGCTGTAGGCTTAATGCTTAAAGATGCCAATTCTTCAATTATGTCTTTACGAGCTTCCGGTTTTAGTTGTCGTTCTAGTATATACTCTTTTCCCTCAAAAGCCGGTTTGAAATTTTTCTCATTAGATTGCTTGGATACAACTTTTTCACGTTCGAGTAGTTGTAATCCCATGTATGCAGCACCAAGGTCTCCGCTTACGCATATTAAATCGGTATCTTTAGCGCCATTCCGATATACGATTTTTTCATTTTCGGCTTCGCCGATACATGTAATACTTATTAATAGACCTGTTACTGAAGCAGATGTATCGCCCCCAACAAGGTCGACACCATACTTCTCGCAAGCGAGTCGTATGCCAGAGTATAATTCTTCGATATGCTCAATTGTAAAACGTTTGGAAATACCTAAAGATACTGTGATTTGCCGAGGGATGCCATTCATGGCATATACGTCAGAGAAATTCACAACGGCAGCTTTATAGCCAAGGTGCTTCAGTGGGCAATATGTTAAGTCGAAGTGTATTCCTTCAAGCAGTAGGTCGGTGGTGATAAGAGTTTTATAGCCGGGCGTTGGGGATAATACGGCACAATCGTCGCCAACCCCTTTTTCTGTGGTGCTGTTATTTATTTTTATACACTTGGTGAGCCTGTCTATCAGACCAAACTCGCCAAGTGTTGCTATTTCTGTTTCGTTGCTCATTCTTTGAAGCTGTTTATTAATTCTTTCATGATTAATGTCATTTTAGGCTCGGCGGCAGCTGCAGCTTTTTGAACTTCTTCGTGTGACACTTTCTCGACGATACCTTCGATGCCTAAGTCGGTTATAACCGAGATTCCAAATACTTCAATGCCGCTGTGCCGTGCAACAATTACTTCGGGAACAGTACTCATACCTACGGCATCGCCTCCAATGCGATGAAAATAGCGATATTCGGCAGGTGTTTCAAATGTAGGACCTTGGGTGCCTACGTATACGCCTTCTACAACATGTATGTTGTGATTAGCTGCAACTCTTTTTGCTTCGGCTATTAATCGGGCAGAATATGCTTCGCTCATTTCCGGGAAACGAGGGCCAAGGTCTTCGTAATTTTTACCACGCAGTGGGTGTTCGGGAAATAAGTTGATATGGTCGGTAATAATCATGAGGTCTCCTATTTTGAAGGAAGGATTCATTCCACCCGAAGCATTTGATACAAATAAAGTCTTTATGCCAAGAGCCTTCATTACACGAACAGGAAAAGTTACCTGTTTCATGTCGTAACCTTCATAAAAATGAAAACGGCCTTGCATAGCCATAATCTCTTTATTTCCCAATTTGCCAAATATCAGTCTGCCATTGTGCCCTTCAACTGTCGATACAGGGAAGTTGGGAATCTCTTGATAAGGAAGTGAAGTGGAAATTTCTATATGGTTCACTAATTCACCCAATCCTGTGCCAAGGATAATGGCAGTCTTGGGTAATTTGTTGACTTTTGATGCAATATAATCGGCTGTTTGCTTAATTTGAGATAGCATGTTTAATAAAATTTTTATGGTTTGTAATCAGTGTTTCTTTGTTATTATTTTTTTTAATTCAGTAACGAAATCATCATTATGTGGCGCATTGATGAAATCGACCTTTATAGGCATATAAAAAGAGACATGACGTAAAGAGATGGGGTAATAGGGGTTATTAGAAAGTTTAACCGCATCTTTCTCTGTCGTAATTATATATTTATGTTCGCCATCTAATTTGTCATACCATCCTTTAATGAAATTGAAATCTTTCCTGCTATAATTATGATGGTCGGTGAACTTTATAATCTTGACTTTAGCTCTAAACGCATTTAGAAATTTCACGAATGGCACATGATTTGCGATTCCGGTAACGACTAACAATGTGTCTTTTTCGGTCAATAACTGTAATTGCGGTGCGCATTTAACAATTTCAGGGAATATCGCTCTGAAGTTATAATATTTAAAAGTTGTATAATATAATTTTTGTGAAGGAAATAAGTCGAGCCGTTTTTTTGTCAGGCTAATATCTACAGGCTTAATATCCTCGGGACATTTTGTCGCGATTACAATGTCGGCGCGAAGTATGCCATGTTTGGGCTCTCGCAATCGACCACGAGGCAACAGATAGTCACTATCTAAAGGATGATTATAGTCGACTAATGCAATTGATGCGGTAGGCTTGACATATCGGTGTTGGAAAGCATCGTCAAGTATGAATAGGTCTATTTTTTCATCGATAGCTTTCATTTTTTCGATACCTTCGCATCGGTTTTCGCATACGGCAAGGGTTATATTTTTGAATTTACGATATATTTGATATGGTTCATCACCAATATCATTAGGGGTTGATTTGTCATTGGCGAGAATGAATCCTTTGGTTTTCCGTTTATAGCCCCTGCTAAGTACGCCAATGTGGAAGTCGGCATAAAGCTGTTCAATTATATACTCCACATGAGGCGTTTTCCCTGTACCGCCAACGCTGATATTCCCCACCACGATGACAGGGGTGGCGAAAGTGCGTTGTTTTAATATGCCCCAATCAAAGAATTTATTGCGCATAAAAGTAATACACCCATATAACCAAGATGCAGGCGTAAGGATTATGTCAATAATTTCTTTTATTGATTGGGTCATATTAGTTACTATTTTAATTAATTGACAGTTACGACTTCAGGTGCCAAACATAAAATATGGCCTCGCTTTAAGATACGCTGTAGTTCCTTATTATAATGATACAACATTCCCAATTCTTTCTCCATTTTCACGTCGATTTTATGATTCATGTATTTGGAAATGTACTTTGTGAAGAAATCATCCATTTCGGGGGCAACAGATATGCTATAATCTTGGACATTGGCTTTCTCGGCAACCCAATTAATGGCATCGTTAAGATTTCCAAATTCATCGATTAGTCCGATGTTTTTTGCGCTGATGCCATCCCAAACTCTACCTTCGGCAATCATTTTGATGGAGTCGGTCGGAATATTGCGTCCTTCGGCACAGCGTTTCACAAATAGTTCATAAGTGTTATTAACCATACGTTGCATGGCTGCGGCTTGGGAAGGTGTCATTTTCTCGGTTATCATTGGAAATTCCGAATTACTGTTCGTCTTAACGACACTTTGTGTAATACCTATTTTATCTTCAAGAAGTTCTTGAAAACATGGAATCATGCCAAATACCCCGATTGACCCTGTTAAGGTTAGCGGTTCTGCAAATATGCGGTCGGCTCCGCAAGAAATATAGTATCCGCCAGAAGCAGCCATGTCGCCCATTGATACGGCAAGCGGTTTTCCGGCTTTCTTTATTTGCTGCAATGCGTTCCATATTTGTTCAGATCCATAAGCGGAACCACCCGGAGAGTTTACTCTTAATACAACACCTGCAATATTGTCATTGTCGGCAATTTCTAATATTGTTTTGGACAGAGATTCTGAATTTATGCCTTCATCTCCGCCATCGTATATTTCCCCAACGGCGTATATTACAGCAATTTCTTTACCATTGCCATTATAATCCAGCTCTTGGGAGAGGTCTTTGACTGACAAGAAGTTTATATCATCGTCATTGTCTATGCCAATAGTTTTTTTCAGCTTGTTTTCTATTTCATGCTTGTAGCAAGTGCCATCAATAAGTTTATTGGCAACCAAGTATTCAGGTGTTTGCAAGAAGACAATGCTGTCGGTCATTTCATTTATTCTTTCCGGGGTAATTTGTCGAGACAGTGACATTGTTTCAGTCATATTTCCCCATATATTATTAACAAATGTGCTGTATTGCAATCTATTGGCATTACTCATTCCTGTTAAAATATATGGTTCTACGGCACTTTTAAATGTACCTACACGCACTATTTGCATTTCTACGCCAATTTTATCAAGAGCCTTCTTGAAAAATGGTACAGAAACGGCTAATCCTCGGAGATCCAATGAACCGATGGTATTGATGAATATGCTATCGGCGGCAGATGCAAGGTAATAATCGGCTTGAGACATATTATCACCATAAGCATAAATAAATTTGCCACTCTCTTTCTTGAAATCAGCAAGGGCTTTTCGTATTTCATATAGAGATGCAGTTCCTGCCGATATGCCGTTACATTCAATGTATATGCCAGAAATGCGGCTGTCTTGTTTAGCTGTTTCGATGGCATGTAATATTTCATCGAGCCCGGTAGGAGCAGGAGAGTCATTTAATAAAGTTGACACGAAGTCATCTTCTGATGCACGTTCGTCGACAGTACGCCCTAAATCGAGTTTAAGTATGGAATTGTCGGTTATTTCAGTTACAGAACTTTTCCCGAGCATTGATAATGTTCCCATGAAAGCGAAACTCATGAAAAAAGATAGGACAGAGAACAATAGCAATGCAATCCATACACCTACAAATGAGCCAATTACAATATTCCAAAATTGTTTCATTTTTTGTAGATTTTAATCTGTTTTATTTTTTTATTGTTTGCTCAATCCATTTGCGGGCGTTGACAAAAGCCTCAATCCATGGTGTGACTTCATCGTTACGTCTGTCTGTCGGATAGTCGCCGCATTGCCACGGGAAAATGGCTCGTTCCAAATGTGGCATCATTGCCAAGTGACGACCGTCGGCCGAAGCAATTCCGGCCACGGCATACGGAGAACCGTTGGGATTTGCAGGATATTCATCGTAGGCATATTTTACAACTACATTGTAGTTGGTAATATCTTCCGGCAGATAAAATTTGCCCTCTCCGTGTGCTACCCAGATTCCTAATGATGAGCCTGATAAAGAACCCAACATAATGGAATTATTCTGTGGTATTTCGACGCTAAGGAATCGTGATTCAAATTTATGAGAGTCATTATGCTGCATTTGTGTCCGTAACTTATGTTCGGGATTGATGAGATTTAATTCCACCATCAGTTGACAGCCGTTGCAGACCCCGAGGCTAAGCGTATCGGTACGTTTGTAGAAATTTTCAAGGGCTTTGCGCGCTTTTTCATTCCACAGGAATCCTCCGGCCCAACCTTTTGCAGACCCCAACACATCGGAATTGGAGAAGCCTCCGCAGAATACAATCATGTTGACATCTTCAAGAGTTTCGCGTCCCGAAATGAGGTCGGTCATGTGTACGTCTTTAACATCAAAGCCTGCATAATACAGAGAATAAGCCATCTCACGGTCTCCGTTTACGCCTTTCTCCCTTATAATGGCAGCCTTTATGCCGGTTTTGCCATGCTTGAATCCGGTTATGCCCAAATCGGCAGGCTTGCCGCTAAATGAAGCCGGGAATTTGAATTTTGTGGGTTGCTCCTTGTAATTGTCGAAGCGTTCTTTTGCACAATCTTCACCGCTTTGTTTGGTGTCGAGCAAATAAGAAGAACGGAACCATACATCTCTGAGATGGTCAATGAAGAACATATATTCATGCCCATCGTGCATTATTTCTATGGTTCTTTCATCGGACACAGAACCTATTTCGTAATAATTTACATTAGATTCGTCAAGAATGGATTCTACCTCAGACAGCTTTAAATTGTCCACTTGAATAACAACAGCCGGATTTTCGGCAAATAGTATTTTTATGATATCTGCCTCTTCAAATGCATCGACATTAATATTTAAGCCGCCCTCGGTATTAGAGAATGTCATTTCAAGCAGTGTAGTGAGTAGACCTCCGCCCGACACGTCATGCAATGCAAGTAATTTGGTCTCATCTACCAATTTCTGTATTGCATTAAATGTGGCAGCAAAATAACTGGCATACTTCACTGTAGGTGCATCTTTGCCAATATAGTTAAGGGATTGGGCAAATGCCGAACCGCCGAGTTTAAGAATATCGGAAGAAAAGTCAACATACAGCAATGTGGTATTGTTATTATTCACCAAAACCGGTGAAACGGTCTTTTTTACATCTGTTACTTCTCCTGCGGCCGAAATAATTACTGTTCCCGGAGCCAATATTTTTTTGTCTCCATATTTTTGAGTCATGGATAGGCTGTCTTTGCCGGTAGGAATATTGATGCCTAAAGCGCAAGCGAAGTCGCTACATGCTTTTACTGCAGAATACAGTGCAGCATCTTCTCCTTCATTACGGCAAGGCCACATCCAATTGGCACTGAGTGAAATGCTTTTTAATCCTTCGGATAAATTTGCACCTACTATATTGGTTAAGGCTTCGGCAATCGACATTATCGAACCCGCTTCAGGACTAATTAATGCAACTTGTGGAGCATGTCCGATAGATGTTGCAATACCTGTTGTGCCTGTGAAGTCCAATGCAACGACACCACAATCGCTTAACGGTAATTGCAATTGTCCAACACATTGTTGGCGAGCGATTTTGCCGGTAATAGAACGGTCGACTTTATTGGTTAGCCAATCTTTGCATGCTACATTTTCAAGTTGCAATACCGTTTCTATATACTCTAATATTTTGGCCGGCGAGTATTTTACATCACTGTATTCGCTTTTTACAGTGTTGTCTTTCATTATGGTTACCGGAGAGCTCCCAAACATGTCGCTCATGGCCAAATCAATGGGTTTAATGCCATCTTTTTGCTCGAATACGAAACGATGGTCGCCGGTTGTTTCTCCGATTACGTAGAACGGCGAGCGCTCTCGGTCGGCTATTTTACGAATTGTTTCAACGTCCTTGCTTTCGACAACCATTCCCATGCGTTCTTGGGATTCGTTGCCTATTATTTCTTTAGACGACAAGGTGGGATCCCCGATTGGTAATGCGTCCATGTGAATTACGCCACCGGTTTCTTCCACAAGTTCGGAAAGTGCATTTAAGTGTCCGCCTGCGCCGTGGTCGTGAATTGAAACAATGGGATTGTAATCAGATTCGGCAAGGGCGCGTATAACATTTGATACGCGTTTTTGCATTTCGGGATTGGCACGTTGCACGGCGTTAAGTTCAATGGAATTGTCATATTGCCCGGTGTCTACAGATGATACGGCACCGCCACCCATGCCGATGCGATAATTATCACCTCCCAATAGTACAACATCTTCTCCCGGTGATGGATTACCTTTTATTGCATCACGTTTATTTGCAAACCCCACACCTCCGGCCAGCATGATTACTTTGTCGTAAGCAAATTGTTTACCATTCTCGGAATGCTCGAACGTGAGGACAGAGCCGCATATCAGAGGTTGCCCAAATTTATTGCCGAAATCTGATGCACCATTTGATGCTTTGATAAGTATTTCCTCGGGCGTTTGATATAACCAAGGCCGGGCCGGCATACCGTTGTTCTCCCAATTCCGGCCTTCGTCGGGACGAGGGTAAGAAGTCATGTAAACAGCAGTTCCCGCTAATGGGAGGCTTGCTTTCCCTCCTCCGAGTCGGTCGCGGATTTCTCCTCCCGAGCCTGTTGCAGCCCCATTAAAAGGCTCTACTGTTGTCGGGAAATTATGTGTTTCGGCTTTTAATGAAATAACGGTGTCTATATCTTTTGTTTCAAAATAATCGGGACGTTCGGGATTGCGTGGAGCAAATTGCATGATTGTAGGTCCTTCAACGAAAGCTACATTATCCTTATATGCCGATACCAACCGATTAGGGTTCTCTTGTGAAGTTTTCTTTATGAGTTTGAATAACGTCATTGGCATTTCTTTGCCATCAAGGATGAAACGTCCGTTGAATATTTTGTGCCGGCAATGTTCGGAGTTAACTTGAGAAAAACCAAAAACCTCACTGTCGGTCAAAGGTCGACCCAATTTTTGCGCCAAACTTTTCAGATACTGTATTTCTTCGGAACTTAATGCTAAACCTTCGGTTTTGTTGTATTCCTCTATGTTCTCGATGTATACAATTTCTTCGGGAGATTTTGTTATCAAGAATATGGCCTCGTCAAGAGAATTGTATATTCGTTGCAGCATTTTGTCAAATGTGGGATTTGCGTCATTTGTCGCAATGAATTCTTCGATACGGCGTATTCCGTCAATGCCCATATTCTGCGTTATTTCCACTGCGTTCGTACTCCAAGGAGTAATCATTTCACGACGGGGGCCTATAAAAGTGCCTTTGATTATATCCTCGTCAAGCTTTGTCGCTCCGCCAAATAACCAAGAGAGTTTTTGCGCTTCAATGTCGGAAAAAGTATGGTCACTGTCTATGGCATAATAAGTTGAGTTGCCTTTTTTGAAGAATGTTATCATAAACAGATAATTATAGGGAATTATATATATTTATTTTGGTACAAATTTAGTGAAAACGTATTAATTAAACAACAATGATAATTATTAAAGATGTGGCATCGTGTGCAATGTTAAAGCATATAATCTTGAAGGGCAAAACCCTTGAAAAAATATCTGGAATGATTTGTGCGGTAACTGTTATAATAGTATCTTTGTATGCTTAAATACTGACAAAACATTGCTTTTGTAATGGGCAATGCGTAAAGTAAATATCGTAGAATATAAAGTATGACAGAAGATCGAATATTAAAGATCAACATTGAAAATGAGATGAAGTCGTCGTATATCGATTATTCGATGTCGGTGATAGTGTCTCGTGCTCTGCCCGATGTTAGGGATGGTTTTAAGCCTGTACACAGAAGGGTACTCTTTGGAATGCATAAATTGGGTAATTTCTATAATACACCAACGAAGAAGTCGGCTCGTATTGTAGGAGATGTTATGGGTAAGTATCACCCGCATGGCGATTCGTCGATATATCTGACTATGGTTCGTTTGGCTCAAGATTGGGCATTACGTTATCCGTTGGTTGACGGGCAAGGGAATTTTGGCTCGATTGATGGCGACAGTCCTGCGGCCATGCGTTATACCGAGGCGAGGTTGAACCGCATGGGAGAAGAAATGCTTCGTGACATAGACGAAGATACCGTCGATATGGTGCCGAATTTCGATGCTACCCGTACTGAACCTGTGGTGTTGCCGACACGATTCCCCAATTTGCTCGTAAATGGGGCTTCGGGTATTGCTGTCGGAATGGCGACCAATATGCCTCCGCATAATCTTACGGAATCAATAAATGCATGTCTGGCATTAATTGAAAACCCCGACATGGAAGTGTCGGAACTCATGCAATATATAAAAGCACCTGATTTCCCAACGGGAGGTATCATATATGGTTATGATGGTGTAAAGAAAGCGTTTGAGACCGGACAAGGACGTATTGTCATAAGGGCAAAGGCTGAAATAGAATCGAACGAGGACGGAGATAAAATAATAGTAACGGAAATTCCTTATAATGTAAATAAGCGAATTCTTATTGAGAGCATAGCTGACCTTGTTGTCGACAAGAAAATCGAAGGTATTTCCAATATCAATGATGAAAGTGACATGCGCGGCATGCGTATTGTCATCGATGTTAAGCGAGATGCCAATGCCAATGTCGTTTTAAACAAACTGTTTAAAATGACGCAGTTACAGTCGTCGTTTAGCGTTAATAATGTTGCTCTTGTACATGGCCGACCTAAAGTGCTTAATTTAAAACAGCTTATCCAATATTTCTTGGATCACCGCAATGATGTTGTAATCCGCAGGACTAAATATGAGCTGAAAAAGAATGAGGATAGGCTTCACATAGTGGAAGGCTTGATTATTGCATCTGATAATATCGATGAAGTTGTAAGCATTATCAAATCAAGCGGTTCAAGAACTGAAGCACGTCAACGCTTGTGTGAACGTTTCGGAATCGATGACGTACAGGCGAAAGCTATTGTAGAAATGCGCCTTGGTGATCTTACACGATTAGACCAAGATAAATTGCGTGGAGAATACGAGGAATTGTTACGCACCATAGAGCATTTGAAAGACATATTGAACAATGATGCAACTCGCCGCAAAGTCATAGAAGACGAACTTATAGAAATAAGGGATAAATACGGTGATGAACGTAAGACGGAGATCGTATATGCATCAGAAGATTTCAACGCTGAAGATTTCTATGCCGATGATTATATGATTATAACTATATCTCACCTCGGGTACATAAAAAGGACTCCGTTGTCTGAATTCAGAGCACAGAACCGCGGTGGGGTAGGTGTAAAGGGTAGTGACACGAGGGACTCTGATTTCATAGAATATATATATACGGCATCAATGCACAGCTATATATTATTCTTTACCCAAAAAGGTCGTTGTTATTGGCTTAAGGTGTACGAACTGCCTGAAGGGGCGAGAAATTCCAAAGGCCGAGCCGTGCAGAATATGCTCAACATCGATGCCGACGATAAAATCAATGCGTTCATAGCAGTAAAGAATTTGTCGGATCCTGAATACAATAATACACACAACTTGATATTCTGTACAAAGAAGGGAATCGTTAAAAAGACATGCCTGAGTGCTTATGCCCGACCAAGAGCAAATGGTGTAAACGCAATATCAATCAGAGAAGACGACCAAGTAATACAGGTGCGTCTTACCGATTCTAATTGCGATGTTATCATGGCCAATAAATATGGTAAGGCTATACGATTCCATGAATCGAAAGTGCGTGCAATGGGCCGTGTTGCGACGGGTGTCAAGGGCATGACTCTCGATAACGATGAAGATGAAGTTATCGGAATGATATGTATGCCACAAGGAACAGAAGATACCATTTTGGTAGTGTCGGAACAGGGATATGGCAAACGTTCGTCTATTGAAGACTATCGTGTGACAAATCGTGGTGGCAAGGGAGTAAAGACCATGAATATCACCGATAAAACAGGAATGCTTGTTTCGTTGAAGCGCGTAAATGACAATAATGACTTGGTTATCATTAATAAGTCAGGAATAACAATCCGTGTGCATGTTTCTGATTTACGAGTTATGGGACGTGCAACGCAGGGTGTGAAACTTATTAACCTTGAAAAGCGTAATGACGAAATTGCTTCGGTGTGCAAGGTCATTTCCGAGAAGGATGAAGAAGTAGTATCGGCCGGAGGCGAGGAAAGTGAATTGAACACGCTTCCTAAAACCGAATCTGTTTATCCATCGGACGATTCACATGTCGAAGACGATACTGAAGAACTGTATGATGACAACAATGAGGATACAGATACAGAAGAAAACGAAAACAATGAATAATCAATAATAATCATTAATTTTAAGCCACATGAAGAAAATAGCTTTATTTTTAGCATGTACCTCTTTGATAGGGTTCAACATGACTGCTGCCGATAATCCGGCCGAACCGATATTTAAAGAAGGTAAAGAAAAATTCAATCAGTATGATGATGCACAAGCACAATTGTTGATGCAACAACCCATTGACACATTGGCAGTAGGCAGCGCATTGCTCGATGGCTACGACTCGTTTTTAAAGGCATTGCCTCTTGATTCGGTACCCGAAGTTAATAAGGATGGTTCTCCGAAATTAGACAAGAAAACAGGCAAGCAAAAAATCAAGACTAAATATTCAAAGGACATCGTTAACATAATAGTAGGCCACCACAATGACTTCGTTGTAGTAGGACAGATGTTCAACGAGCAACAGAATTACGCATTGGCAGCAAAAGCATGGGGTATATATGCTTCGCTTCCGTCGGCAGAGTTCCTCGGTGACAAGAAACCCGAATTGGCCGATTCCACAGTGGCTCAATTCCGTTACTATGAAGGTGTAATGCTGTTCCAAGCAAAGGAAAACGACAAGGCTCTTGCAGCTTTCTATGAAGCCTTGAACAAGGGATATGACTATAAGGAAACAACTGATATGATTAAATATCTCGTTGGCCTTAGCGTAGACAAGTATCTGCAAGAAAAGAATTACACCCAATGCAGCGAGTTGCTTAACACGGCAATGCAAAATTGCCCCAATGAAGCCGTGTTCCTCTTGTTCAAAGGTATTCTTACCGAAACTGAAACCGGAGACATGGAGCAAGCTGTAAAATATTACAAAGGTGCCGCCGAAAAAGATCCCACATTGGCTCTTGCACAATATCACGTAGGCCGCTATTATAACAACAAGGCCGTAAACCTGATGAATGCAGAGGAAAATCTGAACAAGACCGATGAGGAACTCGGGAAGTTAATCGACCCGATTTGCCTTGAGGCAAAGCCTTATCTCGAAAAGGCCGTAGAACTTGATCCGACAAACTCGGAAGCACAAAGAATGCTTAACTGGGTTAACGACCGTTTGAGCAAATAATAGAAAATATTAAAATATTGCGAGGGCTATCTCAACGAATCTTGAGATAGCCCTCGTTCTATATCAGCCCTCCCGGCATTGCCGTTATTCCGCAAAAAATATATCCGCATTCCTTATAGGCTGCGGATATATGGCGTTATTCCGTGGATTTATTCCGGGTTAGAATTCTGCATTCTTGGGGGTGCGGGGGAATGGTATGACATCACGAATGTTAGTCATGCCTGTCACAAACAAAACAAGGCGCTCAAATCCCAAGCCGAAACCGGAATGAGGTACAGTACCGAAACGTCGAGTATCAAGATACCACCACATATCTTTCATGGGAATGTGCAACTCTTCTATGCGGGCAAGAAGTTTGTCGTAATCGGCTTCGCGTTCCGAACCACCTATTATTTCTCCAATTTGAGGGAACAGTACATCCATGGCTCTAACCGTCTTGCCATCATCATTTAGCTTCATGTAGAAAGCCTTGATTTCTTTGGGATAATCGGTTAAGATTACAGGTTTTTCAAAATGCTTTTCTACAAGATAACGTTCATGTTCACTTTGCAAATCAATTCCCCATGATACAGGGAATTCAAATTTTTGGCCGGAGTTCTCAAGAATCTTTATTGCTTCGGTGTATGGCAATCGTATAAATTTGTTATGTAATACAAATTCCAGACGTTCTACCAGATTCTTGTCATACATTTGTGCAAGGAATTCAATGTCGTCTTTGCAATTTTCAAGGGCATAACCGATACAATACTTTATGAATTCTTCTGCAAGATCCATATTGTCGGTAATGTCATTGAATGCGACTTCGGGTTCTATCATCCAAAATTCGGCAAGATGGCGCGGGGTATTGGAATTCTCTGCCCGGAATGTAGGACCAAATGTGTATATCGCTCCTAATGCCGTAGCTCCGAGTTCGCCTTCGAGCTGTCCTGATACAGTCAGGCTTGTTTGTTTTCCGAAGAAGTCCTGAGTGTAATCAATACTTCCATCTTCGTTTCTCGGAGGATTGTCCATATCAAGAGTGGAAACTTGGAACATTGCTCCGGCACCTTCACAATCACTTGCTGTTATGAGTGGGGTGTTAAGATAAAAGAATCCCTTTTCGTTGAAAAATTTATGTATTGCAAATGCAAGATTATGGCGTATGCGCAGGACAGCTCCAAAAGTATTTGTCCGGGGGCGCAAATGGGCTATTTCTCTTAGAAATTCAAGTGTATGGCCTTTCTTTTGCAAAGGGTAGGTTTGTGGATCGGCAGTGCCGTAAATCTCAATTGATTCAGCTTGAATTTCGCAAGTTTGTCCCTTACCTTGCGAAGCTACGAGTTGACCTTCGACATGCAAACTTGCACCTGTTGTAATAGGTTTTAATTCTTCGTCAGAGAATTTTTCAAGGTCGATAACTATTTGTATGTTTTTAATAGTCGACCCATCGTTAAGAGCAACAAATTGCACATTTTTGTTACCTCTGCGTGTTCTAACCCAACCCTTTACGCACACTTTTTCTCCTATGAGTTCAGGATTGAATATGTCAACGATTTTTGTTCTTTTTAATGCCATGGTTTTAAATATTGCGTTGTAAACAAGATTGTGCTACACAACCACCCCTTCGGCAGGAAATGTAACACAATACTTGATTTTTTGGTTTGTTATTCAAAAGATCCCTGTTTCAGGAAATTTACTTCGTCTTGTGTTAAATAACGCCACTTGCCTCGTGCAAGATTCTTTTTTGTCAAACCTGCAAAATAAACCCTGTCGAGTTTGACTACATGATAACCTAATGACTCAAAAATGCGACGTACAACACGATTCCTTCCGGAGTGTATTTCTATTCCGGCTTGCTTCTTGTCGGTTGGAGAAACATAGCTTATGGCATCGGCGTGGATTGGTCCATCGTCAAGTTCAACGCCATCTGCAATATGTTGCATGTCATCTTCGGATATAGGTTTGTCTGTCCAGACTTGGTAAATCTTCTTTTTTACATATTTCGGATGAGTCAGCTTTGAAGCAAGGTCGCCATCATTGGTGAGCAGTAATACACCTGTGGTGTTACGGTCAAGACGTCCAACGGGATATACCCTTTCGGAACAAGCCCCTTTTATTAGGTCCATAACGGTAGTGCGCCCATTGGGGTCGTCGCTGGTGGTTACGCAATCTTTGGGTTTGTTTAGCAAAATGTAGCATTTGCTTTCAAGTGTGACGACTTTGTCGTTATACTCGACTACATCATTGCGTGTGATTTTGGTCCCAAGTTCGGTAACCGGTACACCGTTTACTTTAACTTCGCCTTTTTGTATCAACTCATCGGCTTCACGTCGAGAACAAACTCCGGCATTTGCCATGAATTTATTCAAGCGGATTGGTTCATTCGGATCAACTTCGGGCAATTCATATTCGATTCGCTTCGGACGTGGGGTAAAACGCATTTGTTGTGGGCGACCACCTTGTTGGTTGTGGTTCCTGTGCGGTCCGGCGTTTTTATTGTATCCGCCACGTTGATTGCTGTTGTAACCACCGCGTTGGTTGTTGTAATTCCCACGTTGGTTGTTATAGCCACCTTGGTTGTTTCCGCGCTGTTGGTATCCGCCACGTTGATTGTAGCCGTTTCCTTGGTTGTTGTAGCCTCCTCCTTGGTTGTTTCCGCGTTGGTTGTTATATCCGCCACGTTGGTTGTTGTAGCCTCCACCTTGGTTGTTGCGTTGTTGATATCCACCGCGCTGCTGGTTGTAACCGCCTCGTTGGTTGTTATATCCGCCACGTTGGTTGTTATATCCACCGCGTTGATTGTAGCCACCTCTTGGCTGATACCCATTTTCCCCTTGGTCTTGTTGGTTGTCGTTGTTCTCGTAATTGTTGTAACGGTTGTTGTAGTTCCCTCGTTGTTGATATCCACCACGTTGATTATAACCACGTTGGTCTCCATAATCTCCGCGTTGGTTGCCATAGTTTTGTGAGTAATCACCAGATTGAGAAGTTCCTTCGCTACGATTTTCGTTATTGTACTCAATTTTTTCGTAGCGGCTTTCGTTGTTATCGGCGGCATCCCCTTTGCTTTCGCCGATTCGTGGTCTCCTTGCTTTTTTTTCTACGTTCTCTTCCATAAGTTTTTTAATTCTAATATTGGCCTCTCGGCTAATTGTTTATCAATAAGGTTTTTATCGTTTTTATAAATTATGTTTTTATATTGTGCAAAGATACTTAAAAGCCTGAATAAAACAAACTTACAAGTGTGAAAAAATATCTAAACATCGAGATGTTTAATATCCGGTGTAGTTATGCGGAGTTAATTTTTTCAATTCATTCTTAACTGCGTCAGAAACATTAAGAGTGTCAATAAAGTTAGCTATGCTTTCTGAATTAACTTTTTCGTTTGTACGAGTTAAAGCTTTCAATGTTTCATAAGGTTTTTCGTAACCTTCGCGCCGCAATATAGTTTGGATTGCTTCGGCAACGACACTCCACATATTGTCAAGGTCGTCATTGATTGCTTCTTCATTAAGAATCAGTTTATTCAGCCCCTTTATGGTGCTGCTTATTGCAATGACTGTGTGTCCGAGTGGGACACCGATATTTCGTAATACTGTCGAGTCGGTTAAGTCACGTTGCAAGCGGGATACCGGCAGTTTAGTCGCCAAATGTGAAAAAATAGCATTGGCAATACCTAAATTTCCTTCGGAATTTTCAAAATCGATGGGGTTAACCTTATGAGGCATGGCAGAAGAACCTACTTCTCCTGCTTTGATTTTTTGTTTAAAGTAATTTAGAGATATGTATTGCCATATATCTCTGTCGAGATCTAAAATTATAGTATTTATTCGTCTCAATGCATCAAACAGTGCCGCGAGGTTATCATAATTGGAGATTTGAGTTGTCCATTGCTCCCGTTTAATCCCGAGGCTTTCTTGTAAAAAAGAATTGGCAAATGCCCGCCAATCATATTCAGGATATGCTGTAAGGTGAGCATTAAAGTTTCCTGTAGCCCCGCCAAATTTGCCTGATATGGGAATGTTTGCCAAAATTTGCAACTGTTCACGCAAGCGATATGTAAATACATGTATTTCTTTCCCTAATCGTGTGGGTGATGCCGGTTGCCCGTGAGTACGAGCCAACATGGGGACTTCGTTCCATTCTGAGGCATAGCGTTCCAATATCGACAGCATGTCGTCCATTAGAGGCATATACACATTATGTAAAGCATCTTTGATAGACATTGGGATGGAAGTATTGTTGATGTCTTGAGATGTTAATCCAAAATGGATAAACTCTTTATATTGGTGTAATCCCATGTCGTCGAATTTTTCTTTTAAAAAGTATTCAACGGCCTTTACATCATGATTTGTAACACTTTCTATCTCTTTTATATGTTGAGCATTCTCAATAGAGAAGTTTTCATATATTTTACGCAGATCTTCAAATTTATTGTTGTCGACAGAGGATAATTGGGGTAATGGAATTTTACATAATGCTATGAAATATTCCACTTCAACTTTAACCCTATATCGGATTAATGCAAACTCGGAAAAATAGAGGTCTAATTGTTCGGCTTTGGCTCTATATCTCCCGTCTATCGGGGATATTGCAGTGAGGGAAGAAAGGTTCATAAAAATCAGTAATAAAGTTGTATAGATTCTTCTAAAAATATAAGTCTCAAATCATGGAATCATAATTTCTTAAGATTCCGAGTGCAAAGATACAAATAAAAAACGACAGGTGTGTATATAATGTATGTGAGGTAGTCGGTAAAAAAATACGTTGAGATCGCAAAGATCTCAACGTATCGATGATGTGTTCATTTAACCCAGAACGGCCATTAGGTTGCAAATATTTGTTATGAATATGCTTTTTATACCGATTGGGGGGAACGAAACCAATTTGTTAGATGACACCTTGCCCCAACATAGCATGGGCGACTTTCATGAATCCGGCAATATTGGCACCTTTCATGTAATTAATGTAGCCGTCTTTTTCTTTGCCATATTTAACACATTGCTCATGGATATTGTTCATGATTTCGTGTAAGCGATCATCAACTTCTTTTTCCGACCACGATAAATGTGTTGCATTTTGGCTCATTTCAAGCCCTGATGTGGCTACGCCTCCGGCATTTACTGCCTTGCCGGGTCCGTATGGTATCTTGTTGGCAATGAATGTGTCTATTGCTTCGGGGGTACATCCCATGTTAGACACTTCCCCGACGCAAAGTACTTTGTTCTTTACTAAATTTTCGGCATCTTCCTTGTCGACTTCGTTTTGGGTCGCACACGGCATTGCAATATCCACTTTTACTTCCCATGGCCTGCGGCCGGGATAGAATGTTGCTTCGGGATATTTTTGTGCATAAGGAGCAACGATGTCATCGCCGGAAGCCCGCAATTCAAGCATATAGTCTATTTTTTCACCGGATATTCCCGTCGGATCGTATACATATCCGTCGGGCCCAGAAATTGTAACGACCTTTGCTCCAAGTTGTGTTGCCTTTAGTGCAGCCCCCCATGCTACATTTCCAAAGCCAGATATTGCCACGGTTTTTCCTGCAAAATCTTGCCCCATTGAGCGAAGCATGTTACGAACGAAATAGCATGCTCCAAATCCTGTGGCTTCAGGGCGTATTTTTGATCCTCCAAAATCCAACCCTTTCCCGGTGAAAGTTCCGGTGTGTTCTTGTGCCAATTTTTTATACATGCCATACATGTATCCGACTTCTCGCCCTCCAACACCGATATCGCCGGCCGGCACGTCTCTGTCGGGGCCGAGGTTTCTCCATAATTCCAAAATGAAAGCTTGGCAGAAACGCATTATTTCGGCATCACTTTTCCCTCGCGGGCTAAAATCAGAGCCACCTTTGGCTCCACCCATTGGCAATGTTGTCAAAGCATTTTTGAATGTCTGTTCAAATCCAAGGAATTTCAGAATTGAAAGATTTACCGAGGCGTGGAAACGGATTCCGCCTTTATACGGGCCAATGGCATTGTTGAATTGAACACGGTAGCCCAAGTTGGTCTGTACTTCTCCTCGGTCGTCGGTCCATGTTACTCGAAAAACAAAAATCCTGTCAGGCTCGACCATTCGTTCGATTATTTTGGCTTTTTCAAATTCAGGGTGTTCGTTGTAAATTTCTTCAACTGATAGTAACACCTCTTTTACGGCCTGTAGATACTCTTTTTCACCGGGGTGTTTGGCTTCGAGGCCGGCTATAATTTCATTGACTTTCATAAAGTGTTGTTTTTATGTGTATTAAAAGGTATTTATGCGCAGAAGCCATATAGGCGACTGCGCATTACAAATATAAGTTTTTTCTTTGTGTATAAAAAATTATAATCAATAAAAATCACGCTAAAACACGGGATTTTTTTATAACACGTTTATGTGTTTTTCCCCATGTCACTTATTATTTTAACTCACCTTTGCCCTCTCTTACAATTTCGGGGATTTCACCGGTACAGTCGACAATTGTGGAGGGCGTTATATCTCCACGACCGGCATCGATTAATAAGCTGGCTACATTGGCATATTGTTCGGCAATAAGCTCGGGTTCGCAACCATAATCAATGTCCTCGAATTTGACAGATGTTGTCATTATAGGATTACCAAGGCGATGTACTAGGCATGACGATACGTTATTATCGGGGATTCGTATACCTACGGTTTTCCTTCTTTTAAAAGCTTTCGGCAACTTTGACAACGCAGGCAAGATAAATGTAAACGGACCGGGTAAATTGTTCTTTAATAAGGCAAATGCCTTATTGTCTATTCTTGCATATTCTGCCACTTGGCTTATACTTTCACATATAATGGAGAGATTCGTTTTATCCGAACGGATTCCCTTGATTTTACATATCTGTTCTATTGCATTGTTGTTCAGGGCATCACAGCCCAAAGCATATATCGAGTCGGTAGGATATATTATTATTTCCCCTTCGCGAAGCGCATCCACAGCCATATCTATATACCGGTCATCGGGATTGGATGCTATAACTTTTAATAGTTTCATATTTAGTCGATTATGGTGGTTTCGATGTTTTTTGCCATACAATACTCTTGTAGCATTTCGCAACACCACTTCATGGTATCGGGTAAGGGCATTTCGGGAGCAAACGCATTAATATTAATATGTACTTTGGTTGTGCTTAAGTCTATCTTTGTGCGTTCTTCATCGCTTGTAGGCGTAGCGATACCGCCTCGAAGGTCTCGATAAACAGGGAGGCCCTCAATATTTAACATGCCTCTGCCAATCCCTTCAAAATGTTCGCCATGGCGCCCTATGCCTAAGGTTAAAGAATCGCCTTCGATTTTATTTGCATCAAGTCCGCTTACAGGATAACCGCTTATTATCGATAATAGATTTATTAAATCGACCAAAGCATTTATTCTATGCAGCTGCAAGCCTTTCACAGCTCTGCGGCATAACGCCTCACTCGCTACGCGATAGCGATTGGGGTCTTTGCCATTGTGCCGGTAAAGGGTCCGTGTCGCCGCTATTGCCGGGCGCTTGTTGATTTCAAGTAAAGAATATTGTCGCTTAATCTCTGAGCAAGCATCAGATATTTTATTCCATAGCCCTTCGGGGGTAGCAATATTTGTTACATCGGCTCTTATAACACCGATTTTTATGCCGGGGCATACATCGGTAATCGTATTTTCTATTTTAATAATAGGTAGCATTTGTTTTTTAATACCTTTTTAGTTGTTGCAAAAGTAGTAAATTATTAATTTTACGGCACAATTCCATATAAAGAAAAGTATATACTAATATAGCGAATGAGGATAGGTGTAATAGTGGCCATGGATAAAGAGTTGTCTTTGCTCTTGCCGATGATAGAGGGTCACGAAGTAAAAGAAATTTTAGGTTTTTATTTTCATGTAGGAAACATAGGACGGCATCAGGTCATTCTGATGGAATGCGGCATAGGCAAAGTAAATGCCGCTATTTCAACTATGACTATGCTAAATAATTATGATCTTGATTTAATTATAAGTACAGGAGTTGCCGGTGGGACAGATAAAAGTATAAACGTTATGGATGTCGTGGTTGCAGATACCATAGCTTATCATGATGTGTGGTGTGGCCCCGGGACTGTATGCGGACAAGCCTCGGGAATGCCAAAATATTTCACATCGGACAAGCGGTTAACTCAGATGTTGCCGGAATCGGAATTTATAAGACACGGGCTACTATGTTCAGGAGATAAATTCATAGATAATATTCAAAGCGTCGAAGATATAAAGAAAGTTTTCAATGAAGCTTTGGCCGTAGATATGGAATCGGCATCGATTGCTCATGTGTGCTATAAATTAGGAGTTCCGATATTCTGCATGCGCGTAATCAGTGATTCTCCCGGAGCCGGCCACAATAATAGCAAGCAATATGAAGATTTTTGGAAAGAGGCGCCGGAAAAAACTTTTGAAATTGTGAAACAATTATTAGATAGCATTGAAATTTGATGGAAAAAATCGAGAGTTTTAAGGTAGACCACACAAGGCTGTTACGTGGAATTTATGTGTCACGTAAAGATTATTTGGAAAAAGGGGATGTCGTGACGACTTTCGATATTAGGATGAAAGAGCCTAATCGTGAGCCGGCAATAGGGCAGGCCGCAATTCATACTATTGAGCACTTGGGCGCCACGTTTTTACGCAATCACAGCACGTGGCACGACAAAATAATTTATTTCGGCCCCATGGGGTGTTGCACGGGATTTTATTTACTGTTGGCAGGAGATTTGTCTCCCAAAGATATATTGCCACTTGTGAGCGAGATGTTTAACTTTATTGCCACATATAATGGAGAAATTCCCGGGGCATCTGCTCATGATTGTGGCAATTATATGTTGAACAATCTGCCAATGGCAAATTGGGAAGCACGCAAATATACTAAAGAAGTTTTGGAAAGTATATCGGACGAAAATATGAATTATCCGAAATGAAAATGGTAATTAAACATTATGCGTAATAAAATCAATTATGGGAGTTGAGAACAATGGCAAAAAACATGTGGTAATAATCGGAGGTGGTTTTGCCGGAATAAATGTGATAAAAAAATTAGACAAGAAGAAGTTTACAATAACACTTATCGATCGGCACAATTTTCACTCATTCCCTCCATTATTTTACCAAATCGCTTCATCGGGACTTGATACAGGTAGTATTTCATTCCCATTCAGACGAGAGATTAGGCACATGCGCCATGTGAGGTTTCACATGGGAGAAGTGAAAAAAGTGGATACAACGGCGAAAACCGTAACGACTCAATTTGAAACTATATCCTATGATTATTTAGTCATAGCAGCCGGGACTACAAATAATTTCTTCGGCATGGATGAATTGAGAGATAAAGTATATACTTTGAAATCAGTTGCGGAAGCCATACGCCTAAGAAATGAAATTCTTGACAGGCTTGAACGTGCCAGCATTGAAAAGAATCCGGAACGTAAAAAACAACTGTTGAGTTTCGTCGTGATTGGTGCAGGGCCTACGGGGGTTGAAGTGGCCGGAGCAATAGGTGAGATGAAACGTTACATAATCCCACGAGAATATCCCGAGATTGATAAAAATGATTTGAAAATACTGATAGTAGAAGGTGCCGACAGGGTATTGCGCACGATGAGTGAAGATGCTTCGCGGCATGCAAGGGAATATCTGGGACACCTCATGGTTGATGTGAAACTGAATACTTCGATGCTTGGATATGATAATAATATGGTGAAATTAGCCAACGGCGAAGAAGTATACTGTGAAACGTTAATATGGACCGCAGGAATTGTAGGAGAACCGATATCGGGATTTGAAGATAGTGTATATGCCAAAGGCGGGCGGTTTAAGGTGGACTCTTGCAACAGGGTATACGGGCATGATGATATTTTTGCGCTCGGAGATATTGCATATCTTGAAAGTCCAAAATACCCGCGAGGCTATCCACAATTGGCACAGGTAGCCATACAGCAAGCACGATGCCTTTGTGAAAATTTAAACAAAGGCGAATTCAATAAAACATTTGAATATAACGATAAGGGATCAATGGCTACGGTTGGAAGGAATAGAGCTGTTGCCGATTTGCATAAATTGCACATGTATGGACGTCCTGCATGGGTTACATGGATGTTTATACATTTAATATCAATACTTGGCATGAGAAACAAATTGACAGTATTGATAAATTGGATATGGGCTTATTGCACTTATTCTACTTCTTTGCGTTTACTCGTTCGCCCGACCAAGTATCCATATCGTCATCATTGGGATCTTGCAAAAGAATAATTAATAATATAAAAATCATAATTGACAAGAATGAAAACAATAAAGTTTATAATATGCGTTGCTGTCGCTTTGGTTGTAACAGGGTGTGGCATATTGAAAAAAGATAGCAAAATCGAAAAACAAACATCTAATTTATCAGATACGGTAACTGTCAGCAATGATACAATGAGAGAAATTGCAGTGACAGATCCGGCCACACAGATAGCCGGAGAATGGACAATGTTGACTATCGACAATAAGAAGATTTCGACTTTAAAACGACCTTTTATCACCTTTGATTTTGCAGAAAAACGCTTCTATGGTAATAATGGGTGCAATATTGTCAATGGTACCTTTTCGTGCGACAGCTCATCAATTGTGTTTGATAATATGATTTCCACAAGAATGGCTTGCGATAATGAAACACCCGAACATGTGGTAATGAAAGTTTTTAACGATGTTGCAAGTGTGAAGTTGTTTGAAAAGAATGGTATTCGGTATCTTCATTTTGTCAATAAGAAAATGCACACGTTGGCCGTATTCAAGGAGCAAAATCTTAATTTCATGAATGGGGCGTGGACAGTGGAAGAAATTAACGGACAACACGTAACGGATGAAAATGTAAAGCTTGTTATAGATTTGGACCAATTAAAGCTACATGGTAATTCAGGGTGTAATATCATAAATGGCACTATATATATAGATTATATGAAAGATTGGGGCGTTCAGTTCCAGCAACTAATTTCGACAATGAAAATGTGCGAAAATATAAAAACAGAAACAGCCCTCAGGGTTTCTCTTGAAGTTACAGAAACATGCAAAAAGATTAATGATTCAAAAATCGCTCTTTATGATAATAAGGGACAATGCGTGGCTGTGCTAAAAAGGTTGGAACTTAAAAGGAAATGATACCTTATTTTGAAACAGGTGTCTTACCTTCTCATACACAAAAGCACAAGGTTCATGTGTGCATGGACATTTAGTAGTAAGCCAATCCATCGTATTTAACCCAAAACGGTCATTAGATTTGGGTAAAAAAAACGATGGATTTGGCATAAATTTTGTTGCCTCATTCTTGAAACCGTAAGCAAACTATAAAGATGATCAACTTTTTCAACGATTTTGATAACGAACCAACTGACGAAACACCCCATATAATGCCGATATTCACCGAAATAAAGGGTGAAGAATTGGGAAATCCTGAAGAAGCAACTGACATAGATAATATGCCAATTTTAGCGTTGCGTAATATGGTGCTTTTCCCGGGTATTACGTTACCGGTTGCCGTGGGGCGCCATAAATCTTTAAATCTTGTTCAAGATGCCCAGAAGAACAAGACAAAAATTGGTGTAGTGTGCCAAGTCAATGGCAAAACCGAGGATCCGGGATTTAAAGATTTATATCATTATGGTGTTGTTGCAGATATAATTAAAGTTTTTGAACTGCCTGACAACACTACTAATGTATTGCTTCAAGGTCGTTCTCGTTTTTCTTTAAAGGGAATCACTACACAGGAGCCTTATTTAAGAGGTGTCATAGAATTGAGCGATGATATTCTACCTGATGATGACGATAAGGAATTCGATGCCCTGATGATAAGTATTAAAGAACTTACGTTCGACATACTGAAAAACATGGGTGACGGAGCAAAAGAATTGGCTTTTGCCATAAAAAATATAGACAGTCCCATATATTTGATTAATTTCCTTGCCGTCAATTGCCCGATAGAACCATCGGTTAAGCAAGAATTGCTTGAAGAACGATTGGTTAAGCAACGTGCATATAAATTGTATTCGATTCTATCGAAACAGGCACAATTGCTTGCGTTAAAGGCCGATATACAGTCAAAAACACGTGAGGACCTTTCACAGCAGCAACGTGAACATTTTTTGCAGCAGCAAATACGCACAATTCAAGATGAACTGGGCAATACTGCCGATGACGATATTGACGAATTGCAAAAACGTGCCTCGGAAAAGCATTGGAACGATGAGACTGCAAAAGCATTTGAAAAGGAGCTAAAAAAACTCGAACGCATAAATCCACAATCCCCCGATTTTTCGGTACAATATGCTTATCTTGACACGTTGTTAAATTTGCCATGGAATGAATATACTGCCGATAATTTTAATTTAAAGAAGGTAGAAGCAAAGCTTAACAAGGACCATTATGGATTGGAGAAAGTTAAAGACCGGATACTGGAACATTTGGCGGTATTGAAGTTGCGCGGAGACATGAAAGCTCCGATAATATGCTTATATGGTCCTCCGGGAGTGGGAAAGACTTCGTTGGGCAAATCGATAGCCGATGCTTTAAACCGAAAGTATGCGCGCATTTCACTTGGCGGGCTGCATGACGAGGCCGAAATAAGGGGGCATCGCCGCACATACATAGGTGCAATGCCGGGACGTATAATACAGGGGTTGATAAAAAGCGAAAGTGCAAATCCTGTATTTGTCCTTGACGAAATAGACAAATTGGGGCAGGACTTTAAGGGCGATCCGTCATCGGCATTGCTCGAGGTCCTTGATCCGGAGCAAAATAGTCATTTCCATGACAATTATGTTGATTTAGATTTTGATTTATCTAAAATACTATTTATAGCAACGGCCAATTCTTTGTCGGAATTGTCTCAACCACTTCTTGACCGCATGGAAATCATCGAGATAAACGGCTATATACAAGAAGAAAAAATTGAAATAGCCCGAAAGCACTTGATACCTAAGCAGCTTGCAGAGCATGGTTTTGCGGCAAAAGAAATTGATTTCCCGAAAGCCACAATTGCAAAGATGATAGACGAATACACCCGAGAGTCGGGGGTGCGTCAATTGGACAAGACCATAGCGAAGGTATTGCGGCGCATTGCAAGACTGAAAGCTTCAAACGAAGAATATCCTACAACGATAGCCCCGGAGCAATTGAAAGAGTTCTTGGGCCCGCAAGAATACTTCCGCGACAAGTATGAAGGCAATGAATTTGCCGGAGTAGTTACGGGATTGGCATGGACGGCAGTAGGAGGAGAGATCCTTTTTGTTGAGTCTTCCATATCTAAAGGGAAAGGGGAGAAATTAACCCTTACCGGGAACTTGGGAGACGTAATGAAAGAGTCTGCAATAATTGCGTTGCAATATTTGAAAGCCCATAGCCAGTTGTTTGGCATTGATTATGAATTGTTTGATAAATATAATATCCATATTCACGTGCCGGAAGGAGCCATTCCCAAAGATGGACCTTCGGCCGGGGTTACAATGGTTACTTCGTTAGTATCGACGTTTACCCAGCGTAAGGTGCGTCCCAATTTGGCAATGACCGGAGAAATAACTTTGCGAGGAAAAGTTTTACCCGTAGGAGGAATTAAAGAAAAAATCCTCGCTGCCAAGCGTGCCGGTATTGTAGATATTGTATTATGCAAAGACAATAGAAAAGATGTGGAAGAAATAAAAGAATCTTATTTGAAAGGTTTGAATTTCCATTATGTCAATACTATTAAAGAAGTAATCGACATTGCAATTCTCCCGGAAAAGATTGATAATGCCATGGAATTGTAATGTTAGGTTTCAAGAAAATATATGTTTAATTATCACACCATATCGAATAAAAAAGAAACAATTATATGAATAAAGATTTTAGGAATTATGCCACAAAGCACCTTGGAATGAATGGGCTTGCAATAGATCAGTATATGGCGAAGGCTGATTCAATAATCAGCAGTTATATATCTCCGACGATTATAGAAGAACGCCAGTTGAATGTGGCACAAATGGATGTATTTTCCCGATTGATGATGGATCGTGTCATATTTCTTGGGACGGCCGTCGATGACTATTCGGCCAATGTGATTCAAGCACAATTGTTATACCTTGATTCATGTGACCCGGGTAAAGATGTATCGATATATATAAATTCACCCGGAGGATCAGTATACGCAGGCCTTGGCATATATGACACAATGCAATATATATCAAGTGATGTTTCCACAATATGTACCGGAATGGCCGCATCAATGGCCGCAGTATTGCTTGTGGCAGGAGAGAAAGGAAAACGCTTTGCGCTGAAACATTCTCGAGTAATGATACATCAGCCAATAGGTGGAGTTCAAGGACAAGCATCTGATATTGAGATAACTGCCCGAGAAATTTTGAAGATTAAAGACGAGTTGTATTCTATCATATCGCAACATTCGGGACAACCAATAGACAAGATTGTTGCAGACTCGGACCGCGACTATTGGATGACCTCCAAGGAAGCCATGGAATATGGAATGATAGACAATGTTCTTGAAAAGCAAAATCAAGAAACGTCAAAGTAAAAAATGATGCCAATTTAAATTTAAAGGAATTAATGGCCAAGAAAACTGAAACATATTGTAGCTTCTGTGGACGTAGTGCAAGAGAAGTCGACTTGTTGATGCCGGGAATAAACGGTTGTATATGCAGCGATTGTGCGGCTCAGGCTTACGAAATATCAAGGAATTATTTGTCGGAAAAGGGGGTGGAGAAGATTGACATCGACAATGTCCCCAAGCCGATAGAAATAAAAGAATACCTTGACCAGTATATAATAGGGCAGGATCGGGCAAAAAAATATATATCTGTTGCAGTATACAATCATTATAAACGTTTAGCCCAAAAGAATGATGATGTGGATATTGAAAAATCCAATATCATCATGGTGGGGCCGACCGGTACGGGAAAAACCTTGATAGCCAAAACTATAGCGAGACTTTTAAAGGTCCCTTTTGCAATAGTGGATGCAACAGTCCTCACCGAGGCCGGATATGTGGGAGAAGATATCGAAAGCTTATTGACTCGGCTGCTGCAGGCGTGTGATTATAATGTAAAACTTGCAGAACGTGGTATCGTGTTTATAGACGAAATAGATAAAATTGCGCGTAAGGGCGATAATCCATCCATCACACGAGATGTAAGTGGAGAAGGCGTTCAGCAAGGTCTGCTTAAATTGCTTGAGGGTTCGATAGTAAATGTTCCTCCACAAGGCGGCAGAAAACATCCGGAACAACGAATGATTGCCGTAGATACAAAAAACATACTATTTATATGTGGCGGCGCGTTTGAGGGTATTGAACGCAAGATAGCCTTAAGGCTCAACACTCATGCCGTGGGTTATGGCGTCGATGCAAAAAACAAGCGAATTGCACGGGAAAAATTATTGCATTATGTCACACCTCAAGATTTGAGGTCTTTCGGGCTTATCCCTGAAATAATAGGCAGGTTGCCTATTTTGACAAACCTTGAAGAACTTAACCGTGATGCATTGCGTAGGATATTGATGGAGCCCAAGAATGCCATAGTTAAGCAATACATAAAATTATTCCAGATGGATGGTGTGTCGTTAAGTTTCAGCGATGATGCCCTTGATTATATAGTGGATAAAGCAATAGAGTTTAAACTTGGCGCACGTGGATTGCGTTCTATTGTGGAAACAATAATGATAGATGCTATGTATGAAACCCCATCAACCGACAAAACTAAATTTGTGGTAGACAAGGAATATGCACAAGCCCAATTAAAGAAAGCAAATTTTGAGATAATGCAACAGATGAACTGATATAGTCGAGATTATTATAACCGGATGGCATTTTATCGATAAAAATGCCATCCGGTTTTTTTATATAGAGAAAGAATATCTGCATTTTTACCGAATGAATTTTATAATATAAATATTTGTATTTTATCCTATGAAATATTATATTTGTTCTAACATAAATAATCTTCGATATCAACATGGCATACAAGGAACTTCTAACATCAACTTTGAAAAAGTATTTTGGTTTTGATACATTCAAAGGTAATCAAGAAGCAATAATGGAAAACCTGCTTGAAGGGAATGACACATTTGTTTTAATGCCCACAGGCGGAGGAAAGTCATTATGCTATCAATTACCATCGTTGATAATGGAAGGGACAGCAATAGTAATATCTCCATTGATCGCACTAATGAAAAATCAGGTTGATGCCATGCGTAACTATAGCGATGAAGAAGGTGTTGCCCACTTCTTGAACTCCTCGCTTAACAAGCAAGCAATAGACCAAGTTAAAGAAGATGTGCTTAATGGTAGGACGAGACTGCTGTATGTAGCTCCCGAATCTCTGACAAAAGAAGAGAATATTGAATTCTTGAAGACTGTGAAAATATCGTTTTATGCCGTAGACGAAGCACATTGCATATCGGAGTGGGGGCATGACTTCAGACCGGAATATCGCAGAATTAGACCTATAATAAATGAAATAGGCAAGCGACCTGTAATCGCTTTGACTGCGACAGCGACTCCAAAAGTACAACATGATATTCAAAAGAATTTGGGCATGACTGATGCTAAAGTTTTCAAATCATCATTTAATCGTCCGAATTTATATTATGAAGTGCGCAATAAAACGAGCAATGTTGACAAAGATATAATAAAGTTTATAAAAGACCGGCCGGGGAAATCGGGTATTATTTATTGCCTAAGCCGCAAGAAAGTAGAAGAATTAGCTCAAACCCTACAGGTGAATGATATAAAAGCATTGCCATACCATGCGGGTATGGACAGTGCCACTCGTACTGCCAATCAAGATGCATTCCTACAGGAAGAAGTTAATGTAATAGTTGCTACAATAGCTTTCGGCATGGGTATAGATAAGCCCGATGTGAGGTTTGTGATTCATTATGACATACCCAAAAGTCTGGAAGGGTATTACCAAGAGACCGGAAGAGCCGGTCGTGACGGTGGCGAAGGTCTATGTGTCACATTTTATACCAATAAGGACTTGCAAAAATTAGAAAAATTCATGCAAGGGAAACCGATCGCCGAACAGGAGATTGGCAAACAGTTGCTACTTGAAACCGCAGCTTATGCCGAGTCGTCGGTGTGCCGCCGGAAGACATTGTTGCATTATTTTGGAGAAGAATATAATGAAGATAATTGTGGGAACTGTGACAATTGCCTGCATCCAAAGAAGAAAATAGAGGCGAAAGATGAATTATGTGCCGTAATTGAAGCAATAATAACATTAAAAGAGAAATTTAAAGCCGACTATATTGTAAATTTCCTTATAGGGAAAGAAACTAATGAAATAAAGTCGTACAATCATGAAGAACTTGAGTCATTTGGTTGCATGCAGAATGTCGATGCAAAGCTATTAGGTGCAGTTATCCGTCAAGCCATAATTTCGGGCTATATTGATCGAGACATCGAGAACTATGGTTTATTGAAAGTCACAGAAAAAGGGAAAGAATTTTTAAATATTCCGACATCGTTTAAAATAGTAGAGGACAACGATTTTTCGGACAGCGACGAGGAAGTTGTTGTAAAAAGTGGTGTGTCATGTGCCGTAGATCCGGAATTAAGTTCAATATTGAAAGATCTCCGCAAAAAAATTGCGAAACAACACAATTTGCCGCCATACGTTATATTCCAAGACCAATCACTTGATGCCATGGCAACGACGTATCCTATAAGTATAGAGGAGCTGGTCAATATTCCGGGAGTAGGTCCCGGGAAAGCCAAACGCTATGGGGAAGAGTTTGTAAAGGTTATCAAACGTCACGTTGAAGAAAACGAGATAGAACGTCCGGAGGATTTACTTGTAAGAAGTGTTCCCAATAAGAGCAAATTGAAAATATCGATAATTCAAGGTATCGACAGGCGAATACCACTTGATGAATTGGCTGAATCCAAAGGTCTTGAATTTGGTGAGCTACTTGATGAAATAGAAGTAATCGTTTATTCCGGGACAAAAATAAACATAGATTATTTCATATCTGAAATAATGGACGAAGATCATCAGGACGAGATTTTTGAATATTTCAAAGAGAGTGAAAGCGATGATCTTGAAGCCGCCATACAAGAACTTGGTAGTGATTACACAGAAGAAGAGGTGAGATTGGTGAGAATAAAATTTTTATCTGAATTAGGCAACTAATATACAAAGCGAATGCGTGATGTTATAAAACATTAAATTGCTTGTTATATTGTATTCCCAATTAATAATTATTAGTAAATTTGTGGGCAATAATGATATAACAAGGATGTGTTTTGAATCTACGTATCTTAAAAAGAGACACATACGCTTGGTAAATAAGGTCATACAAAACAACACTATATAAATTATTACATTTTATGTCATTTATTGCAGATCGTGTAAAAATGGATGGACTGACTTTTGATGATGTCCTCTTGATTCCGGCTTATTCGGAAGTTTTGCCTAATAGTGTCAACCTGTTAACAAGATTCTCTCGTAACATAAGTTTAAATGTCCCTTTGGTATCGGCGGCAATGGATACCGTAACCGAAGCACAGCTTGCCATAGCTATAGCAAGAGAAGGCGGTATTGGTGTAATCCATAAGAATATGAGCATAGAAGAACAAGCTCGTCAGGTTCATATGGTAAAAAGGGCAGAAAACGGTATGATATACGACCCGGTGACAATTTCACGAGGCTCGACGGTTTTAGATGCCTTAAATCTGATGAAGGAATATAAAATCGGAGGAATTCCTGTCGTAGATGAAAACGGATACCTTGTGGGAATTGTTACTAATCGAGATTTAAGATTTGAAAGGAATTTAAATAGGCCTGTTGATGAAGTGATGACAAAAGAAAACCTCATCACGACAAGCCAATCTACCAATCTCGAAGAAGCTGCAGATATTCTTCAACGTCATAAAATAGAGAAATTGCCCGTCATAGACAAGAACGGAAAATTAGTAGGACTTGTTACATATAAAGATATAACCAAGGCTAAAGACAAACCCAATGCATGCAAAGATCGCCTCGGGCGGTTAAGAGTTGCTGCCGGTATCGGAGTAACACCTGATAGCTTACAACGTGCCGAAGCTCTTGTAAAAGCCGGTGTCGACGCGATTGTAATTGATACGGCACACGGGCATTCAAAAGGGGTAGCCGGTGTATTGCGGAACGTAAAGGCGTCATT
>CALUMZ010000102.1 GCA_944321865.1 uncultured Muribaculaceae bacterium
TATAAATAAATTTCCCCCACTAAAATATATTAATGGAGGAAATCATATAAAGTAGTTTGAAGAACCCTATTTTACTTTTTTCAATACCTTCTTATTTATTTTCACTTTATATTTATTTCGTAATTGAGCCACCCAATTGCTTTCAAGTTCATTCTGATAATCCGAAGCTACCTGTCCTCTAACATCGGCAACTACTTCCGGCTGCTCAATAATTTTTCCTTCAAAAGTAAAATATATGGGCAATCGGCCATTAACCGTTGCTTGTGGACCTGCAAAATACAGCTCGTCTACAACCTGATTCTCTCCTTTTTTAACCAATAGCGATTCGATCCTTATATCACGCTTAAATTGTTTTCTTAAAGTCTGGAACAGCGAATCCCGGCCAACTTCTTTAATTGTTTTTTGAATTTCATTCTTTAAAGAATCATTAGTTGTATAAATGACATACCCTTTAAAACGCGGTTCAGTCCATGTGTAATTGCTTTTGTGCGATTCAAAGAATTTTTCGAGTCCTTCAGTGTCCCTGTTGGCCTTATCCCACACGTTTCTGTTACTGATTTCAAACAGCATCATGCCATCATAGTATTCATTGAGCAGGTTACGATAATCGGGATATTTATCATATAGCCTATCCATTTCATAATCTACTATCATGCTATTTTCCACTTGTTGCATCACATCTTTTACATATAGCATGATGCCCTCTTTGTCTATCTTAAGATTAGGATTTAACTTTTTCAACACATCTTGTGAGGATATTTTCTTATCGGCAAATGCAAATGCCTCACAATCTACCTTGGTCTGCAAATTCCTGACAAGGATAGAATCATATTTGCCATATTCATCTATTTCTTGGCTTACAAGATCATAAAATTGTCCGTTTTCTTTCAATCCAAGTTCTTGTTTCAATTGCCCTATTCTTGCTTCTCTCGGCATATTAGCCCGTTCATCCCTTTGCATCATTTGCAGTATACCCGGTTTGGCGTTTTCAAATGATGCAACACCACGGCTATCTAATTTCTTTACAATGTGAATGCCATATTGAGTAGCAAATGGCTCGGATATTGAATCCTTTGCAAGAGCAAATGAAACCGCTTCAAATTCAGGAACCATGCGACCGGTACCAAACCATGGTAACTTTCCTCCCTGTGCTGCCGACCCGGGATCTTGCGACTCGGCTTTTGCAACTTCCTCAAAATTGCCTCCGCTTTTCACCACAGTGTATATGCTATCCATAACACCGGCTATCGCAGATTTTACCGAATCATTAGCATTACGGGGATATAATTTTAAAATATGTTCAACAAGCACTTCTCCTTGTGCCGGTCTTTTGTCCAAAACTTTTATTAAATGTACGCCATACGCCGTGCGCACTGTCGTCATTTCCCCCACCGGGGTATTATACGCGGCGTTTTCAAACGAATATGGCACTCTGCCGACCGTCAAATAGCCCAAGTTCCCTTTGTTGTGTATAACCGAGCGGTCTATTGAATACTTTAAGGCCAATTCGCCAAAATCTTCACCATTCAGTATACATTGTTTTATGCTATCGGCCCTTGCCATCGTTTGCGGCATTTCATATTCAGGGACAAGAGGAAGCATTATATGTGAAACATTAACTTCGGTCTTCATCCTATCGTATGTTTCCGAAATCAAATTTTCTATTACAGTACTGTCTTGTAAATATGGTATGGCAAGTTCGTTTCGATATGTTGCAAATTCCTTTTGAAAAGCACTTGTCGTATCTATACCGGCAGCTTTTGCATCGGCCACTTTTAACTTATATACAACAAACCTCTTCACATATTCGTCAAGCGTTTCTTTTTCGAGTTGTTGTTGACTGTTTTTGTGATAAAGATATTCAAATTCCGATAATTTGATTTTATCGTTTCCTATTTCCATTAATACCGGATCTTCATTTCCCGCCAACAAAGGCATAGCACACATCAATGCTAATGGTAATGCAAACAATTTGGATGTTCTCATATGTTTTTTTTTCGTTTTTATGTCAAGTTATACACTATAATCTATAACGTAAACTCCTCAGAAAAATTATGTACCACATTATTACTTTTAATAAAAATGCGTGGTCGAAACTTAAACAGGTTCAATCACGCATTTTATTCCAAATCGGTCATTAGATTTTATGACAATTTTTAGGATTATGCCTTGAAAAACTGCCGGCATAAACTAAAAAGCGGCATAAAAAAACTCTCTCAAAACTAATACTCTGTGGTCTAATGACTTTGGGGTTGTCTCAAAGTAAAGGTACACCAATCAAAGAATTAGCCTCTGCTATAATTAGGTGCTTCACTTGTAATTGTTACATCATGTGGATGGCTTTCGGCAACGCCCGCGCCTGTGATACGAGTGAATTGGGCATCATGCAAAGCATTAATCGTAGCTGCGCCACAATATCCCATACCGGCTCTAAGCCCACCGAGCATTTGATATACAACTTCATATAGGGTGCCTTTATACGGAACTCTCGCTGCGATACCTTCAGGTACCAGTTTTTTAGAATCAGTTACCCCACCTTGGAAATATCTGTCTTTTGAACCTTTCTCCATAGCTTCAAGAGACCCCATTCCTCTATATGACTTATATTTACGGCCATTGAAAATAATAGTTTCACCCGGAGATTCTTCAACTCCTGCAAACATTCCGCCAAGCATTACAGAATCGGCACCGGCTGCCAATGCTTTAACGATGTCGCCGGAATATCTTATGCCACCATCGGCAATCAATGGCACACCGCTTCCTTCAAGCGCTTTATATACATCATAAACTGCCGACAATTGCGGCACACCGATTCCGGCAATAACTCGTGTTGTGCATATAGAACCGGGACCGATACCAACCTTGACACCATCGGCACCGTTATCCACCAAGAATTTAGCAGCATCACCTGTTGCTATATTTCCAACGACAACATCTATTTCGGGGAATGACGCC
>CALUMZ010000103.1 GCA_944321865.1 uncultured Muribaculaceae bacterium
AAGCAGTCGGGTATACCCGACTGCTTATGCTCAACTTCCGCAAGCGAAAAGTCTTGACCAACACTTACTGTCCTGAGAATCTTATAGCCCTTTATTAACACATCGGGCATTGTAGAACATTTTTCGTTCTCTTTGCCCTCTTTTTTTTCCACCATTCCACAATCTTTGACGTAGAACGAAAGATACTTATTTTACCACTATCAAAATACTAAACTTATTTATTTTGTCCTTGTTAGAAAATTGTTTTTTAGTTCTCAGATTTAGAGGTAGTTTAGTCAAAATTCTGCTAAATCAAATCTTTGAATCTATTCCAATATGCAGTTAATTTCTCCAATACGGATTCTCTCTTTTTTGTACGTTCTCCAGTCTTTGAGAATATAGAAACCGGGGGGAGTATTTTTGAGACCGCGGTTCCGGATGTTTGTACATATCCGTCTCTGAACGCGTCGGAAACAAATTTCTCTGTGGCTTGCGGGTTTAAATTTTCATCTTTAATAATCTTGTCTAATTCATCCTTTTTCGATTTTTCAACATATGCTTTCCAATCTTCATCAATACGACTGCGTGGTGAAAGGGTGTTGATAAAGTTTTCGATAAGGTCCTTCTTGTTTCTAAGTTCTATGCTGGAATCGATCGACTTTTGAATGGTGATAAGAATTTCCTTATCTTTCATATGATCTTTATGATATTTGCGAATAAGCATAAGGATGTAGTCGATATTTATTTCAACTGACTTTATTAACTCCATCTCAAACACAATATCGTCATTTACATTTTCGGCATCGCCCTTGTTCTTGTTCCTGAATTCGTTGTATAGATCTATATACATGCTGTGGTAATCTTGGAAATCTCTGGGGGGGAGAATTTCCATGCCCATGAATTCATCAAAGGTTGTAAGTACATTTTTTACTTTTAATATTTGCCCATATAGTGAAATAAAACCTTTCTTTTCTTTTTCACTAATAATGGGAGAAGCTAAGGGGTATCTTTGTATAAGTTCCGCAATTAATTCTGCATAACCGCGAACCCGTTTGCCGTTTTCAGAATAGCCCTTATAGTAATCGTTAAAGGACTTAAGTAATACAATTCCCGCCGCTTCTTTATCTCCGAAAAGAGCAATACTGCGGTTTGTTTCCGTTTCAAGATTTCTAAAGCAAACAATATTTCCGAATGTTTTTACGGAATTTAATATCCTATTAGTTCTGGAATAAGCCTGTAAGAGGCCATGCATTCTCAGATTTTTGTCAACCCAAAGTGTATTTAATGTCGTTGCGTCAAATCCGGTTAAGAACATGTTTACGACAAGCAATAAATCCACTTCGCGTTTCTTAACTCTTTCAGATACGTCCTTGTAATAGTTTTGGAATTTGTCGGAAGATGTATCGTAGTTCGTCTTAAATGTCTTATTGTAATCTGCAATCGCGCTTTCAAGGAAGTCTCTTGCATTCTGGGGCAAGTCTTCCGTATCCGAAGGATCTTCGTCTCCATCATCGTTTGCGCTGAAACTAAAGATTGTTGCTATTTTTATTCGCTTATCACTGGGCAATTCCGCCATTTGGCGTTTAAATTCCAAGTAATATTTCTGCAATAGTTCTATAGAGGCAACGGCAAAAATGGAATTAAAGCCCGCAAGTCGACGTTCTTTTATACGGTAAAATATATTGCGCTTTGTTTTTTGGTCGAAATGTTCAAGTATGTAGCGCACAATATTCGCTATACGCTCCGGAGACTGCAGTATTCTTTCCCTATCTATGTCAGAGACTTTCTCATCTTCTATATTTTCAGCCTCCCTCATTGTTGAAACATAGTCTATTTTAAATGGAAGGACATTCTTGTCAGCAATTGCATTAACGATTGTGTATGTGTGCAGCTTGTCTCCAAAAGCCTGTTGAGTAGTTTTTAAGTTTGGATTTCCGCCGGCGCTCGCATTGACAGAAAATATAGGCGTACCGGTAAATCCGAACAGATGGTATTTTTTGAAGGTTTTTGTGATGAGAGTATGCATATCGCCGAATTGCGAGCGGTGACATTCGTCGAAAATAAAGACGATATGCTGGCGATATACCGGATGTTCTTTATATTTTTTTATAAAGCAGCTGAGTTTTTGAATTGTGGTAATTATAATTCTTGCGTCTGGATTCTCCAGCTGTTTTTTGAGAATTGCAGTGCTTGAATTGCTATTTGCCGCGCCTTTTTCAAAGCGGTCGTATTCCCGCATAGTTTGGTAGTCCAAGTCTTTTCTATCTACAACAAAGAGGACCTTTTCTATGAAATCTAATTTGCTCGCAATCTGGGCGGTTTTAAATGAAGTAAGTGTTTTACCGCTGCCGGTAGTGTGCCAAATGTATCCGCCGGATTTTGTATTGGCAAAATTCTTGTAATTATTGGCTATCATAATCTTATTTATAATGCGCTCAGTTGCCACTATCTGGTATGGACGCATCACAAGCAAGAGCCTGTCGGCGGTGAATACGCAATATTTGGTTATGATTCTTAGAATTGAATGCTTTGCAAAGAAAGTCTTTGCGAAATCCATTAGGCCTGGGATAACCTTATTTGAAGCGTCCGCCCACCAAGAGGTGAATTCAAAGCTGTTGCTAGTACGTTTTCCTCTGATAGCCGCGCTTTTAGTTTGTTCTTTTACATGGCTAAAACGCGTTGTATTGCTGTAGTATTTAGTGTAAGTGCCGTTAGAAATCACAAAAATCTGGATATATTCAAAGAGTCCGCTTCCCGCCCAAAAGCTCTCGCGGTTATATCGGTTAATCTGGTTAAAAGCTTCCTTTATATCCACGCCTCTGCGTTTAAGTTCAACATGAACAAGTGGCAGGCCGTTTACAAGAATCGTTACATCGTAGCGATTTTCCCGTTGGCCGGCGGAAGTTGCATACTGGTTTAAGACCTGCAAGGAATTGTTATGTATATCGTCTTTATCGAGCAGATATATGTTTTTTTCCGAGCCGTCATCGCGCTTTAATATTTGGATGTGGTCTTCCTGAATAATAGCGGTTTTTTCGACTATGCCGCTTGAGGAATTTGCGATTTTTGACTTAAAGAAGTTATCCCACTCAGAATCGGAAAATTGAATATGGTTTAGTTTTTCAAGTTGTTTTCTTAGGTTGTCTATAAGGGCTTGTTCTGAATCTATATTAATGTATTCATATGCCTGCGCTTGTAGTTGTGTTATAAAAGCCTTTTCGAGATCGGCCTCGCTCTGGTAAGCATTTGAGCGCTCTTTTTGTTGTGGCTGATAACTTGCCACAACCGTACTTTCCGGATTTTCCGCTACAAGGTTAAAGTTGTTCATTTCTATAGCTTATTTCTTCCAATTTATCCTTTATAAATTCCTGCAAGGCATCTTCCGAATCGGTATAATCATAGTGTAACTTTCTTTCCCCAAATGCTTGCTCATAATTTTCCTTTAATTTGTCGCGGCTTGCAGAATTTATAACATAGATTTGGGCAGAAGACTTTCTTAGAGCAGACTGGAAAAGGAAGCGCACAGCCAAGTCGGTCTGAGGGAATGAAAAGCCTACAATATAAATTTCATCTGCATTTTCTAAAAGTTTATGCGCTTCTCCCCATAAATATTTTAATGCTATATGGTTGTAAAAAGAATTTTTATCAAGGACCGGAGGGATTATATAAGGGATCAGTCCGTAATCTATTTCTTTTGTGGTATCAAAACTCCAATTTTTATAATAAATTGGATCGGTAGGATTTATCCCTCCCCAAAACCAATTTGCAGAACCATGTAATTTTAAAATAGATAGAATCTTATTTTGCCGTTCTATTGGGAATGGAATGGTTCGACTATTACATTTAAAGAATTCGTCTTCGTGAATTTCTGTTTTACTTGTCATCCGATATCTATGTCCCATCCAAACAAATGGGTA
>CALUMZ010000104.1 GCA_944321865.1 uncultured Muribaculaceae bacterium
TGCGTGCCGCTACCCTCAAGATGAGCATCGTGCCGATGCTTTGCGGTAGCTCGTTCAAGAACAAGGGTGTGCAGACGCTGCTCGATGCCGTTTGTGCTTACCTGCCCAGCCCCGAGGATACTGCCGAAGTTGTCGGTCACGCTATCGACGACCCCGACACCGTGGTAACCCGCAAGCCGCTGTTTGAAGAACCCATGTGTGCGCTTGCATTCAAGATTGCCACCGACCCGTATGTGGGCCGTTTGGTATTCTTCCGCGTTTATTCGGGCAAAATCGATGCCGGCAGCTACGTGCTCAATTCGCGTTCGGGCAAGAAGGAGCGTATCTCGCGCTTGTTCCAGATGCACTCCAACAAGCAGAACCCGATGGAGTCAATCGGCTGCGGCGACATAGGTGCCGGAGTTGGTTTCAAGGATATTCGCACCGGCGACACATTGTGCGACGAGAACCATCCCATCGTGCTTGAAGCAATGGACTTCCCCGAACCGGTTATCGGTATCGCAGTAGAGCCCAAGACCCAGAAGGACCTCGACAAACTTGGCGTGGGCTTGCAGAAGCTCGCCGAAGAAGACCCCACATTCCGTGTGGCAACCAACGAGGAAACCGGCCAAACCGTCATCAGCGGTATGGGTGAGTTGCACTTGGATATCATCATCGACCGTCTGCGTCGTGAATTCAAGGTAGAATGTAACCAAGGTCGTCCGCAAGTAACCTATAAGGAGGCTATCACCAAGCCGGTTGAATTGCGCGAAGTGTTCAAGAAGCAGACCGGTGGTCGCGGTAAGTTTGCCGACATCATCGTTCGCGTAGAACCGGTAGACGAGGGCTTTGAAGGCGGTTTGCAATTCGTCGACGAAGTGAAGGGCGGTAACATTCCTAAGGAATTCATTCCCTCTATCCAGAAAGGTTTCACTACTGCAATGAAGAATGGCGTACTTGCCGGTTTCCCTGTGGAACATCTGAAGGTTACAGTGCTCGACGGTTCGTTCCACCCCGTAGACTCCGACCAGTTGTCATTTGAACTTTGTGCCATCCAAGCATTCAAGAAAGCTTGCGAAAAGGCAGGTCCGGTATTGCTTGAACCTATCATGAAGGTTGAGGTGGTAACACCCGAAGAAAGCATGGGTGACGTTATTGGCGACCTTAACAAGCGTCGCGGACAGGTAGAGGCAATGGAAACAAGCCGCAGCGGTGCCCGCATCGTGAAGGCCAAGGCTCCGCTTGCCGAAATGTTTGGCTACGTGACAGCTTTGCGTACCATCACTTCGGGCCGTGCAACTTCCACAATGTCATTCTCTCACTATGCCGAAGTAAGCACCTCGATAGCAAAGCAGGTGTTGACCGAGTGCAACGGACGTGTTGACTTATTGAAATAAAAAACAATCATCTTACCAAGATATGAATCAAAGAATAAGAATCAAATTGAAATCTTACGATCACAACTTGGTCGACAAGTCGGCCGAGAAGATCGTTAAGACTGTGAAAGCAACCGGAGCTGTTGTTAGCGGTCCAATTCCACTGCCGACGCATAAGCGGATATTTACCGTTAACCGTTCGACTTTCGTCAACAAGAAGTCGCGCGAACAGTTCCAACTGTCGTCGTTTAAACGTCTTATCGACATCTACAACAGCACTGCCAAGACAGTAGACGCATTGATGAAGCTCGAATTGCCCAGCGGTGTTGCAGTGGAGATAAAGGTTTAATACGCATCGACATCCTTGAGAGAGACAAAAAATTAAAGAAACATCTAAATTAAGAGAAATGCCAGGATTATTAGGAAAGAAAATCGGAATGACATCCGTATTCAGTGCCGACGGTAAAAGCATACCGTGCACTGTTATCGAAGTAGGTCCTTGTGTAGTTACTCAGGTTAAGACTTTGGATAAGGATGGTTATGAAGCCCTCCAACTCGGTTTCATCGAGAAGAAGGAGAAGCACACCACCAAGCCCTTGCAAGGTCACTTCAAGAAAGCCGGTGTAGCTCCGCAACGACACTTGGCCGAGTTCAAAGGTTTCGAAGGCGAGTACAAATTAGGCGACAAGATAACCGTAGACTTGTTTGCAGACGCTGAATTCGTTGATGTGATAGGCACATCCAAGGGACACGGCTACCAAGGTGTGGTAAAACGCCACGGTTTTGGCGGTGTCGGCCAGTCGACACACGGTCAGGACGACCGTTTGCGCGCTCCCGGTTCAATAGGTGCTTGTTCTTACCCTGCAAAGGTGTTCAAGGGCATGCGCATGGCCGGACAGATGGGTAACGAACGTGTTACAGTGCAAAATCTACAAGTTGTGAAGGTTATGCCTGAAAACAATCTTTTGGTAATCAAAGGATCGGTACCGGGTTATAAAGGTTCAATCGTATTAATTGAGAAATAATGGAACTCGCAGTATATAATATAAAAGGAGAAGACACTGGCAAGAAGGTGACGCTGAACGATTCGGTATTCGCAATCGAGAATCCTAATCAACACGTTATCTACCTTGCTGTGAAGCAGTATCTTGCTAACCATCGCCAAGGTACTCACAAAGCTAAGGAAAGAAGCGAAGTGTCGGGTAGTACACGCAAGCTCGGTCGCCAAAAAGGTGGTGGCGGTGCACGCCGTGGCGACATCAACTCGCCGCTGTTGGTAGGTGGTGGCCGTGTGTTCGGTCCGCGTCCTCGCGATTATCGTTTCAAGCTCAACAAGAAGACCAAGGATTTGGCCCGCCGCTCGGCTCTTACGCTGAAGGCTGCCGACAATGAGATATTGGTAGTGGAAGACTTTGATTTTGAAGCACCAAAGACAAAAGATTTCATAAATATTGCTAATAATCTCAAATTTAACGGCAAGAAGACCACTCTGGTTTTAGCGGACCAGAAGAAAAACGTATATTTGTCGGCTCGTAACATCGAAGGTGTGCGAGTGGCAACTGCATCTGACTTAAATACTTATACAATCCTTGACAACAAGGTGTTGGTATTAAGCGAGAGTGCAGTTCCTGTTGTGAATGAATTTTAACTAACGAGGAGGTATATACAATGGACATAATGATATTACCGGTAGTCACTGAAAAGGCCAACGGCCTCAGTGCAAAAAGAAACCAGTTTACGTTCAAAGTTTCCCCAAAGGCCGACAAAGCACAAATCAAGAGCCTTGTGGAAGACCTCTACGGAGTTAAAGTCGTTGCGGTCAACACGATGAACTACAGTGGTAAGAAGAAGAACCGCTATACAAAGGGAGGCCTTATCAAGGGTCGCACGGTAGCTTTCAAGAAAGCCGTGGTGACACTTGCCGAAGGTGATACTATTGATTTCTATAGCAACATACAATAAAAAATGGCAGTAAGAAAATTTAAGCCCACAACACCGGGGCAGAGACACAAGGTTATTGGTGTATTCGACAATATCACTACACGTACACCAGAGAAATCTCTTACGGTCGGCAAAAAATCGACAGGCGGTCGCAACAGCGAAGGCCATCGCACCATGCGCTACATGGGCGGCGGTCACAAGCGCAAATACCGCATTATCGACTTTAAGAGAAACAAAGACGGTGTGCCCGCAAAAGTAAAGCAAATCGAGTACGATCCCAACCGTTCGGCTCGTATCGCATTGCTCTACTATGTTGACGGAGCAAAGGCTTACATCATCGCACCCAACGGTCTGGAAGTTGGCGCTACGGTAGTAAGTGGCAAGGACGTGGCACCTGAAATAGGCAACGCCCTTCCGCTTAGCAACATACCTGTTGGTACTTTAATTCACAACATTGAATTGCGACCCGGGCAAGGTGCTTCGATGGCACGCAGTGCCGGCACGTTTGCTCAGCTCGTGTCACGCGAAGGAGATTATGCAATTGTCAAATTACCTTCTGGGGAAACCCGTAAGGTTCTTGCTACATGCAGGGCTACGGTAGGCGTAGTCGGGAACAGCGACCATGCACTGGAGCGTTCGGGCAAGGCAGGCCGCAGCCGTTGGCTCGGTCGTCGTCCGCACAACCGTGGTGTGGTAATGAACCCGGTAGATCACCCGATGGGTGGTGGTGAAGGCCGTCAGTCGGGAGGTCATCCTCGTTCACGCAAAGGCTTGTATGCAAAGGGCTTGAAGACGCGCTCTCCGAAGAAGCTATCTTCTAAATACATTATCGAAAGAAGGAAAAAGTAATTTGATTAATTAAGTAGTTATGAGTCGATCATTAAAAAAAGGCCCATATATCAGTGTAAAGCTGGAGAAGAAAGTAGCCGAAATGGAGAAGAGCGGCAAGAAGCAAGTTATCAAGACTTGGTCGCGCGCTTCGATGATTTCGCCTGATTTCGTAGGCCACACTTTCGCTGTGCACAATGGTAACAAGTTTATTCCCGTGTATGTTACTGAAAACATGGTAGGTCACAAGCTGGGCGAATTTGCCCTTACTCGCACCTTCCGCGGACACTCAGGTAACAAGAAGAAATAAACAGGGCCCCAACGGGAAGCAATAAATAGAAAAAGAATTAAGAACAATGGGTAAAAGAAAAAGAATAGCAGCCGAAGCAATAAAGGCAGAACGAAGCACCCAGAGCTTCGCAAAATTGAGGAACGTCCCCTCTTCGCCCCGTAAGATGCGCTATGTTGTCGACTTGGTTCGCGGCATGGAGGTCTTCAAGGCTTTAGGCATTCTGCATTTCACCAAGAAGGAAGCCGCATTGAAAGTGGAAAAACTGCTCCGCTCGGCTATCGCCAATTGGGAACAGAAGAATGGACGCAAGGCAGAGAATAACGAGTTGTACATAAAGACAATCTTTGTTGATTGTGCTCCCATGTTGAAACGTTTGCGCACTGCATCGAAAGGTCGTGGATACCGTATCCGCAAACGCTCTAACCATGTGACATTGTACGTAGATACTATCCAAAAAACTAACGCAGTAGAGAACGCTTAATATGGGACAAAAAGTTAATCCAATCAGCAATCGCTTGGGAATTATCCGTGGATGGGATTCCAACTGGTATTTTGGCAAGAATTACGGCGACATCCTGCTTGAGGACAGCAAGATAAGGAATTATCTTAACACCCGCCTCGCAAAGGCAAGCGTATCGCGCATTGTCATCGAACGCACTTTGAAGTTGGTGACTATCACCGTGTGCACTTCGCGCCCGGGTATCATCATCGGCAAGGGTGGCTCGGAGGTTGACAAACTCAAGGAAGAGCTCAAGAAAGTAACCGACAAGGATGTTCAAATCAACATCCACGAAGTTAAGCGTCCCGAACTCGATGCCGAAATCGTAGCAACTAACATTGCACGCCAAATCGAAGGCAAAATCGCATACCGCCGTGCCGTAAAGATGGCTGTAGCCGGCACAATGCGCGCAGGCGCCGAAGGTATCAAGGTGCAAGTTAGCGGCCGCTTGAACGGTGCCGAAATGGCCCGTTCCGAAATGTTCAAGGAAGGTCGTACCCCGTTGCACACTTTCCGTGCCGACATCGACTTCGCACTCGTTGAAGCTCACACCAAGGTAGGTGTGATTGGTGTAAAAGTGTGGATTTGCCGCGGCGAGGTTTACGGGAAACGCGACTTGGCTCCGCAGTTCACATCTACTGCTAAGGAAAACCGTGGCGGCAATGCCGGTGGCCAACGCCGTGGCGGATTCCGTAACAAGAAGAACAATCGTTAAATGCCAATTGAAATTCGTTAGAGACAATGTTACAACCTAAGAAAGTTAAATACAGGAGACCGCAGAAGGGTGTCAGCAAAGGATTCGCGCATCGCGGGTACGAGCTCGCCCACGGGTCGTTCGGAATAAAGACACTTCAGACGAAGTGGATCACCGCTCGCCAAATCGAGGCAGCCCGTGTGGCCGTGACTCGTTACATGCAGCGTGAAGGACAAATATGGATTAGAATCTTCCCCGACAAGCCTATCACCAAGAAGCCGGCAGACGTGCGTATGGGTAAAGGTAAAGGTGCTCCGGAAGGATTCGTTGCTCCGGTGACTCCGGGCCGTATTCTTATCGAGGTAGACGGTGTGAGCTACGACGTTGCAAAGGAAGCATTGCGTCTTGCCGCTCAAAAATTGCCTGTCACCACTAAGTTTGTAGTACGCCGTGATTATGACGAATCACAAAACGTGTAATTTGTTAGGTAATTATGAAGAAGGAAGAAATAAAAGAACTGGGCGACAAGGAACTCCAAGAGCGCCTCGAAGCAATGGAGCGTGAATACCTCCAGATGAAAATGAATCATTCCATCAGCCCTCTTGACAGTCCTGCAAAGATTACACAAGAGCGTCGAATGATTGCGAGAATTAAAACCGAATTACGCGCCCGCGAGCTAAAGATAAGTAAGTGAGGTTATGGAAGAAAACAAGAGAAATTTAAGAAAGGAACGTGTCGGGATTGTAACCAGTAACAAGGCAGACAAGACTATCACAGTTACTGTCAAGTGGAAGGAAAAACACCCGATATATGGTAAATTTGTCAATAAGTCAAAGAAGTACCATGCCCATGACGAGAAGAACGAATGCAGCATAGGCGACAAAGTGCGCTTGATGGAAACTCGTCCGCTGAGCAAAACCAAGAGATGGAGATTAGTAGAAATAATCGAAAAAGTTAAGTAATTATGATACAGACTGAAAGCCGATTGACAGTTGCAGATAACAGTGGCGCAAAAGAAGTGCTTTGCATAAGGGTTCTGGGAGGCACAGGGCGTCGTTACGCATCGCTCGGGGACGTGATTGTGGTTACAGTAAAGAACGCAATACCCTCGTCGGACGTGAAGAAAGGTACTGTATCTAAGGCTGTGATAGTTAGAACTAAGAAGGAAGTACGTCGTCCCGACGGGTCATATATCCGCTTTGACGACAACGCTTGTGTTTTGTTGAACAACGCCGGTGAGTTGCGTGGCACTCGTATCTTCGGCCCGGTAGCCCGCGAATTGCGTGCCACCAACATGAAGATTGTTTCGCTTGCTCCCGAAGTACTATAAAAAACAAAGATAATAGAGTAATGAACAGTTTGCATATAAAGAAGGGTGACACAGTGTATGTGAATGCCGGCAACGACAAGGGCAAGACGGGCCGCGTGGTGCGCGTGCTTGTGAAGAAGTGCCGTGCCGTTGTGGAAGGTGTGAACATGGTGTCGAAAAGCGTAAAGCCCAGTGCCAAGCACCCGCAGGGTGGTATCATCAAGATGGAGGCCCCCATTCATGTTTCTAATTTGAACCTTATCGACCCCAAGAGCGGCAAGCCCACACGTGTAGGCTATCGCTTCAACGAGGAAGGAAAGAAGGTACGTTATTCTAAAAAATCAGGAGAGGAGATTAAGTAATGAGTTCAACAAGTCTTAAAAAGGATTATGCCGAGAGAATTGCGCCTGCTCTCATGAAGAAGTTTAACTACACTTCGGCAATGCAAGTGCCCCGCCTGTTGAAGATTGTCGTAAACGAAGGTTTGGGCGAAGCTACCGGCGACAAGAAGATTATCGAGACGGCAATCAACGAGTTGACTGCAATCACAGGTCAGAAAGCAGTTGCAACATTGTCGCGTAAGGACATCTCGAACTTCAAGGTGCGCAAGAAAATGCCTATCGGTGTGCGTGTAACGTTGCGCCGCGACCGCATGTATGAGTTCATGGAGCGTTTTGTACGCATCGCATTACCTCGTATCCGCGACTTCAAGGGTATCGAAAGCAAGCTCGACGGCCATGGTAACTATACGGTAGGTATTACCGAACAAATAATATTCCCCGAAATCAACATCGACTCGATAAGCAAATTGATGGGTATGAACATTACATTTGTGACATCGGCCAATACCGACGAAGAGGGATATGCTTTGTTGAAAGAATTCGGTCTTCCATTTAAAAACGCTAAATAAGAAGTAGTATGGCAAAAGAATCGATGAAAGCCCGCGAGGTAAAGCGTGCAAAATTGGTTGCCAAGTATGCGGCAAAGAAGGCACAACTGAAGGCCGAAGGCAACTACGAAGCCTTGCAATTGCTTCCGCGCAATGCCAGCGCAGTACGCTTGCACAACCGTTGCAAGATTACCGGCCGTCCGAAGGGATACATCCGCCAATTCGGCATCTCGCGTATCCAATTCCGTGAAATGGCATCCAAGGGGCTCATACCGGGAGTAAAGAAAGCAAGTTGGTAGTATACGCTTGCACCGAGTTACTAAGAAACAGAAGATTACAAAAATAACTTAGTATTAAATATTGTTTGGCAAGTGCCGCCAATGCGGGAACTGCCGAATCAATTTAAACAAATTATTTATGACTGATCCAATAGCAGATTATTTAACACGACTGAGGAATGCGATCAAGGCCCAACACAGGGTCGTTGAAATCCCTTCTTCAAAAATGAAAAAGGAGATAACCAAAATCCTTTTTGAAAAAGGCTACATCTTGAACTACAAGTTTGTAGACAACGGTACTCCTTCTGGGGCTATCAAGATTGCCCTCAAGTACGATCCCGTTGACAGGGTCAATGCAATCAAGTGCCTGACGCGTGTGTCGCGTCCGGGTTTGCGTCAATACACCGGCTATAAGAACATGCCGCGTGTGTTGAACGGTTTAGGTATTGCCATCCTTTCTACTTCCAAGGGCATCATGACTAACAAGGAAGCTCTTGCACAACAGATTGGTGGCGAAGTATTGTGTTACGTTTATTAATGGGAGGGTACGAGATATGTCAAGAATAGGAAAATTGCCAATTGCAGTACCTGCCGGAGTAACTGTAACTATAAAGGATAATGTAGTTAACGTCAAGGGCCCCAAGGGTGAATTGTCGCAAGCCGTGCACAGCGACATAAATGTCGAAGTGAAGGATGGCGAAATCCACGTAACTCGTCCTACCGACGACCGCATACACCGTGCACAACATGGCTTGTACCGTGCATTAATCCACAACATGGTGGTTGGTGTGAGCGAAGGCTACAAGAAGGAAATGGAATTAGTTGGTGTGGGTTACCGTGCCTCAGCTACCGGACAGGTGCTGGAACTTGCACTGGGATATTCACATGCCATATATATCAAGCTCCCCAAGGAAGTGAAGGTGGAAGCAAAGAGCGAGCGTAACAAGAACCCGCTCATCATTCTTGAGTCGAGCGACAAGCAATTGCTTGGCCAAGTGTGTGCGAAGATTCGTTCGTTGCGCAAGCCCGAGCCTTACAAGGGTAAAGGTATTAAGTTTGTCGGCGAGGTTATTCGTCGTAAATCTGGTAAATCGGCATCTGCCAAATAATTAATTTGACGTCATGGTAACTAAATTACAGAGAAGACAAAGAATCAAGACCCGCATTCGTGGGAAAATTTCCGGCAGTGCCGCACGCCCCCGCATGACGGTATTCAGAAGCAACAAGCAAATCTATGTACAGTTTGTCGACGACACCACCGGCCGCACATTGGCTTCGGCATCATCGAAAGGGATGACTGAAGGCACAAAATGCGAAATCTCGGAAAAAGTTGGCGAATTGGCAGCAAAGAAAGCTATGGAGGCAGGTATCACCACAGTGGTTTTCGACCGCAACGGTTACTTGTTCCACGGCAGAGTGAAATCAGTGGCTGATGGTGCCCGTAAGGCCGGACTTAAATTTTAATGGATTATGATAAAGAAAAACAACAGAGTAAAATCGACTAACGATATAGAACTCAAGGATCGCCTTGTGGCAATCAACCGTGTTACGAAGGTTACCAAGGGTGGTCGCACGTTCACTTTTGCTGCAATCGTAGTTGTCGGCAACGAAGATGGCATCATCGGTTACGGGTTGGGTAAGGCAAATGAAGTGACAGCAGCCATCGCCAAAGGCGTGGAAGCTGCCAAGAAGAACCTCATTCGCGTTCCTATCCACAAGGGTACCGTACCCCACGAGCAAGAAGCCAAGTTTGGCGGTTCGCGTGTAATAATACGTCCGGCATCGGCCGGTACCGGTGTGAAGGCCGGAGGTGCAATGCGTGCCGTATTTGAAAGCGTTGGTATCACCGACGTGCTTGCAAAGTCCAAAGGTTCGTCTAACCCTCACAACCTTGTGAAGGCTACGTTCATGGCTCTTGATGAGATGCGCAGCCCCGAGACTATTGCACACCAAAGGGGTATTTCGTTGGAAAAAGTGTTTAAAGGATAAGCAAAAAATTTGACGAAATGGCAACTATAAAGATAAAGCAAGTAAAAAGCCGCATTAATTGCCCGGCTGTTCAAAAGAGAACTCTTGACTCGCTCGGGTTGAGGAAGATGAATCAAGTTGTGGAGAAGGAAGATTCTCCAACAATCAGAGGAATGGTTAACAAAGTGAGCCACTTGGTGAAAATCGTTGAGTGAGCTGAACGTTAAAAATTTATTTGAAAACTATGGATTTAAGTAATTTACAACCCGCTGCAGGTTCAAATAAAAAAGGTAAAAGACTTGGACGCGGTGCCGGTTCGGGCAAGGGTGGTACTTCCACTCGCGGTCACAAGGGTGCAAAATCTCGTTCGGGCTATTCTAAGAAAGTTGGTTTCGAGGGAGGTCAGATGCCGTTGCAACGCCGTGTGCCTAAATTTGGTTTTAAGAATATAAACCACGTTGAATACAAGGCTGTAAACCTCGACGCACTTCAAGCCTTGGCCGAGGCAAGGCAATTGTCCAAGGTATCTGTCGATGACATGATCGCTGCCGGATTGCTCAAGAAGAACCAACTTGTTAAGATCTTGGCAAACGGTGAGTTGAAAGTGAAGTTGGAGGTTGAAGCTCACGCTTTCTCCAAGAAAGCCGAGGAGGCAATTACTGCCGCAGGTGGAACTATCCAAACCGTTAAGAAATGAAATTTATCGACACAGTAAAAAATATCTGGAAGATCGACGATTTGCGGAAACGAATCACGATAACAATCCTGTTGGTACTCGTGTACCGATTTGGATGTTACGTGGTTCTTCCGGGAATCAGTCCTTCTGAAATCGACGCCTTGCGCAATTTCACAAGCGGGGGGTTGATGCAGCTGCTCGACATGTTCTCGGGTGGTGCGTTCTCGCAAGCATCAATCTTTGCGCTTGGAATCATGCCATACATTACGGCATCGATTGTCATCCAGTTGCTCGGCATGGTGCTGCCTTCGTTCCAGAAGATGCAGCGCGAGGGCGAGAGTGGGCGCATGAAGCTCAACCAGTATACTCGCTACCTCACCGTGCTGATATTGTTGCTGCAAGGACCGGCCTATCTCATCAACTTGCAAGTGCAGGTGAATGCAGCCGGCGGTGCCGCTCATTTCGGTTTTTGGACCACAGCCTACTTGACGTTGATTTTGGCTGCCGGCAGCATGTTCATCATGTGGCTTGGTGAAAAAATCACTGACCGAGGCATTGGCAACGGTATATCGTTCATCATCTTGGTGGGTATCATTGCCCGTTTCCCCGGAGCTATCGTGCAAGAGTTTACTAATCGCTTGACTACGGCCGAGGGCGGTCTGGTGATGTTCATTGTCGAGATTGTGATTCTGTTTGCCGTCATTGCCGGGGCCATCTTGCTCGTGCAGGGAACTCGCAAGGTGCCTGTGCAATATGCAAAGCGTATCGTTGGCAACAAGCAATATGGCGGTGTACGCCAATACATTCCCTTGAAAGTGAATGCAGCCGGCGTTATGCCCATCATCTTCGCGCAAGCGATTATGTTCATTCCTATTACCTTGTTGGGCTTTGGTGCCAACCAGAACCCATCGGGATTCTTCCGTGCATTCTCCGACATGAACGGATTCTGGTATAATCTTGTTTACTTCATCATGATTGTGGCGTTCACGTATTTCTATACGGCCATCACAGTCCGTCCCACCCAAATGGCCGAGGACATGAAGCGGAACAATGGCTTCATTCCGGGTATCAAGCCCGGCAAGAAGACTGCCGAATACCTTGATTCGATAATGTCGAGAATTACTTTCCCGGGATCGTTGTTCCTTGGTTGTGTCGCAATCATGCCGGCATTTGCCAACGTGTGCGGCATCAACCACAACTTTGCACAGTTCTTCGGAGGTACATCGTTGCTCATTCTTGTGGGCGTGGTACTCGATACGCTACAGCAAATCGAAAGCCACTTGAAGATGCACCATTATGACGGACTGATGAAGTCAGGTAAAATTGCCGGACGTGCGGGTGTTTAAAGCTATAGGAGACTGTAATTGATGATTTACCTAAAAACCGACGAAGAGATAGAGCTCGTAAGAGCAGCCAATATGATAGTGGCTCGCACGCTTGGCGAAGTGGCCAAATACATCGAGCCGGGTGTTACGACCTTGAAACTTAATCAAGTTGCCGAGGATTTCATCCGTTCGCAAGGTGCCGTGCCGGGTTTCTTGGGTTATGCGGGTTATCCTTACACGCTGTGCGTGTCGGTTAACGAGAATGTCGTGCATGCGTTCCCGTCCAATTACGCTCTCCGAGAAGGTGACATAGTATCGGTCGACTGCGGAGCCGTGATCGACGGCTTTAATGGCGACTCCTGCTATACCTTCCCTGTGGGGGAAGTATCGGACGAGGTTATGGGATTGCTCAAGACCACCAAGGAGTCTCTCTATGTGGGCATTGAAAAAGCCGTCGAGGGCAACCGTATAGGTGATATAGGGCATGCCATACAAGAGTATTGCGAGAAACGCGGTTATAGCGTGGTGCGCGAGCTTTGCGGGCATGGCATAGGCCGAGACATGCACGAGGATCCGGATGTGCCTAATTATGGCCGCCGTGGAACCGGGCCGCTCATCAAGAACGGGATGTGCATAGCCATAGAGCCGATGATAAACCTTGGCAGCAAGAATATTGTGATGGAATCCGACGGGTGGACATGCCGTACCAAGGATCGCAAGCCTTCGGCCCATTACGAGCACACTGTGGCTATCAAGAATGGTAAGGCCGACATATTGTCGTCGTTTGAATTCGTGGAAGAAGTATTAGGTGACAAATCAATTTAAGTAGAAAAGAAAGTATGGCAAAACAAGCCGCAATAGAACAAGACGGAGTAATCGTAGAGGCATTGTCAAATGCAATGTTCCGGGTGGAGCTTGAAAACGGGCATGAAATCACCGCCCATATTTCGGGGAAGATGCGCATGCATTATATTAAAATCCTGCCGGGCGACAAAGTAAAAGTGGAAATGTCTCCCTACGACCTGACAAAAGGAAGAATTGCTTTTAGATATAAATAAAAAAACGAAAACGCTATATGAAAGTAAGAGCCTCAATAAAGAAACGTTCGGCCGACTGCAAGATTGTACGTCGCAAGGGCCGCTTGTATGTAATTTGTAAGAAAAACCCTAAGTTTAAACAACGCCAAGGATAATGGCTTTGTGTCATTGGACTAAGCAATATAAACAATATAAGTTAAGAATATGGCAGTAAGAATAGTTGGGGTGGATTTGCCCCAAAACAAGAGAGGTGAAATTGCCTTGACCTATATCTTCGGTATCGGTCGCAGCTCGGCAAACAAGATACTTGCCAAGGCCGAAGTCGACAAAGATATAAAAGTTAAGGATTGGACTGACGCTCAGTCGGCCAAGATTCGTGAAATCATAGGTAACGAATTCAAGGTAGAAGGCGACTTGAGAAGCGAAATCCAATTGAACATTAAGCGCTTGATGGATATAGGTTGCTACCGCGGTATCCGTCACCGCCTTGGCTTGCCGGTACGCGGGCAAAGCACTAAGAACAATGCTCGCACTCGCAAGGGTAAGAAGAAAACAGTTGCTAACAAGAAGAAAGCTTCTAAATAATATTAAAGTATGGCAAAGAAGACAGTCGCAGCAAAGAAGAGAAATGTCAAAGTTGACGCAGCAGGTCAACTTCATGTACACTCGTCTTTCAACAACATTATTGTGTGCCTCACCAACAGTGAAGGTCAAGTCATCTCATGGTCAAGTGCCGGCAAGATGGGCTTCCGCGGGTCAAAGAAGAACACCCCGTATGCAGCCCAAATGGCAGCACAAGATTGCGCCAAGGTTGCTTACGACTTGGGTTTGCGCAAGGTGAAGGCTTATGTGAAAGGTCCCGGAAACGGACGCGAGTCTGCTATCCGCACGGTGCATGGTGCCGGTATAGAAGTAACTGAAATCATCGACGTTACTCCGCTTCCGCACAATGGTTGCCGTCCTCCCAAGAGAAGAAGGGTTTAATAATACACTTCCCTTGATTTTTACAATTACAAGAATTTCGAGGCTTTCATAGTGAATAGATTACATTCTTAACTTACCTCTCTGTAATCGCGGCTGCACTTGAAAGTGTCAGTTTAAAATTATTTAAAAGTCAAAAAATACAATGGCTAGATATACTGGACCAAAAACAAAAATCGCCCGTAAATTCGGGGAAGCCATTTTCGGTGAAGATAAGGTTCTTGCAAAAAAGAATTATCCACCGGGCCAACATGGTGTAAACAAGAGACGCAAGCTCTCGGAATATGGTACTCAGCTGCGCGAGAAACAAAAGGCTAAATATACATACGGAGTGCTTGAGCGCCAGTTCCGTAACCTTTTCAAGAAGGCAACGCGCACCAAGGGTGTGAAAGGCGAGGTGTTGTTGCAATTGCTCGAAGCTCGCTTGGACAACATCGTTTATCGCTTGGGTATCGCTCCTACACGTGCTGCCGCCCGCCAGTTGGTGTTGCACCGTCACATCACTGTCAACGGCAAGGTTGTGAATATTCCGTCTTATTCGGTTACTCCGGGTGAAATCGTGGCAGTGCGCGAAAAGAGCAAGTCGCTCGAAGTGATTGCCGACGCTCTTGCCGGGTTCAACCACAGCAAGTATCCTTGGTTGGAATGGGACGAAAGCATCAAAGGTGGCAAGATGCTTCATGTGCCGCAACGTGAAGATATTCCTGAAAACATCAAGGAACAATTGATTGTGGAATTGTATTCAAAACAATAAAATTAATAACGATCCATGGCTATATTAGCATTTCAAAAACCCGACAAAGTATTAATGTTGGAAGCCGACAATTTCTTCGGCAAGTTCGAGTTCAGGCCATTGGAGCCGGGATATGGCGTAACCATAGGCAACGCCTTGCGCCGTATCTTGCTTTCATCGCTCGAAGGGTTTGCAATCTCGTCGATTCGCGTCGATGGCGTGAAGCACGAGTTTGCCACTATTCCGGGTGTTAAGGAAGATGTCACCAACATCATCCTTAACTTGAAGAAAGTGCGCTTGAAACGTATCGTCGAGGACACCGAGGCCGAGAAAGTTACTGTTAAGGTTTCGGGTCAGGAGGTGTTCAAGGCAGGTGACATTAACAAGGCATTGACGGGCTTTGAAGTCCTTAATCCGGATTTGGTTATTTGTCATTTGGATCCTACCACAGGTTTCCAGATCGACCTTACCATCAACAAGGGTCGCGGATATGTCCCCGCCGAGGAAAACCAGAATCCGAACGATGCCATTGACGTTATCGCTATCGATTCTATTTACACTCCTATTGTTAACGTCAAGTACGCCATAGAAAGCTATCGTGTGGAACAAAAGACCGACTACGAGAAGCTCGTACTTGAAATTACTACCGATGGGTCTATCCTGCCGAAGGATGCCCTCAAGGAGGCCGCAAAGATACTTATCCATCACTTCATGCTTTTCAGCGACGAGAAAATTGCTCTCGAAACGCCCGAGAACGAAGACAACGAGGAATTTGACGAAGAGGTGCTGCACATGCGCCAATTGTTGAAGACCAAGCTTGTCGATATGGACTTGTCGGTGCGCGCTCTCAATTGCTTGAAGTCGGCTGAAGTTGAAACGCTCGGCGAATTGGTAGTATTTAACAAAACCGACTTGTTGAAGTTCCGCAACTTCGGTAAGAAGTCGCTCACCGAACTCGACGAGTTGCTTGCCAACCTGAACCTTTCGTTCGGTATGGACATCTCTAAGTATAAATTGGATAAAGAGTAATAACGATGAGACATAATAAAAAATTCAACCACCTTGGCAGGAAGAAGGGCCACCGCGACGCAATGTTGGCCAACATGACTATCTCTCTGATTCAGCACAAGAGGATATTCACCACTGTGCCAAAGGCTAAGGCTCTCAGGGTTTATGCCGAGCCGCTTATCAACCGTGCTAAGGAAGATAGCACTGCTAACCGCCGTCTGGTGTTCAGCTACTTGCAAAATAAGGAAGCTATCAAAGAACTTTTCAACGAGATTTCACAAAAGATTGCCAACCGTCCCGGTGGTTACACCCGTATCCTCAAAACCGGTTTCCGCAAGGGTGACGGTGCTGCTACTTGCTTCATAGAGCTTGTTGACTACAATGAAAACATGCTCTCGGCAGGCAAGGAGAAGAAGCAATCTCGCACTCGTCGCTCGCGCCGCAAGTCGGCTGCCGAAAAAGCCGAGACTGCTGCAGCTACCGAAGTAAAGGCCGAAGAAGTGAAAGCCGAAGAGGCTGCCGCTCCTGCCGCCGAGGAAGCTCCCAAAGCAGAGTAATCCGCACGTTTTACGGTTACAATAAGTAAAAAAAGCGCACCCCACACAGCGGTGCGCTTTTTTTATGCCCCTTTTCGGATGGTTACGTTACTGTAGGGACGCAAAATTTTGGGTCAATCCGAAAATACGGTTGCGAACAAATATAGTGGTGGCTGCGGAGCTGCCATACTCGGCTTGACCGCATGTG